>JAIBBK010000001.1 GCA_019694675.1 Ignavibacteria bacterium
TTGCTGGAGTAGCTCAGTTGGTAGAGCAGCTGATTCGTAATCAGCAGGTCACGAGTTCAAGTCTCGTCTCCAGCTCTGAAAAGCCCGCGCCTTTTCAAGGTGTGGGCTTTTTAGTTTCAATTTTCTGCTTGCTGAGAACGGAGATTGATATCTGCACCGGAGTCTCAATTACATTTCTGTAAATCCGAATTCGGACTGCACAGCACATTGCAGACCACAGCAGTATGTATGCCTTTGCTTTAATGCGCTGAACTTTCCCGGACAAACACAGAACTCACATCATTGATCGCGTCAGATGAACCCGCCGCCGAGCGTCAGTCTGATTATCCCGAAAACAACCGCGATCGCGCAGAGAATTGTGCCGCCCTTAGACTCAGCTACCACGCTTATGATCAAACCGACTATGGCGAACGGTATGTTGATCCAGTTCAGCCAGCCAAGAAGAGGAATGAATGCAACAAGCATTCCTATTGCCGAAAGAATACCGAGAATTATTCCAATGACCTTCATTACATTTTCAGTTAGATTTCAAATGACTGTTAACTTAATCCTGCACAGGAATAACAACTGCAGGATAACCTCCACTTCACAGATACGAAAGTGATGCTTGCCGGTTTCGAGCGGGGAGAACAGTTGCGAAGTTGACTGTCTGCAATTCCGCTCCTATCAAGCATGGAATAATTTTGCTTGTAACATATCGCTCCGGATCTGTTGTCAGAAGATTCTTTGCAGAAGAGGAGACGATCAAAAAAGAAAGGCCCGGCTGAAAATCACCGGGCCCGGCGGAACTCAATGCGATGGTGCGAAAATCCGCAGTTTACGGCCTTACGACGCCTACAAAGTTGAATGCATTGTTGTCTGCAAATGCAAGGTCTGTGCCGTCAACAGAAGAATCACCGTTGAGATCGGTATTCACATATCCTGTTACAAAATTAAAAGCATCATTGTCAATCAGTGAAATATCACCTGCATCAACGAAACCGTCATTATTCACTTCTCCCGTATAGAAGGAGTACTTTCCTCCTACAAGCACCATGTTATTTCCGTATGCCTGTCCTGCAGATGAAGTGAAGTCGTAGTTCAGTAAACCGGCTGTGAAAGTCTCTCCGCCGGATTTGCTCCATGTTTCAACAGAGTTCCTGTGCTTGGCCACGATGTAATAACTTACACTGTTCAGGGCCTTTGCAAATTGCAGGGAGACTGTGCCGGTCGGGCTAAGATAGCCTTTCGCCGTATCAACAACAGCATAAGGCGCAGACGTTTCCCTCAGCTGAACTCTCAGGGTGTCCTGCACAGGTGAATAGGCTTCGAGATTCACGGTAAGATTAAGAGTGGCCACTGCAAAAGCATTTGACTCATCAGCACCGCGGTACGGATGAGAAGCGCTTCTTGTGTCAGCATCAAAATCGTCAGTTATGCCTGCCAGAGGTTGTCCTATAAGATTCAGGTCGCCGATCGAAGATCCGGTGACATGCAGATCACCTGTGACGGTATTCACAAAATTCACATTGAATGACCTGGAATTTGTTTCTCTCGGGGACATGCGTGCTTTATAGAGTTCGATGGTCTGATCTCCGTTAACGCCGTCTGCAAAAATGAGTTTGTTGAAAGCTGCCGTTCCAACATAGAAGACATTGTGGTTGGACTCCGATGCAAAGTTTTGAAGGTTAACACTGCTTCTTCTGTAAGCAACGGTTTGCCCGCTCAGGCTTCCTGGCGATGAGAGATTAATGAAGACATTGTTCCTCAAGTCAAGTGAAGCAGAGGTTGCAGTAGCGCTTGCGGTAACTGACAATGCTGATGATCCGAATGAACTGCCTCCTGATGCATTAAGATGAACAGAGTTATAGTAGATCTTGACAGTGCTGTTGGCAGTTGTGCTTGTGTTATTTATGCCGACTACTGCATTTGCGTTGGTAGAGTTCGGAGCTTTGATATTGGAAACAAAATTGTTGTAAACGGAAATTGCAACTCCGGAGGAAGTCCAGATGCCGCCTGAAGTACCGTTAGCTCCTGTGTTGGCAATGTCGTAAACCTTGTTCCTGTAGATCTTTACGTCTGCTCCCTGAGTGCTGTAGATTCCATATGCGCCGCCGGTCGTACCGGTTCCGATAATTGTGTTCAGTCCGTAAATTGTATTTTCATAGATCCTCTTGACAGTACTTGAAGCAGAATTTGAGCGAATGCCGGTCATGATCGATGAAGTGGAAGTTCCGAATCCGCTTACGGACTGATTGTAGATCAGGTTATTATGGACATTTTCCAGAAGGGGGCTGCCGCTGCTCAAATATGCGTTCATAGAACTGCTTGATGACCCTGAAGAACTCGGTATTGAGTTATTGTAGATCTGATTGGAATCGCACTCAAGCGAGGCATTTGAAACAATAATGCCATTCAGCGTTCCGCTTATGCCTGTTTTCTGGTTGCCATATATCAAATTAGCCCTGATGAGGAGATTGTTGATGGTGCCGCTTCCCGCGGCATACAACAACTGAGTTGTGCCAGTTCCGCCATGCGAGTTATTGCGGATGATATTGTTGTGAATGTAAGCTGCGTTGACAGTGCCCACAGGATCATGTGAAATGCCATAGAATGCATTTGACGTCTGACCGGAGTTGCAGTTCTCAACAGTGTTATGATGAATGCGGACAGTATCACCGTTTGCAAGTGCCCGGATGCCGTAATGAGCCTGTGACGAGGAGCTTGCTGTAATGGTAACGGTGTTGTAAGCAATCTCATAGTTTGCGGCGCTTGGAAGCGAACCGAAAAGAGTAGCTATGATGCCGACCGTGGCCGCCGAACCGCTTGTATTTGTGCCGCCGTTAACGACGTTATTTACAATCTTCACATTGGTCTGCCCTTCGCATCTGATCCCTTCGGCGGAAACGGTAGAGCCACCCCAATCTGTTATCGAGTTCGCAGTTTCGCCCTCCACGCCGATCCTGTTGTCAAGATCTCTTGTTGTAGAAGCGGAGATGGCGACGATCCCCTTATATACATTAGTAACTGTGTTTCCATATATCGTATTATAACTGTTCTGGCCTTCAGCATCCTCTGGCACTATTATATTGCCGCTTGTATCCCTGTTTGCAATATAGATGCCGATCGATGCCGTGTTCATTTTCTGAAGTGTTACGGTGCAGTTCTTGATGATTGCATGCTGAGTACCATTCCTTGTGGTCTCCCTCATGAGCGCATAGCCCCATTCCATCATTGCATTGCCGGTGTTTGAAGAAGGGTCAACAAGATCAATTGCTTCAAATGTGATGTAGTCGGTCCCGGATATTTTTATGATACCGTCAGCCGTAGCTGAAGAGCCGGGAGCGGCCGTAATGAGGGGATTCGCTCCTGCCCCGCTCTTACGAAACACAACGGTGTTGGAAGATGTAGGCAGGTTCGCGACGATGTTGACCACCAGGTTTGAGACTGTTTCCGTATGTCCGGCGGCGACATTGAAAATGACGCCACCCGTACCTACGCCCTGAGCGTTGAGATCGGCTACAGCAAGCGCAATAGTGCTGTAGTCGCCTGGTATGGATTTCGGCCCGCTCAAATCCCCAAAACTATTTGTGGAAAGCAAGAGTCCGAAAAGTGTGAAAAGGATTTTGAAATAATGATTCATTTCATTGGAGTTTGAGATTAGTGAATAGACTGTTTGAATTGTGTGAGCGAAAGTTATCCGAAAGTTGGGACTAATTCAATTGAGAAGATGGGAGACGGGGCGAAGCCCCGATAAATTGATCAGCGGGAAATTTGCCCCTTCGGGGCGAAGCCCCTGCAACCATGCAATCTGCCAAGCATCACGAAGATCCTTTACGGCTGTCTGCTGGTACTGCTACCGTTCCAGTTCTTCCTTCTTCATTTCCTCTACTTCACCTTTGCCTTCGGGCTGCACGGATTTCAAAGAAGCATCTGTAACCCATCCTCCTGCAAGTGAACTGTATATGCTTATGATGCTCTTAAGAAGGTCACCTCTTACGCTTGCATAAAAGATCTGCGCATCAAAGAGCGATCGCTCAGCATCAAGAACCTCAAGATAGGAGTTTACTCCTTCATCAAAATTCATTCTGGCAAGATCAGTGTACACTGCCAAAGCGTTTACCCTGTTTCCCACGTACTCCAATTGCTCTCTCACTCCTCTGTATGCTGCCAGTGAATTGTCAACGTCCCTGAATGCTCCGCGCACAATGTTTGTGTAATTAATCAGTGCCTGCTTCCTTATTGCTTCTGCCACTTCAACTCTGCTGCTTGTCCTTCCGGCATTGAATAACGGCGCAATCAGATTTGCACCGACATTCCATAGCTGAGACGCAGGATCAAGTATGGTTGTGAGGTCCGAACTTGACAGGCCCATAGTTCCATTCAAGGCAATGCGCGGATAATACTCGGCCTTCACTGCACCTATGTTTGCATTTGCTGAGATGAGAACCTGTTCAGCTCCTCTGATATCAGGCCTTCTTTCAAGAAGCGCGGATGGCAACCCTTCCGGAATAACCGGTGCATTTATACTGTCAAGCGACTTGTCGCGGTTCAGAGAACCCGGATTCTTTCCGACCAAAACCCTGATGTTGTTCTCCGCCTGAGTTATCAGCTGTTCATAGTACGGTACCTGCGACTTGACATTCCAGTAGTCTGACTCCAGCTGGTTAACCTCTATCAGAGATATCTCACCCTTCTCATACCTCAGTGCAAAAAGTCTTCTGGCGTTTTCACGGCTTGCCACAGTTTGTTTTGATATCTCCAGTTGCTGCCTCAAAGTTAGAAGTTCTATATATGAACTCGCAATTCTTGACGCTATCAGAAGCACCATTCCCTGACGTGATTCCTCAGAAGCGAGCACGTCCGCTCTTGCGGATTCGTTCAGCCTTCGGATCCTTCCCCAAAGGTCCAGTTCCCAGTCTGCAGAAACGTCAATTCTGAAAACGGCTCTTCTTGATGACTTGTCCTGCTGTGCATTTTCTGTTGAGGGCAGCTTCCCGTAGCCCGATCTTATACCCGCATTGATCTCAGGGTAAAATGCGGATCTGGAGATCCCGTAATAGGCCAGGTATTCTTCAACTCTTGCGGCCGCGATCTTTAAGTCGGCATTCTCCGTGAGACCTGTTTCTATCAGGCCGGTCAGCACTGAATCCCCGAACATTCTCCACCATTCTGAATCGGCAGCCTTCCTGTCATTGCTGTCCAGGTAAATGGAAGTATCTTTGGTCCTCCATTCTTTTGGTATATCAGTTTCGGGCCTTTCATAATCAGGGCCAACTGCACTGCAGCCCCAAATAACTAAGAGCGGCAATATGACAAGATATTTCTTCAAATCAGTGCTTTTCTTCAGGGTTGTCACTTGTGCCGGGGAGTTCATACGCCGGGTTCTCGTCTTTCGTTCTGGCAATATACTTTTCAACAAACACAAACAGAGGCGGGATAAGGATCACTCCAAGTATGGTTGCGACAAGCAGTCCGGAAAAAACTGACATACCCATTATCCTTCTGGCTTCTGCACCTGCACCGCTTGCAGTAACAAGAGGAATTACACCGAGGATAAATGCAAAGGAAGTCATTAGTATTGGCCGCAGTCGGAGCCTTGCCGCATTCAGTGCAGATTCGATCAGGGGCATGCCGCTTTCTTTGTTTGCCTTTGCAAATTCAACAATTAGAATTGCGTTCTTGGCAGCAAGCCCTATGAGTGTAACAAAACCTATCTGCGCGTAAATATCAACAACGTAGTTGGTGCTCGAAAATCTTGCCAGCCACAAGCCGAGCATAGCGCCGAAAATGGCAAAGGGTGTTCCAAGCAATACGCTGAAAGGTAACGACCAGCTCTCGTACTGAGCGGCAAGGATCAGGAACACAAGTATGAGCGCGAAGATAAAAACAACGGCACCCTGTCCGGCTGCTTTCTCCTCCTGATATGACATGTTAGCCCAGTCATAGCCCCATCCTGCTGGAATGACCTGCGCTGCAACTTCCTTCAGCGCATTCAGTGCCTGTGCGGAACTGTAACCCGGAGCCGGGTTTCCTGTAAGTTCAGCAGTCCTGTAAAGGTTGAACCTGTTTGTGAAGTCAGGGCCCGTGGTTCTGGAGAGCTTCACGAGAGTGGAAAGCGGAACCATTTCACCTTTGTTGCTTCTCACATAGAATTGCTCAACATCTTTCTCTTCGTCCCTGTATTCTCCTTCTGCCGAAAGAAATACTTTGTATATGCGACCGAATCTGTTGAAATCATTTACATAGCTTGAGCCGAGCATTGTTCCTATTGTCTTGTTGACTTCATTTATGTCAAGACCGAGCTTAAGCACTTTATCGTAATCGATCTCTGCATTCACCTGAGGAACACTCGCCCTGTAAAAAGTTGCTATGCTCCCGATCTCGGGGCGTTTCCTCGCTTCAGCCATGAAGTTCTGAACTTGCAGTGCAAGATCGGTGGGGGAGTTTCCGCTCTTGTCCTGAAACATCATTGTGAAGCCTGAACCGGTGCCGAGTCCCTGAATGGCAGGCGGCCCGAACACATAGACAATTCCCTCGGGTATTGCTGAAGCAAGCTCTCTGTTCAGGCTTTTGATCACATCAAATGAACTTTGACCTTCACCGTGTCTGTCTGCCCAGGGTTTCATTGAGATGAAGAATGCCGCCGAGTTTGGTACTGATACACTTGAGAGCAGATTATATCCCGCAATTGTTGTGTAATTGTCAATTGCTCCGTATCCCGCGATAATTTTGTCGATCTTGGCGCAAACCTCTTCTGTCCTTTGCAGTGATGAAGCGTCAGGGAGCTGCAGGTGAACCATGAAATAGCCGTTGTCCTCTTCCGGAACAAAGCCACCGGGAACAACACCGAACAGCAATACAAGCAGCGCTATGATCACTCCGATTATCAGCAGGCTTCTGAAAGACTTCTTCACAAATGCAGATGTGAAGTTAACGTAGCCATTGGTGAACCTGTCGAAGTGTTTGTTGAACCACCTGTAAAACTTCTCTAGGGGAGACTTCTTTTCTCCCTTTGGCTTAAGCAGTAATGCGGATAATGCGGGGCTGAGTGTCAGTGCATTGATCGCGGAGAATATTACGGATACTGCAATCGTTACTGCAAACTGCTGGAACAGACTGCCGGTAATTCCTCCAAGAAAAGCAACGGGAATGAAGACGGCGCTGAGTATGAGTGCTATTGCAATGACCGGGCCGGAGACTTCTTCCATTGCTTTGAGCGTCGCCTCCTTCGGCGAAAGCCCGTGCTCTATGTGATGCATAACAGCTTCCACCACTACAATTGCATCATCCACGACAATACCGATTGCCAGAACCATTCCGAGCAATGACAGTGTGTTGATCGTGAAGCCGAGCAAAGGAAATACCATGAATGTGGCTATGAGCGAAACCGGTACTGTAATTAGAGGTATGAGCGTTGCTCTCCAGTTCTGGAGAAAAATGAACACAACCAGTATCACCAATATGATCGCTTCAATGAGAGTGTGCAGGATCTCATTGATCCCTTCTTCAACCGGAAGCGTTGTGTCCAGTGTTACGGCATATTCCATTCCTTCCGGAAAGTTTTTCGACAGATCCTGCATCGTCTCTTTGATCTTATCGGCAACTTCAAGGGCATTGGAACCGGGCTGCTGATAGACCAGTATTACTGCGGAAGGAGAACTGTTATTGTTACCCTTCATATTGTATAGAAGGGAACCGAGTTCGATACGTGCCACCTGCCCAAGTTTCAGCTGTGAACCGTCAGGATTGGTCCTTACAACTATGTTCTCAAACTCTTCCTCATTGAGAAGCCTTCCCTTTGTCTTGACCGTATAAGTGAAATCCGTTCCAGGAGGTGCGGGCGGAGCGCCTATCTGCCCCGCGGGACTGATTATGTTCTGATCGCTGATCGCTTTGGAAATGTCATTGACCGTGAGCCCCAGCTTTCCAAGCATGTCCGGCTTGAGCCAGATCCTCATGGAGTAATCGCTACCTCCCATGATCTTCACGTCACCAACGCCTTTTATTCTGCTAAGCTGGTCGTTGATGTTAATGAATGCATAGTTGGAGAGAAAATTGTTGTCGAATGAGTTGTTCCCTTTGCCCTTCAGGCATACTATCAGCAGGGGAAACACAAGTGATTTCTTGATCTTAACGCCTTCGTTCTTAACATTCACGGGAAGGCTTGGCGTTGCCTGCGAGACTCTGTTCTGAGTAAGCACGTTTGAAATGTCAAGATCTGAACCCACTTCAAATGATACCTGCAGAGTCATTGTCCCGTCGTTGGCATTGATCGACTTCATATAGATCATATTCTCAACGCCGTTCACGTTCTGCTCTATTGGAGTCGCTACAGACTGCTCAACATCAATTGCCGATGCGCCGTAATAAGTAGTGGAAACGCTGATTACGGGAGGCACTATATCGGGAAACTGTGCAATGGGGAGGCCGGTCATAGTTACGGTGCCAAGGATCACAAGAATGATAGAAAGCACCATTGCAACTATCGGCCTGTTAACGAAGAATTTTGCCATGCGTCAGTTTCCGGCAGGAATAGTGTCTTTTTGAGGAATGAACTCTGAAGGTGTGACTGTCATATCCGGGCTTACTTTCTGTATGCCCTCAACAATAATACTTTCTCCCTGGCTGAGTCCTGATGAAACAACTGTATAAGGTCCGAACTGCTGACCCTTGATGATTGTCCGGATCTGTGCCTTGTTGTCCGGGCCGACCACAAACACACGGTACTGTCCCTGCAACTCTGATATGGCACGAGTCGGGATCACGATCGCACTTGAAAGCACTTTTGTCACCCACCGGATCTTCGAATACTGCCCCGGCCTCAGAAGCTGATCAGGATTGGGGAAGGTGGCCTCAAGCATTAGTGTTCCTGTTGAAGGATCGATCTGCCTGTTCGCAACATTAACCTTGCCTTTGTTGGGATAAAGGGAACCGTCTGAAAGGATCATTTCAACTTCTGCATTCATTGTTACTCTGTTCCCTTTGGTCCTTTCTTCAAGGGCACTTTTTCTGAATGCTAAGAATTCCTGTTCACTTACGGAAAATCGTACCCTTATTGGATTGATGTTTGATATGGTATTAAGGAGTGAACCGGGCGTCTTTGTTACATAGTCTCCCACCTTGAACTGCGTAATGCCAATGAGTCCTGAGATAGGAGCGGTCACTCTTGAGTACCCGAGGTTTATCTCCGCAAGTCTCAGACCTGCCTGAGCTGCTTCCACAATTCCTTTCTGGGCTTCATATATGGCAACGGCGGTTTCATATCTTTGCGCACTGACAGCCCCGGCTTCGGCAAGCGGCTGGAATCGCTTAACGTCATTCTCGGCTTTTACCAGCATGGTTTCCGCCTCTTTCAGTTTGCCCTTTGCCTCTATGACCTTCTGCTCAAGTTCCTTGGTGTCTATTGTGTACAGGAGCATGCCTTCGGAAACCTGTGAACCTTCGGTGAAGTAAATGCCCTGTATGTATCCGTCCACTCTTGCCCTGAGCTCAATATCTTCCGCGCCCAGCGCTTCGCCGACCCATTCGTTCACTACAGGGATGTCCCTAGATTCGGCCTTCGAGATTTTCACTTCAGGCGACTGCGGAGGAGCTTTCACTTCTTCCTTTCCGCATCCTGAGTATAAAGATAAGCACGATACGATCATTGACAGTATCAGTGCTAATTTCATTCCCGGTCTACGGCCCGGCTTATATGTTATCATAGATCAACTCAGAGTTTGTTTATCAACATTGAGTCTGCAACTATACAAAAAAGTCTATTAACATTCATTATTTTCCAATCAAATGAAACTGCATTTTTTGTAATTGTCTTGGAATGAATTCACCATAATGGTCCGGCCATTTGCTGACGAGACACGGCAATTACATTTAATGAAAAATCTCATACGCGCTTAATCAGAACTGAAAGTAAACTGAAGTCTTAAGCGAAAAAAGCTGCGCCTCAGGAGCCCTGTCAAGCGCAAGTGCCGTTGCATTGTTCGGGTTGATGTTGAAGTAGCTGTACTGAAACTCTGTGTATCCTCCAAGGTATCCGCCCAGGTTATACTGCATCCCGAATCCAAACCTGAATCCGTGGAGCCATTCTGATTTCGCCACAGTTCCGAGGTATGCATTGTAAGAATATTCATAGATTCCGTTGTAGCCGTAGAATTCCCTTATCCTGTCATATTGCTCATCAGTGTACTGCATTGCAGGGCCGCCCTTTATATATGCGGAATAATCCTGCCCGCCCGTGAAAAGTTTGAGACTCACCGCAACCGGAACTGCGTATAGCATTGCATAATCATTCCTGTCAAGATAATCCTGCCCGCCTGTGCTTCCTGATTTGAACTGCGGGTCAACTCTTCCGTTCAGGTGGTAAAGAAATGAAGCTTCGGTTTCGATTGCCATGAAATCATTTATGAAAAAACCTGCTGTGAGGTCAAACTGTATCGGAGACCATAGAGTGTAATCATAATCATAGTAATCACTGTAGTAATAGGAGCCGTAATAGTCATAATAATCATCATAGTTTGAGCTAAGCACTCTCATTTGATATGCCTGTCCGAAATATCCGCCGAAGTAACTCGATACGGATGTGCCGATCCCGAAATATGTCGTTGCACTTTCATCATAGCCCCATTGAGCCGTTGCCGGCGCAGAGAAAATGGCAATTGACATCAGGCCGAAAGCAACTACTGACTTCGCTGATCTGAGTTTGAGGGTCTTCATTTCAGAATGATCATTTTTCTCGCCTGAGAAAAAGCTTCGGTGCTAAGTTCATAGAAATAGATTCCTGACGGCAGATCATCGGACCGGAATTCATATTCATACTCTCCGGCTTCAAGTGAATTGCTGACTGGTGAAGAGATCAGTCTTCCTCTTGCATCGTATATCTTAAGATCGCAATGGGTACGGGCAGGAAGTTTGAACTTGATTACCGTTGCCGGATTGAACGGGTTCGGATAGTTCTGCTCAAGCAGGATCTTGTCCGGTAAGTTGACAGACGCATTGCTGAGTTCAGTAAGCTGAATTGCCAGAACCCAGACACCCCCGTTTGCAGAGCCGCTTGCGCCGGCAAAAAGCCTGGCCGTTGCGTCGTATTCCACATACAGGATCGGAGTGGTAGTAATTGTAAGATTGAAATTTGAGAAGCCGGAACCGCCGTTGGATGATTTGAACACTCCGCCGTTCCCTGATGTGTAAATATCGGAATCGTAACCGATGGCCAGTCCGCGCTGTCCGGAACTTGTGTTGCCAAGTGTTGTCCACGTCAGGCCTTTGTCGGTTGACTTATCGAAATTGTAGGGAGAAGTTGTTGTGATCATATATACTGTGCCTGACTGTGACTGTGCCAGATTGTAGCCATTCTTCCCGGGATTAAGGTTATTGCTGAATGTTGCGCCGTTATCAGTGGATCTGTAAAATCCGATCCCTGTTCCACCGGCGGAAGTTACTCCCACATAAACGATATTTGAACTGTCTCTGTCAACGATGACCGGAAGACAGTTTAGCCCTGTAAGCGCGGTCTCCGTGAATGTGCCGCCTGAATTTGTACTTCTGAAAAATCCGGTAGAAGTAGTTACAAACACATGGCCGCTTTCACCGCACTCCACTCCCTGAGGATTCTTGTTGTTGAATGCTGAAACCGGTATGGTGCTGAAGGTAGATCCGTTGTCTGTTGATCTCAGCAACCCTGTTGAGAAGTTTGCCACGTATATGTTGCCTGACTGATCGAACGCGAAATCCCACATTGTCTGCCCTGTACCTGTATAAATAGTATCCCAGCTTCCTCCCCCGTCTGTTGATTTCCATATCCTTGAATTCGATCCGGTAAGTCCGCCGGCGTATATGTTGTTGGTGGCATCTTTTGCAAGAGACCAGACATTTCTGCCGTTCAGTGACTGCTCCCAGTTCTGCGACAATGCAGAACTGCAGACAGCCATCATTGCCAGAAGTATGATTTGCTTCTTCATCTGCTTAGTAAACTAAACTGATCACTTCATCAGAATGATCTTGATCACCTGTCTTTGACTTTCTCCGCTCAGTTCGGCAAAATAAACACCGCTGGAGAGCCCGTGTGCATTGAATCCTGCCTCGTATGAGCCGGGTGACAAGCGGGTGCTGAAAAGCTCGCTCACCGTTCTTCCTTCCGTATCGAATACAGCAAGCCTGTAATTCCCGCTTTCAGAAACATCGAACCTTATCGAAGTTGAAGGATTGAAGGGGTTGGGATAGTTCTGCCGTAAACTGAATCGTTCCGGAAGTGAGGATGATATCTGTGATATTCCCGACGTGCCTCTTGAGTACTTATAGACTCTGTCACCAACCGCATAAGCAAGCGTGTCGCTGAGAAAACGAAATCTGTTAAGATTGGTACCCCATCCGGCGAGCTGCCAGTTCGATCCACCGTTTGTTGTCATATAAGTCGGTCCTGTCCACCCGCCCAACCATCCGGTTGATTCATTCACAAAACCGATTCCCTCCTCATCATAGACCAGGAACTGGATTTCAGACCAGTTATCTCCGTTATTTGTTGTCTTGAGAATGTAAGCCATGCCTGATTCCCTTTCAATACTTACAAATCCCGTCTGTCTTGAAATAAATGAGATCTTCCAGCACCATTCCTGAGTGCGCTGAGTCTTATGAACCCTCCTCCAAGTAGCGCCGCCGTCGGTTGTTTTTATGACCACTGCGCTTCCGTCAGAGAACTGGCCGTTTGTATTGTATCCTCCAACCGCTATACCGGAGTCTTTGCTCCAGAAATAGCAGTCAACAAGAGTCCTTGCTTTTGCAGTATCGTAAAATGCGTTTGTCCAGTTTGCACCTTTGTTGGTCGTTTTTATTACTATTCCCGGGCCGTAGTAAGATCCGCACGCATAGGCAGTAAGACTGTCAACCACAGAGATCCCGCATATACCGCTTGGCTGAGGCGCAGGCAGGTTTGTGACAAGTGTATAGCTGAATCCGCCGTTTGTTGAACGATACAGCACATTTGAGGAAAGTGAACCGAGAATTCCCGTCTGAGAGTCAAAGAAACCAACGCTTCTGCTTTCCGGGATTGTGGATGACTGTACTGTCCAGGTGTTCCCTCCGTTTGTGGTCTTGTAAGACGGCCCGCTGTATCTTACGACCCAACCGGTATTTTCATTGATGAAGTAAATGTCTTCAGATCTTGACTGCCCTGTTATTCCCGGTGAATTTGGCAGCAGCCTCCAGCTTAAGACCTGAGATTCAGCGGTAAGTTCGGCAGTAATAAGGAGTATCACGAGTATGAATGTTCTCATCGTTACGTTTAGTGTTTTTGCTTAATATCTGCTTTGCAAATTACTGAGAATAGCCCGCATGTTCAAATGTGATTTTTCAGATCAAAAATGATTCGGGAAATGTGAATGGATATTTTCTACACTTGCTCAAGATTGTGTCCAATAATGCCACACTCTGAAAATGGAATAGTGCAATTTCAGCAAATAGGATTACTTTTTGTTTGTGGCACAATAATTGAGAATAATATAGATATGAAAACGAATATTGCAAAATTCCACACTAACAATAACAATACGGTCATGAAGAGGTTACTACTCACTGTTTTGGTTCTTATCATTGCAACAGGTGTTTCAAATGCAGCACCCAGGGCCAAAATTGTAAATCATGCAACAAACCCCGAGATGGTCAGGACTATTCCCGCACTCATTCCTGACTCATGCGTCTCTTCAGGTTTGGTAGCAGTAGGAAGAGGACAATACATTTATTTGTCGGTCTTCAATTTCGGAGATACGGGATCAATAACCAGCCAGACCTGGACTTTTGTATCCAGGCCCTCGGGTTCGAATGCCGTTTTGACTGCGGTGCCTGATCTTGGGTGGTACAAATTCAGGACGGATTCAATAGGCACATACGAAGTCAAGGTTTCAATAATAGCCTCAACAGGCACAAAGGATACAACTGCTAAATTCTATGCTTCAAACTTCACCGGATTCGGAAACTTCCAGGGAAATCCGAATGCATATCCGAAATGTATGTCATGCCACGGCGGTATGCCGGAGTTCCAGCAAATATTTAACAACTGGAAAGTCAGCGGACACGGAACTACATTTTCACAAATGGTTGACAGCGGGCCGGCTTCATTCAATACATCATGTATGAAGTGCCACACAACGGGCTATGACAATAATCTGGTCAACGAGAACAACGGATTTGATGATGTTGCAAGACAACTTGGTTGGGTATGGACACCTCCGCCGGCTCCGGGAAAGTGGAACAATCTTGTAACAAACTATCCGGGACTTGAGCCGTTTGCGACAGTAGGATGTGAATCATGCCACGGTGCCGGAAGCGAGCACGCAAGATGGGGAGGAGATACGAACAGGATCGATGTGAACTACACTTCAAATGCATGCGGGAAATGCCACGGTTCGCCATGGAGATATCCCACTTATCAGCAATGGGAACATTCTACTCACTCCGAGGCAGTGTTTGAGGGAAGAAGCGTAGCTGCTTCCAGTCAGAACACTCTCCAGGACTGCAACCGCTGCCACGACGGAGAATCTCATGTTAATTATACAAAGGGCAGAGTAAAGTACAATCTGACAAAAGCAGATCAGGTTACTATAGGTTGTCCGACATGCCATGATCCTCACGGTAACGGAAATGAATACGCGATCAGAAACAATCCCGCCGGTTCGGACACTCTGTCAAACGGTGTTTCATTTACTTTTGCAGGAGCCGCAAGAACCTGTATCAATTGCCACCAGGCAAGAAGGAATAACAAGACATATATCGTAGCCGGAGGTTCATTCTCCAGCACCTGGGGACCGCACGAAAGCCCGCAGGCAGACATTGTTATCGGCACAAACGCCGCTGAATTCGGATTCCCGTATATCACCGGCTCGCACAGGAATATTGAAAATATGTGCGCAGGTTGCCATATGGCTCCAACAACTGACACGGGTACTGTTACATACAACAAGGTTGGCGGACACACAATGAAACTGCATGATGAAGATGCGAACTACGACCATACACCGGCATGTAATGACTGTCACCCGGGCGTCACAAACTTTGAACAGTTCATTGCCCCGTCCGACTTTGACGGCGACGGCAACAGGGAATCATGGAGATCAGAAGTTGCAGGATGCGTAACGAATCTTAGAATTGCATTGCCGCCGAGAGGAGTTGATTCTGTTGCATGGCAATTGATCGCGCAAGACTCAAACAATATACCTTTGAGGAAAGCATACTGGAACTATCTGCTGTCAATCAGGGAAGCAAGCCGCGGCCTGCACAATCCTTTCTTCGAGGTTCAGTTCCTGCTTGCATCCAAGAATGCAGTAGTTGGAATTAATCAGATAAGTACCGAGGTGCCGGAGTCATTTGACATGTCGCAGAACTATCCGAACCCGTTCAACCCGACGACAAAGATCGACTTTGCGATACCAAAGACTTCAAATGTTTCTCTTGTGATCTATGACATAAGCGGAAGGGAGATCAAGACACTGATCAACAACGAACCGCTGTTTACCGGCAGGTACACCGTTGATTGGAATTCGGTTGGAAACTCCGGTTCAATGGTATCATCGGGAGTTTACTTCTACAGGATCATCAGTGAGGGCAAGATGATCACCAAGAAGATGATGCTTATCAAGTAAGAGTTGTTCATTTTCAAATACCCTCCTTATTTAGCTGAGAAGCGCCGCAACCTGCGGCGCTTTTCATTTATAGAGATACCTCAACATTAAAATGTGAGATGCAATTATGTAATTGCTGGTTGGGAGCGGCGGATCAGAGGGTGAGCTGTTACGGTGTCAGTGATGTAATTACAAGATATGCATTGTTGTCAATGATCTGAATGTCTGAGGCATCAACCAAGTAATCTCCGTTAACATCTGTGTTCACATATCCTGAAGTGAAACTGAATGCATCGTTATCGGCATTTGACAGGTCAGACGCGTCAACTGCGCCGTCTCCGTTAACATCGCCGCTGTAAACACAGTATTTGCCGCCCCTTAGAGTGAGATTATTCCCATAGGCTCTCGAGGCCGAAGAAGTGAAGTCATAAGAATTTATGATCCCGGCATTCAGGATCTCCCCTCCGGCTCTGCTCCAGGTTTCTATTATGTTCCGGCCCTTGACGCTTATGTAATAATTCCCGGAATATATATTCGAAAATTCAAAGACTGCTTTGAGCGAAACGGAATCTATGACTGCTCTTGAAGAATCCGTAATGCTGTATGGAGGTAAGCTGTTTCGGATGAATACTTTTGCTGTGTCTCTAATTCTGTGTTTCGTAACAACAGTATCCAGATATCCTTCGATCGCAAGGGTCAGATTGAGTGTGGTTTTGGAAGGATAGAAATAGAACTCTGCGTATACAGGCAGATGGTCGCTTGCAAACTCCAGTGCATCGGCGATCTGCTGAGTCACTGACAAATTCGGCGGGCGGTTTATGCTGTCGTTATAGTGCTGTCCGTCATTTCCGTAAGCCTTCATAGAGCCGGACTTGTATCTCACCTTGCCTGTTGAAGACTTAACCGAATTGCTGTAGAGGATTAGGTCGAATCTGTCATCAAGTCCGCCGGTAGCGCCCCCGCCGAAACTCCTTCTTCTCGTGGACTGCGTATGATACTGTGAATAAGCAGAGTTGTTCCATATCCCCGGCATCGTGAACGGGTCATTGAAGTTACCGTCGGAAGAATTGACCTGCATCAGTTTTGTGTAAGCGGTTTCGTTTGCGCCGTACATGTTGAAGTCGCCGCAGGTAATAAAAGAGGTCCCTGCCGAAAGTGCATCGGTCCTCTTCCTCAGACTGTCAACCTGTGCGGCTCGTCTCTGCTGATTCAGAGTGCCCGTATCAGCTTTCAGGTGGCAGGCGAAAATACGCAAAGAGTCTCCGGTGGGTTTATGAAACAATCTGAATTCGCTCAGATTCCGGTAAGCGGTCGGAATCGGAATGTTTGAGATGAATCTGAACTTGGAGGAATCGAAGAAGATTGCGTTGTCCGTGTCGGGGCCGTCAATGAAAGTGCCTGCAGTGTAGTTGTAACTCAGAGCATTCATAACCTGCCGCCTGAACACATTGACGGAACCGCTGCCAATGATCTCCTGCACAACAAGCACATCCGGAGTCATTCCTGCCACGACAGTCCTGAAAAATGGGTTTCTCAGAGTATCAACCGAGGAGTCATAGTTCAGCAGGTTGTATGTTGCTATCCTGACAGTATGCTGTGAATAAGAATCAGTCAGGCAAAGCTGAATTGCTAATAGGATCAGTATGGGTCTTAGCTTCATTCTCAGAATGCGATCACTTGACAAGCATGAGCTTTATGCTCTTGCTGAATGAAGTGCCGCCGAGTTCAAAGCGCAGTGTGCACCAGTATATTCCGCTTGTAAGGCCGGTTCCGTTGAACTCAACCTCATAGCTTCCCGGGCGATGAAATGAATTCTGCAGTTCTGATACAAGCTTGCCTGAGATATCATACACGCTCAGCTGCACATCGCCTTCTGCCGTAAGATCATACCTGATGCGGGTCACCGGATTGAAGGGATTGGGATAGTTCTGATCCAAAGTGAACGCATCCGGGATCTCAGCCGAATTCAAATTGCTTACTGCGGAAGTTGTACCGTCATATTTAAGAAGGGCTCCGAAGTATCCGATTGCATATCCGTGAAGAGAATCCGTGAAGTCAATGTCAGTGAGGATGACGGAGTCAGGTGTATAGACGTTTGTCCAGTTCAATCCTCCGTTAAGAGTGTAGGAGTATTTCTGGGATGTTCCCAGGGCTATCCATCCTTCGTTCGGAGTCCTGAAGTCAATGGCCGAAGCCACACCAAAAACGCCGAGTGTATCATAAGTCCAGTTCAGTCCGCCGTTTGTAGTTGAAACATAACTTGAACCGTACTCAAAATCACCTCCGGCCGCATAAACCTTTTGCGGATTTAAAATGTGCAGGTCCGTCAGTGGTTCTGGTCCCACTATAGCGGAGAACCAGCGGTTGCCGCCGTTTGTAGTCCTCCACATAGACCCTGCGATGTCTCTGAATCCACCGCTGGCATAACCGGTTTGAGAATCGAAGAACTTGATTGAGAACACGGGCAATCCGATGTTTGTAGTGTCTGCGTCCATCTTTGTCCATGTAATGCCGGCGTCAGTGGTCTTTGCGATCACGATAGGGGAGCCGCCAACAAAGCCGGTCGTTTCAGAGAGGAAGTAAATATCCCTCAGAAAGTAATTTGTGTCGGGATAGGTAGTCTTGCTCCAGAAACCGCCGCCATTTGTTGTCTTCAGGATAACAGTTCCGAGATACTGATTTGAATCGGGAAAGACATTCCAGACAAGGGCATATCCGATCTGCGAATTATAAAAATAGATTCTCTCAATATTGTAAAAAGTGCCGGAGTTTTGTTCAGTCCAGTTCATACCGGCGTTGGTTGTTTTTAAGATCAGTCCCGAATCCCCGCCGATCCAGCCTGTATTGTAATCAAGGAAACTGCATGAGTTCAGAATCCTGTGCGATACATCCGGCATCCGGGTCCATGTGATTTGTGAATGAAGATCCCTGAAGTCAAGCATTATTGCTGAAAAGGCGGCTACAGCAAGCAAAGCGGTGATACTTTTCATTTTGTTGAGGCAGTCTAGTTTGAAGCAATGTAGTTATTCAAATGATGACATTTAAGTTAATCATTTTCGAATAAGTTTCAAGTTTGAGAGTGATTTTATGTTTCGTTTAAATGTATAATGACTATATCAAATTGAAAAAGAATTCATTAAGTTGTCCAACTCTTCAAAACTAATTCTCTCACAACCGAGGGAAAGAAAGGAAAACAATGAAAGCCAAGCTCTTCTTATTTGCTTCTTTGGCATTTCTTTCCTGGGCAGTTTACACCGGCTTCGCTCCGGGTGATGAAAGCCCAAGATGGAATCCGCATCCGAGCACAAGGATCAATGAAGGTCCGCTCACTTCACCGGAATATGCAGTTCTTCCTGTGGAAGATAACGCAGTTCCGTTCTTTAATGAACCGCAGTACATCAACTCGCCTCAGGGAGTGTTTGTTGTAAATACTCCGTTCAGGCCCGTGCCGAGAACCACAGGCATGCAGTCTGAGGTGATCATTACCAGGCATCCGACCAACCATAACATTCTCTTCGGATCAGCCAACGCAACTCAGGGTTGCGCTTCATGCCCGTTCAGCGTGGGCTGGTATGTTTCCACCAATGCCGGAGTGAACTGGTTTGGAGGCGATACAATAAGGAACAGTGCCGGAACCGGACTTTTCAATTTCGGCGATCCTGCCCCGACAATTGACAAGGATGGAAGGATTATTGAGTCTTTCATCATTACATCGGGTTCAATGGGAGCTTCATACTCAACAAACAACGGCCTTAACTGGGCCAGTATTGTTGGTTTTCCGGGAGCATCCACAAGTGCGGACAAGAATTTCTCAGGTACCGACGATGCACCTTCAAGCGCTTTTTATGGAAGGAGCTACACTGTTTATACAGAATTTGCAGGAACTTATACAAACCGCATAGTTCTGACTTACACAACTAACGGGGGAGTCTCATGGTCATCCATTGCTCCGGTCAGTCCTGTTCCTTCAACAAACCATTTTCATCAGGGTTGCGACATAAAGACCGGACCAAACGGTGAAGTATATGTAGTTTGGGCAAATTCTGTTCTGACAAATCCATTCACGGAAGATTCTCTCGGTTTTGCAAAATCAACTAACGGAGGTGTTAACTGGACGATAGCGACAAACAGGGCAGCTAACGTCAACGGTAACAGAACGTTCAATATGATGAACAACATTCGTGTTGCAGGTTTTCCGAGAATAGATGTTGACAGGACCTGCGGACCAAGAGCCGGTTGGATCTATGTCTGCGTTGGAGAAAAGAATCCGGGTGTAGCAGGCGATGTATCCGATATCACGCTTTACAAGTCAACAAACGGAGGTACGACATGGTCATCCGGTGTAAGAGTGAATCAGGATGCATTCGGTAACGGAAAGAAGCAATATATGGGAGCTATTCGCGTTGATGAATCGGGAGCCGTAAACGTTGTTTATTATGACAGCAGAAACATTGCAACAAACGACTCTGCGGAAGTCTGGATGGCAAGGTCAACTGACGGCGGCGTGACTTTCACGGAAATGAAGGTAGGAAACAAGTTCAGGCATGCTCCTACAGGCCTTGCAAATGTTAACTCCCAGTATGCAGGAGATTACATCGGCGTTACATCCAATCTGATAGCAGGAAATCCGGTTAACGGAAATCAGAGGATATGGCCTTTCTGGCATTCAAATGAATCAGGCATTTACCAGGCATGGACTGCAAGGGTCGAAGTACAGGCCTCAAATCCTTGCTGGGGTTGCGAAGATTTTTCAAACACAGCTTTTACTCCGAATTACTTCAGTCTTGAATATACCGGCACACAGTACTGGACAAGGCAGACAGCAAGCGCTTACGGAGCGGGCAGCGGAAGCGCGAAATTCGATTTCTACAATGCAACATCCGGAACTGTTCAGTCAATGGTAACAGGTTGCGAGCCGACTCCTGCAGGTTATTATCTGACATTTGACCAGGCTTATGCCCCTTACGGCCCGTCTTTCCCTGGTCCTGACAGCCTTTATGTTGAAGCATCAATCAACGGAGGAACAACGTATTCAACACTTGCGGCACTTGCAGGTCATCCTTCTGGCGGCGAGCTGAACTCAGCCCCGGCAACAACTTCAGCGTTCACACCCACCAGTTCGCAATGGAGGCCGAAGATATATGCGCTTCCTACCGGAACGAATAAAGTAAGGTTGAGAGCAAGAAGCGGATTCGGAAACAATCTTTACATAGACAATGTATGTATCCAGTCCCTTCCTGCATTTTCATCTTATGGAATCGGAATACAGACACAGGGGATCTGGAGATACCCGAATCCTGACGTGCTTCTTGATACATTCAGGGTTTATTTGAGAAGATCCGATTTCCCGAACGTAATTGTTGATTCCACAAAAGGAAGAATTGATGGTTCTTACGTCTTGTCGGCAGGGTTTACAAGAGCTCTGTCAGGGAACTACTATCTTGAAGCAAGGCACAGGAACTCCATACTTGTGTGGACGCCAAGTCCTTCAGCTTTCACAAGGGGTTCCGGCCACGGCCATAACTTCCTCACACCGGGCACCCAATCATACGGCAGTAATATGGCTTTTATTGGCAATATCTTTGGGTTCAATTATTATGCAATGTTCAGCGGTGACGTCAATCAGGATAAGACTATTGACGGGACTGACGTGGGGCTGATCGACAACGATGCACAGAATTTTGTAAGCGGTTATGTCAATACCGATATCACGGGCGACAATTTCGTTGACGGAACCGACTTTGCAATGGCTGATAACAATGCATCGAACTTCGTTCAGGCGGTTGAGCCTCCGGGAGCTTCACCATTGCCTTCGATTCAGCAGGAAGATCAGGCTCCTCCGGTATTTGAGAATGATCTTCAGAGACAGAAGTATGAAGAAGGAAAGAGAATCAGTTCACAGCAACAGGTAGCTGAGCAACCTGTAAAGCAGACTTACAGGGAGTATCTTGAGATGAAAAGGAATGAATACAGAAGTCAGGCACAGAAATAACTTCTGATCATTTCAGATCTTTGTCAAAGAGCCGGGGAGACAATTCTCCGGCTCTTTGTTTTTTATGGATGATTAAAAAGGTGAACCGGGATATCGGTGACTGAAATCAGTTCTTACCTTTTCTTAGCTATTGGAAAAGGATTTTCATATTTTGCCTCACCCCAAACAAACAAACATTTAAAAGAATGAATAGAATATTCTTATTTGTAATGTGCTGTTTGTTTTATTCTACAACAGCATATTCACAGCTCGGCAACCAGAACACCTATCTTTTGAGAAACATCGACTCTTATTCCTCTTATTCAGCGCTTTGGGGTTATGTGGCGCCAAACGGCAGGGAGTACGCAATACTGGGTACTCAAACCGGCACTTCGTTTGTGGATGTCACCGACTCGGCGAACATTCATGAAGTGGATTTTGTAGCAGGTGTAAACAGTGCATGGCGGGAGATGAAGACCTATCAGAACTATGCTTACATTGTATCGGAAGGAACGAACAGCCGGTTGCAAATAATAGACCTTCAGTATCTACCCGATTCAGTGAGTCTTGTTAATACATGGTCGTACACTGGCTATACGAAGACGCACTCCATCTCACAGTCGGGAAAGTATCTGTATCTCAATGGCGGAAATGCCTCTCCCAACGGCGGAGTTGCAATTATTGACCTTTCGAATCCCACAGTTCCAGTTAAGCTCGGACAATGGACAACAGAATATGTTCATGACTGCCGCGTTCTGAATGACACAATATGGACCGCCAATGTATACTCCGGGAGAATGTCTATAATTAATGCGCAGAACAAGAACACTCCGCAGTATGTAAGAAACTGGCAGGCATATCAATCCCAGAGTGTTTCAACTCACAATGCCGCCATAACAGATGACAGGAAATACATACTGACTACAAATGAAGTTTCAAGCCCTGCCGGAAAACTGTATGTGTTCGATATTTCAGATCTGAACAGCATCACAAAGATCACAGAGTGGCAGCCGACAGGGATTACAAGTTCAATAGTACACAACGTGGAGATATACGGAAAGTATGCCGTGATTGCGCATTACACTTCAGGCATCAGAATAGTTGACATATCTAATCCGGCTTCGCCTGCAGAAGTTGCATGGTATGATACTTATCCCTCAAGCAACAGCAATTCATTCAACGGTTGCTGGGCTGTTTATATGTTTCCGTCAGGTAAGATAATCGGCTCCGACATAAGCAACGGGCTCTTTGTGATAAAGGCCAACTTCAACATGAGGGACAACGAGAGTTTTACCAACACGGAGTTTCCGCCAACTTTTTTCAATCTGGACTTCAGCGGCACGCAGTTCTGGAAACGCTCAAACGTAAGCGCTTACGGTTCCGGAACCGGATCAGCCATATTCGAGAGCTTCACTGCATTCGCCGGTGTGGTTCAGTCCATTTATACAAATTGTTCACCCACAAAACCCGGACAGTATCTGACATTTGATCAGGCATATGCACCTTACAGCGAGGACTATCCCGGGCCGGACAGCCTTTATGTTGAATCTTCCACAAACGGCGGCTCGACATACACAGTGCTTGCGGCGCTCGCGGGATTGTATCCCTCCGGCGGCGAACTTAATACGGCACCTCCCGTCGCCGGGCCTTTTGTTCCGACTTCATCTCAATGGAGAAAGAAAATTTACTCTCTCCCGACGGGAACAAACAAGATCAGACTGAGAGCAAGAAGCGGATACGGAAACAACATGTATGTGGATAACTTCAGTATAAAAACGCTGTCCGCTCCCGTTGCAAACACAATGGGGCTCATGAATCAGGCGATGTTCATCAACACATCACCTTACTGGAGGCTTGAAGACACGGTCAGATATTATCTCAGGTCGGACACTGCTCCGTACATTCAGATCGATTCAGCAAAGACCGTCGTGTCGGGTTCAGCTTACATGTACGATGTGGTTTTCAATAACGCGCTTTCCGGCAATTACTATATTGTTGTAAAGCACCGCAACAGCATTGAAACCTGGAGCAATGTTCCGGTATCTTACACAAGGGGCTCTGCATTATTCAAGAACTTCATTTCTCCCGGAGCTTCATACGGAGACAATATGCCTCTTATGATACAATCCGAGACGTGGAGAGGCCTGTACAGCGGGGACATAAACCAGGATGGTGCAATAGATGCATCCGATGTAAGTTTGGTAGAGACGGACGCTTCGAACTTTGTTTCGGGGTATGTAATAACAGACCTCACGGGAGATAATTTTGTTGACGGATCCGATTTTTCATTTGCAGACAACAACGCTGCCAATTACGTAGAAGCAGTGAGGCCGCCAGGAGCAAATGCTCCGGCTCCGAGCTATAATTCAGATGAATTTAAGTTCTCGTCAGTAAGTGAATCACTCATGGAGAAGATCGCCAGGGGAAAGAGGGACAGAGAAGTGCAGAAACAGGAAACCATCAGGCCAAAGATTACTTACAAAGAGTATCTCAGGCAAGTTAGGGAAATGAAAAAACAGTAAGGGCAGCAGGTCATTTATGCTTCGATAAAAAAGAGCCGGGTGTTTTCCGCATCCGGCTCTTACTTTCATTTAAGCAATACAGTCTTAATTGATTTGCTGTGCAGTGTAATACCGCCGGTTGTTATGTGTCTGGCAGAGACAAAGTATATCCCTGAAGAAAGCCCTGAGCCGTCCAATAAATAAGTGTTCTTTCCGGCATTGACAAGTTCTCCTTCAGCTATATTGCCGGCAAGCCTGCCGGAAGCATCATAAACGGAAATGAATAATGTCCCGGGAAAAGGGATGTCGACAGTCAGACTGGATACCGGATTGAAAGGATTCGGATATGCGCTGACTGAGATCTCTGAAGGCAACAAAGCAATTGATTGTTCGGTACTGCTCGGCCCCGGGTCGTATCTGAAGATGGTTCCGCCGGAGCCAACTGCAATGCCATGCAAAGAGTCACCAAAATCAACCGAATAAAGGACAGCGGCATCGCTAACAGGCAAGGAGGTCCATGTATTGCCAGTGTCATAAGTTACTGCCCAGTTGCCGCCGTAGCCGGTTGTCATCCATGCTTCGGAAGCAGTTCTGAAGTCAATTGAGTAGCCCTGGCCGAAAATGCCGAGGTTGTTATATGTCCAGTTTTGCCCGGAATTATTAGTGAAGCTCATTTGAACACCGTATTCAAAATCACCACCTACTGCAAGCACTTTCCCTGAAACAAATGTGTACAGGTCGAAGAAAGGTTCGGGTGAATAATCGCCTGCTTTCCAGAGAGCGCCGGCATTTGTAGTTCTCCATATCACTCCTGCCACATCTATGTAGCCACCTACAGCAAAACCGGTCAACTGATCTTCGAAAGAGATTTTATTGATCGGGAATCCCGAGAATGAAGAAGTATCAACAGGAGATTCAAGCCAGGTAAGCCCGCCGTCGGTGGTCTTGCAAATTGCACCGCCAAATCCCGCAACGTAACCGATCAGCGAATCCTGAAAGAAGATGCTTCTCAAAAGTTTGGTTGAATCCTGGAAATCATAAGCGATCCAGTTGAGCCCTCCGTTTGTCGTACGGACAATAGTAGAACCTCCCGGAAATGCCTCATTGGAAATGATCCATCCTAACCGGTTGTTCAGGAAGTACAGATCATTCACATAATAAGGAACAGGATTGGTCTGCTGGAAAAAAGTCAGGCCTCCGTTAGTAGTGCATATTATCACTCCGTCATCGCCTGCGGCCCATCCGTATTGAGAGTCGGTCATCACACAGACCCGAAGTGTTTGTGTGACGGGACTATTGACAGCAACCCACTCGCCGGTTGCAAGAGCAGATAAGACGGCCAGTGAAAGCAATGCACATGTTAAGTAAATGATCTTCATGAAAAATCAGTTGAGAATTCAAATGCAATGTATCAATTCTCAATTGCAATATAAGTTAAAAAGGATTAGGTTATCCAACCCTTAACCAAAACCACAATCAACCGATGAGGAAACTCAACTTCTTCAGGAGCGGCGCATCCGGGCTGCTCGTTCTTCTTTTGTTTTCATTCATTGGCCTGGAAGTATTTCAGGGCCAGAAAGCTCCGATGCCGTATAATGAGGCAATGTTCGATTACGACGAAAACGATCCTTACATTGACAGGCCTACCAGGGAGGCGCTGACGCATGTAACGGAATCGGGAGATGACGATCTTGATATCATCACCGACGCAAACGGATTTGACAACTTCGAGATCGGAGTTGATTTTGCCGAGCAGATGCTTGTATCAAATCCTAGAAATCCGCAGAATATGCAGTTCGGAGTGAACAACTCCGTGACCGGGCAGAATTCGTATTATACAACAAATGGTCATGACTGGACGCAAAGCAATCCGTCATATCACCCTTCAATATGCTGTGATCCGTGGTCAGCATGGGACAGCACGGGAAACCTGTTTTACGGATCAGGAGTGAGCGGTCAGTATGTTTACAAGTCAACAAACGGCGGCGCAACATACGGCGCCGGAGTACTTTCCGTAAACGGAAACGACCGGAACACACTTGCTGCGGACCAGACAAACGGACCGTACAAGAATTATCTTTATGCCGCTATTACCCCGGGCAATTTTGCCAGAAGTACAAACGGCGGAACCACATGGGCACAGACTTACACTTCAAGCAATACTATCCCCGGCACTATGATCGCCGTAGGACCGAACGGCGCCACACAGGGCGGTTGTGTCATGTATGTAACAAACACAGGCTCAACTGCAAACGTCACTTACACATTTCACAGATCACTTGACGGCGGAGCAACTTTTACAGTCAGGTCAAGTCTGACAGTTGCAGGTTATGTCGGAACACTGAACACAGCAGGAAGACTTGTGATAAACAACGGAAGAACCAGGCCATATCCGATGATAGCAATGGACAACAGCTACGGGCCTAACAGAGGAAGATTGTATCTTGTCTATGCATCAAACGTACCCGCCGGAAACGGCAACAAACCGGACATAATCCTTCAATACTCAAATGATCAGGGCGCTACATGGTCAAATAAGATCACTGTAAATGACGTAACAACAGGCGATCAGTGGTTCCCGGCGATATGGTGTGAAAAGGAAACAGGAAGACTTTATATCAAATGGTATGATACAAGAGAAAATCCTGCAACTTATGCAGTGAATGTCTATGCAACATATACGGATGACGGCGGAGCTACATTTGCAGCTAATCAGAAACTGACAACTCAATCATGGACTTATCCTAATCCTTCATGCCCTGCTAACTCCAATTGTTACAGAGGCGATTATGACGGCATGACTGCCAACACAAAAGCGGGATTTGCCGTATGGTATGACGGGAGACTGGGCACATACAAGAACGTAGGTTCGTACTTCCCTGATTTCGGCCTGCTTGCAACACCTGCAAGCCAGGACATTCACCAGACCAATGACAGCAGAAACGTGAATGTATCTATACCGGCGGTAAAGCTCTATACTGACGTAACGACATTCAGCGCAACGGTTACGCCGGCTCCGGCTACAGGCAGTATTCAGCTCGAGTATCTCGGAGGGAATACACTTTCCAGTTATCCGAATACGAAGTATCTGAAAGTAAGGACTGTGGGAACGGTTACGCCGACAGGGAATTACACGATCAACATCAATGCTCAGGGTTCGAACGGCACACCGGTGCATAAGAGAAGTGTGGTTGTGAATGTTACCAGCACAGTCGGCACTGCGCCCTGTGAAACATTCTCGATCGACAAGTTTCCGCCGGCCGGATTCTTCCAGGAGTACAGCGGAACGAATTACTGGTCAAGAAACACTGTCAGCGCTTACGGCAGCGGATCAGGCTCGGCAAAATTCGATTTCTACAATGCGCCAAGGAATACTGTGCAATCACTTACAACAAATAACTTCACTGCTGTAAGTTCCGGAACGTATCTGACCTTTGATGAGGCTTATGCGCCCTTTAACGCATCCGGTTTTGGCCCGGACACATTAATAATAGAGAGATCAACAGACCTGGGTGTAACCTGGTCGAATCTTGTGATACTCAGGGGAAACTTTGAAGGAACAGGCGAACTCAACACTGCACCTCCCAGCGGTACGGCATTCACTCCTTCTGCAGGACAGTGGAGACCGAAGATATACCTGCTGCCGATCGGTACAAACAAGCTGAGATTTAAGGCAAGAAGTCAGTTTGGAAATAATCTGTATCTGGATAATATTTGTGTCCAGTCACTTGCTACTACTCCTGTTACTTCGACATTAGGATTGGCATCTCAAGGGATGTGGATATCGTCCAATCCTTACTGGAGACTTCTTGATACTATCAGAGTCTATTTGCACAGGTCGGATTTGCCCAGTGTAGTTGTTGACTCTTCAATAACGGTGATGGGAAATAATGCAGTTTCCGGAACATTGAGCTTCGAAAAAGTTTTGACTGGAAATTATTACAGAGTGGTTAAGCACAGAAACAGCATAATAACATGGTCTGCCGCCGGAACCGCTGTAACAAGAGGAGTTTCTTTAATAGGATATAATTTCATTTCTCCAAGCGGTCAGGCCTATGGAAACAACCAAGCTGTTGTGGATATCAGTTTTGGTTACCGCGGGATGTTCAGCGGAGATGTAACACAAGACAAAGTAGTAGATGCTACAGATGTGAGCCTGATTGACAATGCCGCGGCAAATTTCGTCAGCGGATATGTACCTGAAGATCTGACAGGGGACAACTTTGTTGACGGAACAGACTTCGCACTTGCAGACAATAATGCGGCGAATTTTGTAGCGGCTGTAGAGCCGCCGGGAGCGGGTCCGGAGCCGATGGACAATGAGATGCCGGTAAAGCTTACAGCATTTGACAGTGATGATCAGAGGCTTAAGTATGAAGCAGGCTTAAAGGCATTAGAGGAACAGCAGGCTGCAAAAGAGGTGAAGAAGATAAGTTACAAGGAATATCTGGCAATAAAGAGAAATCAAGCCAACGGTAATTCGCAAAGGTAATTTCTCTGAAAGTACAATGTTTCAGTCAAAGCCGGAAGGGGAGACTCTTCCGGCTTTTTTGTTCGTAAGTACTTTTCGAGATTTCTCTAAACCCCAAGAGCCTTGTATTTGATATTTCAAAGCATTCCTCTTAATTTCAGTATCTCAATTTACAATAGGAAGCGTTCCGTATTTTCGCGGGGCTTGTCTCTTACTGACTTGTCCGGGTACTTTCCTTGTCATCTTGGAAATCTAAAACCTAATTAAAGAATCATTTTCATGAAATTGTTTCGCTTTGTATTTCTTGCTGTACTGATCATGATCACTGCTGAAAATTCTGATGCCCAGATTTTCTGGCAAAAGGCCATAAACGTCAGCAATGCTTCAGGCAATTATGCAGCTGTGCCGCATTCGTCAAGTCTGAACATTACAGGCAGTTTCACAATAGAAATGTGGATAAGCCCGAATACATCCGGTGTCACATCGACTTTGCTCCAGAAAAGATTTGGTTCATCCAACAGCGGGTATACACTATTAATGAACTCCGGAAGGCCGACCATAAGGACAAATTCACAGACCAGGCTTACAGGCAAGACTGTTGTTCCTTCAAACAACTGGAGTCATATAGCAGGAACATATAATTCATCCACTAATGTATTCAGTATTTACATTAACGGAATTCTTGACACAACTTCTACGGTCGTGAGTGCACAGCCTGTTTCGAATACAGATTCGGTGCTGATAGGAACGGGATTTAACGGAGCGTTCAATGGCAAGATGGATGAAGTGAGAATTTGGAACAGAGCGCTTAGCGTTTCTGAGATATCAAGCTTCAGGAGAATTTCCCTGGGAGCAAGTTCAGGTATATATTCAGGATTGGTAATGTCACTGACGTTTCAGGATCTGAACTCTGTAAATGTTTCAAATGATCTTACGGATAAATCAGGCAACAATAACAACGGCTTCTCTGCTGTCAATTTAATATTTGACCAAAGCAACAGGCCAAACGCCACAACTTCGCTGAATGAATGCTTGGACCTTGACGGAACGGGGGATTATCTTTCGGGCCCTGATGATGCTAACTCAAGTCCGACATTCTTCATTACAATTGAAGCCTGGCTGTTTCCGAGATCGACAGCTCAAGGAACAATTGTTCACAAAGGGACACCAAACGGAAGCGTGACGGATTACAGATTGACCTATGACAACGGAAACATTATTGCAAGAATCAATGATGCCACAGCTGTTACGCTATCAGGTAACCAGGTTCCTCTCAATCGGTGGACGCACGTTGCCTTCAGGTACAGCGGGGTTAATGGCTTGAAAGAGATCTCAATAAACGGTGTCAGACAGATCCAATCATTCCAGAGTTTTGGCGCTGTCCGTGACGGAGTTGATTCGTTATTCATTGGAGGAACTTCGCAACTGGCTTCTTTCAACGGCCTGATAGATGAAGTAAGAATTTCTTCAAACTACAAAAGTGATTTTGACATTAATGAAAATCTCTTTGAATCAATAGATGAAGCAAATGATCAGGCAGGTGCCAACATTTGCTACAATTTTGACGGCTATACTTCTTCGAGTTCAGATCCGGGTCCCCGATTGAGTCTCAGAAATAATGCCAGGTTCAGCAATCAGGCCACAGCAGCAAATGTTCCGGTATCTCCTTTAAACAGGGCTGACAGCCGGAATTTCCAGCAGGCGTTCTATTCAAAGGCAGACTCAAGAAGAATCCCTGCATCAGGCACTTCAGGACTGATGAATCAGGATTCATTGGAGATCACTCTTAATCAGACGATCAATGATGTAAACCTCTTCATTGCGCTCAATCATACTGATGTTGATAATCTGGTGATCACACTCATTGCACCTAACGGCGAATCATCCATAGTTTACAGCACATCGGCTTTGTTGCCAACGGGTGACAATATCATAACCGTGTTTGATGATCAGGCAGATTCGTCGATAATAAGCAACAGATACATCGGCTTTGGCCCTGTGATAAAGCCGGCGCTCGGACTTAACAGCGTATTTTCCGGTGATAACACATCGGGTTTTTGGAAACTCAGAATTCAGGACATTTCATCAGGTGATACAGGCAGAATTTACGGATGGGGAATTCAGTTCAATGATCAGTCTGTCCGAAGCAAAGTATTTTCACTCAATGCAATCATCGAAGGCTTTTACGATTCACTTTCAAATTCAATGATTCCCGATACTGTGAGTCTTTATCTGCATAACGAGGATTCTCCGTTCAATGCGCTTGATTCGGCAAAGGGAATTCTAAACAGCTCCGGAAAGGGAATATTCGTATTCAATAACATCGGAGATAATGAAAAGTACTATGTGGTCATCAAACACCGCAATTCAATACAGACCTGGAGTAAATTTGCACAGGGGCCGTTCAGAATATTGACTTCACAGAGTAATTATTCATTTACCTTTTCAAACTCTGCCGCATTCGGCGATAATGAAATACAGGTTGACCGCCTTCCTTTTGCATTTGCCCTTTACGGGGGTGATGTTAATCAGGATGAGATAGTTGACGCAACAGATCTGTCATTGATAACCAATGATGCCTTCAATTTCACGACGGGATATGTCGATACTGATCTGAACGGAGATCAGTTTGTTGACGGCAGTGATGCAACTATTGCCATCAACAATGCATTCAACTTCATTACGGTGCAGAGGCCCTGATCGAATTCAATCTCTCCGGAGCAGTCTGTTCCGGAGAGAATCCTTCCTCTATCCTTACTCTGTATCTCTCCTCTTTGTAACCGCTCTTCCGCAAAACCGGTTAACTCCAAAATTCCGGAAAAAGTCTACGAGGTTTTTCATTATTGAATGGGATAGTTTTGTATGCTTCACAACAGGTGAGATTCAAAAAACCCAAAAACAAAACATAAACAAGATGAAGAATCTTCTGAAGACATCTGCGATTCTGATCGTGCTGATGATCACAACATCTCCGCAGGCACAGGATCAGAACAGCCCCCGCTGGTCTGCTGATCCAAGAACGTCTGCAAGACTGTATCCGGTGGGTGAGTATGCCGAGCTACCCGGAGATGACAATTATGTGCCAAATACTAACGGTCCCCAGACCACAATCACACCGATCGGTACATTTGCCGTCAGTTCAAATTTCAGAGTTCATCCGAGAACTGCCGGAACTCAGAGTGAAACTCCGATCACTGTCCATCCATTTAACCCTCTGGTGATGTTTGCATCAGCGAATACATATCCGTCAGGTACATTCAGTACGGGGTGCTATGTAACAACTAACGGTGGACTGACCTGGTTCGGAAATGACACGCTCGGAGGAAACATCACCAACTCGGGTGACCCCGCTCCTGTGATTGACAGAAACGGAAGATTCATAATGTCATTCATTACTGCTACCAGCATGGGTGCAAGTTATTCTACAAACAACGGAGTTAACTGGGCAACCCCGGTAAATTTTCCGGGTGCAACATCCGGTGCGGATAAGAATTTTACTGCAACAGATGATGTACCAACCAGTACTTATTTTGGCAGAACATATACGGTTTACACAGAGTTTAGCGGTGCCTACCTCAACAGAATTGTCGCAACATATACAACCAATGGCGGAGTCTCATGGTCCTCTATAGCTCCGGTCAGTCCTGCGCCACCGGTCGGGTATCATCATCAGGGTTGTGATATAAAAGTCGGACCTGACGGCGAAGTGTATGTTGTCTGGGCTAATTGCGCAAGTAACGGGCAAAACTCAACTGAAGATTCATTGGGTTATGCAGTATCATTCAACGGAGGTGTCACATGGTCGAATGCTACGAACCGCAAGGTCAACATGAATGGAATCAGAACATCCTCATTGATCAATGGGATCAGAATGAACGGTTTTCCGAGAATTGATGTGGACAGAACTTGCGGGCCGAGAAGAGGCTGGATATATGTTGTGACAGCGGAGAAATCATTTTCGCCCGCAGTTGGCGTATCCGATATTGTGCTAATGAGATCGACCAATGACGGTTCATCATTTGCAAGACTCAAAGTAAATCAAAACACCGATGCAAGTGAATATGATTATTGTCCGGCAGTAAGGGTTGATGAGCAGGGGAATGTGCACGTATGCTATTACAGCACAAGAAACTCTTCTGCAAATGACTCGGCGGAGGTCTACATGTCTTCGTCAACCGACGGCGGCATTACCTTTACCGACGTGAAGATCTCTGATCACAAATTCAAACCGAAGCCCATTTCAGGCCTTGCTGCCGGATATCAGGGTGACTATATAGGAATAACTTCGGGTACTAACGGAAATATATGGCCTTACTGGGCGGAAGACGGCGGCGGAGTGAACAGATATCAGGCATGGACTGCTTCCGTGGACTATACTCCGGAAACTGTCTGTGAAGAATTCACATGCGTCAACTTTCCGCCTGCTCCGATGTACCTTGAGCTTGGTCCCGGTACAAATTACTGGTCAAGACAAACTAACAGCGCTTATTCGGGTAACGGCTCTGCAAGGTTCAATTCATTCTCTGCTCCTGAAGGAACAGAGCAATCCATATCAGCGGACTTCTCTGTTTTCAGTCCGCCGTTGCTGACCGCAAGATATCTAACTTTTGATGAAGCATATGCTCCGTACAACAATCCCTCTTTTGGCCCGGACTCTCTGTATGTGGAAAGTTCTACCAACGGCGGAACCACCTATACTCTGAGGGCCGCTCTTTACGGAAGTTATAACGGCGGGACACTGAACACTGCCGGACCGACCTCAAACTCATATTCTCCATCATCAAGAGAATGGAGGCCGAAGATGTATCAGCTTCCTTCCGGTACAAATAAGATCAGGCTTCGTGCAGTGAGCGGCTTTGGCAATAACATATTTGTTGATAATATCTGCATTAAGACTTTGCCAAGCATAGTCGGCCCTGTAGACGTTAGTTGTGCAATGCAGGGTTTGTACAGGTCGGGAACCAATGCCCATGTAATAAAGGACTCGGTGAAGGCTTACCTTTGCAGGTTTGATCTGCCTAACGTTGTCGTTGACTCTGCTCAGGCAGCGCTTGACTCTGCAACACTGACAGCTTCGCTGTATTTCACTAAAGCTTTGTCAGATGATTATTACATCGTATTGAGGCACCGTAATTCAATAGAAACATGGAGCGGAACAACTGCATTCAGTTATACAAGGTCAAACTTTCTCACAACTCAGTCATACTCATTCCTGACTCCGTCAACACAGGCATACGGCAGCAACATGAGGCTTGTTGATTTTTCACCCGTAAGGTATGCATTTTACGCAGGTGATGTAAATCAGGATTATGCTGTCGACGGAAGCGACCTTGCAATAATTGATAACGATGCATATGTATTCGTTTCGGGTTATGTCGCATCAGACCTTAACGGAGATTATTTTGTTGATGCATCTGATTACGCGCTTGCAGATAACAACGCAGGATCATTCGTGGTGAGAGAGGCTCCTCCGGGTGCTCCGGGACTTCTTAATTATCACGGAACCAAACCGGACAATGCCAGTGATCTTCTGACCGGTGAAGAAAGGGCTAAGTTACTTTCATCAGGATATTCAGCAGTTCCGATCTCGGATATCGAATCTGTCAGGAGCATGACACGTAAGGAATTCTTTGAACAGAGCAAAGCAAAATATCAATCTGAAACAGGAAGGAACAAATGACAGCAGTCTGACAGGCAATGGAGTTTGTCGGACATGAACCGGCCGGACGCAATTCGCACCGGCTCAAAAGCAAGAGCCCCGCTTTTATGAGGCGGGGCTCTGCATTTGTTTCAGGAAAGAAATTGTGCTTACGGAATTCTGAGTTCCTGCCCTACATTGATCTTGTCCGGATTTGAGATTCCGTTTGCCTCAGCAATCTTCATGTATTCATTGGCATTGCCGTAGAACTCCTTGGCAATCTTGCTCAGAGTATCACCTGATTGCACAACATAAGTCCTTTCTGTCGGCACTTCGCTGTCCATTCGGATGTCCGCCATGATATCTGAAGGCGACTCCCCGCCGATCCTCTTGATCTCGTTCCACACTTTGATCTTTTCGGTGGGTGAAGGAACTGTGGCTGAAACCTTAAGAACGCCGTTCTCCTCAACGACAGTAACTTCTCTGCCGCCTGATTGATTGATCAGGCTGATGACGCCTGTGTACTTTTCTTGCACTGACATGTTTTTCTCCTTGTATTTAGTTTAGGTTAAGGTCTTTTAAATTCTCCGAGTTCAATGATTGTCGGATTGCTTGGGATGGTGATGCAATTTACTTTTTAATAGAGAATAAAGTAACTGAAATTTGTATCACATTGAGGGAAACCCTATGGTGATATTCCGATAAGATCACGACAATAAGTATGATTCAAAGCAAACACATTGAGCAAAGTGCCGCCTCACTGTACGGGATATTACTTTATTTTGAAGTACGGGATTCTAATATTACCGAAAACCAAATTCGCTTATGAAAAGAATAATTTCAGCATTTGCAGTGCTTCTGCTATTCGTTCTCCCTGCTCTCTCTCAGCAGGTACAGGTTACGGAAAGACTGTCCGCAAAGATGAAGAGCATAAATCCGATAGAATATACCCGAGTCATTATCCTTCTGAAGGACAGGGTTGATATTGAAGCTCTGGATAAAGAACTTTATGACATAAACGCTCCTCTTGATTACAGGGCGGAAACGGTAATAAAGACACTTAAGAACAAGGCGATTGCAACACAACAGCCGCTTCTCAGTTATCTTAACGGACAGAAGGAGATCGGAAAAGTGCGAGAGCTGATAAGTTACTGGATCACGAACATGATATATATTGATGCCACCGGCGAGATACTTCACAATCTCACCAAACGGAACGACATTGATCTGCTTGACCTGGATGCAGAGCTTGAAGTTGATTTGCCGTACGATCTCAGGCTTGACACAGAGGGTGCGATCGAATCAGTTGAGACCGGCCTCAAGGTCATTAAGGCCGATTCACTCTGGAGGCTCGGAATCACAGGTGCAGGAAGGACGGTAATGAACATAGACGGAGGCGTGAACGGAACACACCCTGCGCTTTCGCCAAGGTGGTGGGGTAATAACGGCAGGCAATGGTACCATTCATGGTTTGATCCGATCTCTCCGGTCAGCACTTCGCCGTTTGACTGTGCAAGCGGCGGGACATACCACGGAACTCACACCATGGGAATTATGTGCGGAAGGAATTCCTCCACAGGAGACACAGTGGGAGTAGCACCGGATGCCTACTGGATGGCCGCAGGAGTGACCGACTGCCCGGGAGCGTCATATCCTTCCATGAACATCGCCGCTTATCAATGGGCAATGGATCCCGACAGCAATGCTTCAACAATGGATATGCCTGACGTCATAAGCTGTTCATGGCAGGATCCTACCGCAACTGATGAATGCACTTCTTCAATCTACAGGACCACTCTGTCAGCTGTTGAGGCCGCGGGAATTGCTGTTGTTTTCTCGGCAGGAAACTCGGGGCCGGGCGCGTCCACAATTACAAGGCCGAAGAACATAAACATAGACTCGGTCAATGTTTTCTGTGTAGGCAATGTTAACGGAAATACAGCAGGATATCCTATCAGCAGTTCTTCAAGCCGCGGTCCTTCACTCTGCGGCGGCTCAGGTACCCTGCTTATCAAGCCAGAGGTTTGTGCCCCGGGAACAAGCATCAGGTCAACATGGTCAGGCACTTCCTATTCTTCTATCAGCGGCACATCAATGGCGGCCCCGCATGTGGCAGGATGTATAGCTCTTCTCAAGCAGGCAGCCCCCGGTATGACCGGCAAACAGCTAAAAGCCATATTGTTCTCTACTGCAACGGATCTTGGAACGGCGGGTGAAGATAATAGTTACGGTAAGGGACTTGTAAATGTGTATCAGGCGTACCTTAGTCTGGGGCCTTCCGTGCAACATACTCCATTGTCAAATACTGAGAACGTATCAGGTCCGTACATTGTGAATTGTGTGATCTTGCCGGCTACAGGCGGGATCAATCCATCGCTTACCAAACTATTCTGGTCAAGAAACAATGTGTCAGTAACTGACAGTATCCTGATGACCAATTCATCTGGAAATAACTGGACGGCTTCAATTCCAGGCAACGGGCTTTCGGCCACTTACAGATACTACATCAGGACAACGGACAGCACGGGAAAAACTTCTGTATCCCCGGTCAATGCGCCTTCTTCGCTTTACACATTCGTTGCTGAAGCGGACAATCAGAAACCCGTCATTGCGCATTCTCCGCTTGGTGCACAGGCAAAGGCCACCTGGCCGTCAACAGTTACTGCAACTGTGACGGATAATCTCGGAATAGACTCCGCATGGGTAAAATGGTACAAGAACTCTCCGGCCGTAACAAAACAGTTCAGACTCACAAACACATCCGGAAGTACTTACTCTGCGGCTTTCAATTCATTGAATTCCGAGGTCAATGTCGGTGACCAGATCTACTACAGGATTTTTGCCGAGGATAATTCGATTGCAGGTAATAAGGACTCAACTTCATTGTATTCATTTGCAATTACAGAGCAGTATCTGTGTGAAGGATTCACACAGGCAACATTTCCTCCCGCAAACTGGAGCCTCGAGTATACGGGAACGGCTTACTGGACACGCAATGCCGTCAGCAGTTACGGCGTGGGTGCCGGTTCTGCAAAATTCGATTTCTGGAACGCTTCGTCCGGCACAATTCAGTCGCTGGTCACGCTCACTTTTGCGGATTCAAAGGCAAATGATTCGTTGAGATTTGATCATGCCTATGCTCCTTATACAACCGGTACGGATTCAATGTCCATAGAAACTTCAACAAACGGCGGCACAACTTATTCAACTCTCGTAAGGCTTTACGGGAATGCGTCAGGAGGTACGCTCAACACTGCTGCAACAAGTTCTACCGCATTCACTCCCACAAGCGCACAATGGGCCACAAAGAAGTATGCCCTGCCTGTAGGCACGAATAAAATAAAATTCAGAGCCAGGAGCGGCTTCGGAAACAATCTGTATATCGACAGCACTTGCATTGTGAACAATGGCAATGCGGCGGTTTCTTCTGTCACTCTTGCAACCGAAGGACTTTACAACACCGGAACACTGAAGCTGAACATGAGAGATACGGTTACCGTTTATCTCCGAAACACATCTTTCCCGTTTGCCAAGGTTGATTCTTCCAGGACTGTTATTGATTCTGTGACTCATGCAGCATCCTGCATTTTCAGCAGCGCTGCTACCGGGACTTATTACCTGCATATAAGGCACAGGAACGGGCTTGAAACATGGAGCAAAGCAGGCGGTGAAAGTTATGTAAGGGGCAATGCCTTCACCTATGATTTCACCACATCTGCGGCACAGTCCTACGGAAGCAATCTAATTCTTAAGGGCTCTGAGTATTGTATTTATTCGGGTGATGTGAATCAGGACGGCGTGATTGATGCGACTGATGTGGCCGCCGTGGACAACGATGCGTTCGCTTTTGCAACGGGATACCTATTGACTGACCTGAACGGAGACGGTCTTGCGGATGGCAGTGATTTTCTTATCGCTGACAATAATGCAACAAGCCTCATCTCAAAATCAACTCCCGAACCTTCTCCTCTTGCAACTGTGAAAGTGAGGCAGTCTGTAAGACAGCAGGACTTGCAGCGAACTTCAAAGAGTACAGACCCGGAACAGAGAGTTGCTCCCGAATCTAAGTCAACAAGTATTGGCGATTAAGCTCTGACCTTCTAGGGAGACATCATTGATCCTGATCTTAAGCGCCTGAGGAAGCACCACGCCTCAGGCGCTTTGTTTTCCGGGGCCGGCGTGTATACAATTTCTCGCTGTTTTATTATAACTGTCTGAAGTAAATTTGCATACCCAATCAAACACAACATCATGAAACTCACTTCTGTTTTCGTTACCTCAATTATCATTGCCTTTCTGCTTCACTTCCCTGATTTCGCGATGCCTCAGGAGAAGCATATGCTTGTAAGGATCAGCGGTTCTATGCAGTCTGTCTCGGGCGCACTTGCGGCGCAGGACCTGCATCTTGACCACGCAGTCAGAAAGGAAAATTATACCGAAGTCTGGATATCAGCAACTGAACTTGACGCCCTTAAGAGATCAGGAATTGGACATCAGGTGGTTATCTCCGACTGGGACACATACTATGCATCTCTTCCAAAGATGAACAGTGCGGAAATATCAAAGACCCTTGAATACACTAAGGATGCCTATAACATCTCCCATTCGATCTACGGAACAATGGGCGGTTTCCTCAGATGGAATGAAGTGATCGCAAAGCTTGATTCAATGAGGGCAGAGTATCCTAACCTCATCTCTGTTAAATTTTCTATCGGCAACACGATCGAATCAAGGCCGATATGGACAGTAAGAGTGACAAAGAACCCGGACTTTCCCACCGGCAGGCCGGAAGTATGGTACCATGCAATGATACACTGCCGTGAACCGGAAAGCATGCAGCATATGATCTTTTACATTTACTGGCTGCTTGAGAATTACGGCATAGATCCTGTTGCAACTTACATACTTGAAAACAGGGAATTGTATTTTGCTCCGGTGCTGAATCCGGACGGATACGTTTACAACGAGACAACGAATCCGAACGGCGGAGGCATGTGGAGAAAGAACCGGCGCAACAACGGTTCGAGTTACGGTATTGACCTGAACAGGAACTACGGTATAAGGCAGTACTGGAATTCATCCAATAATGGTTCAAGCACTTCTCCTTCAAGCGATACGTACAGAGGAGCATCACCGTTCTCCGAACCGGAAACCATGGCCGCAATGAACTTTGTGAACAGCAGAAACTTCAACGCAATTATGGGTTCTCATACTTATGGAAATTATCTCATTAAACCGTGGGCATGGCAGGATCCGACACCGACTCCGGATGATGCAAAGTTCAATGAATATCTTGCCGACATGTCTGCATCCAACGGATACACAACAGGAACGCCAACGCAGACGGTGGGATATGCAGTACGGGGAAGTGCAGATGACTGGTATTACAATGATTCGGTTCACAGTCCCCACAGAATAATTGCAGTCACGCCTGAGACAGGCACCACAGGCTTCTGGCCTACGCAGGCTGAGATAATTCCGCTTGCGGAAGGGATGCTGTTTTCCAACAAGTACATGGCCCTGATCGGAGGAGCTTACGTTGCTCCTTCTTCAAATACCTTTAACAAGCAAACTTATACCGCCGGTGAGTCAGGGACTTTCAAATCCGTATTCAAAAACAAAGGTGTGCTTGCGGCATCAAATGTGACAGTGTCATTCAAGTCAGGATCTTATTACCTTTCTGTTCCGATTGATATGTTCGGTTACTCTTCGCTTGCTTCATTCCAGAAAGACAGTGCTAACTTCGGGTTTACAGTTTCGCCTGCAGTTCCGGCTAACTCAGCCATGCCGGCTTTGTTTTCAGTTAAGCAGGGGAATGATACTGTCTATAAGGAGAAGAAGTATGTGACGGTCGGCAACGGAGCTGTAACACTTGCAGACAGCGCGGAAAACGGCCTTAGCAACTGGACCACCAATCAGGGTTGGGCAACCACCACATCACAGTTTTACTCGGCTTCAAGGTCGTTCACTGACAGCCCCTCCGGGAATTATGTGAACGGTGCAAACAATTCGCTTACGCTTTCTGCGCCTTTGAACACTACTCTGAAGCCGGTGATAATACTCAGCTTCTGGCATAAGTATGCAACCGAAGCCGGTTATGATTTCTGCTATGTGGAAACTTCCACTGACAATGGAACTTCATGGACAACTGTGAAGTCATACAACGGGACTCTGTCAACATGGACAAACCAGAACATTGACCTAACAAACTATGCAAATTCTTCTTCACAGTTCAAGGTCAGGTTCCGTTTGTTTGCCGATGCGGGAGTAGTTGCGGACGGCTGGTATGTGGATAATATAAAACTGAATTCCTATACACTGCTCGAGAATGCAGTTCAGACAAATCTGAATCTTAAGTTCACTCCGCAGGCGTTTGTGAACAACTCCGGGCAATTGAATCAAAAGGATACTTTTGCTGTGAGCCTGCGTTCAACCGTCTCTCCCTACAACATCGTTGAGACATCTCTGGCGGTTATAGATTCTGTCACATATACGGGAAGCTTCACATTCAACAATGTTCCTACCGGAGCTTACTACATTGCAGTGCGTCACAGAAACACTATCGAAACATGGAGCAAGGCGGGAGGCGAAGCGGTTACTTTCGGCAGTCCGTTCAGTTATGATTTCACAGCGGCACAGTCAAATGCCTACGGCAGTAATCAGGTGCTTACAGTTTCCGGGTATTCGGCATATAGCGGTGACGTGAACCAGGACGGAGTGGTTGACGCATCTGATGCAAGCCAGGTTGACAATGATGCGCTTAATGTTGTTAGCGGCTATGTAGCAACGGATGTCAACGGAGACGGCTTTGTAGATGGCACTGACGGTGTCTTTGTTGAAAACAATGCCGCCGCTTATGTTCAGAAGATAGTGCCGTAATCTATTTATTTTCGAATCGAATGTAAGATCATGCCCCGTGTTCACCGCACGGGGTTTCTTTTTGAAAGCTACGCTTCAGGAGCTTTTGATTTCCGTGTAATATGCATGAAAGGTAAATTGCTCTGAATTCAATACTGAGATATGTCAAAGTCATACATCCTTTTGGTTCTCACGGCATTGATTATTGCCGTGGGTTCATCTGCTCAGGGTCAAAACGTAAGCTGGGTGAATACGCAATATCATAACATTCAGTACAATCCGGAGCTCTCAAACTTCCAATCGTGCACAGACCGTCTGGGAAATACTTTCACAACGGTCATCAATCAGTTCAAGGTCGCATACGGGCAGGATTTCTACGGAGATGCACTGCTTAAGAAGTACAACACCTCAGGTTCTCTTGTGATGAGCAAACTCTTTGCAGGCAGGGTGAACTTTGAAGCGTTGACAACCGACCAGTCCGGAAATCTCTATGCATCCGGAAGTTTCATGGATTCGCTTGTCATAGATTCCGCAAATAAATTATTCAACACCGGCACCGGCTTCAACCTGAATTACTTCCTCATAAAACTGGATAAGAACGGCGGGTTCATTTGGGCAAAGAACATCAATGCCATTTACGGACAGTACACTATACTTGACGCTATACATGTAAGGGGAAGCAGTCTGTATGCCGGCATTTATTATTATGACATCGGCACTGTTTACAAATACGACCTGAACGGAAATCAGCTCATGTTGATACAGCAGTCGAACGTGAGAAGCGTCAGCTCAATAACCACAGACAATCTCGGCAACATCATTGTTTCCGGCGCATGCGGCCAGGGGAATATCACATTTGGCAATCTTGTGCTTTACACTCCTTTTCCTTACAATGTTTACATAGCAAAATACAACCCATCCGGCATTTGCCAGTGGGGCAGGTTTGTTGAAGACATAACATTTCAAAGGGCTGACCTTGCATGCGACAGCGAGAACAACATTTATGCGGCAGGAGATCTTTTTGATTCCACATGGTTCGGCAATATCCGCGCAATAGGCAGGCAGTGGGTGTTTGATTTCTTCATTACGAAAATTGATCCGTCCGGTGAATTTCTCTGGGTAAAGGAAGTTCCAAACTATCCGGGAAGTCCGACGGGAGACGTGAGAAGGGGGAAGACAAGATCACTGGCGATTGACAAGAATGACCGCATCTATTTTGCCGCTGTACTCAGGGGCACGGTTGACTGGGGAAACGGCTTCAAGTCCGTATCCGCAGGGGGGAATGACATTCTGCTGCTGACATTTGATGATAACGGTACAATGATGAGCATCAGGGATTTCGGCGGTACGTCCAACGAAAGGCCGGACTGCATCTCAATTGACGAAAACGGAAGCATGTACATGTCAGGCAATTTCGCCCTCAATGCCTCATTTGATACTATCAGTGTTTCGGGAACGGGATACATAAACTCATTCACCGCGAAAATTCCTTTCGGTGGATCACAGGGGACAGTATTGCTGTCAATGATAATGCAGGGATTCTACAATCAGTACACAGAAGAACTTATCACCGGAGATACAGTACGCCTTTATCTCAGAGGCACTTCTTCTCCGTTCGTCAAGATCGACTCGGCTGTTTCAGTGATCAGCAAGACAAACTTTACGGGTGCATTCACATTTGCAAATGCCGCCTCAGGGAGTTACTACATTCAGGCAAATCACAGAAACACTGTTGAGACCTGGTCCTCCGCCCCGGTGCAGTTTGAAAGAGGGGGAACAACCGAGTTCAGTTTTGTAAATGCGCAGTCTTCCGCTTTCGGAAACAATCAGATGCTTGTTGACAATATGCCTGTCAGATATGCCCTTTTCGGAGGAGACGTAGATCAGGACGGCACTGTGGATGCCAATGATGCAAGCATCATTGACAATGATGCCTATAATGTGTTGTCCGGCTACATTCCGTCCGATGTCACAGGTGACGGTTTTGTTGACGGCAGTGACGCCTCGCTTGCCGATAACAACGCATTCAACTTCGTACAGAAGATAGTTCCCTGACTTTCACTTCCAGACAACCCGGAAGTAAAGGCCGGGTTGTCAAGCCTGTTTTATCCTGCTGATCTATTCCTTAGTTAACTGATCTCCGCATTTGACTTAAGTCAAAATGCATCTTCTTCTTTTTGCATAGTTTTGTATCAGACAGGTTCAATGAAAATTAAAGAGCAGATAATGAAGACATTAATAACAGCTTGTGCAATCTTTTCTCTGATCACTCTCGGCTGCAACAAAGAAGACTCCGTTAAACAGTCACAGGGATCTTCCGAAACAGCGGGTAAGGTCTCCACAGGACAGTCTAACGTAAAAGACGACGTTTCTCAGAACGACATTGTGAAGGTCGCAGTCGGTTCAAAGGATCACTCAACCCTGGTAACAGCTTTGCAGGCGGCTGATCTGGTTAACTCGCTTGCAAATGCCGGTCCGTTCACTGTATTTGCACCCGTCAATGCCGCATTTGAGAAACTGCCTGCGGGGACTGTTGACGATCTTCTGAAACCGGAGAATAAATCAAAACTTTCGAAGATCCTTCAGCACCATGTGGCAGTGGGAGTTTACAATAAGGACATGCTGACTGACGGAAGGGTTCTCGGAATGGTTGACGGTGCTAACGCCACAGTTTCAAACAAAGGCGGCGAGATCTCGCTTGACGGAGCGAAGGTGCTTGCAACGGTAACAGCATCCAACGGCATAGTTTACGTAGTTGATTCGGTTGTATTGCCCAAATAGCTGATACAACGGGAAAGCAAGTTGTTACACCCTCTGTGAGGTTCTCCTTGAGGCAGGGATCTGCCGGTTTTGGGGCCGGCAGATTATTTTTTGAAAGTATGACAAAAGTCATACTTTTCTTGATATTGTTTGCAGTATCTTTACCCAGTTCTTTAACCAAAAACAGAAAATATGAAAAAGCTTACATTGGTTCTCCTCCAGGTAGCCTTTTTATATTCAGCTGTATTTGCTCAGAATGAATTGCCCAAGGGACAGCATTTCTGTTCGCTCAAAAAGCTGAACAGTCCGCACCTTTCAGAGCAGTTCGATTCTGATTCCCCAAATAGTCCTAAGCACAGCTTTGATGTGCTGGATTACAAAATATATGTTGATATAAGAAGTTGTTTCATCAGTCCTTACCCGAAGAACTTCAACGGTAATGTGACTGTGACTTTCAGGGTTGACAGCGCTCTGAGTTCGATCAAGCTCAATGCAATTAACAGCTCGATGAGCATAAGTTCGGTCAGCCTTGCCGGAGTCAGCTTCACACACTCATCCAACATCCTCACGATCGATCTCAACAGGACTTACAATCCGGGGGAAATTGTGCAGGTGAAGATCAATTACTCACACAAGAATGTTTCCGACAAGGCATTCTATGCCAGCGGCGGACACGTTTTCACCGATTGTGAGCCGGAAGGAGCTCGCAAGTGGTTCCCGTGCTATGACAAGCCGAGCGATAAGGCAACAATTGATCTTACTGCAAGGGTCAAGGGCACCGTAAGGCTTGGTTCGAACGGAAGGCTGGCAGACTCTACATTCAGGGGAGATACTGCCTATTATCATTGGATCAGCAGGGATCCGATTGCAACTTACCTTGTCGTTATCTCCGCCAAGGTGAACTACGGCCTTAATATAACATACTGGCCGAGACCGTCGAACCCTTCAGAACTTGTGCCGATAAGATTCTATTACAATTCGGGCGAGAACATCTCTTCCATTAAGACGAAGGTCTATAACATGATGACTCACTTTTCAAACAGATACGGAGAATATCCGTTTGAGAAGAACGGCTTCGCCACAATGAGCAGTCAGTTCACCTGGGGAGGGATGGAAAATCAGACTCTTACAAGCCTCTGCAAGAACTGCTGGAATGAAAACATAATCTCGCATGAACTGGGTCATCAGTGGTACGGGGATATGATCTCGCCGGCAACATGGGCAGACATCTGGCTGAATGAGGGCTTTGCAACATACTCCGAAGCTGTATGGTTTGAATATACCGGCGGATACACTTCATACAAGAATGACATCAACAGCAATGCGAGCTACTATCTCAGCAATAATCCGGGATGGCCGGTTTACAATCCTTCATGGGCAGTTACAACTCCCTCCACAAGTACGCTGTTCAATACGGCCATCACATACTACAAGGGCGCGTGCGTGCTTCATATGCTGAGATACACTCTTGGCGAAGCCATGTTCTTCGACTTCATGAAGTCATACGCGGCTGACAGCATAGGAGGTTTCCGGCACAATTCCGCGGCAACGGCTGATGTAACCGCGAAACTGAGTTCCGTCGTGGGTGAAGATATGAACTGGTTCATTGATGAATGGATCATGCAGCCGAATCATCCCGCGTATCAGAATACCTACAGCATCACAAGTCTCGGCGGAGGTTCATGGAGAGTAAGGTTCACTGCAAATCAGACTCAGACCAATTCACCGTTCCACAAGATGCCTCTGACACTGAAGATATCCTTCACTTCGGGCAGTGATTCTCTTGTGAGAGTTATGAATGATATCAACAATCAGGTCTTTGATCTGACCTTCGACCGTCAGCCCACTGTGCTGGTATTTGATCCGTCAAATGACATTGTGCTGAAGACGGCTGCTACAACGCTGACAACAGCGCCGGCGGGCATGCAGGAAGTCGCAACGGAATCAAACGACAGACATATTGCTTACCGCAAGTTTGCGGGAGATATCAACAATGACGGCTTCATAAATTCCGAAGACGTATCTGCCGTGGAGCATGATATGATCAACGGAGTTACGGGGTTCGTCCCGTCCGACCTTAATATGGACGGAGCAGTTGATGCAACAGATGTGGCAATTGTCTCCAACATCGCTTCCGTCAATTTTCTGCAATCAGTACCATAAGGCGCAGGTTCATTTTAAGCATGAACTATGCGGAGGAGCTTCAGCATTTGGCTCCTCCGCATGTTTGCCGGTTCAACTGCAATTTGAATTTATCTGCAACTGTCCGGAAATGCATAGCGAACTGCTGTCTCAACTACACATTAAAATATCGCAAATCATGAAAAGGCACATACAGATCCTCCTTCTTTCAGTCATATTGTGTTCAGCTGCATTTGCTCAGGGCAATCATCCCAAAGGTGAGCACTTCTGCGCGATCAAAAAGCTCAATGGCTTCAATATGAACAGAATGTCCTATACGGACTCAGATTCACCAACCAGTCCCGTCCATAGCTTTGACGTGCTGGACTATAAGATCTATGTTGACATCAGAAATTGTTTCATCAGTCCCTATCCGAAAAACTTCAATGGAAATGTGACAGTAAAATTCAGGGTTGACAGCACTCTCAGTTCGATAAAACTGAACGCTGTTAATACATCTATCGTGGTCAGTTCGGTCAGCATGGCGGGTGTCAGCTTCACTCATTCATCCAACATACTTACAATCACTCTTGACAGGACGTACAGCCCCGGTGAAGTGGCGGAAGTGAAGATCAACTACACGCACCAGAATGTGACCGACAATGCGTTCTATGCGGGCAGTGGTTTTGTATTTACGGACTGTGAGCCGGAAGGCGCACGCAAGTGGTTTCCTTGCTGGGACAAGCCCAGCGACAAGGCAACTCTCGATCTTACGGCAAGAGTCAAGGGCAATGCGCGGCTTGGTTCAAACGGCAGACTCGCCGATTCGACCGTTAACGGCGATACTGCATATTACCACTGGATCAGCAGAGATCCGATTGCAACATACCTGATGGTGATCACGGCCAAGACGGGTTACAACATAAACATAATCAAGTGGCCGAGGCCTTCAAATCCCTCGGACAGTGTCCCGATAAGATTTTATTACAATTCCGGCGAGAACATTACTTCTGCGAAGACCATGGTGTACAATATGACGACACATTTCTCAAACAGGTACGGAGAGTATCCTTTTGAAAAGAACGGGTTCGCAACTCTCGGAAGCCAGTTTGTGTGGGGTGGGATGGAAAACCAGACACTTACAAGCTTGTGCACCAACTGCTGGATCGAGTACATACTTGCTCATGAATACGGGCATCAGTGGTACGGAGATCTTATCTCTCCCGCCACATGGGCAGACATCTGGCTTAATGAAGCATTCGCCACATACTCTGAAGCTGTATGGTTTGAATATACGGGAGGATACACCGCATATAAGAACGACATCAACGGAAACGCGACGTATTACCTTAACAACAACCCCGGATGGGCGATCTATAATCCGCAGTGGGCAATCGTTACGCCGTCCACCAGCGAGCTGTTCAATACAGCCATGACCTATTACAAGGGAGCATGCGTCCTTCACATGCTGAGATACACGCTCGGGGATTCCGTGTTCTTCAGTTTTATGAAGTCTTACGCAATGGACAGTCTCGGCGGATTCAGGCACAACTCCGCAGCGACTGACGACGTAACAGCAAAGCTCTCATCCGTTGTTGGTGAGGATATGACTTGGTTCATTGACCAATGGGTGAAACAGCCGAATCATCCCGTTTACCAGAACTATTACAGCATAAACTCTCTCGGCGGCGGTAACTGGAGGCTCAGATTCACAGCAAATCAGACACAGTCCAATTCACCGTTCCACAAAATGCCATTGACAGTCAGAGTTTCCTTCACTTCTGGAAGTGATTCAACGATCAGAGTGATGAATGACGTGAATAACCAGTCATTCGCATTCATATTCACCCGTCAGCCGACTGCCCTTGTCTTTGATCCCGGAAATGACATTGTGCTGAAGACTGCAACTACATCTCTTCTTCCTTCGTCAGTTCCTTCAACGATAAGATTCATTCCGCAGGGTATGTATGATAGTGGAAATAACTGGCTGAGAATGAAAGATACCGTTAGGATCTATTTGAGGAAATCGACATCGCCGTATTCAATGGTTGACTCTGCCACTGCAATACTGGATTCTGTCACGTTTGGCAGCACAGTTACTTTCCTGAATACAAACAGCGGTGTTTATTATGTTGAGGTCAGGCACAGAAACTCGATCGAAACCTGGAGCAGATCCGGAGGCGAGGGATACACACTCGGTTCTCCGTTCTCTTATGACTTCACCACGGCTCAGACGCAGGCGTACGGAAGCAATATGGTCCTTGCAGGAACACGATACTGCATATACGGAGGCGATGTGAATCAGGACGGTACAGTAGACGCTACAGATGCAGGAGCTGTTGACAATGATGCTGCAAATTATGCTTCTGGATATCTGCCTACTGATGTTAACGGAGACGGAGTTGCTGATGCAACCGATCTTGCACTCACAGATAACAATGCGGCTAACTTCATTTCCAGAATAACGCCGTAGCCAGGTACTGTGCTGTTTGCAACGAACTCAATTATGCCCGTGCCACTTCTTCATTCGGTGGTGCGGGCTTTGATTTGGACCGTCCCCATTGCACAGAAATATGTTGCCTGAATTTCCCGAACGTCCACTGGATTTGAACGCTACATCTTGGCATAATCTGGCTCTCATTTATTTTGGGAAACTGATAAATTGCCCATAACCAATTCAATGAATCGTATGAAGATCCTCTTTCAGATTATAATTCTGATTGCAGTTGCAGAGACAGTTCACTCACAGCCTCTTCTCGAATGGCAAAACTTTTACGGATCGCCTTCGTCGGAATTTGTAAGCCTTGCAGGCATTGCCGCAGACCCTGACGGTAATGTCTTTGTGACAGGCACGGTCACATCCGCTACGCTTACCGATATGCTCACCCTCAAGTACAGTCCCGGAGGCGCATTGCTTTGGGCCAGGGCTATTGCTTATCCGATCGAGGACAGGGCTGTTGACATGTCGCTTGACAGCAAAGGCAATGTGCTTGTAACGGGACTCACGGAAAACAATACCGGGACCTATGACATACTGACAGTAAAATACAACACTCACGGTGATTCTGTATGGGTCAGGAGATACGACAGCCAGGGTACGTTCATAATGGATCAGCCGGTTGCAATGTTCGTCGACCGAAATGATAATGTTATCGTTGCCGGATATTCATTCGGAGGCGGACCCTCCTTCTCGCATGTGATCATCAAGTATGAACCTGACGGGGACTCTGCATGGGTCAGGAAGATCCAGCCCGGCGGCACGCCGCTTCCAGTAGATGTTACAGCCGACCTTAACGGAAATGTTTATGTATCCGGAAGGGGACTGCTTCTCACAAAGTACAGTACTTCAGGGACGCTTCAATGGAGCAGGTCTTACTCAGGATTCAATTCGGCCGAAACCAACCGCTCACTGCTTACGGACGAATCAGGAAATGTGTACTCGACTGCAACGGCATTCACATCCACATTCGATGACTACGCTTTGCTCAAGTTCAATTCGAACGGCGATACGCTGTGGACAAGGATTCGCAACGGACTGGGAAGCGGAACGCAGATTCACGATGATGTTTACTCGTTGCGGAGGGATGTCTTCGGAAATCTGATCATCGGCGGACAGTCACAGTCTTTGGCTGTGTTTCATTTTGCAACAATAAAATATTCTTCATCAGGCTCATTCATATGGGAACGGAATCTAAGCTCTCCGCAGAGCGGTGCGGGAGTCAACGATGTGTACACTGATGCTCTCGGCAACATTTATTCAGCCGGGGGAAGCGGCGATATTCGTGCCGTCAAGTATAATTCAGCCGGCGACTCTCTCTTCAATGTTGTTTTCAACGGGCCGTCGAACCTCAATGACTACAGGCCGCTTATCACTGGTGACATTGCCGGTAATGTTCTTGTTTGCGGACTGAGCCGTGAAGCCGGGTCTCCTCAGTATTTCCGGTCTGTCGTTATGAAGTATTCACAGTCGGTGATAAATCTAAAGGTCATTCCTCAGGGATTTTACAACGGCATTACAGGAAAACTCAACTCCGCCGATTCTGTCAGAGTTTATCTGCGAACGAACATCCCTCCCTACGAAAAAGTTGACTCTGCCATTGCAATTATTGACAGTGTTACATTCAGTGCGGCATGCAGGTTCAGCAGGGCAGTAAGCGGCGGCTATTACATTTCGGTAATTCACAGAAACTCCGTTGAGACATGGAGCAGTGCACCCGGCTTTTTCTTTGTGGCGGGTGTTCCGATCAACTACGACTTCACTGCTTCTGCAGGGCAGGCTTTCGGAAATAACCAGGTGCAGGTCAGTTCAGCTCCCGTCGTGTATGCGGTATACAGCGGCGATGTGAACCGCGACGGAATTGTAGATGCAGTGGACGCATCGTCAGCAGATAACGATGCTTTCAATTTTGTGACAGGCTATGCACAAACTGATGTTACCGGAGATCTCTTTGTTGATGCAAATGATGCCTCTGTAATTGACAATAACGCATTCCTCTTTGTCGGAACGGTATTGCCGTGACTTATGCTAAGTAATCAGAGACAGCTTCTGAACATATCAGCCGCTCAGTTCGCCGGCCTTCTCCAGAAGCCAGTTCTTGTTAATTACTGTCGCTGCAATGATCTCCCGCTTCAAAGAATCCAATGCGAAGTCGGGCTCTTCCATCCCTTTGCCGGAGAACTTCATACCGCCGAGTCTCTTTGCAAAATGAATGAACTTTGTCAGAAGCTCTTTCGCGCTGTCCGAAAGTTCGCGGTTGCCCTTTAGGTTTGCGATCGAATCGAGAACGGATCTGAACTGATCTTCATAGCCTGACTCGTAAAATATCATTGCTTCATATCTCTTTACGGTCATCTTATCCATCAAATTCAGAATCCTTATCTTTGAAAGGTGTTCGAGCGCCTTCTCCGGCTCTTTCTTCTTCATGTTCAATGTCACTAATGCATACTCATAGTATTGCTCCCTGAACTCCGGCCTCAGATGCTTCCTGTATTCGGTAATGAATCTTTCAGCCCACTCATATTCTCCTTCGTTGCATGCACTGCTGACGGCAATTACGTATGTGTACTGATTCACAAACCCGTCCTTCTCTGCGAGTATCGCACCTGTATCTACCAGTAGTGAGATATTGTCAAAGACTTCTTTGTTGTACGAGGTCTTACCGCTCAGCAGCATTGTGTTGCTGTAGTTGAGCAATCCCGTAATAAACTTGTGCAGGTAGCCAAGGCTGAGTTCACTTCTGTATTCCAGAAGGAGTTTCTTGCAGTTCCTGTAGTGGCTCTCGTCCCCGGGCTCGAGCATTACAAAGAGTGATTCCTTCAGCAGTTCCAACAGCTTGCTGTTGATCTGCTTCTTCCTTTCCATAAGCCTGAGTAAATCATAAACATCCTCTTTGTCAATTTCCAGATTGTTGTATGATCCTGACATAAGGATGGAGCTGTATCGTTCGGCAGAGGACAGTAAGTAAAACAGTGTCAGATCATCAAGGTACTTTTGTGCAACCAGGACGTTTGTATGATTACCGCTGAATTTCTGTCCTGCGAGATACTCTCTGACAGCCGTCAGATCCATAGAATTCCTGAAAGACTCAAGGTCCCATTCTCCATCCAAAAGTGACTTCTCCATTACCCTGATCTGCTTATCTATGAGCTGAACAAGGTCCCTGTCAATGTATTCCCATGCAAGTCTCAACTGAACGGGAAAGCCGGACCTTTCGAATGAACTCACCTGAAGATATTTTTCGACCAGTTTGCCGAGTTCATAGATCAGGTTCTTCATTACTCCGTAGTTGAAATCCTTTCCTTTATATAGGGATTTCCAGATCAGGTGCCTTTCAAGTTTGGGAGAATCAAAACCGGGCGCAAACTTACGGAGGTGTTTGTAGAAAGTTAAGAGAGTCTTCTTTTTGTTATAGTAAGGAGATGAGAGGAATTGCTCAAATCTTTCGAGTTCTTCTGAAGAAAAAGTCCTTAGCGTGAATACTACTGATGTGCCCAGCATGAAATATCAGCCGGAGGCATTGACTGCGCGGCCATTACTTAGTGAAGTTACTTCCTTAATTTCTGCAGTTCCCGGAACAGTTCTGTCTCCTTTGATGAGAGCCCTGAAGGAATTTCCACTGAGATCTTCGCATACAGGTCTCCGAACTGACTCGACTTTCCGTAAACAGGCATTCCCATTCCCTGCAGGCGCATCACTTTGCCGTTCTGCGATTCCCCCGGGATCGTTACATTGATAGTGCCCTTGAATGTCCTTAGCGGCGCTTTGCCGCCAAGTACCGCTGTGTAAAGATTCACATTCAGGTTTGTGTAAAGATCATTGCCCTTCCTTTCAAATGCAGGATCACTCAGGACATTGATCTTCAACAGCAGATCACCCGCGGTTCCGCCTCTGTAGCCCTGCGAGCCCTTGCCGGAAAGCTTAAGCACCTGCCCGTCGGCTATCCCGGGTTTTATCTTCAGCTTTATTGACTGTCCGTCGAGGTCGAAAATTTTTTCAGCTCCGTGGTATGCATCGCTCAGCGTGATGCTCATCTCCGCGCTTAGGTCTTCGCCGCGAAGCTGCGCCGATCTTGTCCTTCCGCTCCTGCGGCCTCTCGTCTGCGTAGCGCCGAAACCCCCGCCTCCGAACAACGTCTCGAAAAAATCCGAAAAGCCCGTGCCTCCGAAATCTCCGGCATCACCGCCGTACGAGTAGTACTGCTGTCCGCCTCCGGGACGGGCATATTGTGACCAGTCAAATCCGCCTTCTTGCCCGCTCTGCTGGTAATACTGCCAGTTCTCGCCGAACTGGTCGTACTTCTTTCTCTTCTCGTCATCGCTAAGCACTTCATTGGCTTCATTGATCTCCTTGAACTTCTCCTCTGCCTCCTTGTTGCCTTTGGTCTTATCGGGATGGTATTTTACGGCAAGTTTTCTGTAAGCCTTCTTTATCTCATCCTTGGTTGCATTCTTGCTCACACCAAGTGTCTTGTAATAATCCTTGTATTCCATTAAAGATTTTTTCCCTTCCGGAAGATTAAGATAATCAGCAAAGAGGCAACGGCGACCGCAACGCCTGTGAACCCCAATAAATACAGGCCTGAGATCTTTCTGTCTGTAACTCCTTCTGCCTTAAGAATCTGCGATGCTTTGTATGCGGACAATATGCAGATCACGGATCCGATCCCCATAAGCCAGATACTGCCGAAAACCTTGCTTCTTGTCAGCAGGCGCTCTGCTTCTGCCATTGCACTGTCTTTACTCATATTCGCAATTTGCCAAAATAGATTTCTTCGTTTCTTTATTCAAGGTTTCAATTTTGAGGCATAATCACTAATTTCATGACCTTAATTCAGGACATCACGTAAACAACAAAACTCATTATTCATATCATGGACTACACAATTGTTTGGGGTCAGAACCCCGAAGAGCTGATCAAGCGCGTGAGGGAGCTCATTGAAGCCGGCTGGGAAACGGAAGGCGGCGTAGCTGTCGGAACAGACGGAAGGTTCTATCAGGCCCTTATCAGATTTGATAATGATTTTGACGAGTACGAAACAGGCCAGGAGCTGTAAAGCTTAGTACGGGCGCACTGTCAGAACGGTGACTGAATTTCACATCAGCAGTTGCTCCTTGAAGCTGAGGTAACCCGTTTTGGTAATGATTATGTGGTCCAGGACTTCTATGCCCATGATCCTGCCCGCCTCGGTCAGGCGTTTTGTTATCTTAAGGTCGTCGTCTGAAGGGTCGGTCTCGCCCGAAGGATGATTGTGCGAGATTATTATCTTTGCGGCATGCCTTTTTATTGCCGATTCAAATGTCTCGCGTGGATGAACAAGGCTTGCTGTCAGAGTCCCCACAGAGATCTCATCAATTCCGATGAGATTGTTCCGCGTATCAAGTGATATCACAAAGAAGTGCTCCTTTGAGAATTGAGTGATCCTGGCTCTTACAAGTTCATGAAGTTTGTCCGGGGAAGTGATCGAATCATTGTTTCTTCTTTTCATCGCCTCTGATTCTTCGTGAACCTTTTCTTCAAGATTCATTCTTCTTGCTATCTCCACACATGCTTTCAGCTTAGCCGCCTTTGCGGTCCCAAGCCCCCTGATGCTTACAAGGTCTTCCATGGATGCATTCTGAATCCTGAACAGCGATCCGAACATTTTTAGAATCCTTTGGGAAACGCTGAAAACAGGATCTCCTTTTGTGCCTGATCCCAGAATGATTGAGAGAAGTTCCGGTGTGGAAAGCGATACCGCTCCTTTGCTGATGAGTCTTTCTCTTGGCCTCTCTGAAGCCGGCAGGTCGTGTATTGCAACTGCGAAGCAATCATCGGTCTTGTTCATATTCATCTGTGCTGTTGTTTCCTGCGGAAAAAATGTCGGGATGGGCAGACTCGAACTGCCGGCCTCACGCCCCCCAGACGTGCGATCTAACCAACTGATCTACATCCCGTTTTCCATCGTTCTCCGCCATTAAGGCAGTGCAAAGTTAATCTTCTGATCTCCTTTAAGCAATTCAATCATAAAACGCTTTTACGGGAAATTGTTGACAACCCTAAAACTTATCCAATGCCCTGCATCTTCCTCCACTTCGTCAATGCATCGCAGTGCATGGCAATGTGAGTGGTAAGCATGTGCAGATAAAAATCCAGCTCCAAGCTCAGCTCATCCTTAAGCAGTTCGTCCGTGTTCGGCTTTGAATAAAGCAGGTCAATACTGCCTGCAACAGCTTCGTCAAGTTCACTGTAAACCGAAATGAACATGTCCGTCATTTCCTGCTTCGCAAGTCCGCTGTTCGCAGTGCCGTCAGAGCCGAATTCGAAATCCTTCACAGTGCCGATCCTGCATTCGTATTCCGGTACTAATTTCTTCAAAGCCAGCTCCCCCTCAACAATAAGGTGCATCAGTGTCCACCCGGGCGAATTGGCAAACTCTGTCTTTTTCCAGAGGATGCTGTCATCAACGTCTGCCACCAGGAACAATATGTAATTTCTGAACCACTTCGAAACATTTCCGTGATACGGTTTCATCATTATCTGTCTGAAGAATTATTGGTGATATCAATTGATATTGAATGCATGCCTCTTTCGGCCGGATGAGTATCAGCTCAATTTGCCTTATGATGCAAGATCTACTGCCCCATTGTTCTTGCAGAACTGAATGTTGCAAGTGCATTGCCTGATGCATCTTTGAGAGTGAGCATGCTTCCGTTTATGCTGTATGATGCAGTTCTCTGAATGGCATCAAGAAAACTCCTTTCATAGTTCATGATCTGTTCCGGACACATCATCCTGGTTGTTGCAAGCGGTGAGAACTTCATTCTGCTTCCTGAGATATCAGCGGTTCCGGTGAAGTTATTGCACCCGGTGGTTCCTGAAGCTTTGCCGTCAGATGACAACTGAATGAACATCTCCTTGCCGCCTTCCGGCAGGACAACCCTTTTTCCTTCCAGTTCATTGATCATCCATTTCGCGTCATAAAGCTTTGAACCTGATTTGCTTGTTGATGTGCTCTTGGTTCCTGATGAACATCCGCCCGCCAGGGCTGAGATGAATAACATTAGTGCCGATAATGCAATTATTGAATTTCTCATTGAATGTGTTTGAATTTTGATGTCGAATGTTTGCCTGTATACGCTGCAGATACGCTGTGCAGAAGGATCAAAATATGAATGAGACTCTGATATATCAACTTAAATCATCATGGCGGAATGCCGGCTAGCGTTAACTTGTGAAGTCTGGACCAATGGTGTCCAAAACGTCTTCTAGAATCAGAAATTGTGGGGAATACAGTTCAAAGAAAGTTTTTTCGATTGTCGCAAGAACAACCCGTCCGCCTGTCGGTTGACTACTCACTTGAAGCGAAAGACAGGGGACAGGCCCGCCTGTCAAGTAACAGTTCACTTGAAGCGAAAAACGGCGGACAGGCCCGCCTGTCATTTAACTGCTCACTTGAAGCGAAAGACGGCGGACAGGCCTCATCCTAATTGCCGATAAGAAATTGTGAGCTTTGGCGTCAACGTGAATTTCTTGTCTGACGAATCCCGATAATTGCAGTGCCTGCAATTATCGGATGAGGAGTTGAAATTCACGTAGCCAAAGTGAACAATAATAGGCCCGTCCGCCATTCTACAATTGATCTTGAAAGTAATTTGCCGGGCGGGCAATCACGCGGCAGCCTGCCCGCTTGTAGCCATATGAATTACATTGTACAACTTGCAGGCGGGCGGGCGATTTTTCTTTGGAGCTTTCTTTAGCCTGCCCTGAGCTTGCCGAAGGGTTCAAAAGAAAGCGATTAACTTTATGCGAATAGAATCCTCACTGTAGATGTCATTCGTAAGTAAATCGTCTCGGACAGAGTTGACTCTGGACATCCCGGGAACAAACCTTTATGATTGAATAAACCTGCCTGTTTAGGTAGATTGCGTTTCCTTAATCCTCACTCATAATTCACATTGGCGCCTGAGAAGAAAAATAAGTCGGTTCTTGAAGTCGATGACGAACTTCTTGATGACATAACTCAGCTCATACACGACAGGTCCGATGCCGCACTAAAGAACATTCTGGCAGACCTGTACGACTTTGACGCTTCAGTCATCATTGATAATATCCGTGATGATGAGGATGCGCTGTATCTCTTCAGCCTTCTTGATGATGAGACTGCCGGGGAAGTTATCCTTGAACTTTCCGATGACAGGCGCGAACTGTTCAGCGAGCGCTTATCGGGTGAAAAACTCTCGGATATCGTAAGCGAGATGGAATCTGACGATGCGACCGACTTCGTTTCCGATCTTGAAGAGGATAAGCAGGAGGAGGTCCTCGAACAGCTCGATAAGATTGACACGGAAGATTCCAAAGAGCTCAGGGAACTGCTCAGCTATGATGAGAATACCGCCGGCGGGATCATGGCAAAGGAGTTCATTGCCGTCAATTCAAACATGACCGTGAGTGAAGCGGTAAGAGTGGTTCAGGAGAGGGGAGAAGAGATAGACCAGTTCTATAATCTTTGGGTTGTGGATGATAACAATGTCCTGGCAGGCATAATGTCGCTGAAAAGGCTTATCATTTCCATGAAGGATCCGGAAAAACTGGTAAAGGACGTAATGAATTCAGATGTGATATATGTTGAGGCCGCTACCGATCAGGAAGAAGTTGCAAAGATCTTCAGAAGCTATGACCTGGTATCACTGCCCGTCGTTGACGCTCACATGAGAGTGATCGGCAGAATCACGATTGATGACGTAATGGATGTAATGGAAGAAGAGTATCAGGAGGATGTTGCAAGGATGGCCGGTACCGATGCGGAAGAACTTGAAAGGAAGTCACCCTTTCAGATCGCCAAGCTCAGGCTTCCTTGGCTTATGATCACTTTGCTGATCGAATTGTTTGCAGTGTTCGTGGTTTCTTCACATAATGAAATACTGGAGAAGGTGATACTTCTTGCCGCATTCATGCCAATAATTTCTGCTATGTCAGGAAATACGGGCCTTCAGTCCGCATCTATTGTCGTTCGCGGACTTGATACGGGGATTGTCAGCATCAAACGCTGGTGGGAACCGCTGAGCAGGCAGGTGAGGACAACACTTATTATCGGTGTCGCTGTTGGAGTTGCGGTCGGAGTGATCGGCTATCTGATCAGCGATACAAACAAGCTGAGCTTTGCACTCAGCGTAGCCGTATCAATGTTCATCTCCATAAATATCGCAGGTGTGATTGGCACACTGTCGCCGATGATCTCAAAGCGGCTGGGATTCGATCCGGCAATTACATCCGGTCCTTTTGAGACCGCGTTTCAGGATGTGATAGGTATCACTGTCTTCCTTACTGTGTCAACCTATATGCTTAGCCACGTTTAGGGTCTTGTCTGCATTTAAGAACAGACTTAAGTATCTCGAGACTCATGACTGGATGAATATTTCGTTCTTCCTTTTCCTCACTTTAGTGTCGCTGATCATTGTAAGGTCGGCGCCGGAGTCACTGCTCATCCCCGTCGTCAATATCCTCGTCATTTACATCAGCATCCGCATAGTATCCGATTATGAAATGAACTTTTCCGATGACGAGTCCGCTCCCGGCATGGCAAGGTTCATCAGGTTCTGGTACCCCGTTTTCACCATACTGTTCTGCTTCAAGGAAGTTTATGTGATAATGATCAGCCACGGGGATGTGCTTTATGACAGTTATCTGATCTCATTGGACAGAGTTCTGTTCGGTGCAGATCCCACAAAATTGCTGTTCGGACTCGGTCATCCTGTGCTAACGGAGTTCATGCAGGTCATATACGGAATATTCTATCTGATGCCGGTGATCTTTGCTTCTGAACTTTACTTCTGGCACAGGTACAGGGAAATGAAGTATGCCATCTTTGTTATAATGTTCGGCTTCTATCTTTCGTTCATCGGTTATCTTCTGGTACCCGCTGTCGGGCCGAGGTTCACACTGCATGATTTTGCATCAACAGATGTTGAGCTCCCGGGACTGTTCTTCACGCACATAATTAGAGACCTGATAAATTTCGGGGAGTCCATACCAAAGGGAAGCGCGGATGCGATGCTTCTTGCTCAGAGGGATGCGTTTCCATCAGGGCATACGATTGTAATTTTGCTTATTGCATATCTCTCCCGGAAATTTCGCTCTAAGTCATTCTACTTTTATCTGCCTTACTCTGTCCTCATGATCTTCTCGACCGTCTATCTCAGATATCATTATGTGATAGACCTAATCGCCGCGGTTCCGTTTGTAGTTATTACTGTGCTTGTGTCGAATTATTTCTACAGGAATAAGCTGACGCCCGCCGGAGCGGGTTGAAACCGCAGAAGAGTGGTTGCAGAATTGTCAGAAATATCTTGCGGTGATCTCGTCGGCAATGATGTAACCTCTAAGTGTAAGTGTGAATCTTTCATCCGAGATACCTGCAAATTTTCCCGCACAAAGTTCTCGGATGGAATCTGAATACTCTTCTCTGAAATCCGAGCCGAACTTCTTCGTGAACTCACTGAAAACAACTCCTTCTGCCCTGAGTGCAAGCATGATGTAATCTTCCCTTATCTCGTCAGGAGAAAGTTCCGTTTCGCTTTCAACAGGAAGCAACCCCTCAGAAAGCCGCTCTCCGTAAACTCCGACACTGCTGACATTGCTCCATCTTTTCGTCCCTGAAAAGGAGTGCGCAGACGGGCCGAGCCCTGTGTAGTTATCGAGATTCCAGTATTTTTTGTTGTGCCTGCATTCATAGCCCGGCAAAGCAAAGTTAGAAACTTCGTAGTGATTGAATCCGGCATTCCGGATATCACTGCATACATGCATGTAAAGTTCAGCTTCGGTTTCCGGAGTGTTCCTGATCACTTTGCCTTCCTTCATCTGCCTTGTGAGAAGAGTCCTGTCTTCATAAGTGAGAATGTACGCCGAAATGTGCGCGGCTCCGCAGTCAATTGCCTTTCCTATAGAATATGAGATGCTCTCGAGGGTCTGAGAGGGCAGAGAGCAGATAAGGTCAACGGATGAATTGCCGATGATCTCTGATGCCGCCCTGACCGCATCCTCAGCCTGCTGAGGGCTGTGCTGCCTTGTAAGGAATTTCAGCTCATCATCAATGAACGACTGCACTCCTATGCTGAGACGGTTAACGCCGGCATTGCGAAGCTCTCGTATGAATCCGGTATCAAGATCTTCAGGATTTGCTTCAAGGGATATCTCGCAGTTGCTTTCCATGTCAAAGCTGTCCCTTATCAATGAGATCAGCCCGGTGACATTCTTGGCGCCGAGCAGAGACGGAGTGCCGCCTCCGAAGAAAATTGTATCATAAGTAATGACGGAACTTAGTTCTGACCGGATCCGGATCTCCTTCCTGAGCGAGTCAAGAAAATCCGGGATCAGCTTCTGGTTGGTGATGAAAAAGAAGTCGCAGTAAGTGCATCTCCTTGAGCAGAACGGTATGTGAACATATAAGCCGGACATGCGGCAGTTTGGAGATTAAGTTGGACTGACCGGACCGGTCACTTTATGAACTGCCCGATCCGTTCCCATCTCACGGTGCCAAGCAGATCAAAGATCTGTGCAAAGGAAATGCTCGGATCCCATGACCAGTAAATAATGAATGCCTTTCCTACAACATTATCAACCGGCAGAAATCCCCAGTAACGGCTGTCGAGCGAGTTGTTCCTGTTGTCTCCCATCATGAATAGATAATCCCTTCCAACGGTGAATTCACCGCCGGGAAGTTCGGCATTGTCAACAAGTACTTTCTTGTCAGAGCCCATGCTGATCGTATGCCCCTCACGCATCACAAAAGTTTTCCACATGTCAAAATTGGAAGAGTCGATCCTGATCTTGTCACCCTTCTTCGGCACACGCAACGGGCCGTACCAGTCTTCATTCCATCCTGCGCCCTTAGGAAACATCCTCGGATTCGCAAACGTCTGCGGCCTGTTCATGTTGTCAAACAGAGCATTGGCAGGATTCGGAAATAACTGCCCGTTCACATAAAGCTTCTTTCCCTGTATCAGCACAGTATCGCCCGCAACAGCCACGCATCTCTTAATGTAGTTCACAACTTCCTTCGACTGCACTTCATCCCTCTCTCCAGGAAAATCGAATACAATGATGTCGCCCTTCTCCGGTTCATGAAAGCCGGGAAGCTTCACGAACGGGATTCTTATGTCCGTGAACGGAATGTTCCTTGGAGTGGTGGCTCCGTATGTGAATTTGGTAACGAGAAGAAAATCTCCGACCCATAGTGTGTTCTGCATGGAGCCGGTTGGGATCCTGAATGCCTCGAAAAGGAATATTTTTATTATGAATGCAACAACTGCGGCGTAAATAAGTGCATCAAAGAATTCTCTTGATTTGGATTTCGGTTTGGCCGCCTTTGTGTCTTTTGATTTCGTGTCCGGTGTGCCTTTCGATGCTTTTTCTTTCTGTGAATCGCTTTGATCTGCCAAGTTCGTCTTAAATTATTTTGTGCCTGCTTTTCGTGCTTTATCAGTTGAGCGACAAGACCGCATGAAACGCTTCCTGCGGGATCTCTACGGAACCGATCTGCTTCATACGCTTCTTGCCTTCCTTTTGTTTCTCAAGGAGCTTTCTCTTTCGCGAAATGTCACCGCCGTAACATTTTGCAGTAACGTTCTTTCTCATTGCGCTTATGGTTTCACGAGCAACTATCTTGGAGCCGATAGCGGCCTGTATTGCCACTTCAAACATCTGTTTCGGGATCAGTTCTTTCAGCTTGAGGCAAAGCTTCTTGCCCCAGTCAAACGCCTTGTCGCGATGAACAATTGTCGACAGCGCATCCACAGGATCACCGTTCAGAAGAATGTCCAGCTTGACAAGGTCCGATTCCCGGAAATCCTTGAACGAATAATCGAATGAAGCATAGCCTCTGGAATACGATTTAAGCTTGTCGTAAAAGTCAAAAACGATCTCGCTGAGCGGAAATTCAAAATGCAGGTCGACCCGCTTGGCGTCAACGTAAGTTGTCGAGACAAAGACCCCTCTTCTTTCATTTGCAAGCTTCATGAGGTTCCCGATGAATTCCGTAGGCGTGATAATGTTCGCCGTTATATACGGCTCCTCGATGTAATTGATCTTCGCCGGTTCTGGCATATATGACGGATTGTCCACAAGCACGGTTTCGCCGGCTGTGGTGTAAACCTTATACTCTACATTGGGTACGGTGGTGATGATCGTCAGACCGTATTCTCTTTCGAGCCGCTCCTGAACTATCTCCATATGAAGCATCCCCAAAAATCCGCACCTGAATCCGAAGCCCAGTGCAACAGAAGTTTCCGGCTCATAACTCAGAGCAGCGTCATTGAGTTTCAGCTTTGCCAGCGACTCGCGCAGGTTCTCGAAATCCTCCGTTGATGAAGGATAGATCCCGCTGAACACCATGGGTTTCACTTCCTTGTAACCGGGCAGAGGCTCATCGACCGGCTGGTCCTTTCTGAATACAGTGTCGCCGACCCTCGTGTCGTTCACATCCTTGATGCCTGCTATCAGGTAACCTACGTCTCCTGCGCTCAGTACTTTCGACTTGACCCTGCCCATTTTAAGCGTGCCGACTTCCTCTGCTGTGAACTCATTTCCCGTGAAGAAGAACTTTATGTGGTCGCCGCCCTTTATCGAACCTTCGAACACCCTTATGTAAACAATGACTCCTCTGTAGATGTCGAACTTCGAATCAAATATGAGTGCGCGCAGCGGCTTCTCTGCATCTGTTTTTGCGGCGGGGATCCTCTCCACGATCGCTTTCAGTATATCGTCTGTTCCTATGTCCGCCTTAGCGCTTGCAAGTATGATGTCTTCCTTGCGGCATCCGAGCAGTTCAACTATCTGCGCCGTCACTTCTTCAACCATTGAGTTCTGCAGGTCTATTTTGTTAATGACCGGTATGATCTCAAGGCCGTTCTCAATTGCAAGGTAAAGGTTGCCTATCGTCTGTGCTTCGACTCCCTGAGTGGCATCAACCACAAGCAGTGCGCCTTCGCAGGCCGCAAGTGAGCGTGAAACCTCATAGGAGAAATCAACATGGCCGGGAGTGTCTATCAGATTCAGGACATATTCCTTCTTGTCCGGCGCAGTGTACTTCATCTGAATCGCATGAAGTTTGATGGTGATTCCGCGTTCCTGCTCAAGGTCCATATCGTCAAGCACCTGCTTGATCATGTTCCTCTTTTCTATGGTACGCGTCTTCTCAAGCAGTCTGTCGGCCAGCGTTGACTTTCCGTGGTCAATGTGAGCGATTATGCAGAAGTTTCTTATGTCGGGTTTTTCCAAATGTTCATTAAATAAAACAAAAAGTGGATTCTAAATGAAAGTTATGCGAAGTTGGAATAACTTTTTTAGATTCCACTTACAAAATAAGCAAAGGCCGGGTGTTTATCCCTGCGTTTTCCTCTTCAGCCTTTCGTCCTGAATGTCCTTCCTTATTTCAGCTGCCTTCTTTCTCAGCTCATTGAGGGATTTTCTCAACCTTGTGCCGGCGGCATTCTGCCCCTTGCTGTAGAACTTCTCGATGTCAACAGCCATTTCGTCGAGAATGGTCTTCAGGTCGTTGAATTTTTCCATCTTGCTTCTCCTTTTTTGTTTTGTTTATGAGATTTTTTTCCGGTCTTCGTTGAAAGTGTTATGATCAATAAGAATCAAGACCTTGCCTCTATCAGGAGAACTGTCAATTAACATAAGGTATCGAGAAAACGATATTGAATCCCCACGCCGTGAATGCTATACCGAATATTATAAGTGCAGACAGTATAGAAAGTTTCATCCATGGTTTAAGTTTGTAATCCCTGAAAATGTTCCAAATCCCGTTAAGCCCGTGATACATTCCCAGCACTATGAATGTAAGGTCTATTATCCTGTACCAGGAAAACTGCATGCGCGCTAGGACCGCCTGATATGTGTGGCCGGAATCGGGATGATAATGCATCAGTATGTAGTGCCCGATCATCAGGACAACCAGCGCCAGGCCGGTTATTCTCTGAATTACCCAGCTCTTTGATCCCGTGTCTTTGGATGCCTTATACTTATACATGATTGAGAGCCCTTTTTAGAATAGTTTCTTCAATTCGTGCGAGAACATCAGCGCGCCCATTGCCAGAAAGAGAATTATCCCCAATACCCATGACAGCCGGTAAAGCTGTTTATGGTATTTTGCGCCGTCGGCCCAGTCCACGATCACAATCCTGATGCCGTTAAGTGAATGAAACAGCACAAATGCGAATAACAGCCACTCTATCACCATAAACAAAGGACTCGCAAATGTTGCCATCTTGGCATTGAATGCGGCCTCGCCCTGTGTTAGCGGGCTGAGAGAATAAATGTGAAGAAAGAGATAAGCTATCAGCGCAATTCCGGTGATGCGGTGGAGGATCCAGGCCCAGCTTCCGTCGTCTTTCTTGTAACTCAGGTTCTCGCTGATCCAGTTTTTCTGGTCAAAAATCTTTATGTTCTTGTATGTGGACTTTGTTCCGGTACCGCTTTCCAATCTATGCAGGCTCCTATGTAAATTCCATGCAAATTAAAGATTTTGGCAGTTATTTACAATTAATTTCTTGTCTGCAAAGGTTCAGCTGCGTCAATTCTGTATTAGTTTTGGGTGCCTTTGCTTTACTTCATTTTGAATGTCGAATGCACTTGAACTGAATCGTCATCTTTTGATCGTTCAATTGAAAGCGATCAACTTCCTGCTGATAGGATCTCCTCAGCAGATGGAAATCGTAAGCAAAACATTTTGGACGAGGTTGGACTCCGGCAACAATGCCGTCCAAAACATTTTCAAAAAGAAGAGAAAGTTATGAAAACAGATCGATATTTAACACTTTTCCTAATGTCGAAGGAACAACCCGCATCAGCATAATTGCCGTTAAGAAATTGTGAGCGAAGGCGTGAGCGAGAATTTCCTGTTTGACGAACCCAAACGAAGTATTCGTTTGGGTGAGGAGTTGAAATTCTCGCAGCCTGAGCGAGCAATTTCAGGCCCGTCCGCCATTTTACAGTTGATCTTGAAAGTAATTTGCCGGGCGGGCAATTATGCTGCAGCGGGCGATTTTTCTTTGGAGCTTTCTTTTGATCGTTCAAAAGAAAGCGGTTAACTTTCTGGGGATAGAATCCCCGCTGCAAACGGCAATCGTAAGCAAATCGTTTTGGACAAGAATGCTCCGGCAATGCTAGTATTCCTTCAATATCCTTCCAATTTGATGAAGGATTTTCTAAGTTCACCGCAATCTGATAATTCTCTCAACATGAAAACGCTCCCCGGGATCAGAATGGTCGGCAACAGGAAGAATAGTTTTTCTGCGATTGCAATGTTATCCTCAATCCTTTTCCTGTTCGGATCATGCGGTAAAGAGGAACAGAAGCAGGGAGGTCCTGCCGCGGTAAGTTATCCTGTAATAATAACGGATACCAGAAATGTAACGGTAAATTATGATTATGTTGCTTCAATCCAGGGGCAGGAAGATGTTGAGATTCGTCCGGAAGTGGAAGGCAGTCTTACCGAGATATACATTGACGAAGGGCAGAATGTAAGAAGGGGACAGGCTCTCTTCAAGATAGATGACCAGATCCAGAAAGAGCAGGTGATATCTGCGGAAGCAGACCTGAATTCCGAAATAGCAAATCTTGACAAGGCCAGGCTTGACATTGAAAAAGTGAAACCGCTTGTTGAGAAGAACATTGTGAGCAGGTTTGAACTTGACGCGGCTTACAGCAATCTGAAGGCCGCCGAATCCAGGGTAGACAAGGCAAGGTCAATGCTTGCAAATGCAAAAACAAGGCTCGGAAAGACGCTCGTTTCAAGTCCGAGCGACGGTACTGCCGGCAAGATCTACTTCAGGCAGGGAAGCCTGGTTAGCCCGTCCACAAAGGATCCTCTCACTATCATCTCCAAAAATGATCAGATGTATGCTTACTTCGCCATTACTGAGCGGGATGTCCTGGAGTTCAGGGAATACTATGACGGTAAGACAATGCGTGAAAGCATTGCGAGGATTCCCGAAGTCCGGCTCCTTCTTCCGAACGGTGAACTTTATCCTTACGGCGGAAAGATCGACGCAACAACGGGGCTTATCAATTCGCAGACCGGCACGATCAACCTCCGTGCAAGGTTCCCCAATCCGGGCGGAGTGCTGAGAAGCGGTAACAGCGGAACCGTCCGCATCCCTGATTTTACAAACAATGCCGTACTGATCCCGCAAAAATCAACATACGATATTCAGGACAAGACCTTCGTCTTTGTAGTTAACTCTGACAGCACTGTTGATTCCAGGCCTGTGACCGTATGGGATATCTCCGGAAACTTCTATATTATTGAGAAGGGCCTGTCGCCGGGAGAGCGCATTGTGTATGAAGGTACCGGAAGACTCAGGGACGGAATGAAGATCATTCCCGAAACAGTGAGCCTCGACAGCCTCATAGAAGCAGACAAGGAAACTATCACAGTTAAGGAAACCAACTGATGGTCAGGTCTTTCATCGAAAAACCGGTTCTGTCCACGGTGATCTCCATAATCATCGTGATACTTGGAATTCTCGGAATCATGAAACTGCCGGTCACACAGTTTCCCGAGATCGCGCCTCCGAGCGTTGTGGTATCCGCGTCATATAACGGAGCAAGCGCCGAGGTCGTGGCAAAGAGCGTTCTTATTCCGCTGGAAGAAGTGATCAACGGAGTTGACGGGATGTCTTACATCACTTCAACAGCATCAAACGACGGAAGCGGCACCATCACCGTGTTTTTCAATCTCGGCACAGATCCCGACATGGCCGCCGTAAATGTGCAGAACCGCGTCTCAAAGGCGATGAGCAACCTGCCCAAGGAAGTGATTGAAACAGGAGTGACCACACAGAAACAGCAGTCAAGCATGCTTCTGATGATCTCCGTTTATTCCGAAGACCCTGCTTATGACGAGACGTTTCTTCAGAACTTTGTGAAGATCAACATTGTGCCCGAACTGCAGAGAGTTGACGGCGTGGGTTCGGTAAGCGTATTCGGAGTGAAGGATTACTCAATGCGTGTCTGGCTCCTGCCCGACAGAATGGCATCTTACGGGCTTAATCCTTCAGACATTACTTCTGCAATAGCAGAACAGAATTTCGAAGCTGCGCCGGGTAAGCTCGGCACGGACGACGGTAAGGCGTTCGAGTATATCATAAAGTATAAGGGAAAGCTCGACCGCGTTTCGGAGTTTCAGGATATCGTGATCAAAATGCTCGACAACGGACAGATCCTCAGGCTCAAAGATGTGGCAAGAATAGAGCTCGGTGCATTCAATTACGGATTCAGTGCAAAGGCAATGGGCTACGACGGTGTGGGAATGGCCGTTTACCAGACGAGCGGTTCTAACGCAAAGCAGATAATCACCCTCATTGAGGAAAAACTGAAACAGCAGTCTGAGGGATTTCCGAAAGGGATCAAATACAACATTCCTTATAACACAAAGGAATTTCTTGACGCATCCATCGAGCATGTGCTTCACACATTGTTCGAAGCGTTTCTTCTCGTGTTCATCGTAGTGTTCATCTTCCTGCAGGATTTCCGCTCAACACTCATTCCGGCCATAGCAGTGCCTGTTGCAATAGTCGGTACGTTCTTCTTCCTCGACGCGCTTGGATTCACCATCAACATACTGACTCTCTTCGCACTCGTGCTTGCGATCGGGATAGTTGTGGACGATGCAATTGTAGTGGTGGAAGCAGTGCACTCAAAGCTTGAAAAAGGAGATACAACTCCGAAGCAGGCAACTATCAGCGCAATGAGTGAGATCACGGGAGCAATAATCTCCATCACCCTCATAATGTCCGCCGTGTTCATACCCGTTGCGTTCCTTCCCGGATCTGCCGGAGTGTTTTACAGGCAGTTTGCGCTTACGCTCGCAATTGCCATTGTACTCTCTGCGATCAATGCGCTCACACTCAGCCCCGCGCTTTGCTCCGTGTTCCTTAAGCCGCATGCGGCGGGGCACTCAAAACGCGGCATCATAGGAAAGTTCTTTGCAGGGTTCAACAGCATCTTTGACAGGCTCACGGAAAAGTACGGTAATGCAGTGAAGTTCTTCTCAAAAAGGAAGTGGATATCGATAGCAGTTGTGATCCTGTTTGCAGGCGGGACATTTCTCCTGCTGAAGAACATTCAGACCGGCTTCATACCCACCGAAGACACCGGCGTCATTTTTGCCGACGTGTCACTTCCTCCCAATGCAACGCGCGAACGCACCGAGAAAGTGCTTGAGGCAGTTGATAAGGCGGCGCAAAGTCTTGACCTGATACAGGAGAGACTTTACATAGCGGGAACAAGCCTGATAGCGGGAGTCAATGCCGGAGCCTACGGGCTTATGGTGTTCAAACTCAAACCGTGGGATGAAAGGAAGAACAAAGGGCAGTCTGTTGAAGATGTAGTCGGAGAGCTTTACAGACTCACTTCAAACATCAGGGACGGTAATGTGATCTTTTTCGTTCCGCCCACAGTTTCAGGCTTCGGTTCAAGCGACGGGTTTGAACTCAGGATCAAGGACAATACCGGAGGTCCCGTAACAAACCTCGACAAAGTTTCACAGGACCTTGTGGCGGCGCTCAGCGAAAGGGACGAACTTGCGTTTGCCGTAACTTCATTCAGCACAAACTTTCCGCAGTACATGATCGAAGTTGACATAGCAAAGTGCAAACAAACCGGCGTTGATGTCAACTCGCTGTTTGCAACTCTGCAGGGATATATCGGCGGAGCATTCAGCTCGGACTTCAATAAGTTCGGTAAGCAGTACAGGATCATACTTCAGGCAGATGCGGATTACAGAAAGGACGAAAGTTCGCTTGCGGGTATATTCACTCGTAACAATTCCGGTGAGATGGTTCCTGTCAGCGGGCTCGTACGGCTCAAAAAGGTTTACGGCCCGGAGAGCATCAGCAGGTATAATCTTTCCAACTCCGTTACAATAAACGGAAAGGCGAAGGAAGGTTACGGTACGGGCGAAGCGATCAAGGCGGTGGAAGAAGTTGCATCGGCAAATCTTCCTGCGGGATTCACTTATGAATGGACAGGGATCACGAGAGACGAGATCAGCTCGGCAGGACAGGCGCCGCTCATTTTTGCGCTGGTGATTGTGTTTGTATATCTCCTGCTCAGCGCACAGTACGAAAGTTACATCCTGCCGTTTGCAGTATTGCTCAGCCTGCCCGTCGGCATCTTCGGAGCATTCTTATTCATTAAGCTCTTTGATATTGATAACAATATTTACTTTCAGGTCGCGCTGATCATGCTTATCGGACTGCTGGCAAAGAATGCGATTCTCATTGTTGAGTTTGCTGTTCAAAGGAGGAAGGCCGGCATGAGCATTGTGGAAGCGGGCATTGCAGGGGCAGTTGCAAGGCTTCGCCCTATACTCATGACGTCATTTGCGTTCATCTTCGGATTGATCCCGCTGGTGCTTGCAAAGGGCGCGGGTGCGATCGGAAACCGTTCGATCGGAACCGGCGCCGTAGGTGGCATGCTTGTGGGCACACTCGTTGGGGCGTTGTTCATTCCCGTGTTCTTCATGATATTTCAGAGTCTTCAGGAGAGATTCAGCGGTTTGCCGGAGGAAAAGGGAAACCCTGCAGAGCAGAACGTAGTGCCCGGAACGGAATGAGTAGGCAGAGCACATACAATGCGGTTCTGATCATTGCATTCTTTCTTACAAGTGCTGTAATTCTATCGGGATGCCATGTAGGAAAGGAATATACAAGGCCCGAAGTTGTTACGGATACATCATTCATCTTCTCACATAACAATGACTCCGCAAATATTGCGCTTATAAAATGGGACAGCATATTCACTGACACTGTGCTGAAAGCGCTCATTGATTCGGGGCTTAAGAACAACCTCGACCTCAGGATCGCGGTTGAACGGATAAAGGAATCACAGTCATTGCTCAGTCAGAAGGGTGCCGAGTTTGAACCCACTCTTGGACTCGAACTCCGCGGGTCTGTTTCGAGGATCTCGCCAAACAGCAATGAAGGAGGACAGGAAACGAAACCTCAGTACAATTACCGTGGAGGATTCACCGCAAGCTGGGAAGCCGACATCTGGGGAAAGCTGAGCAGTGCGGAGAGGGGAGCTTATGCAGACCTTCTCAGAACCGAGGCCGCAAAGCGCACGATACAGACTAAGCTTATCGCAGACATAGCCAATGAATATTACAACCTGCTTCTTTACAGGACGCAGGAGAAAATAATAACCGAGACTATCCGCAACAGGGAAGAAGACCTGCTTACGGTCATGATCCTCAAGAATTCGGCATTGCTGACTGAGGCGGATGTGAAGCAGAGCGAAGCCAATGTGTATTCGGCAAAATTGCTTTTGCCAAGACTGTACAAGAACATCAACATATCAGAGAATGTGATAAACAGGCTTCTCGGAAGAACCCCGCGGAAGCTTGTTTACGGCGACCTTGATGATTCTCCTCAGCAGATGATCGATACTTCCGCAGGTTATCCCTCTCAGCTTCTCCTTAACAGGCCTGACATTGCAGAGTCGGAACAGGCGCTTGTCTCTGCCTTTGAAAATACGAATGTTGCGAGAGCCAATTTCTATCCAACATTCAGGATTACAGCTTCAGCAGGACTTGAGGCGTTCAGCATCGGAGATTTTTTCAGCTTCCCCGGCTCAATATTCGCGACTGCGATCGGGGACATCTTTCAGCCGATATTCAATAAGAGGAAGAACAAGACAGAGCTTGAGGTCGCCCTTGCAAGACAAAGAACATCTGCATATTCTTTCAGAGGCTCATTTATCAGGGCCGTTCAGGAGGTTTCGGATGCGCTGTTCAATTACAAGATCTCGGGAGAGATCATAAACCTCTACTCATTGCAAACCGAAGCGCTTGATCTCGCGCTTGAGTATTCCAGAGAACTGCTTGTCAGCGGATATGCGAATTACATTGACGTGCTGAGGGCGGAAGATCAGTACCTGAGTTCCAGGCTTGAGTTTTCAAGAGCGCGGGCAGACAGGCTTCAGGCGGGTGTGGAACTGTACCGATCGCTGGGAGGAGGCTGGAGGTAACAATGAATTTTCAATCCTGCAGTTTCTGAAGCTCCGTGGTGTTCCCTAGAAGGTCAATGACTTTGAATACATTTTCGCTGATCATCAGGGCATACATCTTTCCGTTTGCAAAGTTCTCCGCATGGTCAACGTCAATTGCTGTCACGCGTCCGCCGTACAACTCCGACATGTTCTCAAAGATCGTGTGGCCTATAGTCATACGGTCGGCGGAATAGTGCTTCAGTATCCGGTCCAACTCTTCGCTGTTGATTTCCCGCTTTGCAATTCCCCTGTACCAAAGAGGCCCGTTGCTTCTTAAGATCAGGGAGTCTATTGCCGGCGACTGCTCTGAGAACGGTTTGTCAATGATGTCGCGCAGTCTGTCATTGATCTCCTGAGCCGAAAGCCCAGTTGCCAGCAGTTCGGGACTTATTCCACCGTGCACAAAGACGGTACTTCCGATCTTGGTAATGCAGTTCTTTTTCCTGAGCCATGAGCCAAGCTCGGTGTCCGGGGAAAACCAGCGGTTGTATTCAAAGCCGGAAAGCCCGGCTATCCTCTTGTATTTCTCATGAACATACCTCAGGTCATTTCGCATTACCATCACTTCGTGATTGCCGAGTATGAAATGAACTTTGCCGCCGGCAGTTTCGGCCTCCTGTTCAAGTTTGTAGATCAGCCAAAGACACTCTGTGACAAAACTGCCCCGGTCAAAGAAATCGCCAACCAATACAAGATGCCCGTTTCCGAATGACCAGTTGAATGATGAGTCAATAACGCCTGAAGATCTCAGTATTGAAGAGAAGCCCCCGAAGTTGCCTTCAATGTCCGATATGGCAAGGATCTTTTCCGGCATTTCAAATTCCGCAGGTCCGGCTTCGGCAACATCCCGAAGTCTGAAGCTGAATGAGCCGCTCCGGTCAGGCAGCAGGCAGGTGATCATTTCCCCTTTGCTGATTGGCTGATGTTCGAACCTCAACAGCGCCTTCGTTTACAACGAACATCACGGACACTTTGCCTGAATCGGTTTCAATGATATGCGGCCCTTCGGAAATATTGTCAGGCAATGAATAAGATGTGTCCGTATCCTGTGAATGAAGTGCATCAGTGAAGATCATGAGGGATGCGGTCAGAATTGAAGCAATGAAGAATGACCTGTACAGGCCATACTTGACGAAAAGAGTCCAATACATCTTAACAAAAGGGAAAGGCTTATGTTTTTTCAATGATTCAACCATAATATGAACATTGGAAGGACAACCCGCCTTAGCGTAATTGCCGTATCAAAAATTGCGAATGACAGCGTAGCGAGAATTTCCTGTTTGACGAATTCCGATAATTGCAGTGTTCTGCAATTATCGGGATAAGGAGTTGAAATTCTCGCAGCTGGAGTGAGCAATTTTAGGCAATTACGCGGCAGCGGGCGATTTTTCTTTGGAGCTTTCTTTTGATCGTTCAAAAGAAAGCGGGTCAACTCAATTGCGTTAAATGCTGACAATGTACAAAATCCAGGGCAACCATGAATTTGGAAGATTTGGTGCCTCACTTCGCCAGTGACCTGCTTCCGGGTTTGCTCACAGGTATGTTTGCCAGCCATTCAGGCAACTCGTCTTCCGCGAATTTGACTACCTCAAATGAAGCGAGACATTTCTGCTCAACTCCGAAACTGACCTTGCCGTTACTGCGGTCAATGATGAACCCGACTCCGCAGAGATTTGCGCCGGCTGATTTAACAAGCCCGGTTACTTCAAAAACGCTTCCGCCCGTGGTCACAACATCCTCGCAGACGAGCACATTCTCTCCCGCATTAAGCTCGAAACCCCTTCTCAGCTTCATCTCGCCGTTCTCACGCTCTGCAAAGATCGTCCTCGCATCGAGTTGCCTTCCCACTTCCGTGCCGAACACAATACCTCCCACGGCAGGTGTAATGACCGTGTCTATATTCATCGGCCTGAAGTGCGCGGCGATATCCTTTGCAAAGAGGGAATTGTATTCCGGGTACTGAAGGACCTTTGCGCACTGAAAGTAATGCGGGCTGTGGAATCCGGAAGTAAGGATGAAATGCCCTTCGAGCAGGGCTCCTGACTTCCTGAAAATTTCTAATACTTCTTCTGAGGTCACGCTGTGGTCTGATTTGAGTTAGTTATGATCATTCTTTCGTAAATAAGCAAAAGGTCATGTTCTGAAAATCCTCATGAAGAAGTCAGGTGATCTTCAGCTTAACCTTATTTTCTTTACATCATGTATAGCCTGTCCGAGGAATCTCTCGCTGATCTCCTTGAACTTCTTCTGAAAATCAGTAACGAAGAATTTGTGTTTGCCGGGCGCTCTCTGCGGGTTAAGCAGGTTCAGCCTTTCGAGGATCCTCTGCACTTCCTTGGCAGTTTCCTTTCCCGAGTCAATGAGCTTCACCTTCTTTCCCATCACTCCGGATATCGTTCCGCTCAGCACGGGATAATGAGTGCATCCGAGGATGAGCGTATCAATGCCGGATTCTTTCAGCTCGGTCAGATACTCCTTCGCTATCATCCTTGAAACTTTGTTGTCGATCCATCCGTCTTCTGCAAGCTGTACGAACAGACTGCATGCTTTGGATCTGACGTCAATGTTCCTGTCGTACTTGTGGATCTGAGTCTTGTATGAGTAGCTCTGAACCGTTCCGAGCGTTCCGATAACGCCTATCCTGTAATTGTTTGTCGCCGCAATTGCGGCCTTGCAGCCGGGCTTGATCACGCCTATCACCGGAACCTTCGTGATCTGCCTCAGCCTGTGCAATGCAACTGAAGATGCGGTGTTGCATGCGACAATTATCATTTTTACATTTTTATTCAGAAGGAATTTGGCTATCTCAACCGAGTAAGATATGACAGTCTCCTTTGACTTTGTGCCGTAAGGCAGCCTCGCTGTATCACCTACGTAAATGATGTTTTCGTTCGGAAGAAATTCAAACAACGACCTTGCAACGGTAAGTCCGCCGATTCCCGAATCGAATACGCCTATCGGGCTTCTGCCGCCGGGTTTTTTCTTGTGTGCCATAAATGTCAGGCAATTTAGTCAATCAGCTCAAATGATGAAATCGACATCAGTTATGATCCGTAATATATTCAGAACATTACCGGCAGTTGCCGTAATTGCATTGAATGCGCTCATGGCAGATTTGACCGCCATAGCACAGCAGGCAAACTACTGGAAGTGGCAGAACCCTTTGCCGCAGGGCAATATTCTCTACGGTTCATTTTATCTGAATGACCAGACCGGCTGGGCATGCGGTGAGGGCGGGACAATTATCAAAACAACCAACGGCGGCTATGACTGGCGGGTTCTTGCCACAGGCACAAGGAAAAGCATACGGTCTCTGTATTTCCTGGATGAAAATTCCGGATTTGCCTGCGGACTTTCAGGCGAAGTTCTGAGAACCAACGACGGAGGCGCATCATGGATTGACGTGCCGCTGAATGCTACCGGCAACCTGTTTTGCGTGAAGTTCATAGATCAATCTACAGGATTCATTGTGGGAGATACGGGAACAGTATTCAGGACCACCGATGCCGGAAATTCCTGGGTGAGAAAGCCGGCCATCGTTTTCAGATCGCTCACTTCATGTTCGGGTTACGGAGACATAGTCCTTGCCGCAGGGCTGAACGGAACACTTATCCGCTCTGCTGACAAAGGCGATACGTGGCAAACCGTGACAGTCAGCAACACAAATTATTTCTTTGATGTCACTTTCCGCGACTCCGCAACGGCATTCATTTCAGGTTCTTACGGAACCATCCTCCGTTCAACAAACACGGGACTTAGCTGGTCATCAATTCCCATGGGCACAGGTAGGTGGTTCTACTCAATGTCTTTCTGCGACAACTCAAACGCCTATGTGACAAGCGATTACGGATACATATACAGGACAACCAACGGAGGAACCAACTGGACTGCCTTGCAGACAGTCACTTCGGAGTTCCAGTATTCGGTGAAGGCCTTCTCGCCGGACAAAGCAGTTTCGGCAGGCAACAAGGGAACATTGCTTATAACCACTAACGGCGGCACGAACTGGGCAGACAAGTCGTACGGATTCAGAAATTTTCTCTATTCAATAGATTTCTCCGGTAAGGATAATGCACTCGCATGCGGAGCACAGGGTACCGTTGCAGTCACCACAAACGGCGGAGAAAACTGGGAAAGGATACAGGCCGCATCGACAAGCTCTTTTCTTTATCAGGTGGATGCCGTGGGCAGTGGAATTGCATACACGGCGGGCTCCGGAGGCGCGTTTCTGAAATCAACGAACGGCGGTTATAACTGGACGGGCATCAGCACGGGCTTAACAACCGATCTTTATGCAATTTACTTTTTCAACGAACTTACCGGCTGGGCTTGCGGTGACTCCGGAACGCTCATCAGGACACCAAACGGTGGATTGACTTTTGAGATCTTCCAGTCTGACAGGGAGAAGTACATAACGGATATTGAGTTTGCAAATGCCGTCACCGGCTGGTACACACAGCAGGGGGGCCTCATCTACAAGACCACTGACGCCGGCCTCAACTGGTATGTTCCGCACTCTGCTCCTTTTGATGCCACAGTCGGAGGCATTGATTTCTTTGATTCAAACACAGGAATTGGCTACACATACAGCAACAAGCTGATCCTTACCACTGACGGCGGTTCAAACTGGACGGAGACAGGTGTCCCGCCCAATATATATGTCAACAACGTGCTCGCGGTTACTGGGCATGTTTACAGGGCAATGGGCGATTACGGATTCAGTTACGTGACCACAAATTCAGGGCAGAGCTGGAGTGAGGAGATCAATAACAATTTCAGCGACCGTATCTTCGGCATGTATTTTTTTGATGAGGATCTTGGATGGATGTGCGGCGGCAACGGCCTTATTGCGAGGTATCAAAACACAACCGTGTCATTGGCTTCAGGCAACAACATTTCCGGGCCTGAAGGTTTTCAATTGCTTCAGAATTTTCCCAACCCGTTCAATCCTTCCACAAAGTTGCCGCTCATGCTGAGTGCAGGCGGATTTGTCGAGGCGGAAGTCTTTGATGCCGCCGGCAGAATGGTTGCAGGATTGTTCAACGGATATCTTGAATCAGGCCGGCATGAAATTTCATTTGCGGCCGAGGATCTGAATTCCGGAGTTTATTTCTGCAGGGTAAGTTACAGGGGGAACATAGAAAGGGAGCCGCAGACAAGGTCAGTCAGAATGATCCTCCTGAAATAGAAGAACTGCTTCGATGCTCTTCATCTAATGTCACAACGCAGAGACAGCCTGCATCATTCCTGATGCTTCTCACCAGTTCTTCCGGGCGGTTACCGTCAGATCACAGGCAAAACTCTTGCGGACAAATCCTTTCGAATTGCTTCAGGGAGTTTCGTTGATATTCGGAAACCAAAAGATTCGTCCGCCAAAAGAACATACTATTCCTTAACAACCGGATCATGAGAAATGAATATCATATTCATCTCATCCTCTTCATGGTGAATATGTTTTGGAAGGCAGTGGCTGACTTTGTAAGAAGCGGTTCAGTTAATAATTGATAATTGATAGTTTGAATACTACTTTCTTTTACACAATTCACCCGGCCGCAGCGGAACAGAATACACAATACTTAATACCGGATGCCTAATATTTAATAATGAAATGAAACCGACCGGCAACGTAACTTTCCTCTTCACCGACATCGAAGGCAGTACCAGGCTTGCTCAGGAGTTTCCGGAGAAGCTTCCTGCATCTCTGGAAAGGCATAATCTGATATTGAAAGAAGCCCTGGAATCCAATAACGGATTCATATTTGATACGATAGGAGATTCATTCTTTTGTGCTTTTGAAAATGCAATTGACGCTGTGAAAGCTGCTGTTGAAATTCAGAGAGGGCTAAGAAAGGAAAACTGGGATGAAGCTGTGATCAGAGCAAGGATCGGAATTCATTCCGGAAATGCTGAATGGAGCGGTGAAAGATACATGGGTTACATTACACTGGCAAGGACTGCAAGAATAATGGAAGCGGCTTACGGTGAACAGATACTTATTTCAAGCAATACACATTCTCTTAGCCTCGAAGCCTCAAAGACTCCAAGCATTAAAGAGTCTGATAATATTTCATTGAGCCTTAGAGACTTTGAGGCAGAATTCCGTGACCTGGGCGAGAGAAGACTGAAAGATGTCATTGAGCCTATAAAATTATTTCAGATTAGATCCAGTGGTTTACGTGAAGAATTTCCACCATTAAAGACGCTCGATGCGCGTCCGAATAATCTGCCAGTTCAGCTGACAAGTTTTATCGGACGTGAAAAAGAGATGAAGTTTGTAAAAGACGAACTCAAAAATAACCGGCTGTTAACACTGACCGGAACAGGCGGAGCAGGTAAAACAAGATTTGCCCTTCAGACGGCTGCTGATGTTATTGATGAATTTGAAAATGGTGTATGGTTTGTTGATCTTTCAGCATTAAAAGATGTTGCATTGTTATCAACAACGATGATGAATGCTATCGGCATTAAAGAAGAATCAAAGAAAACTTCAGATGAAACATTGGTTGATTATCTGAAGGACAAAGAAACTTTAATTATACTCGATAACTGCGAGCAGTTGATCAATGCCTGTGCTTTGCTGACAGAAAAATTATTGTCTTCTTGTCCGAAGCTTAAGATAATTTCAACAAGCCGGGAATCAATGAATTGCAGTGGAGAGTTTACATACAGAATTCCTCCGCTGACTCACCCTGATCCGAATCAAAAAAACACTCCGGAAGAGTTGACTCATTATGAATCAGTCAGGCTCTTTATCGAAAGAGCGCTTTCTGTAAATCCAAATTTCAGAGTAACAAATGAAAATGCGCCTGCGCTGGCTGAAGTGTGCTTGAAGCTTGACGGGATTCCTCTTGCGTTAGAACTTGCTGCAGCAAGGACAAAAGTATTGTCAATAGAAAAAATACATGAACGGCTGGATGACAGATTCAATCTTCTGACGGGTGGCAAGAGAACTGCTTTGCCAAGACAGCAGACTCTGAGAGCATTGATTGACTGGAGCTATGATCTGCTTTCAGAAAACGAAAAAATTCTATGGTCCAGACTTTCAGTATTTAACGGAGGATGGACACTTGAGGCGGCGGAAGAGGTTTGTTCGGATGATACCATCGATAAGAATGAGATACTTGACCTTCTGAGTCAGCTTACAGAAAAGTCAGTTATAATTTATGATTTTTCAAAAAACAGATACAGGATACTTGAAAGTCTGAAACAATACGGAATCGAAAAATTATCAGATAGTAAAGAAATATTCTTACAGCATCTGAACTATTTTTTAAAGCTGTCTGAAAAAGCAAAACCTGAATTGATAGGCGAAAATACAAAATTCTGGATGCATGTAATTGAAGCTGATCACAACAACTTTTTATCTGCTATAGAATGGTCTGTCAATAATGAGAATACAGAGAAAGGCGCTGTTATTTCAAATGCAATTGGAAGTTTCTGGAGCAGAATGGGGCAATATTCAACCGGAATAAGGCTTATTGAAATTATTCTGGAGAGTTCGGATAGGCTGAGTAAAATATTAAAAGGAGATATTCTTAACTGGATTGGTAGTTTTAGAATTTCCCTGGGAGATAATGAACAAGCTAAAAAATATTTCGAAGAAAGCTTGGATTTAAATATTGAAATTGGTGATAAAAGAGGAATTGCTGAATCCATGCTCAGGCTGGGAAATGTTACAAACGCTTTGGGAGATTTTGAACTGGCAAAGAATTATTACGAAGATAGCCGGGATGCTTATAAAGAAATTGGTTCCAAAAGTGGAATTGCCGCAGCCACACTTAGCCTGGGACAAATTGCATGTTATCAGGGAGATTATGGACTGGCTAAGAAATATAACGAAGAGAGTCTGTCTATTTTCAAAGAAATTGGTCACAAATATGGAATTGCTATATCAGTTAACAACCTTGGAGATGTATCATTATTTCAGGGAGATTATGAGCTGGCGAAAAAATATCTGAAAGAAAGTCTGGAATTATTAAATGAAATTGGCAACAAAAAGGGAATGGCTTTCTCCATAAACACTTTAGGAAACATAGTATTAAATCAGGGGGATTATGAACAGGCAAAGAAATATTATGAAGAAAGCCTGGTTATTTTTAAAGAAATTGGTCACAAACATGGAATTGCTCTATCAATACTCAGTCTGGGAATGGCAGTATTCAATCAGGGATATTCTGAACAGGCAAAGAAATTTTATGAAGAAAGCCTGGATATCAGAAAGGAAATCGGAGACAAGAATGGAATTGCTGAATCAATTAAGAATTTAGGGAATGTATCATACGCTCAGGGAGATTATCAGCAGGCTAAAAAATATTATGAAGAGAGCATGGATATTTACAAGGAGATTGGCAGCAAGAATGGAATTGCTAACTCAATAAACAGTCTGGGAAATATTGCATTCTGTAAGAGTGATTTCGGACAGGCTAATAAACATTACAGAGAAAGCTTGGTTATCTTTACAGAAATTGTTGACAAAATTGGAATAACTGGTTCCATAAACAATCTGGGAAAAACAGCGTACGGGCTGGGTGATTTTGAAAAAGCAATAAAATTGATAAGCGCGGCAGAAAATGTATTAGAATCTATGGGGGTAGTGTTTGATAAATATGAACAGAAAATTAAAGATGAAATTATTGAAAAACTTCATGAACAGTTAACCGAAGATGAATATGATAAATACCGCGAAGAAGGTAAGAAGCTGACTATGGAAGAAGCGGTTCAGTTGATATCTGATAATTGACAATAAATGGTTGATAGTTTGAATATTAATTTGTTTTGCACAATACACAATTCCAAATGAAACCGACCGGCAACGTAACTTTCCTCTTCACCGACATCGAAGGCAGTACAAGGCTTTCTCAGGATTTTCCCGAATCGCTTCCGTCTGCTCTCAAAAAACACAATGAAATTCTGAATGAAGTTGTTGAGTCTTTCAATGGTTTTGTATTTAAAAAAATAGGTGATGCATATTGCTGCGCATTTGAAAATGCTTCAGATGCTGTTTATGCTTCTGTTGAAATTCAGAAAAGACTGAAAAATGAAAAGTGGGATGATGCCGTCATCAAGGTCAGAATGGGAATACATTCGGGAATTGCCGAATGGAATGGAAATGATTACATGGGTTATATAACGCTTGCAAGAGCGGCCAGAGTAATGTCGGCTGCTTATGGTGAGCAGATACTTATTTCTAATGATGCATATATACTTTGCCTAGAAGGCAACAAGACTCCGAGTGAAAAAAGATCTGAGATAAATACGGTGAGTCCTAAAGTTTCTGAGTCAAATGAAATTTCATTCCGGGACCTTGGTGAGCGCAGACTGAAAGATGTTATTCAGCCGATCCGGCTTTATCAGATAGCCTGTCCCGGTCTTCGCGAGGACTTCCCGCCTTTAAAGACACTTGATGCTCGTCCGAATAATCTTCCGACACAGCTGACTAATTTTATCGGCAGGGAAGATGAAATCAAAAGCGTTAAGGAATTATTGAAGGCAAACCGGTTATTGACAATATTCGGTACAGGCGGTGCCGGAAAGACCAGGTTATCACTACAGACAGGAGCTGACCTTATAGATGATTTTGCAAACGGAGTCTGGTTTTTGGAACTGGCAGCAATAAGCGATCCTGATTATGTCCCGATTGCCCTGATGAATATATTCGGTCTGAAGGAAGAAATGAATATCGAACCGGAAAGAACTTTAACTGATTATTTAAAAGACAAAGAGATTTTAATCATACTTGATAACTGTGAGCATTTGATTCAAGCATGTGCGGAAGTATCTGCAAAACTGCTATCTGCGTGCCCGGGACTGAAGATAATTGCTACAAGCCGCGAATCTCTGAACATTCCGGGAGAGCGTTTATTCATAATTCCGCCGCTTACACAACCGGATCCGAAAAAGAATAATACACCTGATCAGTTAACTCAGTATGAATCAGTCCGATTGTTTGTCGAAAGAGCAATTGCAGTAAACCCGAAATTCAGAGTAAATAACAGAAACGCTCCTGCAATTGCGGGAATATGTTCAAGTCTTGACGGAATCCCGCTGGCAATTGAACTTGCTGCAGCGAGGATCAAGATACTTTCACCGGAAAAGATATTTGAGAGACTGGATGACATGTTCAATCTTCTGACAGGAGGTGTGCGAACCGCATTGCCAAGACAGCAAACATTAAGAGCGCTTATAGACTGGAGCTATGACCTTCTCACAAAAAAAGAGAAGACATTATGGAGCAGGCTGGCTGTATTTTTCTGCGTGTTTACTCTTGAAGCTGCAGAAGAGATCTGTTCCGATGATGTCATAAAGAAGAATGATATACTCGATCTGATAACTGCTCTTTGTGAAAAGTCAATTGTAATCTATGACGAATCAAAAGAGCGGTACAAACTTCTTGATTCAATCAGACAATACGGAAGAGAAAAACTTCAGACGGAAAATAGAATATTCTCAAAGCATCTGGATTATTTTTTAAAACTTTCGCAATCAGCAAAACCCGAATTAAAAGGTGCCAATCTCAAGGAATGGCTGGACTTACTTGAAGCAGATCATAATAATTTTATATCAGCCATCGAATGGGGAATCAAGAATGAAGAAGCAGAAAAGGGAGCCATTGTTGCTGATGCCATAGGGAAGTTCTGGGAAATTCGCGGACAATATTCAACGGGAAGAAAAGTACTTGAGAGCATACTGAAAAAGCATGATCGTCTAAGCAAGAACACAAAAGCAAACATACTTAACCTTTCAGGTAATCTGAACAGATATCAGGGCAATTATGAAAATGCCGGAAGATATTTTGAAGAAAGTCTGAAGTTATTCAGGGAAATTGAAGATGTAATGGGAATTTCCACAACTGTTAACAACCTGGGAAACCTGGCATACACTCAGGGAAAATTTGATACAGCAAAGAAATTTTTTGAAGAAAGCATGGCAATAAAGAAAGAGATAGGAGACAAGATGGGAGTTGCCGGCTCTATGAACAACCTCGGCGGTGTGGCGTTCTCCACCGGAAAATATGAAGAAGCAAGGATGTATTATGAAGATAGCCTGGCTATCAGAAAAGAGATCGGAGATAAACATGGAGTTTCTGCTTCTCTGAATAACCTGGGTGGGCTGGAGTTATACCGGGGGAATTTTGAGAAGGCCAAGAAATACTTTGAAGAAAGTCTTGATATCAAAAGGGAGATTGGAGATAAAAAAGGAATTGCTGCTTCACTTGGCAACGTAGGTTCAGTTGCGAAGACTCAGGGAGATTTTGAACTTACGAAAAAAATCTATGAGGAAAGTCTGGCTGTATTCAGGGAAATAGGTGACAAGCAGGGAATTGCCAATTTCCTCAATAACCTGGGAGATCTTGTGAGCTTACAAAAAGATTATGAACAGTCGATCAAATTCTATGAGGAAAGCCTGGCAATTTTCAGGGAAATAGGTGACAAACAGGGAATTGCAACTTCACTGAGCAACCTTGGAAAAGTTTTGATCTCCACAGGAGATTTTGAACCCGCCGGGAATTATCTTGATGAAAGTCTTTCAATTTTCAGGAACATCGGTGACAAACACGGAATTGCTTTGTCGTTTTACGGACTGGGAAATCTGGCATTTATTCAGGGAGATAATCTAAAGGCCAAAAGATTCTTTGAAGAATGTGTGTTGATCAGAAATGAAATTGGCGACAAAGCGGGTATTACTGAATCGATAAACAAACTGGGAATTGTTGAATTCAGAATCGCAGATTTTGTAAAAGCGATAAAACTTCTCAGCGTTTCAGAAAAATTCTTTGATACATACAGAGATGTTTTTGATAAACATGATGTGGATTTAAAAGATGAAACTATTGACAGGCTTCGTGTGAAGTTAAGCAATGAAGATTTTAAGAAATACTGGGAAGAAGGTGAGAAGATGACAATGGAAGAAGCTTGCCAGATGGTTTTTAGTAGCCAAAAGAATTAATCATCTGTTCTACTCGATACACAACACGCAATGTTACACGAAGCCCGGCGGCATTGTCACGTTTCCGCCGTTGCTGGTAACCCTCCTGCCCGCAGACGGAATTATAAAGGCGATCCATGCAGGCCGCCCTATATTCGGGAACATCAAGAGCGACGGAGAATTTACCTGTTTTCCGGTTCCGGTGAAATCATGAACGACTAATCATTGCAATCACCAATGCAGAAGAAAGGTGGTGTGAAAATCATCATTCCGAGCTCAAATCCTCCTCCCTTATCTCCTCCGAACTCATCGTCGTATGATAGCGCAAACACGGAGTATTGATTCGGCTCCCATCGCAATCCGGCCCTGTATTCTGGCTTTGTATTAAGGTCACCTTCAGAGCCGTAGACCTCACCGACCAATGAGAAAGTGGGATCGAACGGATACCAGGCCAGTCGTGTGGAATATGTAAAAGCCCAGGCCGTAGTTTGTTCTTCTCCGAAATTTCTGGTGACGCTTGCACCCGGCATAATATCCCATGAAACTGCATTGTCGAAGAAAGGAATGGTTACAGGCGCATTTGTCCAAAAAGTCTTAAATGCGTCATTGGCTCTGTCGCTTCCGTCAAGATATCCCGGATCGAGTCCTGTCCCAAACTTTACAGCCACTCCGCCGGTCTTTGCCTTGTTTTCAAAGATCATATACTTGGCATATAAAGAAGTTGAGTGTCCGTCATCTGTAAGAGGATCATTGTCATCATTATAAAGATATGCTGCTGCAGTAAATTCCCAATTTCGCAACAGGGAAAACGTTGTCATGAACATTGAGTTTCTCTCGCCATAGGTAAGAATGATTGTTGCTACTCCCTTGGGCTTTGACAAGTAGTTGTCAGAGTTGAACTGCTGTGCCTGTACCGGGTTGTTGATCAGTGCAGCGGCTAACAACACAATCCCGGTAAATATTTTGCCTGAATGATTCTTCATGTCATGGATATTTTTTAATACGATTTTCACAGAGATTGTCTTAATGTTTGTGATAAGCGTAGCTTCTTTAAGAACTGGCAGAAGCATTGTACTTCTGCAACTAATCTCAAATAGTTTTAAAAACTTACAATTAAATCTCGCCCTTTTCTATTGACATATTTTGGGTGTGCGATCTTTAACATTTTAGTTGAGTTCGATTGATAATTATGAGTTGAGCACATGTAAATAAATCCATTCCCAAATTACTTCGTTACATTGATCAGGGTAATCATGTGATCCCTCGCGGCGCAGTCTTCGTCGCGTCCCAAAAAACATAAATCTTTTCGGGACTGCTAATGCAGATACCGCTTGCATGAATCAACGCACACTGAGCCTAAAGCAGCGTCACACTGAGCAGGCCGTTATGGTTGCGCTGAGTTTTGAGTTACTGATGCAAAGGTCGTGTCGAAGTGCGACGTTGCGTGAAAGAATAAGAGCCTGCGCGGCGCATACTTCTACCGGCTCTCGGTGAGTGGTGAGGCGGAGAGTTTTTGCCGTCGGTAAATCAGCAAAGGGCTCACTTTGATTTAGAGTTATCGCAAAGGTCGCAGAGTGTGAGTGGCAGAACGATTATGTTCACCTTACATTTCTGAATTTCAAAGGCAAACTATTACATGCTTGCAGGAAATTTGTTTCCGGACAAATATGAGACAGAATGAAATCCTTCTTCTTTTTAAATGTTAATTTTGAGATGTCATTTTAGTATTTTGCAAACATTAATTTCAAGAAACCTTGAACAACATTCCATCCGGAAATGTAACCTTTCTATTTACCGATATTGAAGGAAGTACAAAGCTTGCTCAGAAAAACAGCTTATCTTACGTTCCTGCACTCGATAAACATGATAAAATTCTAACTGAAGTCATTCAATCCAACAAAGGCTTTGTTTTTAAAACTGTTGGAGATGCATTTTGCTGTGCATTTGAAAATTCAGATGATGCACTAAAAGCAGCACTCGATGCTCAGATAGAACTCTCTTCGCAAGAATGGAAGGATGCGAAAATAAAAGTGAGGATGGGAATTCATTCAGGAAAAGCGGAATGGAGCGGGTCAGATTATATGGGTTATCTGACACTGGCGAGATCATCAAGAGTAATGTCTGCTGCACACGGAAATCAGATACTTATTTCAAATGATGTTTATGAAAATATTAAAGACAACTTAGATAATTATACTGAAAGAAATATAAGCTTCAGGGATTTCGGTGAAAGAAGACTGAAAGATCTAATCCAGCCGATGAGAATATTTCAGATCGTTTCAGAAAAGCTGCAGAATGAATTCCCTCCCATCAAAACATTAGATGCCAGACCAAATAATATTCCGGTTCAGTTAACCAGTTTTATTGGAAGAGATATAGAAATTCCGGAAATAAAGAGCAGCCTGGAAAAGTCAAGACTGGTTACTTTACTTGGTCCCGGCGGAACCGGGAAGACAAGGCTTTCCATTCAGGTTGGAGCCGATTTGATAGATGATTTTCCAAACGGAGTCTTCCTTATTGAGCTTGCTCCTGTTTCTGATCCCGGGTGGATTCCTGAAACAATATTGAATTCTCTGAAGATTAAAGAGGAACAAGGGAAATCAACTACTGAAACATTAACAGGTTTTCTCCAAGACAAGGAGATGTTGCTGTTAATTGACAATTGCGAGCATTTAATAAATGAATGCGCAAATCTATGTGAGCTGTTATTGCAAAAGTGTGAGAAGCTGAAGATAATTTCAACTAGCCGAGAAGCCCTTAATTGTCCCGGAGAACAGATATACAGAGTTCCTGCACTTTCTTACCCCGATCCTGCAATGCAGGAAACAGCAGAAACGCTTTCGCAATATGCTTCAGTTCGTTTGTTCATTGAAAGAGCATTATCCGTTAATCCGGAATTCCGGGTTAACAACAACAATGCACCTGCGCTTGCAGAAATATGCAGTCGTCTTGACGGAATTCCTCTTGCCATTGAACTTGCGGCAGCAAGAACAAAGGCAATGTCAGTTGAAAAGATCAATGAGAGATTAGATAACAGTTTTAGATTACTCACAGGCGGAGTAAGAACTGCTTTACCCCGCCAGCAAACACTCAAAGCGCTTATTGACTGGAGCTATGACCTGCTTTCTGAAAATGAGAGACTACTTCTGGTAAGGTTATCCGTTTTCAATGGCAGCTGGTCTTTGGAAGCTGCTGAAAGAATTTGCAGCGACGTGAACATTTCAGAAATGGAAATACTCGACCTGATGAGTCAGCTCGTAGAGAAGTCAGTAATTATGTATGACGATATCAACGAGAGATACAAAATGCTTGAAACAATCAGACAGTATGGTAACGATAAAGTGGAAGCATCCGGAGAATCTGATTATCTTATACAGAATCACTTCCGATATTTCAAAGAGTTTGCTCTGCATAATTTGAAAGATATAACCGGGAATACTCAGATAGAAACTTTAAAGTTGATTGAGACAGATATCAATAATATTTACAAAGCACTTTCTGAATTTGAAAATCTGCAGGACAATGAAGAAGGAGTGAGACTTGCAGTTGCTTTAGACACTTTCTGGGATATCAAAGGAGATTATTCATCAATGGCAAAATGGAATGAAATTTCATTTAAGTACATTGACCAAATTCCTGACGGTCTGAAGGCTGATATCTTATATACAGCCGGAATGATAAACAAAAACGGCGGTAAATATAAAGTTGCAGAAAGTTTACTTGAAGAATGTCTTATGCTGAGATTAGCAATGAAAGACAGATCTAAAATTTCAAACAGTCTATGGGCAATAGGAGAGATTGAGAGCATTAAAGGCAACTTTATGAAAGCAAGAGCTTATTATGAAAAATGTCTTGAAATCAGAAAAGAAATAAATAAAAAAACCGGAATTACTTCTGTCATTAACAGTCTTTCAAATATCTCACTGTATCTTAAAGAATATGAAAAGGCCAGATCACTTATGCTGGAGAATTTAGATCTCCTTAGAGAGAATAATGAAAAACGTCCGATAGCGCTGACATTGTATAATCTTGCAATAGTTGAACATAATCTTGCCGGGAGTCAACCGGGTGATTATACAAAAGCAAACGAGTATCTTGAAGAGAGCCTTCTCATTTTCAGGCAACTGGGAAATAATATGAATATTGCATACTGTTATATACTGTATGGTCTGATTGAAGTGAATCTTAAGAACCTGGAAAAAGCAAGGACACTAATGAATGACGGTTTGAGTTTAATGCGAAAAGCAAATTACAAATTCGGCATTGGCAATGCACTTTTTAATTTAGGAAATATAGAATTGAAACTCGGCAATCTGGAGAAAGCAAAATCACTTATTGAAGAATGCTTAATGATCAAAATTGAGTTTCATGATAAGAGAACTATCGCCGGTTGTTTTTCGAAATTAAGTCAAATAGCTGAACTTTTGTCAGAGGACAAAAAATCGCTTCTCTTATTCTGCTCCTCAAAAAGGTTGAATGAAGATCTTGGAATAACTGAAACAGAAGAAAGTGTTCTTGAAAATGAAGAAATTTATTCACGGTTAAATTCAAAACTTGGTGATGATGAGTTTTCAGATTTAGTGGAAATTGGAAGATCTTTGACTATGGATCAGGCAGTTAAAATTGCTTTGTCAGAATAGAAAAGTTCAAAGCAAAAAAAATTCCATCTCATAAAAAGATGGAATCTTCTACAAAACTCATTTCTTGTGGCGTCATGTCTCCGGCAATCCGTCGCCGCCTTGCGGGGATGCTCGGCGTTTAAGTGTGACGCAGAAACCTATTTTTCTAACCCCCATTTCATTGGGAAAATAGAAAATTCGTTCCAAGGAAATTTGCCTCAAAGGTGTTGATTCCGGAATGCATTCAAGGTTTTCGAATTTTCATAGCCGGAAAACCAACTGAAAATCGCAGGGAAAACTCGAAAAGATGTCTTTGACAATAGTGAACACTTCGGTTAAGTTATACCAGAGTTCGAGCAATATTGAACTTGTTTGCAACTTATAATCAAGACGACCATGAAACGATCACTTATAATATTGACACTGACAATTGCTGCTCTTACAGTTTCATTCAGCGACCTCCGATATGAAAGCAAAATACCCGCTCCTGTAGCTTCAAAGAAGCTCGACATCAATAACATCAGCACTTGGTTCAGAACGAACGGTTCTTTCAACAGGGATCCTTCAACGGGGAATGCGGGATTTGAGTGGCCCAAGGGAAGTGGTCATAAAGATCGTTATGCTTCAGGATTATGGATGGCTGCCAAAGTTGATCCAGAGACATTAGTGTGCCTTGCTGAATACGATTATGAATATCTGCCGGGGTATGTTGATGACAACGGAAGTCCACAAGGTTTGAATGATCCCGCTTACAGAATTTACAGCATTATCAGAGGTGATACTTTGAGCCAGGATTATCAGAACTGGCCTTCATATCAAGGCGCCTACCTCAATGCTCAGAACAAGCCATACTTTCTTGGAACACAGACAATGTTCTATTCCTACACTGATGCCTACCCGCAAGCGCACGGCAATAATGCAGGAAGCACATCGCCTCTCAAAGTTCAAATACTGCAGACTAACTGGTCATACACAAATATAGGATTAGAGGATGTGTGTTTCACGGAATACCGTATCATAAACAGGAGTCAGCACTTGTGGAGAGATGCATATATTGGTATATGGACTGATGATGACATAGGCGCAAATTCGTTTGACGATGCATATGGTTTAGACACACTCAGAGATTTGGGGTATTGTTATAATTTCGATTCCTCGGATCCGGCATATACTACTAATCCTCCCGCAGTTGGATTCAAAGTCTTGCGCGGTCCGGCAGTATTTCACCCAGGTGATACTGCGAAATATTACAGCCCACCCGGTAGCGCAAACCTGGTGGTCAAGCCTAATTGCAAGCTGATGAAAGTTTCAGTCTACAATGTATTCTGGAATTCTGACCCTACAACGGGAGATCCTTCCAACTTTCGTGAAACGTACTTGTGTTTTCAGGGTTTGAGAAGTAATGGCACACCTTGGATAAATCCTCTGACGGGACAACCGGCCAAACTTATCTTCACAGGAGATCCGGTCACAGGCAGCGGATGGCTTCCAATGAATGGGCCACAAAGAAATCTATTGATCTTTGGACCCCTGGACATGAATCATAATGATACACAATCAGTAATCATTGCTCAAGTTGCTGCAAGAGGTTCAAACAATCTGAATAGTATTACGAAACTGCGTGAACTCTCAGACCATGTTCAGACAATCTATGACAACAACTTCCAAAGCGTTCTTTCATCCGGCAACAATTATTCATCAGTTCCGAATGAATTTACACTTCATCAGAACTATCCAAATCCCTTCAATCCATCAACAACAATTGAATATGAACTTCCAACATCAGGCGAAGTTGTGATCATCATTTATGATATATCGGGAAGAGAAGTGAGAAGACTTGATGAAGGCATAAAACAGGCGGGCAATCATAAGCTGGAGCTTAACGCGGATGGATTGTCAAGCGGTACATACTTGTGCAAGGCAGTATTCAGCAATAATACAATGAGTACGGTGAAATCAATGAGGTTGATGTTGATAAAGTGAGACGTTCGTTGTTTGCAAATACTATTTCTTGTGGCGTCAGGACTTTCCTGCCTGCAGCAGACAGGAAAGTCCTGACGCCACATGGAACTGCTTTTTAGAATGAGGAGATTCATTACGATAGTGAAAGGAATTGTCATTGAAGTTGAGGGCCTTTCTTAATACTATGATAATGAGTTAGATACCATCCTCTCAAAATGAAGAAGCAATTACTTACATATTGCTTTGTAATTTTCATCCTCGTGATCTGCGCATCTTCATCCGGACATTCCCAGGTTGTCAGAGAATGGGTAAGAATACATGATACTTTGTACAACGTTTTTCAGGGGCAAGTAGCTGTATCTCTTTGCTATGATGATTCTGCAAATGTCTATGTCGCAGGCAAGAGCCAAAATGACCGCTATCAGGTTCTGAAGTATAGTCCCGCCGGCACGCTGTTGTGGGACAATATTTACAACGGATATGCGGGTCAGCCCACGAAGATATTGAGCATTGGCAACGGCAATTTCTATCTGTCAGGCACAAACGGGCTTATGATGCTGGATCATCTCGGAAACATGACTTACCTCAACGGAGGATATTATGTTGATATTCAGAAGGATGCCTCCGGATATTTCTATGCTATTTATAAAGTCGGTCAATTGAATCCCACATATCTGCAAAAGCTGAGGTATGATGGTTCAGCAATCTGGACTTCAAGCCATACAAACGGACCATTAAATTTCTATCCCTCACTGCTCTTTCTTGCCGTCAGTGAAAAAATCAATGTGTACGCAAACTACTCATACTTCTTGGGCGGATACTTATACTTGGGGAACGTTTACCTTACTTATGATACTTCAGGCAACAGCTTGTCTTCAGGCAATATGCCGGCCGGATCCGGTGCCATTTCAAAAGACAACTATTCAAACAGTAATTTTTTTACGGGTTCCTGGGTAGAAAGTGAGTGGCAATCTCATATCGTTTTCTACAGGCAGGATTCGACAGGGGTGTATCGGGATTCAGCAATCTACAACGGCCCCGGCAACAGTAAGGATCATGCCAATGCCATTGTTTCCGATAACGCGGGCGGAATTTATCTCGCATGCAGGAGTTGGGGAGTTGCTGTTGATTATGACTTTGTCGTCCTAAAATTCAGCACAAGCGGAGAGCTTCTCTGGGAGTACAGATTCAACGGAAGCGAGAACAGTTATGATGCCGCAGAAAAGATTGCCATTGACAACGGAGGAAACATTATTGCAACGGGTACGGTCACTCAGAACTCGCACGGTGTGCAGATATACACGGTGAAACTTTCGCCGGGCGGCCAGTTGCTCTGGCATGACAAGGTAAGCAGATATAATTCACCGACTGACACGAATCTTGTTTCAGATCTGCAAGTTGACAGGCACGGGAACATTTACATTTGCGGAAAGACAAGACTTGCGGTTACGGGTGTCTATAACTTCATAACCATAAAATACCATGACAACACTGTCGGTATAAGCAACGGTCATGTTGATGCAATGAACTATGAGCTGTTTCAGAATTTTCCAAATCCATTCAACCCCGAAACAAACATCAGATTCCGTTTGAGTGAAAGTGAGATCGTCACTCTCAGAGTATATGATTGTTACGGAAGACTGGCCGCCAGCCTCGCAGACTCAAGATATTCACCGGGTGAGCATGTTATAAAATGGAATGCAAGTAATTTATCATCGGGAGTTTATATGATCTCTTTCCGTACAGGAAGCAGATCAGAAATTAAGAAAGCTGTATTGCTGAAATGAAAAGAACGATTTGCTTCATCATATTACTTGTGATAAATATATCTTTGTCGGTTGAGTTTACCGCCGGACAAAATTCTTACGGATGGGAAAGGATCTACAATTCGATCTACGGAATTGACGGAGCATATACAAATGGCAATACCACCGGTACAAAACTGTGGATAATCAGACCGGTGCGAAACCTGCTGGGAACCGGATACTATGACTTCATTAGATACCATGAATCCTCTAACTCATGGTCGCCGGCATCGCATTCAATTTTCAAAGCAGTGTATTATTCCTATTATATTGGCTATACTATAAGCGGGTATGAGTACCCCCCGAGCTTTGCCGTTTCATCCGCAGATACAAATTTCATACTTGTAAACACGACTGTCGAACACCAAGGCGCACCTCCTTATGACAAAAGATTGTATTACTCTTATGATAACGGCCTGAACAGAGCAGACATTGTTGACTTCCAGCTTAAGGTTTTTCACGCACTTGCAATCAATCCGCGGAATGATTCAATATGTTATGCATCTTACGGAGATTCGATAGTAATATCTGACGACAGAGGCGTTTCCTGGTCAAGGCATTCGGCACTGGCAGGATTTTCCGGAAGCCTTATGATCAATCCAACGGATACAAATATCCTGTATGCAGTTGATGACAGTCTCTGGCTGAGCAGTAACGGAGGACTGGATTTCCATGTTGCATCGGGCAAGAAATTCAGCAATATGATCTTCATCAACTCGGGCGCTGTAATTCTGGCTGTCTCCGGGAAAGTATTGTATGCCTCAACAGACAGAGGTTTCACCTGGGCCGTAAGAGACTCTCTCGCAGAGATAATAACTGCAGTTGATGCAGATCCGGACAATGAAAGCATCGTCTATGCCGGAACATCCAAAGGGCTCTACAGATCAGCAGACTCAGGATACACTTTTCAGCTCTTCAATAATGCATTCAGTCCGTCACGAAAGGTCATCTTTCTTTGCAAGCAGCCAGGTGCAAACTATGTATATGCAGTTACAGAAGAGGCGGTATATAAATGCTGGTTCAGTTTTTTGGTTAATACAAATGAGAACTCCGAAGCATTGCCTCTGAGTTTTAAACTACATCAAAACTACCCCAACCCCTTCAACCCCGTCACAACAATCACCTACGATCTTCCCAACAGCGGGTTCGTTACGCTCAAAGTGTATGACATGCTCGGAAGGCAAGTGAAGACTCTTGTGAATGAGATGAAGACTGCCGGATTTCACGAAGCGCAGTTCTCAGCAGAAAAACTCCCAAGCGGCGCGTACTTCTACCGGCTTTCGGTGAGCAGTAATGCGGGAGAGTTTGTTGCGGTGAGGAAGTGTATAATACTGAAATAGTAGCGATCGCATTCAGCCCACGGATTCATCCGTGGGCGAATGGCGGAGACTCGCCACCGGCGCGTACTTCTACCGGCTTTCGGTGAGCAGTAGCGCGGGAGAGTTTGTCGCGGTGAAGAAGTGTGTAATACTGAAATAATAGCCCACGGATTCATCCATGAGCGAATGGCTGATATATCCGCGGGTAACAGGAAACTTCGATTCCAGCGCATTTTAGCATATAAGTTCGAATTATTCTCAAGAATAATTGCTCCGTACTCAAGAATAATTGCTCCGTACTCAAGAATAATTGCTCCGTACTCAAGAATAATTGCTCCGTACTCAAGAATAATTGCTCCGTACTCAAGAATAATTGCTCCGTAC
>JAIBBK010000073.1 GCA_019694675.1 Ignavibacteria bacterium
ACGAACAATATCTCTCATGGTACCAACATGAGCGGAATGCACAACAGACCCCGTTCATTTGTGTAATCGTGGCAATGGCTCATCGGAAACTAATGAACCGGCGGGGATAGTCCTGAAAGCCGGGTAAGAAGGTCAGCTATTGCCCTTCGTTTATCAGCTCTATCGGATCCTTTTCATTCCAGCTCAGGTAATAGACCGGATCGTTCATTTCCTTTGCATATGTTGTCAGCTTCAGCGGACGGAATGTATCCATCATAACGGCTGTCTCGTGCGTTTCTCTTTTATCAAGATTCGCCTCGACGGTTCCGGGATGCGGGCCGTGAGGTATGCCGTTCGGGTGAAGGCTGATTGAAGCGTAGTCAATACCTTTCCTGCTGGTGAAGTTTCCGTCAACGTAATACAGCATTTCATCCGAGTCGAGATTGCTGTGATTGTATGGGATCGGAATTGCCAGAGGATGATAATCCAGAAGCCGCGGACAGAAAGAACATATCACAAATCCCGGCGCGTGGAATGTCTGATGTATCGGCGGCGGCATATGGATCTTTCCGGTTATCGGCATGAAGTCGTTTATGTTGAATATCCATGGGAAATAAAATCCGTCCCAGCCGACTACATCCAGCGGATGGAATTCATAATGAATTGATACAACCTTCTCCCCTTTCTTCACCTTCACCACAAAATCACCCTTCTCATCAACGGTGAGAAGCTCCTGAGGCGCCTTTATATCCCTTTCGCTGTAAGGTGCATGCTCCATCAGTTGTCCGAACTCGTTCCTGTACCTTGTCGGTGTGGTTACAGGGCCAACGGATTCAAATATGAGATATCTTGCTTCTTCTGTCTCATGCACTAACCTGTAGATCACACCACGCGGTATCACAATGTAATCGCCTTCCGTAAACGGAAGCACGCCAAGCTGTGACTCCAGTTTGCCTTTTCCTTCGTGGACAAAAATGACCTCGTCGCAGAGAGCATTCTTATAATAGTAACCCATCTGTTTATCCGGCCTGCAGATGCTCATCACTACATCATTGTTGAACATCACCGGCTTTCTTCCGCTGAATGCATCGCCATCTTTTTTTGCAGGCTTGGTCCTGAAATGGTAAGGGCGCAACGCCGCTTCTTTCCATTCCTCTACGGTTACAATTTCAACATCAGGCGAGATGTCCTTGATCTTTGCAGGTGAATTGATGTGATATGCATTTGTGTAAATGCTGTCAAACCCGATGGTTGAAAACAACTCTTCCTTATATAGCGACCCGTCCGGCTGTCTGAACTGAATGTGCCTCTTTGAAGGGATCTTTCCGAGCTTATGATAGTATGGCATGGTCTTTTGTTATTTTTTCTGAACTTATGCTTTTGATCGAGCCTGAGACTCCTCAAACTCCTTTGCTTCGAGATATCTTTCAGCGTCGATTGCGGCCATACAGCCGCTTCCGGCCGCAGTCACAGCCTGCCTGTAATAGTTATCCTGCACATCTCCGCAGGCAAACACTCCTTCTATGTTGGTCTTGCTTGAATTCGGCTGAGTGACAAGATATCCGTTTTCGTCCATTTCGAGTATTCCCCTGAACAGCTTCGAGTTCGGTTCATGCCCTATTGCCGTAAAGAATCCCGCGGCATCAATCACCTGCTCCTCATTTGTTTTCACATTCCTTACTCTCGCACCCAGGACAGATTTCCTTCCATCCTCTTCTTTTCCAAGCACTTCTTCAACCACGGTGTCCATCATGATCCTGATCTTCGGATTGCTCTTTGCCCTATCCTGCATGATCTTGGATGCCCTGAACTCATCCCTTCTGTGCATCAGTATCACTTCGCTCGCATGCCTTGTGAGATAGTTTGCTTCTTCCATCGCAGTATCGCCTCCGCCCACCACAATCACTTTCATCCCCCTGAAGAAGAATCCGTCGCAGGTGGCGCAGGAAGAGACTCCGTAACCCATATACTTCTGCTCGCTTTCAAGGCCGAGCCACTTTGCCGAAGCACCGGTTGATACGATGACCGCATCAGCAGTGTATGTTCTGTTCTCCTCATCCGTTACTTTGAGCGGAGAGGACGAGAAATCCACTTTCACGATGTTCTTGTAAACCGATTCGGCTCCGAACCTCTGCGCCTGCTTTCTCATTATGTCCATGAGCTCGGGGCCCTGGATTCCGTGCTCAAAGCCGGGATAATTTTCCACTTCAGTTGTTATCATCAGCTGTCCGCCGGGTTGAACGCCTTCGAAAACAAGTGGCGACAGATTTGCTCTTGCAGAATAAAGCGCGGCGGTCAGTCCCGCGGGGCCTGAACCGATAACTATCACCCGTCTGTGTCCGGATATCTGTCCGTTATCTGAATTTGTCATTTGTAGTTTAATTAAGTTGTTTCATAATTCAGCTTACACTCTTGAATTCAATTTTCTGTTTCAGCTTTATATTGTCCGGTGCCAGCTCAAACGCTTTCTTCCAGTGCCTGAGAGCATTTGCCCTGTCACCTGATGCTTCGTAAACGTCGCCGAGATGTTCGAGCACAACAGCACTGCCGGGATTTACCGCAAGAGATTTCTTTATATACTCCATTGCCGGCTTGTACTTCTTCATCTTAAAATATATCCATCCGATTGTGTCGAGGTAGGATGAATTGTTCGGCTCCTTTTCAACAGCCACCTTTGCCATCTCAAGCGCCTTGTCAAGATCCTTATCCCTTTCAGAAAGATTATAAGCATAGTTGTTGAGGATAAGCGCATTGGTTGCATCGAGTTTAAGCGCTCTCTCGTAAGTCTCCTCCGAGCGGGAATACATCCCCTGTGTATCATAGGCAAGCGCCAGTGCGGAAAGTATGTTCACATCTTCCGGATTAAGCTCCACTGCCGATTCATAGTTGCGTATTGCTTCAACAAGTTCGTTCTTTGACTGAAGCGAGAGCGCCTTGATGTAGTAAAGCCTGTAGTCCTGAGGAAATCTTGCAAGGCCTGCATCAATCACTTCAAGCGCCTTGTCTGAATTGCCATTCTGGTACTGTGTCAATCCGACGCTGACAAATGCCTCACGCGAAGTGTCTGCATTCTCGATAGCCCTGTCAAAATAGTTTTCTGATCCGGAATAATCTTTTTCAATATAGCTGACTGTTCCGAGAAAGAAATACGGAAGCCATGAATCAGGATACTGACTGTTGAGCGATTCAAAGATTCCCTTGGAAATACCAAGCGATCCACTGTCCTGCATGGCCATGTTCAGATAGAGTTGACCAATGTCAAGTTTTTCCTGAAAGCTCAGCGAATCCTTTCCCATCATTCTGCTGAAGTTGTCAAATGCCTTCTCGCTTTCATTCTGAATGAAATAGATCTTAACAAGCTCCGTCTGCACCGCCTTATCTCCGGGGTTGAGCATGAACACGCTTTCATATATCCTCCTTGCATCATCATACTTTCCGCTCTGCATATACAAAGAGCCGAGAATTCTTTTGAATTCGCTGTTGTACGGATCTATCTTCAGGACGTTTTCGAGCACCCCGGCGGCCTTGTCATAATTCCTGTTGGATACATATATGTCGTACATCTTGTTGAGCACGTCAAAATCAAATCCGATCTTGTCTGTTATCCTTTCATAGACGGCCAGCGCCTTTGCGGGAAGTCTCAGTTCCTCGTAAAGCCTTGCAAGCGAGTACAGTCCGTAAGTGTAGTTTGAGTCGATCTGCAGAATCCTTTCGTACGTTTCCGCCGCCTTCACGAAATTCTTCAAGGCAATGTTGGTTCCGGCAAGGCTTTCCAGATAATCAACATTGTCGGGATCAAGGCTCAGGGCTTTGTTGATCTCGTTCTTTGCCTCCTCAAACTTTGAAAGCCGGAAGTAAACATCCGAGAGTGCATGGTAGATGCCTGCTGACCTGTCATATTTGAGTGCAGTCATATACGCCTGCACGGCTCCGACATAGTCATGTTTGAGCTCAAGAGTTTTGCCTTCTATGAAAAGGTCAATTGCCTTGTCCTTATCTGTGTAACCGGTTCCCGGATTTGTATCCTGTGAATACGCCGGAATGTTTGCAAATGTGATTAATGCAGTGGTTATCAGGACTCTGAAGCAGTAACGGGCTTGTTTCATTGGCTGAAAATAGCCCTAAGCCTCCCAATTTTCAACGCAGTTATTTGCTCAATTGACTGATTGTCATCATTAGAGTCCATCTTATCCTGACAAGATGAAAGAAGCTTCTCCCTCGTACCCAATCTCCTGATTGGGTACGCAACAGTCCTGACAGGTCTCTCGGACTTAGTCATAACGCCCGACTCAACTCTGTCTCCTCGTACCCGATCTCCTGATCGGGTTCGCATTAGTACTGACAGTTCTCACGCCCTACGTCATAACGCATGACTCAACTCTGTCTTCCCTGTACCCGATCTCCTGATCGGGTACGCAACAGTTCTGAAAAGTCACACGGTCTCAGTCAGAACGCCTGACTCAACTCTGTCTCCCTCGTACCCAATCTCCTGATTGGGTACGCATCAGTCCTGACAAGTCTCACGCCCTCCGTCATAACGCCTGACTCAACTCTGCCGCCCTCGTACCCAATCTCCTGATCGGGTTCGCATTAGTCCTGACAGGTCTCACGCCCTCCGTCATAACGCCTGACTCAACTCTGTCTCCCTAGTACCCGATCTCCTGATCGGGTACGCATCAGTCCTGACAGGTCCCACGCCCTACGTCATAACGCCTGACTCAACTCTGTCTCCCTCGTACCCAATCTCCTGATTGGGTACGCAACAGTTCTGAAAAGTCACACGGCCTCAGTCAGAACGCCTGACTCAACTCTGTCTCCCTCGTACCCAATCTCCTGATTGGGTACGCAACAGT
>JAIBBK010000019.1 GCA_019694675.1 Ignavibacteria bacterium
ATCCATTTGAGAACCTCTTCCGCTCAGGCGACAAAGACAACACCCAACACTCATCAAATACGGTTGAAACCAGTCTGAGCAATTATCCAAATCCTTTCAATCCGAAGACAAGGATCACATTCGGTCTGAACCAAAGGTCAGATGTTTCGATAATGATCTATGACATCAGCGGAAGGCTTGTGAAGGATCTCTACCGCGGCACAAACGAAGCGGGAGAATACAGCGTGGACTTTGACGCATCTGATTTGCCGTCAGGAATATATTACTCTGTGCTCACTGCGGGAAGCATGACGGTGAAGAACCGCATGGCGCTGGTGAAGTGAAATTGTCCGGAACCATGATATAGAATTTCTAATGATCGAGGCAACAGCATAAACAGTCTTTGTGCCGCGTAGGGTCAAAGCAATAAATCATGGCTTTTAATTGTATGATGATTGAGTTAGTTTGCTAACTGATCAGTGCCTGAAAGTGCCTTTCTGAAGTACCGAAGAATGCAACAAAATCCGGCACTGGCAATTTGACATTACGCGATGAGAAAGATCATATTACTGCTGTTGCTCCTCATGGGAGCCATACTCTCAACTGTTTACTTTGTAAAGCCCACCGAAAAAAATAATGAGGCACTTGCAGTCCTGAAAAATAAGATCAGCAAGAGGCCCACGGCAACAACGGATCATTCAAAGCTCGATCAGCTCAACAGGGACTTTGCCACTCCACAGGAAGTTACTGCCGCCTGCTCAGGCTGCCACACAGAAGCTCACAAAGAGGTAATGGCATCAAACCACTGGAACTGGGAAAGGGAAGAGTATGTCTCGGGACGCGGAATAAAGTATATCGGAAAGAAAAATGCCGTTAACAACTTCTGCATCGGAGTTGAAGGGAACGAGAAAAGCTGTGCAAAGTGCCATATCGGTTATGGTGTAACAGAGAAGATGAACGGTTACACGGATTCAACAAACATTGACTGCCTTGTTTGTCATGACAACACTGACTCCTATATAAAGGGCTCCGAGATGAGCGGACTTCCAGATCCGGGAGTTGATCTAAGAAAGATTGCCATGAACGTTGGTAAACCCACCAGATCAAACTGCGGCGTTTGCCACTTCTTCGGCGGCGGGGGAAACAACGTTAAGCACGGAGATCTTGACAAGGTAATGTTTGATCCCGACAAGAGCATTGACGTACATATGGCCTCTGATGGCGCAAATCTGCTTTGCACTGATTGCCATGTCACTGAAGACCACAAGATGCTGGGAAAGATCTATTCACTTTCGTCAATGAACAGAAACCGTTCCACCTGCGAGCAGTGCCACGGCGAAATCCCCCATGAAAAAAATGTCCTGAATGAACATTCAGCTAAGGTAGCTTGCCAGACATGCCACATTCCTGTTTATGCTAAAGCCAACTCTACAAAGACCTCATGGGACTGGTCAACAGCAGGACGCCTTGCAGGCGGTAAGGCTGTAACGGAAGACGACGAGTTTGGAAATCACACTTACCTCTCCACCAAGGGTTCATTTGAATGGGGAAGAAATCTGAAGCCGGAATATGCTTGGTTCAACGGAACGGCAGGGCATTACCTGCTCGGAGATACCATTACTGATAGCTCATTGCCTCTCGAGCTCAATCCGCTCAATGGTTCGTATCGTGACCGGAAGTCCAAGATAATACCTGTCAAAGTTCACAGGGCTGTTCAGCCTTATGACAAAGTAACCGGACTCCTGATACAGCCGAAACTCTTTGCTGACAAAAGTGGAGAAGGAGCTTTTTGGAAAGATTTTGACTGGAGAAGAGCTTCCGAGATCGGAATGAAGGATGTCGGCCTTCCATTCAGCGGTGATGTTTCGTTCACTAAGACCATCATGTACTGGCCGGTCAATCACATGGTGTCTCTTAAGGAAGAGTCTTTAAAATGTGAAGATTGCCATACAAGAAAGGATGGGCGCATCAGTGAATTGAAGGATTTCTATCTGCCGGGCAGAGACTTTTCCCCTCTGGTTGACAACACAGGAATCGGAATAATCATATTGTCATTTGCGGGAATTGCAGTACACGGAGCATTTCGATTGGCGGCATCATCGAAGGGAAGAAAGGATGGGAAGAGTTGAAAAGGACAGTTTACATTTACAAAGCATTCGAAAGATTCTGGCACTGGATGCAGGCTCTTCTTATTTTTTTTCTTGCGGCTACGGGGTTTGAGATACACGGTTCGTTCAGCTTTTTTGGTTATGAGAATGCTGTCAGCTACCACAGCGTTGCGGCATATGCATTCATCGTGCTTATTGTGTTTGCAGTATTCTGGCACTTCACTACGGGCGAGTGGAAACAGTATATTCCAACAATGAAGAATATTGTTCCGCAAGTCAACTACTATCTGATCGGAATATTCAGGAATGCTCCTCATCCGACAAAGAAGACTGTCCTCAGCAAGCTCAACCCACTGCAGAAGCTGGTATATTTCGGACTTAAGATCCTTGTTGTCCCTGTAATGGTTTTGTCGGGATTGCTCTATATGTTCTATCGTTATCCCCACAAAGACAGTATTGAAGGTATCAGAATAGAGACTCTTGAACCGATTGCGATCCTTCACACTGCAGGAGCATATGCGCTCATAGCTTTCATTATCGTTCACATGTATCTTGTAACAACAGGGACAACGGTCACTTCAAATCTGAAAGCTATGCTTACCGGTTACGAAGAGATCGATGTGAGCGAAGATGAATCTGAACAGAGTGAAGCTGCAGGCAATGTGTATGAGAAAATCTAATCAAACAACATGAAGAAAGATAAGTTTATGAATCCCTACCTTGCGGGATTCTTTTTGGGACTGCTTCTGCTGGTAACAATTTTCATAACCGGCAGGGGACTTGGAGCAAGCGGTGCATTCAAGAGCGGGGTAATTTCTGCCGTGAGTTCGGTCTTTCCGGTTCATACAGGCGAGACGCACTATTATCTTGAATACTTTGAAGAGCACAAAGGAAATCCCCTTAAAAGCTGGCTTGTATTTGAAGTGATAGGAGTCATTATCGGTGCATTTATGTCGGCGCTGATGTCAGACCGATTGAAGCTGAAACTTGAGCATTCTCCCGGAATTACTTCCAAAACCAGGATAGCGGCCGCACTGATCGGAGGAGCCTTGTTCGGTCTGGGCTCTCAGCTTGGCCGGGGCTGTACAAGCGGTTCGGCCCTGAGCGGTATGGCAGTTCTTTCCACAGGAGGGATCATCACAATGCTTGCGATATTCGGCGGCGCTTATGCGTTTGCGTTCTTTTTCAGAAAGCTTTGGATAACAAAATAAATTAACAAAGGAGAAGGAGAGATGGGACCGTTGGTTCCTGACATAATCGGTAACGAACTGAATCTTGTGGTAGCACTGCTTATCGGAATTGCATTCGGCTTTATACTTGAGCAGGCCGGATTCTCCACATCCAGAAAGCTTGTCGGGCTTTTCTACGGATATGACTTCACAGTCCTGAGAGTCTTCTTTACCGCCGGCATCACTGCTATGCTTGGAGTGATTGCATTCGGCCACTTTGGCATACTGGACCTGAATCTCATTTACATAAACCCCACATATATCTGGTCAGCATTAGCCGGCGGTTTATTTATGGGTATGGGATTTGTGATCGGAGGGTTTTGCCCCGGCACAAGTGTATGCGCTGCTGCAACAGGAAAGATAGATGCAATGATCTTTATTGCAGGTTCTTTTCTTGGGGTTCTGATCTTTGCAGAAGGATATCCCTGGTTTGAAGGCCTTTACAAAGCAGGCTTCTGGGGATTCCCGCACATATTCGAGACAATCGGAATTTCACAGGCATCTTTTGCAGTAGTGATGACAATTATGGCAGTTGGCGCATTTGCAGCTGCCGCTCTTGTAGAGAAAAGAGTAATCGGCACACCGGTCACTTCAGGAATGCCGGCAAGAATTTACTACGGACTTGGAATTGGCGCAATACTTATCAGCCTGACTTCATTTGCAATGCCTGAACGACAGTCAGGTATTCTTGAGAAGTCGGAAGATGCAAAGATCATAAGTTCCTTTGCTCCAAAGTCGATGACCATTGATGAATTTGCATTCAGGATAATGGACGAGGAATCAAGTCTGCATATTGTTGACCTCAGGTCGCCGGAGCATACAAAAGGTAAGAGCTTGCCCAATTCCGTAAACATGACACTTGCGGGAATGTTCGGAAAGGACGCGGCTAAGTTTTTTGCAAGGAGGAATGCCACTTATGTTATTGTTGATGAAGATGAATCGGCAGAAAAGAAGGCTGCTTATATTGCCGATGAACTTGGATTTGAAAATGTATTTATCTTGTCCGAAGGCATGAAGGGATTTGAAGAGAAGATTCTCAACTTCAGGATGCCGGAAGGTAACCTGTCACGCGCTGATTCGGACACTTACAGATTCAGGGAAAAGGCAAGGAATGTTATTCCCGAATTAATAAAGAACAACAGCAAGAAGACATCACCGGAGAAAAAGGAATCCAAAAGAGCTCTGGGCGGCTGTTAAGTAAGTTGTGCTTCCGGGAAGAAAGTTGAACGGCTCTTAGCTCACCGATCTTTTTACAAAGTTACCGTGGCCTTTCGGCACTGTTAAGACCCCGTCATTAACGGCTATCTTTCCGCGGCTTAGCACTGTTGTCACCTTTCCCGTCACTTCCCATCCTTCGTATGCGGAATAGTCCACATTCATGTGATGGGTCTTCGCAGAAATAGTATGCCTCGCTTCAGGATCAATTATGACAATGTCCGCATCCGAACCGATCCCCAGACTGCCTTTCTTCGGAAACATTCCGAATATTTTTGCCGGGTTTGTGGAAGTGACTTCCACGAACTTATTCACGCTCATTCTGCCTTTGGCCACTCCTTCGGAAAACAGAAGTTCCATTCTGTTCTCTATGGCAGGGTGGCCGTTGGGAATCTTCGAAAAATCTTCTTTCCCCATAAGCTTCTGTTCCCATAAGAACGGACAGTGATCGGTTGCAACAACTTCCACAATACCCTGTTCGATTCCTCCCCACAATGCCCGCTGATCTTTCTTCTGCCTCAACGGCGGACTCATCACCCACTTTGCGCCTTCGCTCTCATTTTCATACAAAGATGCATCAAGCAGAAGATACTGTATGCAGGTTTCCACATGCACTTTCTGATCTCTCAGGGCTGCCCTGCGAACCTGATTCAGCGCGCCCTCACACGTAAGATGCACTATATAGGAATCTACACCTGTATGAAAAGCCATGTCAACAAATCTGCCTGCGGCCTCGGCCTCGGTTATCTCCGGCTGAGAAAGATAATGATAAAGCGGCGAAAGCTTTCCGAGTGTGCGGTGCTCCGCGATCAGATAATCTATCATGTCGCCGTTTGTGGCGTGGACAGTTACCATTGCATTGTTCTCCTTCACTTCCTTCATCAGCCCTATCATCTGCCTGTCATCGATCATTAGCGCGCCTTTGTAAGCCATGAATGTCTTGAACGAAGTGATTCCCTCATTCAAAACCATCGGCCTGATCTCCTTCTTAGTATTCTCATTGAAATCCGTAACAGCCATATGGAATGAGTAATCGCAATGGGCATTGCCGTCAGACCTTCCTCTCCATTCATCAAGTGCAGAAAAGAGTGACTTTCCCTGAGTCTGAAGCACAAAGTCGATCACCATCGTCGTGCCTCCGTGAAGAGCGGCCGCAGTGCCTGTTTCGTAATTGTCACTGGAGAATGTTCCCATGAAAGGCATGTCAAGATGAACGTGAGGATCTATTCCTCCGGGCATTACCAATTTGCCGGTTGCGTCAATTACGGTGTCCGCGTTTACGTTGAGGTTGTTTCCAATGAGACTGATCACTTCACCTTCAGCAAAAATATCTCCTGTAAAATCTTCCGATGGAGTTACAACTCTTCCGTTCTTTATCAGCACTGACATGATCTTCCTTCTATTTGGCTTCTGAGTCGGCGATCTTCAGCGCCTCTGAAATAATTTCCACCCCTTCATCTATCTGTTCCTTTGTAATGCAAAGCGGGGGAGCAGTGAAGATGAGATTCCATCTGCTCATTGTGTACATTCCGAGTTCCGTAAGTTTTGACATGACCTTATTCATAATTCCCATTTCGGCGGGAGGCGCGTTCCATCTTACCATCGGTTCCTTTGTTTCCCTGTTCTTTACAAGTTCGATCACACCTAAAAGCCCAGTGTTCCTGAAATCCCCGATGCTGGGATGCTTTGCCATAAGCTCGCACATCTTCTTACCGAGATAATTGCCCATCTCAGCAGCGTTCTCGATCAGGTTCTCCTCCTCATATATCTCAAGCACGGCATTAGCCGCCGCAAGTGTTACGGGATGCGATGAATATGTGAGTCCGAGGGGCATCGGTTTATCGTCAAACATTTGCGCGATCTCTTCCTTAACCATGACCCCGCCAAGCGGAAGATATGCGGACGTGATGCCTTTTGCCATGCACATGATGTCGGGCTCGACTCCGTGATGCTCAACGGCAAACCACTTTCCGGTCCGTCCGAAACCGCTCATCACTTCGTCGTCAATTGTCAGTATTCCGTAACTATCCGCTATCTCTTTCACTCCTTTCCAGTAACCCGGTGTGAACTTTATGCAGCCTGAAGAACCTGACTCTCCTTCAAGCATGATCGCTGCAATGTTTCCCGGGCCTTCATACTGCACGACTCTTTCCAGATGCGCCAGAGCGTTTACCGTGCATTCTTCCGGAGTCTTGCTGTTCCACGGGCATCTGTAGAAGTACGGATTCTCCGCATGCACGAAATTGGGCGCCTGCTGTGAATCCACCGCGAGTTTACGAGGATCGCCTCCGGCAGTGAATGTTGCATACGTGGCGCCGTGATATGACTGGTAAAGAGTTACGATCTTATGCCTTCCTGTATAAAGTCTTGCAAGCTTTATCGCATTCTCAACTGCTTCTGCGCCGCCAAGCGTGAAGAATGCTCTGTTAAGGTTTCCGGGTGAGATATCCGCAAGTTTCTTACCGAGTTCTGCTCTTGCGCGCGTCGTCATTCCTGGAAATACGTAACTGACTTCCTTCATTTGCCTTGCAACGGCTTCAGCAACCTTCGGATGGCCGTGCCCGATGTTTACACACACAAGCTGGGAAGAAAAATCGAGGTATCTCTTTCCGTCAATGTCATAAATGTAAACGCCTTCGCCCCTTTCAATAACAATAGGCGAAACACCCTTCTGCTTTGACCAGGAAGTGAGTGTGTGATCTACACTGTTAGCAATGATCTCCTCTTTGAGTGAAACAGTTTCAGTATTCATAATTCTGAATTTTCAGTTTTCAATTTGTTCGTATCTGTATTGCCGTCCGGCAATGGACAACATTATAATGCCTGTAACGCATGAAAGCACTGATGCGCAGAGAATAGCTACCTTAGAAGTGTCAACGATCAAAGCGTTATCGAAAGCAAGAAGTGAAATGAAGATCGACATTGTAAATCCGATTCCTGCAAGCATGCCTGCGCCTAAGACATGTTTCCATTTCACATCCGGCGGAAGACTGCTGATGCCTGTCTTGACGGCGATAAGCGAAAGCAGAAAGATACCAAGCGGTTTTCCCAAGAAAAGGCCGAGAATTATACCTGCCGGGTTGCTGGAAAGCAGTCCTCCGATCAGCTCTTTCGTAATAGGAATGCCTGTATTGGCAAGCGCGAAAAGTGGTATTATGACAAGCGCAACGGGTTTGTGCAAGAAGTGCTGCAGCTTATAAGACATTGAACCCTCGGAGCCGTCCCTGAAGGGAATTGCAAAAGCAAGAAGAACTCCTGTTATGGTAGCATGAACACCTGATTCATGCATGAAGAACCACATGAACAGCCCGGGGATCAGATAAAGAGGCATCGAATTCACTTTCAGGCGGTTGAAGATCAGGAGCATTGCAAAGATCCCCATCGCAAGTGCAAAGTAAAGTAGTGAGAATCCTTTGGAGTAGAATGCTGCGATCATGATTATAGCACCGAGATCATCTATGATCGCCAGAGCTGTCAGGAATACTTTTATTGAGACAGGAACTCTCTTTCCGAGCAATGATAACATGCCAATTGCAAAAGCAATGTCTGTGGCCATCGGAATTCCAAAGCCTGACTGCGTCTCAGTGCCGGCATTTAAGCTGAAGTGAATCAGCGCGGGAACAAGCATACCTCCAACAGCGGCAAATATTGGAAGCATAGCCTTTCTGATATCGGAAAGCTCGCCAATGTACAATTCCCTTTCGATCTCAAGACCGACAAGCAAGAAGAAGATTGCCATCAGCAGATCATTGATCCAATGGTAGACCGGATAATTCATGCTGAACGCACCTATGTCAAATCCGATCTTTGATTTGAACAATGACGTATATGCACCGCTCAATGGTGAGTTTGCGATTGTAAGCGAGACGGCCGTGCAGATTATCAGCAGGTATCCGCCGGTTCTCTCGCTGTCAAAGAATTCCCTGAAAAGCTTGGTAAGTCCGTTCTTCATTTTTAAAATCCGTAATTGATGTAAGCAAAGAGCACAAGTTCCTCAAGCGATATGAACTCCAGAAATTTCTCGTTGGTTGCTTCGAGCACTACGGGAGGTGCAACTCCAGCGTCACAAGCTTCCAGCCAGCGGGAAGCACAGATGCACCATCTGTCTCCGGCTTTTAGTCCGGGAAAGCCTGCTTCGGGAACAGGGGTCTTAAGGTCATTGCCGCGAAGGTCTGAGAAATTCAGGAACTCGTCGGTCATAACCGCGCAGACAATGTGAATTCCCGGATCGTATTCGGAAGATTCACAGCATCCTGTTCTTTCAAAACCGGTAACCGGATCATCTCCGCATGTTCTGAGAGGCTCTCCGAAAACGTTTGTCTCCATTGCTGAATTAATAAATTATTGCACTGACACCCTGTCCTGTTTCTTCTTCCAGAAGATGTAGAACGGAATACCGCTCAGTACAAGTACAAGTCCAATGCCCGCGTCGCGGGGGTTTTGCAAAATGGTCACAACCACAAGTGTGATGCAGAAGAGAACGAAGATGAAAGGAACATAAGGATATCCCATTACTTTGTAAGGCCTGTGATGATCCTTCATCTTCTTCCTCAGTATGAACACTCCGAAAGCTCCCGCTCCGTAAAAAATGAATGACGCAAAGATCAGCATGTCTGTAAGCTGATCGAACGTGCCCGACAGTACAAGAATGCTGGCCCATGTGCCCTGTATTATGAGCGATGTATATGGAGTCTTGAATTTCGGGTGGACGTTTCCGGCCGAAGGGAAGAACAATCCGTCTTTCGCCATTGCAAAATATATTCTTGATGATGCAAGAATGGTTCCGTTTGTTGTGCCAAATGTAGAGATCATGATCAGAACTGATATGAAGAACGCGCCGCCGTGCCCGAGAAATTTTCTCAGCGCTTCAACCGCAATAATGGTGTTCTCCTTATTAGCCGTTTCAATGATCTCATTGACCGGCATTATATACAGGATCGTGAAATTCGTGATCAGGTAAATGACCATCACTGCGGAAACTCCGGTGAACAGAGCAAGGGGAATGTTCTTCTTAGGATCTTTGATCTCTCCGCCGAGGTAACCGATATTGTTCCAGCCGTCGTATGCCCAGAAAGCCCCGAGCATTGCTGCAAACATTGCTCCGAAAAGTCCGAGAGATGTTCCGTATTCGGCAGAAGGACTCTCTCCCCACGGCTGAACGTTTTCAATGCTCCCGCCGCTGAGAGCAAGTCCGAGAATTATTATCACTGCAATTCCAAGCACTTTCAAAGTTGTAAATACATTGCTTATGAACCCTCCGAAGATCACGCCGAGATAATTTGCAGTTGTAAGAAAAATGATTGTCAGAATGGTGAGTGCCTTTACTCCGAAATTGTTGAGAGGATAGAAGATTCCGAAGAGGCTCCACTCTTCAAGTGACTGACCAAGGTGCGGAAGAGGGAGGACTGCATTCACGGATTCTGCAAACACATAAGCGATTGACGCTATAGATGCAGACTGGATCACTGAGAAGCATGACCAGCCGTAAATGAAAGCAAATGCCTTCCCGTACATCTCTTTGAAATATACATACTGACCGCCGGGAGCGGCAATGAGTCCGGCAATCTCCGCATTCGTCACTGCTCCGATGAAAGTTATGACGCCTGCTATCAGCCATGCAAGAAGCAGGAGTCCTCCCGACTGGAGGTCAACTGCCATCGGCGCGGCTTTCTTGAAGATCCCCGAACCGATCATGGAACTAACGACGATCAGAATGGCTGTGAATAACCCGAGCCGTCTTAACAGTCCGGCCGACTGATGATCTGCAGGTTCTCCCGTGATGTTCTTCAATTAACCGAAAAAATTGTTAGTGGAAAAAGACTTGTGCAACATCGTAAATGTCAGGATCTACGGTCTTTAATCTGGAGATCGCCTTCTTTATAGGAATGTCCGTCATTTCATTGCCCTGTATTGAACACATTCTTCCGAACTTCTCCTTTCTCACCATCTCCACTGCATAAACTCCGTACCTGGTACCGAGCACCCTGTCGAACGCAGTCGGCATACCCCCGCGCTGAAGATGCCCGAGTATCGTTGCCCTCGTCTCAAATCCCGATCTTGCTTCGATCTCTTCGGCAAGATAGTGTGATATGCCACCGAGTCGCGGCCTGCCGAAATCATCTTTCTTAACGTTCTTCGTATCAATGCGAACATTCTGAAATTCCGCAAGGTCAAACGTACAGCCTTCGGCCACAACTATTATGGAGAATTTCTTGCCGCGCAGATAACGGTTCCTGATCACGCTTATCATGTGCTCAATGCCAACCTTCTGCTCGGGAATTGCAATAATGTCTGCGCCTCCTGCAATGCCTGAATACACAGCGATCCAGCCGGCATTTCTTCCCATCACTTCCACAACCATGACCCTGTGATGCGATTCCGCAGTCGAGTGAAGTCTGTCAATAGCTTCCGTTGCAATATTTACAGCCGTGTCAAAGCCGAATGTGAAATCCGTCCCGTAAATATCGTTGTCAATTGTCTTGGGAACTCCGATCACATTTATGCCGGCTTCATGCGCCAATTGTGCAATGTGCATTGAGCCTTCGCCTCCGATGCAGATGAGCGAACTGAATCCTGCCTTCTGAACCTTTTCGACAAGCAGGTTCTTCCCGTCCTTTTCCATAAAAGGATTGTAGCGGGAAGTTCCTATTATTGTGCCGCCCCTGTTGATTATGCCCGAAACCTCTTTCAGCCCGAGTTCCAGATAGTCTTCATCAATAAGGCCCTTCCATCCGTTAAGTATGCCGATTATCCTGTAATCATAGCTCATAGATTTTCTGACAATACCTCTCAGTACCGCATTGAGCCCGGGACAATCGCCGCCGCTTGTAAGCACGCCGATCTTCATTTCTGTCAGCACCTTGCTTTGCGCCACAGTCGCCTGCTGTTTGTTACGTTTCCCTGATGATCCGGATTTCATTTTCGCTTCTTACTCTTTGATTTGCCGACTGCCATTTTGGTCTTTTCGGATGCATGTTTTTTTGCAACCGGCTTTTTCAGTTTCTTTGTCAAGTCCGGCTTGTTTTCTTCGTCTGCCTGCATCTCCGTCAGGTATCTGAAACGCTTTATGAACTCTTCAGTGGACATGTTTCCGATAAGCGCCAGCCTTGCTACATTCTTGATCTCCTCAAAGTCACTGTTCTCCAGTCTGATCATGTACTGCCTTGCAACCTTATAGCTGTCGGAGTTTACGTCAACTTCCCTTGTGCTGATCTTTCCGTCTGAGTTGATGATGTCCTGGAACTTGATCGGTATCAGCTGTCCCTTGTCGACCGTCACTATAGCGCCTGAATTGCCCTGAAGCAGATACCTTACTGCGGCATAACCAAGGTCCTGCGTGTATTCGCAGTCATAAGGAATAGGCGTTGCGCATCTAAGTTCGTAGCCGATATCCTTGCTTACAATTGTAACTCCGATTCCTCTTTCGCGGAGCCTTCTTCTCACTTCGTCTTTTGTAATACGTCCGATGTCAATTTCAGAAAGCCGGATGTTACCGTGCAGGTCTTTTTCAAGGTTCACGTAAGGATGTGTCTTCAGCTCTTCGTGATCTATCCTGGTAATTATCCCTTCGGCAAGCACTGCAACTCCGTAAGGTGTTCCCTGCGCCATCCGTTTTATTATGGATGCTTCCAGAATATCACATACGCATTCAAAGCTGATCGTCTTGTCTCCGAACTCCTCTCCTATGATCGTGAGAGTTGCACCTGCGGCTTTCCCGATGCCGAGTGCGAGATGGCCCGCTTTTCTGCCCATCGAAACAACGTAATACCATCTCCTTGTCGTCTGCGCATCCACCATCAGCGACTGCACTATCCTGAAACCGAAATCACGCGCCGTCTGAAATCCGAAAGTAGGCATGTTTCCCGGAAGAGGCAGGTCATTGTCAATGGTCTTGGGAACGTGCGCAACCTGTATCTGTCCCTTTGCAAGAAGGTCGATCTTATGCGCGCTTGTTGCTGTATCGTCGCCGCCGATAGTTACAAGATAGTCAACTGAAAGCTGTGTCAGCGCCTTGAGACTCGCGTCAAGCATTTCCTTGCTTTTGGCAGGATTGACCCTCGAAGTGTAAAGAATGCTTCCGCCGTCAAAATGAATTCTCGATACATCTTCGATCCTCAGTTCCTTCACATGCGACGAATCACCCTTGCTGAGAAACTCAAAGCCCTCGTAAATGCCTATTACATTCAACCCTGAATTGATCGCTTCAATTGTAGCAGACCGTATCACGCCGTTGATGCCGGGCGCCGGCCCTCCTCCTACAAGTATTGCAAGGGTCTTCTTTCTGTAATGGTCTTCGTTTTTTTCCATATCAGTGTTTTATTCATTTGATTGGATCAGGCCTTTGAGAGGCCGGACCGCTTTGCCGCAAAGAACATTGCAGCAAGATAACACAAAGCCGCGAATACAAATACAAACCTGAACCCAGCGGTCATCGCAAAGATCATCGCAAGCACGGAACCGATCACCGAAAAGAATCCGTTCACGGCCCATGCAAGCGCAGTGACGTTACTTTCATTCTCCCTGATCATTCCTATTCCCAGCGGAAATGGCATGCCCATGAAGAATGAAGGAACTGCTACTACGGCGATCGTTATAAGAACTCTCAGCCAGATGTCGGCGCGGTTCATTGCATCAAAGAGGTACGGATTCAGGAAACCTATCAGGAGTATTGAAACAGAAATTATTATGAATATCAAATGCAGTCGCTTGCCGCCGCCTCTTACGATCTTTGCGGAGAACAGACTTCCAAGCCCGGAGAACACAAGCATTGATGAAACAACCGTTAGGAGCGTGTAAACCGGCTGTCCGAGAAACAGTGTGAACTTCTGTATCAGAGCGATCTGCATCATTATATATGCAATTCCGAGAAGTGAAAAATATGCGAGGAAAGAGCGTGTGCCCTTTTCGCTGATGACCTTGCTGCGGGAAACCATGAACGGAAGTATCAGAAACGCAAATGCCGCCAGTATGGACTGCAGGAGTATGACAATCATTGTTGTCTCTGCCACCGGCTTGTCTTTAAGTGCAAGTATTGCCTTGTCATCCTGCGAAAATGTCTCCTTCACTCCGTTAAATGTCAGTCCGCTGAATCCGATGTTCTGATCGAAGAATGGCTTGTCATCCGTAGCGGGCGTAACTTTCGCGCCGTACTTGCTTATCATCACGTCCACCGGCGATTCAATCGCCTCCGTGATGATCGATGGTTTGCTGAGATTCGGATCATACAGGATCTCAAGCCCGAGAGAAGCTGCTTCGGATCTTAGTTTAACTATCTGCTCATCACTGAAACCGCGCTTGCTGTAAAGTACTCCGCCGAGAAATCCCATATCACCCTCAAACTCCCCAGGCGGCCTTCTGAAAACAACGAAACTCCTTTTGCTTGCTTCCAGTCCCTTGCTGGTTTCGAGCCGCGCTTTCTTAAGTGATACGATGATTTTCGGAAGCTGAGTTTCCGGCCTTGAAATGTAAAGCACGCCGTCCCACTCAAGATGCTTAATGTAATCTTCAAGCGCTTCCTGTGTGAGAATGTAGTTTTCAACAAGAGACATTGCTCCGCTTGCCACTGCGGATGAAGAGATCGTGTGTGCCGATATGATAACGTCATACTGAATTCTCTTGGATGTAAGCTCCGATCTTGCATCATCCGTAATCAGTTTAACTTTCTTGTTATCCTTCACAAGCGGGCCTGTCCAGTATGAGAGATTCTCGGTCAAATGGTCATTCAGAATTCCGTTGATCTCTACGGCCGTTATGGATCTTGCCGAATGATAAAGCCCTGCAAGTATCTCTCCTCCGCCCGCAGAGCCGATAATGAAGACCTTTCCGACAGAATCCTTGGAAGCAAATGCCATGTTCGAAGCATCGGCGGGTTTGCCGGTAACGGGCATTGACTTCACGTTCGGAATGGTTGTGGTTGAATTGCCTGCATCAATTATAGCCAGGTAAGTGTTGTATCCGTCCTGCGACTGTTCATCATCCTTCATCACATCCACTTTGGAGAATATGTTCCAGTCGGTTCTCACTTTGAGCTCGGGATTCATCTCCATGTAATTCCCGAAGATCTTGTTGGCTGTGACCCTTATCGGAAGTTTCTCGTCGGTATCAATTAGGAAGATCGAAGTCAGCAACAGGAATATGAAAGCGATCAGCGCGATCATGCGGTTGCTCTCGTAACCAAACAGTATTGCTGCGATAAATCCCAGTGCCGCCGCGGCCACAATTGACCCGCTTCCGCCGAGCGCAGGCATTACAAGCGCAAAGACTACACAAGCAAGCCCTGCTCCGACCAGATCGGCAAAGTACAGCGATGAAACCTGCGGCTTATATCTTGTAAGAATTGCAGAGATGATAAGCCCTGCAAAGAAGAACGGAATTGTAATGAGCAGATAATACAGCGGCAGATAAACGAACTGAACGGGATCGGAAAGCAGGCTGAACGGATCGAACGGGATCCTGTTGAACAGTATGAAGCCTGCTATCACGCTGAATCCGTAAATGACTCCTAATACACTGAGCAGTTTGCCGCTCGGAATCTTTGCCAGGCGCTTGCTTCTGAAAAGAACCACGCCGCTGATGCCGAATCCAAGAAGTGCAATGCTGATGATCATGAATGCGAAGTGATACCACAGCGAAACCGAAAGAACGCGCGTCAGTGTAAATTCGAGCAGAAGAGTTGACATTGCCGTAACAAATATGCCGGCATACACAAGCCATGCCGGCTTGCCGTGTCTCTGAACTGATCTGTCAGCGGCGCGCATAATCTGCAGTACAATTGATTCGTCTCGTCACAGTGCTGTTTGTGTTCTTACGATCTTTGACAATTCTGACAGTTGCCTGAGCATAGCTTCCATGCTTGACAGCTTCATCATGCTTCGCGCATCGCTCAGGGCTTTTGCGGGATTCGGATGAGTTTCGATGAAGAAACCGTCAACCCCGGCGCCCGCCGCGGCTCTTGCAAGCGGGGGTATGAATTCCGGATTCCCGCCGCTTACTCCGGATTCCTTCGATGGCATCTGCACGGAATGTGTTGCATCAAATATGACAGGATATCCGAACCTTTTCATAATTACAAGACTTCTCATATCCACCACAAGATTGTTATATCCGAAAGTGGAACCTCTTTCTGTAAGCATGATCTTGTTATTGCCGGTGTTGGATACCTTCTGCGCCTGATAGAACATATCTTCGGGCGCCATGAACTGCCCCTTTTTGATATTGATCACTTTACCCGTCTCACCTGCGGCCTCCAGCAGTTCTGTTTGCCTGCAAAGGAAAGCCGGCACCTGCAAAACATCCGCCACTTCTGCGGCTATTTCCGCCTCGATCTCAGAATGAAAGTCGGTAAGTATGGGTACCGAAAACTCCCTCTTTATGTCATCGAGGATCTGCAGGGCCCTATCCATGCCGATGCCTCTGAAAGATCCCGATGAAGTCCTGTTGGCTTTTGAATAGGATGATTTGTAGATGAAAGGCAGTTTGAGCTTGCCGGTTATGGTTTTTAGGATCTCGCAAGTCTTAAAAGCAATTGACCTGGACTCAACAACGCATGGCCCGGAAATTATCAGTATGTTCGAAGTGTGTTTGAGCCCAAGATCCCTATTGAAGTATTCAGGAAGCATTGTTCATCTTTTTAAATAATCATCAAGCATTGCGCTCAGCTCAGATCTGGTGTGCTGATTTTTGCCGTACAGCCCTGCTCTTTCGCGCTGTCTCATGGCTTCGTACATACACACCGCCGCGGCAACCGAAACATTCAGTGAACGGATCATTCCGTACATGGGTATGCTGAAATTCGCATCGCTCTGTTCAACCACTTCATTTGACACACCATCGTGCTCGTTTCCCAGAACAATCGCAGTCCTCTTTGACAGGTCAAGGTCGTAAAGTGAACTTCCCGGTGCATTTTCACCTACATAAGTGGAGTAGATCCTGAACTTCCGGCTTCTCAGCTCGCCAAAACAACTCTCAACTGAGCTGAATTTCCTGAGGTCAACCCATTTCTTCGCACTCGCGGAGGAAACCCTTCCGATCTTTGGGAACTTATTGGTGTTGTAAATGAGGTAAACTTCTCCGATTCCTACTGCATCCGCACTCCGAAGTATCGCGCTTACATTATGCGGATCGTGAATGTTTTCTAGAACGATTGTCAGGTACTTTTGCCTTTTGGAAACAACTTCAGAGATTCTTTCAAATCTTCTTGGAGTCAAGGCTATTGAGTTTTGATTTTAAGATTAGTTTTTTAACTTATAAAAACAATTAACAAAGAGAAGTTAGATGAAAGCCGCGTTCCTCCTTGCCGTCCTCATTGCCCTGCCGCTTCATTCAGCCGAAGATTGCAGTGCTCAGATGAGCAATAAGCCATCCAAACCCGTTAAGCCCGGACAACCGAGGAACAACTGGGGCATAGGACTTGACTACTCAGAAGGCGGTTTCGGACCAAATGTCTCTTACTACCTGCCATCGGGCTCCAACTCCGATTTTCTTTTCAAACTGACCTTTTCAAGCTATTCGGATTCGAGAGAAATACAGAGAACGGATATCAACGGAAATGTCTATGTTGAAAACAAGGTAAACAGGCTCTTCATAATGCCGCTCAGCATAGGCTGGAGAGTTGAACCGTTCAAGGATGATCTGGAGGGAAGTTTCAATCCTGTATTCAATACCGGGATCACTCCTGCCGCAGTGTTCTATAACCCTTACGATCAGGAGTTCTTCAATGCCATTGATGATACAAAGATGAAGTTCGCATTCGGCGGATTTGCGGGGATCGGTTTCACGTATCAGCAAAGTGAGGGAGTGTCTATGAATATGAGTTTCAATTACTACTATCTGCCAATCATAGGTGAAGGAGTTTACAGTATTGAGAACAGCCAGATCACAAACGTCGGAGGATTCCAGATCTCTTTCGGAGTTAACTTTCTCAACTGAACTTCAGCCGCTGAGATTAACAAAAATTAATAAGGCGAATTCTTGAGTATCTGATATGTTTTTGAAACTTTTCGTATTTTTGAACAATCAATTATATGAAGAAAAACATACTGTTTATATGCGGGTCTAGGAATCAGACCACAATGCTTCACAAGATTTCCGAAAAACTTCCCGACTTCAATCACTTCTTTACGCCATATTATGCCGACGGCATAGAAAAAATCGCGACTAACCTCGGCCTGCTGGAATTCAGCGTACTGGGCAAGAAGTTCTACAACATGTCAATGGATTACTTCAGGCAAAATGATCTGAACATTGACTACAGAGGCGAGAAAAATCAGTATGAACTTGTAGTAATGTGCAGCGACCTTATTGTTCCCAGAAATGTAAGAGGCAAGCGCATGCTCCTTGTGCAAGAGGGGATGACCGATCCCGAGAATCTCGCATACAGGATCGTTAAAAGAACCGGCATTCCGGGGTACTTAGGCGGAACGGCCGCTACCGGGCTTTCGGATATGTATCAGACCTTTTGCGTGGCATCGGAAGGATATAAGGAACACTTCGTTAAAAAAGGAGTTAATCCCGGTAAGATCAGAGTCACCGGCCTGCCGAACTTTGACAACTGTGCGGCCTGCCTGGATAATGATTTCCCGCACAAAGGATACGCGCTCGTCTGCACATCAGACGCGAGGGAAACGTACAAAGCGGAGAACAGAAAGAAGTTCATTGAAAAGGCTAAGGGTCTCTCGGAAGGGAAGCAGATGATCTTCAAGCTTCATCCGAACGAAAACGTTTCGAGGGCAACCAGAGAGATCAACAAGTATGCTCCGGGTTCTTTGGTTTATCACAAGGGAAATACTGATGAAATGATAGCGAACTGTGACATACTCATAACTCACTTTTCAACTGTGGTTTATGTCGGCATTGCGCTTGGAAAGAAAGTTCATTCTTCATTCAATATTGAGGAACTGAAAAAGCTTGTGCCTCTTCAGAACGGCGGCAGGTCTGCGCAGAATATCGCGGATGAATGTCTGAAACTCATCGGCAAAGAAGTGAATGAAGTTGTTTACAACGATTCGGAAGATCTGCACCTCGCACAATTGACCTCCTGATGCTTTGATCTCCGGTACTGAACAAATACTGGTTGTGATCCAGGCAAGAAAGGGCTCCACACGACTTCCCGGAAAGATACTTATGCCTCTTGCGGGAGAACCCCTGCTTGTGAGAATGTATGAGAGGGTCGTCTCATCGGATGCAGATCTGAAAGCCGTGATCGCCACAACTGAGGAAAAGGAAGACGATGAAGTGGAGGATCTTTGCCGGGCTTACGACATGGAGTGCTTCAGGGGACATCCGTACGACCTTCTTGACAGGCATTACAAAACAGCGCTGGCATACGGTGCAAAGCATGTTGCGAAGATACCGTCCGACTGCCCTTTGATTTGCCCCGATGTGATAAAGAGAGTTGCAGATTTCTATTTAAGTAATATCGGAAAGTATGACTATGTCAGCAATCTGCACCCTGCAACATATCCCGACGGCAATGATGTTGAGGTTATGCCTTTTGAAATACTTGAAACTGCATGGAAGGAAGCCGGCAGGGATTTTGAAAGAGAACACACTACACCTTATATATGGGAAGACCCGCAGCGGTTTCGCCTCGGGAATGTTGAATGGGAAACAGGTCTCGACTTTTCAATGAGCCACAGAATGACAATTGACTATCCTGAAGATTACGAGTTCATCAAAGCGGTTTATGAGGAACTCTACCCAGTTAAAAAGAATTTTACGCTTTGCGATATTATGCTGCTGCTTGAGAGGAAGCCGGAAATCAAAGACATCAACAGTAAATATGCGGGCGTCAATTGGTACAGACATCATCTTGGAGAACTCAAGACCATTACACACGAACATACAAAGCAGGGTTAACCAAGTCCTGCTTTTGCAAAACATTACAATAGAATAAGTGGAACAAAGCAAAGCAAGCGAGTTAAAAGAGATCTCCCACAAAGTCCGGGAGCACATAATAAGAATGTCAACAGACGGTGGATGCTTCATCGGAGCTTCGCTTTCATGCGCAGACATTCTGGTTTATCTTTACAAAGAAGTTCTCAAGGTACATCCGGGCAATCTTGATGATCCCGGAAGGGACTATTTCTTCTTATCCAAGGGCCATGATGTCCCTGCGCTTTACGGGACCTTTGCCGAACTCGGGTTCATCGAAAAGGAAAGGCTTGCAAACCATCTTAAGACGAACGATCACATCTACTGGCATCCGAATATGAATGTGCCCGGCATCGAGTACTTCTCCGGATCTCTCGGCCATTCGCTCAGCGTTGCGATCGGTGTTGCAATTGACTGCAGAATGAAGGGGCAAGGCAACAGGGTCTTCGTTGTGCTAGGTGACGGCGAGCTGAATGAAGGATCAGTTTGGGAAGGCGCGCTTGTTGCCGCGGCGAAAGGACTCGACAATTTAGTTGCCGTAGTTGACCGCAACAAGTTTCAGGCGAACATAGAAACCGAAGAGCTGATACCGCTTGAGCCGATCACAAACAAGTTTGAAGCGTTCGGATGGAAAGCAGTAAAGGCGGACGGTCATGACTTTGAAAGCCTTGAATCCGCGTTTGCCCGGCTTCCTCTTGAATCAGGAAAGCCGACAGTGGTAATAGCTGAAACGGTCAGAGGCAAAGGGCTGCCGAGTATTGAGGCGCAAGCAAACAGGTGGTTCGTTAATTTTTCAAAAGAGGAAGTTGAAGAACTGCTGAGAGAACTTAACGGCGGCAGAACAACGGAATTGAAATCAGAGGAGATCATTGCAAGATAATGGAACAGACCAAACAGACATACGAAGACATACTCCGGGACCTTGTGGAGAATGATAAGAGATTCATGGTGCTTACTGCGGAGAACCGTGCGGCCATCAGGAATCTTCCTTCACAGATCGGCGACAGATTCATAGACACCGGGATCACAGAGCAGACGCTTGTCGGAGTTGCCACAGGGCTTGCACTGCGGGGGAGAATTCCCGTAGCTCATGCGCTCGCCACTTTTCTCACAATGCGTGCATTTGAATTCATCAGGACGGACGTCGGAATAAGCGGACTGCCGGTCAAGCTGGTAGGCGGCTTTTCCGGATTCCTGTCAGAAGCGAACGGCCCTACGCATCAGGCGATCGAGGATGTTTCGATCATGCGGGGCATCCCGAATGTTAATGTGTTCTGTCCTGCAGACGAAGACGACATGCTTATCGGATTGCGGAAAGTTCTGAAGAGCCCGAGTCCTTTCTATATAAGGTACAACAATGCGAAGCCGGTGATGAAACACTCGAAGGATTTTGAGATCGGGAAGGCGGAAGTAATTGCAGAAGGAAACGATATTACACTGCTTGTGTACGGTTATATGTTCGGAGAAGCATACAAAGCGCGTGATATTCTCGAAATGGCGGGATACTCAACAGGTCTTGTGAACATGAGAACGCTGAAGCCGGTTGATGAGGAAGTGATACTCCGCGCCGCAGAAAGAACAGAACTGCTGGTAACGATCGAAGATCATTTTGTAACTGGCGGACTTTACTCGATCGTTTGCGAAGCGATCGTTAGGAACAATCACAAAGTGGAAGTGATGCCCGTGGCGCTTCAGGATGCATGGTTCAAGCCCGCGCTGATACAGGACGTTCTGGAGTTTGAAGGATTCACTGCAGATGCGATCGCAGACAGGATCACGGGCAGGATGAAACAACACGATTACAGAAAGTAATTTACACAAAGACACAAATGCCAAACACGATAAAGTTCAACGAAGAATTTCCTTCCGTCAAAGAATCAGACTCGATATTTGAAAGGTCACAGGGTCTCGTGCCTGCGCATACGCAGACTCTGGCCAAGGGTCCGACCCAATGGGTAAAGGGAGTTGCGCCCAAGTATCTAAGGCGCGGCAAGGGCTCGCATGTATGGGATGTTGACGGAAATGAATACATAGATTTCAACATGGGCATCGGCCCGATATCCCTCGGCTATTGCTACGGAAGGGTTGATGATGCGGTCAGGAAACAACTTGAAGACGGCATCACTTTCTCGCTGATGCATCCGCTCGAAGTTGAGTTGTCGGAAAAGATAAGGAGCGTTATTCCGAATGCAGAGAGCGTCAGATTCTCAAAGACAGGCTGTGATGCGACTTCAGCCGCTGTCAGAGTTTCAAGGGCATTCACCAAACGGGAAAAAGTATTGTGCTGCGGTTATCACGGCTGGCACGACTGGTACATTGCAGTGACTGACAGGAATGCCGGAATTCCAAAAGCGGTTCAGGACCTCACCTACACGATCAGCTACAATGACGCTGATTCACTGGAGCAGTCGATCGACTCCGACACCGCATGCCTCATTCTTGAGCCGTTTGTCTTTGAACAGGAGAAAGCCGGATTTCTTAAACACATAAAGGAGATATGCGAGAAGAACGGCACGCTTCTGATATTCGATGAGATGTGGACGGGTTTCAGGATTGCGGCGGGAGGTGCGCAGGAATACTTCGGCATCAAGCCTGACCTTGCATGCTACTCCAAGGCAATGGCCAACGGCATGCCCATATCTGCAATAACAGGAAGGAGGGATGTCATGGGCATGTTTGAGAAGGACGTTTTCTTCTTTACCACGTTCGGCGGCGAAGCCCTTTCTATGGCGGCTTCAATGGCAACGATAGACGAGATAGTTGAGAAGAACGTTCCGGCCTATCTTGATGAAAAGGGAGCTTTGCTGAAGGATGGATATAATAAGATCGCTGACGGACTTGGAATGGAATTCACAAAGTGTTCCGGCTACAACTGCAGGACAATTATTTCATTTGACGCAACCGCAGGCAATCCTCTCGAGATGAAATCTCTTGTACAGCAGGAGATGATAAAAAGGGGAGTGCTTTGGGGAGGATTTCATAACATGTGCTTCTCTCACACGGATGATGACATTGCATATACACTGAAGGCTTATGAAGACGTTTTGCCGCTTCTTAAGAAAGCGGTTGATGAGAAGAATGTAAGATCGTATCTGAGAGGAGAGCCCGTTGAGCCGGTGTTCAGAAAGACGAGCAACTTCAACTTCAAACCAAAGAGCTGAAGGCTAATATAAGATGAGTGATTTGTTCTCGCTGAAGGGAAAGGTCTCTGTTGTAACAGGCGCTCTAGGGCTGATAGGCAGGGAGCATTGCAAAGCATTATCCGAAGCCGGGGCATGCGTAGCAGTTGCAGACATTGACGGCAAGGCATGTAAGGAATTTGCAGATGCGCTGGGAAACAATTCCGTTGGAGTTGAGCTTGATGTCACTTCAAAAACATCGGTTGAGAGTGCATGCAGTGAGATCCTGAAAAAGACAGGCAGTATAGATGTACTGGTGAACAACGCGGCGATCAACGACATGTTCGAGAATCCCGCAATGGCTCTGGAAAAGTCAATGTTCGAGAATTACCCGCTTGAGATGTGGCAGAAGTCAATTGACGTCAACGTTACAGGCATCTTCCTGTGCTCGCAGGTGTTCGGATCTGAAATGGCGGGAAAGGGGAACGGAAGCATAATCAACATTGCATCCACATACGGAATCGTTGCGCCGGACCAGTCGCTGTACATTGATGAGAAAGGAAAGCAGAAATTTTACAAGTCACCCGCATATCCCGCAACAAAAGGAGCTGTGATCTCATTTACAAGATTTCTTGCCGCATACTGGGGAGGCAGGGGAGTGCGCGTGAACACGCTTTCGCCGGGCGGAGTTGAAAACTCTCAGGACGAATTCTTTGTGCAAAGTTACTCAAAGCGGACCCCGCTTGGAAGAATGGCGGACAGGTCGGATTACAAAGGCGCCGTTGTGTTCCTCGCGAGCGATGCATCTTCATACATGACGGGAGCGAACCTTGTTGTGGACGGCGGCTGGACAATATGGTGAAAAGACACATGAGAATAGTATCCCTGTATGTGATCGCTGAAAATCAAATTCAGTACCGGGCATTCTCTGATGAAGTGAATTCATAATTCAAAATTATCGCTGTATGGCAACAGTAAAAATAGGGAACAGGTCAGTAGGTGACGGCGAGAACGTGTATGTGATTGCAGAGATCGGAATTAATCACAACGGATCACTGAAGAAGGCTCTTAGGCTTATTAAGGGTGCACGCGAAGCCGGATGCGATTGCGTGAAGTTCCAGAAGAGAACTCCTGAGTTGTGCGTGCCAAAGGACCAGTGGAACATCGAGCGTGACACCCCGTGGGGGCGGATTACATACATTGACTACAGGCACAGAGTTGAGCTCAGCTTTTCGGATTATCAGCAGATTGACGACTATTGCCGGAAGAAGAAGATAGACTGGACGGCATCATGCTGGGATGAAGAATCGGTTGATTTCATTGATCAGTTCGACGTGCCGTTTTACAAGGCGGCGTCGGCGTCGCTGACAGACATTTCACTTCTGAAGAAGAAAAGATCAACAGGCAAACCCCTTATGATCTCTACGGGAATGTCAACGATGGAAGAGATCGAGGCCGCTGTGAGCGCCATAGGAACCGATGATCTGCTGATAGCTCATTCAACTTCCACTTATCCCTGCAAGCCGGAGGAGCTGAATCTTCGGGTGATTCAGACTTTAAAGGGCAGGTTTCCGGAAGTGCCCATCGGTTACTCCGGGCATGAAGTCGGTCTTTCCACAACGCTTGCCGCAGTCACACTTGGCGCGGTCTTTGTTGAGAGGCACATAACGCTGGACCGGGCAATGTGGGGAACAGATCAGGCGGCTTCTGTAGAACTCGGAGGTTTCAGGAAACTTGTTGAAGACATTCGCGATGTTGAAAAGTCATTGGGTGACGGCATCAAGCGAGTATTTGAGAGTGAACTTGGTCCGAGGAAGAAGCTAAGGCGGGTATAGAGCTTAAGGTCTTCTCTTTGAAACCCTCCTAACGGTTTCACATCAACCGCACAGCAATTTATACTGCGCCATTGACATATCCTGTTGCACATACATCTTTCTTACGGACCTCACAATTCGACCGGCAATGGGTAGTCATCTATAGGCCTCAGACAGATCTCAAAGCAATGCCGGTTTTGATAGCGACTTTTATATCTTAACAGATCCAATCAAACCTTTAAGCGTAAAGGCAAAAGTCGGCACAAGCGGTCACGAATATTGGTGGATCCGCTGCAAATGTGCTTTTACCTTCTTTCCTGTTTGTGCTACGATTTTCCTGGCGAATTTCACGGAGTGATCTTAGTTACAAAATTATACGCATTATTATCAGCCATAAGATAATCCGCGGCATCAACAAAGTAATCACCTGTTACATCAGTTACAGTATAGCCGGTGACAAAGTTGATCACATCATTATCAATTATGCTTCCGTCAGTTGCATCTACGGTACCGTCGTTATTCACATCTCCGCTGTAAATGCCGAAAACCAGCGGAGTATTGTTTATGATCTTCTGATTGAATCCGTACGCTTGGAATGCCGCAAATGTAAAATCATAGTTTACATTCCTGTTCTTTGCCATGCTCACAGGGTTTGCAGACCATGTTTCTACGCAGTTTCTGTGCTTTACTTTAAGGTAGTACGAACCTGCCGGCGCGGAATTGAAGACGAATCTGCCTTCCATTGTTACCTTATTGATGACAGCTTTAGCCTCATCAACCTGGTTGAACGGGAAATAGCTGTTTCTCAATGACACAACTACGGTATCAGACATGTTCAGCTTCTGCGTGCCGGTATTATAAAATCCTTCCTGTGCCAGTTTCAATGTGAGTATCAATTGCTCAACGGGTTCGGAACTCAGATAGGCCTGTACTCTTCCGCTGTTAAGGCCGCCGATAATCAGATCGCTTCTGCCATCCGAGTTAAGATCACCCGCGTAAGACACGGCAAAGCCGGAAGCGGAATGGGGAACATTCCCCGTCATTACAAGATCTTTCTTATTATCCATAGATGTTCCGCCGTAATATACATAGCTCCTTCCCGCATTTGTACCGCCGGCATCATTATAGCATGCTCCGATAACAACATCGGCAATATTATCTGAATTTATTCTGCCCGCATAAGAGACGCTTACGCCGAAATAATCGTTGTCTTCAGATCCTTCTATGTAAACATCCGATGAGCCGTTCATATTTGCGCCTCCGTAATAAATAAATGCTGCGCCTGCGTCAGTGCCGGGAAGGTCATATCCGTATGCCCCTACTATCACGTCTGAATACTGATCACCGTTTACATCTCCGGCATAAGACACACTGTATCCGAAGTGATCATCGAGGTAGAGTCCGAACATGTCTACATCAGATACATTATTCATTGTTAAACCTCCGTAATAAATAGAAGCATAACCGTTAGCAACTCCCGCCTGGCAGCCGGCGCCGACAATTACATCATAGTACTGATCTCCGTTCACGTCTCCGGCTGAGGAGCAGCAAATTCCGAACCATGCTCCCGGCACATTGAATGTCAGGACAACGTCTGCAACACTGTTCATAGAAGCACCGCCGTAGTAAATGTAACTCCTGCCTGCCTGGTTGCCCCCTGCATTGCTGAAGGGAGCGCCTACAATTACATCTGCCGAGAGGTCACCGTTTACATTTCCGGAAGTTGAAACACTGAATCCGAATCTGTCGCCGGAGCTTTCACCATTGAGTATGAGGTCTGCAACACCGTCCGCAGACGGTCCGCCGAAGTAGATGTAGGCCCTGCCTGCATCCGTTCCCGCGGCGTCGTTTTCGGGAGCGCCTACTATGATGTCATCGTATAAGTCCTGATTCACATCTCCGGCATAGCTTACCGATGTTCCGAAATGGTCGAATGCAGATTCTCCGCTGATTGTTATGTCCGGGGATTTGTTCCAAACGACGCCTCCGAAATAAACCGAAGCTGTTCCGCTTTCTGTGCCGTTTGCATTTGATTTCGGAGTTCCGATAATCACGTCCTCAAACCCGTCAGCGTTGAAATCGCGGGCAGATGCCACGCTGTAGCCAAACTGTTCAGATGCTGATCCATTAAATACAATATCGCTGATATCGCTTGCAGTTTCCGAACCCTTGAACAGATATATAGTACCTGCCTGAAAGCCGCCAAATCCGTTTGAGTTCAGCGGAGCACCGGCTAAGAATTCAGCCACGCCGTCACCGTCAACATCACCTGCGCCGGAAACTGAATAGCCGAAGCGATCATTCTGGTTCTCACCGTAAATTATCCTGTCAGCAACATTGTCCATTGAGGATCCACCGTAGAACAATGAGATTCTGCCTCTGAAATTATCCGAATAGTAATTGAAACTTGCTTCGCCGATAATGACATCATCAAATCCGTCGTTGTTTATATCTCCGGATGATGCAATTGAACCTCCAAACTGGTACGAAAAGTTTTCTCCGCTCAATGTTACATCAGGCGAGTTGTCAAGTGAAGAGCCGCCATGATAAATGTAAGCCTCTCCAACTTGCATGGAATGGCCCAATGCTCCGATCACTATGTCACTGTAACTGTCACCGTTAACATCACCGGAAGATTCAACTGACCAGCCGAACCTCTCGTATTGGGTTAATGGTGCAGGATTGTTAAAGACCAGGTCCGGAGATCCGTTCATAGGGCTTCCCCCGTAGTATAAGTGAACTCGCCCGACTTCAATTGGGGAATAAAAAGGACTGCCCGCAAGAACATCGTCATACTGATCCGTATTGATCTTCCCTCCGCCGGAAACGCTGAACCCTAACTGATTACCAAACTCGCCAAACATTATCACATCAGGAACATTGTTCATATTAGCTCCGCCATAGAATACATATGCGGTGCCTGCATTAAATCCGTTATCATCGCTCAATGGCGCACCTACTATTACATCATCGTAGCCGTCGTTATTGACATCTCCAGCGGTTGATATAGAGTATCCAAACTTGTCTCCGGCTGAATTGCCGTAAATAGTCAGGAACGGCACACCGGACATATTCTGCGACCCGAGGAAGACGAACGCCGCGCCGGCATCAGTCCCGTTTGTAGAGTTAAACGGATCTGCAGTTATGATGTCGTCAAATCCGTCGTTATTAACATCTCCGGCTGAAGCAACCCGGAATGAGACATAAGGAGATCCGTAGAGAGAAACATCTGCGGAATTGTCCATCAGCCTGCCACCGAAAAAAATTCTTGCGGGTTGTCCCGAAACAGCATTTGACATGCCGGCTACAAAATCATCATATCCGTCCGCATTCAGGTCGCCTGCGCTTGCGAGACTGTTTCCAAACTGACCGTTTGAGATGCTTCCAGCAAAATTTAGCATTGATATCTGTATGAGATTGGATGTATTTGTGTAAAGATGTGCCTTGCCGGCGTTAGTTCCCGCCTCGCTGTTTTTGTACTCCCCTATGAGAAAGTCTTTATAGCCGTCATTATTGAAATCTCCTGCTGATGACAGCGAACACCCGAATTCGGAATTGATAGTGGTTCCGGCAAACTGATTATCGGCTATGTTATTCATATTTGAACCACCGTAATAAAGATAAGCTTTTCCTGCACTCTGAGCATTTTCACTGTTATGGAATGCGCCGATCAGCACATCATCATATCCGTCGCCGTTAATATCCCCGCTTCCTGCAACTGACTGTCCAAGCCAGTCCCCGTTCTGCTCACCTATGAAAGTAACATCCGGGTTCACATCCATCAAACTTCCACCGTAATACACATAAGCTTTTCCTCTGTAGTTTCCGTGACTGTATGCTCCGATCACGATGTCTGAGAATCCGTCACCGTTAACATCTCCGGCGCAGTCAACCGCATTTCCCATCTTATCAAACGAAACAGCTCCCGTCAGAATTACGTCTGCGATGTTGTCAAGTGCAGGTCCGCCGAAATAGACAAATGCCGCACCATTGTTTGTGAAGCTACCCGAAGAAGCGAGCATTGCTCCTATCACAAAGTCACTGTACCCGTCGCTGTTTATGTCGCCCGCTGAAGAGACTGATATGCCGAACAGCGAGTAAGTATGATTGATAACAAGGTCGGGAGAGTTATCCATTGAAGAGCCTCCGAAATAGACTCTGACAAGATCCAGGCCGGGATTGGAGGAGATCACATCTGAAAAACCGTCGTCGTTTATGTCACCGGCAGATGAGACCGACGTGCCAAATCCGAGAGTGCCTGCAAGAATCACATCCGGTATGTTGTCCATATTTGCAGAACCGAAATATATGTAAGTTTTTGCGGCTGGGTCATTCGGAGCACCTATAATGACATCATCATATCCGTCATTGTTCACGTCTCCTGCTGATGATACGCATAGTCCGAAATGTTGCGAAGCTAAATGCCCGGGCATTACAACATCCGCATCAAAATTGACTACCGGTCCTCCATAGTGGATGTAAGCGCATCCTCCGTCGGTGAAAGCCGCATCACTTAACGGAGCGCCGACAATTATGTCCTCATAGCCATCCGCATTTACATCGCCGGCATCAGAAACTGATGTGCCGAATTCATCCATTGCCGAGGAACCGAGTAATCCGTACTGCTGTATGCCGTCTCCTTCCATGGTGTCCTGCTTCGTGAAGAAGATGTTTCCGGTGTAAAGGGAACTTTCGCGGGATCCGAAAAGCATTGATCCGATTGTGGAATTTTCGGTTTGCGTTTCTGTAAGCATATAACTGAATCCGTCTGTGCTGTAAGTTTGTCCCTGAGAAGTGATCATTGATATTGCAGTGAAAAGAGTCGCGACTGTAACAGAGAAGAGGTCCTTCATTTTTGTGCCTCCTGTAATTTACTTCAAAACTAACTTAACTTAATTCTAAATTCAACCTTCGCTGTCAGCATTGATGAAATTGGAGGACATTCAGCCGGCATTTGTTTATTTATTGACGCAGAGTGTAATTGTGTTTTAAACTTCTGATCATGTGTCTATTTTCCCGAAAACAAAACACTTACAAGGAATGAACAAAGGAAAGATATTCTATTTCGGTATTATCCTCCTGCTGAGCACTTCGGACAGTTCATTTTCGCAAATGTTCTGGAACAACGCGGGTAGGTTTGATTCAGTGGCATTTCTTTCGTACCAGCACACATCTGCAATAGACATCACGGGCAGTTTCACTTTTGAAATGTGGCTTTGTCCAACCGATACTGTCACTCCCGGCGGAACTTACGATAAGCAAAGGCAGGTCTTATGGAAGGACCGCTACAATATCACCCTTCAGCACGGAAAGCCGAGATTGTTCATTAACGGCAATCCGGTTCTGACATTTAAGACGGGCCTGGCTCCGAACAAATGGAATCACATTGCTTTCACCAAGAGCACATCAACCAACACGTTCTCGGCTTATCTGAACGGTGTCCTTGATACTTCCAGAAACTCTTCCGTAGTTCCGTCATCAAGCCTTGAAGATCTTTACATCGGCTCCAATCCGCTAATCAATACCATGCAGTCGAATTTCAAAGGGTACATTGACGAAGTAAGGATATGGAACAGAGAGCTTAGCGCTGGCGAGGTAAGTACATATTTCAGAACATTTCTTGGAATCAGAACCGGCATATATGAAGGTATGGTCTTTTCTGTGGGGTTTCAGGCAAACCAAAGCGTTACAGGGACTCCTTACCCGTATGACATGAGCGACAACAATGTTAATCTTGTTGTTGAAATGGCGCTTCAGAATATGAACCAGGAAAGCAGGCCTCAGACAACAGTATCCATGAACGAAGCCATAGAGCTTGACGGATCAGGTGACTATGCGGCCGCAAGTCATGTAAGCGAATTTAACAATACAGGCTCTCAGACTCTGGAGGCATGGATCTATCCCAGACAGATCAAGTCACAGCAGATAATCTACAAGGGTCCGGCAAACTTGTCCGGAGTCAAATATTCAATGGCCATGACCATTGCAGGAAAGATCACCGGAAACATTAACAACGTTTCCGTAACGGATACAACCGTAATTCCGCTGAACACATGGACTCATGTGGTGTTTCAGTACAAGAATGCCGGCCAATACAAGTTCTTCATAAACGGGAGGAATACAACATCCGGCACTATGGCAACCGGACAGATCCTTACAAGCTCAGACTCTCTTTATATCGGAGGAACCGGCCTGGGTGGTCACTTCAACGGATTCATAGATGAGCCCAGAGTTGAAGGATTCATAAAATCGGAATTCGATATCCAGAAGGAGATGTACATCTCAAAGGACAGAGGAAATGAGAGGGTAAGCAACAATGATGTTGCCTACAACCTTGACGGGCTTCAGCATCCTTCCACAACAGACGGCTCGCTCCTGCGCTTCAGAAACAATGCAAGGTTTTCACATCCTGCCGCCATCTCAAACCAGCCTGTATCCCCTATGCTCAGGCTTGATGATCAGGATTTCATGAAAGGATTTTATATGAAGCAGTCAGACAGGCTTATACCGGCTTCTGGCACTTCAGGATTGATGACAGAAGACAGTCTTTACATTGATCTTGACGTTACGATGAACGACGTCAATTTTTTTGTGGCTGCAAATCACACATTCAGCAACGATCTGGAGATCACGCTTGTGTCACCGCAGTACTATGAAGCTTATGTATGCTTTGATGCAGGCCAGCTCGGCGCCAACGATAACATTATCACGGTTTTCGATGATCAGGCCGACTCTGCGCTTGTAAACGGTACTTATATTGACTTTGGGCCGGTGATCAAGGGGCAGGTGGAGTTGAATAAGATCTTCTCAGCCAACTCGTCGAAAGGGCTTTGGAGGGTGCGAATAAATGACGACAATTCGGGAAACACAGGCAGGCTGTATGCATGGGGTGTGCAGATAAACAACATGTCTTCAAAGATCAGTACGCTCTCAACCAACTGTCTGATACAGGGCATGTATGATCCGGCAACGAACAATATGACAAGAGACACAATGAGGATCTACCTGCGCAATGCAGTGTCACCTTACGCAGTCAAAGATTCCGACAAAGTTTACCTGGGAATTCTCGGCGGCGCTACAGCGGAGTTCAACAACACTGACACCGGCAAATACTATTTGCAGTTCAGGCACAGGAATGCACTTGAGACATGGAGTGCCGTTACAATTGGCTTTGATGCATTCACTCAGCAATACACCTATGAATTCAAGGCGGATGTTTCAAAGGCATACGGAAGCAACATGATACAAGTTGACAATACTCCGGTGAGATATGCATTCTTTTCAGGTGATGTGAATCAGGATGAGACAATTGATGCCACTGATCTCAGTCTGATTGATAATGATGCGATCAATTTTGCGGGAGGATATATCTCAACCGATCTGACAGGCGACAGCTTTGTTGATGCAACCGATTATTCATTGGCAGACAATAATGCTTACAACTTCGTGTCTCTCATAAGGCCTTAGCAACAGCGATTGATCGAGGCGAGTAAACAACGTTCTCATAATAAATACAGCCGCCGTGTTTCTAAGAGTTGTGGATCTAACCGGCGGCTGTTATTGTTACTGGTGAGTTGGAGCTAAGATGCGCCACATGTCATTTTGTAACTATCATTTTCCTGACGCAGCGCAAAGCATTGTTTGCAGTCAAAGTGTAGAAATAAACCCCGGCCGGAATTTCTCCCGCGTTGAACTCTGCTTCGTAATTTCCCCGCCCCCGGTAAGAGCTCAGAATTGTTGCTGTAAGCCTCCCCGCAATATCATACAGTTTCAAATCTACCGGTCCGTCTTCCGGGATACTGAAGGCTATCTTCGTTGAAGGGTTGAATGGGTTCGGATAGTTCTGATCCAGCCTGTAGCCGCTTCCAATGACATTGATCTCCTGCGGTTCAACGTCAACAAGCACATCATATTTAATGATAAACAAGTCTTCATTGCCTGGATGAAAACCTTTGGTCATACCGCATACAAATACTTCTCCGTTGAGACCGGCTTTGACATCGGCGAATACTTCCTGGCCTGTGAGCGGCCCGCTGAATTGTGAATAACCGATCTGATTTCCAAAAGGATCATACAATAACGTTACAATATTTTCAGAGGAATCAAATCCGTGAATTATCCCGCTTACAACTATATTGCCCCGGCTGTCAAAGCACAAACCGTATCCAACATCATTCATAATACCGTAACCCCTTACATTTCTGACCCAAACCGAGTCTCCTCCGCTATTGTACCTTATTGTTGCAATATCCGTGTTGTCTCCGCCCAGGCTTGCCTCTCCTGTAACAAACACTGAGCCGTCAGCTCCCAGCATGACATTCATAGCAATATCACCGCCGCTGCCGCCGCCGTTATGTATTCTTTCCCACCTTCTGATTCCGTCATTGCCGATCTTGAAAGTCAGGTACTTGTATGCATGAAAAACGAATGGCGATCCGCCGGTCTCTCCTGTAACGAAAACGTTGCCTGAATCATCAATCTCCATGTCAACGCCATGATCATAAAGCCCGGAATTGTAAACATGAGACCAGAGAGTATCTCCCTGCGGAGTCAACTTCATGACGCAGATGTCATCGCTTCCCGAGTAAACATGTCCCAGCAGGAAGAGATTGCCCTCCTTGTCAATTGCCAGATTGTTTGCTTCAAAGTAGCTTACAAAATCCACAAATCTCCTCTGCAGCAATTCTACCCCGGATGAATCATACTTTGCAATGATGGTACCGTATATGAAATCATCTCCTCTGACTATGACATTGTTATCCCGGTCAGTCACCGCAGTTATCGGATAAGGGTCAAGTAAGAATCCGCTTAAAATCCTTTCCCAGACCGGTTTTCCGCCTGCATTGATCTTCACTGTCACCAGCCGGTCTGAGTATCGTTGATATCCGGCAAGATAGAAATTGCCGTCAGAATCTCTCGTGAGCGTTTCACATACGTCGTCGTAATTCTGACGCACATACTTTGATTCCCACTCAAGAAGCCCGGAGGATGTGTACTTGAGCAGAATGAAGTTACTCTTACCGTATGTGTTTGTGCTGTTTCCCGCGACATATACATTACCCTGGTCATCCGTAAAACATGCAACGGCATTGTCCCATCGCTTCCCCGGACCATCGTAGATCCTTGTCCATGCTTCTGAGAGCCTTGCGCAGGCCTGTGAAGAGAGCAACATCATTATCATAAACACGGTTTTCATCTCACTGAGAATTCACTTATACAGAAGTTGAATTGCCTACCTCTACTTTACGATTACCATTTTTCGGGCTGCAGAAAGTTGTTTAGCTCCGCTGATCCCTGTGGAAAGCAATTCCATACGATAGAAGTAAACTCCGCTTGGCAAACCTGCCGCATCAAAAGTTGTTTCATAAGTTCCGGCATTCAGAAACCCGTTAGCAAGATCAGCAACTTCTTTCCCAAGCATGTTATAAATCTTAACGGATACTTCACCTGCGATCCTAAGATCATACCTGATCGTAGTAACCGGATTGAACGGATTTGGATAGTTCTGATACAGCGTGAAGTCAGAAGGAATCTGTGATTCGTTTTGATTGATGCTGATGACCGAATTTACGCAGTTCTTCAGCTCTGCAATACTGTTGATGTTTGAAGTGCCGCGCTTGATGAAGCTTGTTGTATTGAACTTAATGGTGTCGAGCGGCGGCACATTGCCGAAGATCGAACCGATCGTAACATATCTTTCTCCTGGAAGCGAATCCCTCCATCCTGACTGTGCAACCGGATCTCCTGAGAATGAGAATTTCGTTTGCAGATTTGTGTAAGGATTGATCCAGCTGTTTCCGTCAGCCCGCAGTCCGTGCATTATTCTGTAGTGTCCAAGCGAGTCTGTCGGGCAGTCAAACGGGCATCGCCATCTTGTGGCAAAGTCAGCGCGGTTTGCAGGATGACCTTCTGCCGAGCTAACAACAATTCCCACTGCCGGGGGATTGGAACCATAGACCGGATCGGTGGGTGTGCCGTTGTAGCCGTACACAAGCCCGAGCGCCGAGTCTGTTCCGGCCAGGTCATTGTTTGACGTGCCAAGGTCTATGTCTGAAAAGATCGCGGCGCTGAAATCTGTCCACAGACTTCTTCCCTTATTTATGATCTTCCATTCGTAGTGAACTGCATCAGCACACGGCTGATTAGCCCTTGCATATGCATACAAGTGGACTTCAGCGCGCAGGGGCAGTGTTGATCTCAGAGCAGAAACTGAATCGCGGTAACCGTCGTTGAACACGCAGAACAGATTCTGCTCACCTTTCATCACGGGATAGTCGGCAGGCGGTTCATATGTTCCGTTACCGTTCACATCAACCCACGGCGCACCCTGATTTACCGGCCACTTAGCCCAGGGATCAGTTTCCTGCCCGTCGCCGTTTGGAAACTGCGGCGATACTTTGTAGATCCTGTAAAGCGAATCATCAAATCCCTTCGGGGTCTGAGTGGTATAATCGAAGTAACCCTGCCTGAAGTGTGTGCTGTAATAAGCCTGTGAAACTCTGATAGAATCACCGGCCTTACAGCTTATCCAAAGTCCGCTGAAGTAAACAGCATAAGCGTTTGAGTCCTTAGGCCAGTTGAATCCCGGAAGACCCATATTCTCTCTGTCGAACATCCCGACATTCCAGACGGGAGTTCTTATGTTATTGGCATCAAGATGCTTGTATGAAAGTCCCCTGAGGTCTGCCGGCATATCAAGGAATGCAACGGTGCACAATGACGTTGCAAGAATCATCAGCACGGCAATCGCTCCGGATTTACCTGATTTCGTTTTCATCTTAATCTCCTTTGACAGGTGTTAAGCTCCTGCCTTTTCTTATAATGCAACTTATCGGAAAAGACCTGACCGGTCAAAGACTTTTTTTCAGAAATTACATGGCAGAAGCAGGGTGTGAGTAAGACAGGTTGCGAAGGAAAAGCTTGATTTTGGCTTGTTATGCAGGTTTTTGGGGCTGATTTTTAGGGACAGAATTTTGAATTTGACATGTGAGATTTTATGAAGATCTGAAATTTTCAGGACGTAATCAGCGCTGCATCCTGTGCGGAATTAAGTCAGACTGACTTCTCCGCCCTCATCAGCACTTTCCTGAAATACGGCGGCTTAAGGTGGCTGAAGAGGAAGAGCATGTAACCGTCTGAGAAGTTGCAGTCATATCCGCATGACTTCAGTATCTTTTCGGTTTCTTCTGCATCACCGTCGGCATGGTAAGTGCAAACTGCAAGCCGTAGGCTCTTTGACGACTCAAGCAATTCTCTTGAAGAACTGAGTATGCTGTTCTCCGCTCCCTCAACGTCCATCTTTATGAAATCCGCCTTTTGCCCGCTCAGCACTGATCTCAGTGTTACAGTGTCGCCGCTGTCTTTGTCGCCTACGAACTTGTTGATGATCTCAACCTTGTCCTTCCACGGTTTGAAAGTATGCCTGAGCGCTTCGATCCATTTCCCGTCGGTTTCAAATATAATGACACGCCCGGCCCGCTCCACTACATCAAGAGCAAAGTTACCCTCCGCGGCGCCTATGTCCAGGACAGTATCGCCTTCCCTTACATCAAATCTCTCAGTAAGATATCTGTGCGGAGAAAGTTCATCCTGTTCGATGCAGATGTTGTTGTATGTATATGCAACTTTCCCCGGGATCTTGTGCTCCCAGCTGTAGTAAAGTCTGTTGCCTTTGTGGTCCACATAAAGAAGCCCGGCGTCTTCATCAACGCTGACGCTTACATTCATTATGTCATGCCTGTAGATAAATTCATACGGCAGGATGAATGAGAACTTGTGCTTCGGATCTGATCGCGTGTTGATGAAGTTAAGTTCTTTTTCATACCGCTTTCTTTGAGCGGGAAAGAATTTGAAATAAAGATTCATCTTCTTCTGCAATGCAGCAAGGTCCTCACCAGGATTATGATCAAGTCCGAGATTCCTTAATCTGTGGAATTGCCTGGAAAGATCTTTTCTGCCCGATGCAGGGATCAGATTCTTTATTGCGCTCTTCAATATGTTTCAGTCTTTTCGATAAACAAAATCCTCTTTCATCAATGTACCGATCACGGAATCCGAGTATTGACGCGCTTCAATGAGCGCATCCTGAACGTCGTCGCACTTATAGGTCTTTCTCAGGAACTCTTCGGCAAATCCTCTTCGGCCTGAAAAGGCGGAAGTGATCAGATATGCTTCAAACAAGGTCAGGTAATCCTGCCGGTTCAGGCATTCATCGATCTCATTCTCATAATTCAGAATTGCTTCCTGATAATAGCTCTCATCAATGTCCATGCCTTTGCTGTATTTCACCAGTTCATCGTCAACAGGTACATACATCCTTCCGTATCTGATGACTACGGGATATTTGTACAGCGCGCCGAGATACGCAGGGCTCAGGCGGACAGTTGAGCTGATATATGCGCCTCCCTCCGGGGAATATTTCAGCTCACCGTTTGTGACAGAGAAGATCTTCATGCTGTCTCCGGAAAGATCTATTACAAACAGTTCGCTCCATAGATACGGTGAAGCTCCTGTGCTGAGGCCTGCAATCAGTTCGCTGATGCCGTTGCCGTCAATATCGGCCAGTGTGTCAAAGTAACACGAAGAGTAAAATCCATCATCATAAAATACAACGGTTCCTTCATTGTCTTTTACAGAAAATGTCCCGCTGAAAAACTTGTCGGTATCATAAGTCAGCGTTGTTTTGTATCCGTTGCAAATTATCTGCTTCACGACTTCATCCGCAAAGACCGGACAGCTGACCGTAAATGTGAGGCAGAGCACAGCAGCAAAAAAGGCAGTCAAGGATTTAATCATTCGTGAAGTAATCCGCTGACTGATAATAGCCGGTCTTTTGCTTTTGGATCTGCATGAGTATGTCGTTCAGAACAGAACTGGCGCCTATCCTGAAAAGATCGGGAGTCAGCCATTTCGCGCCGAGTGTCTCGTTTACAAGCACAAGATAGGCAAGCGCATCCTTTGCGGTCTTGATGCCCCCGGCCGGTTTCATTCCAATCACCTTTCCCGTCTCACCATAGTAGTCCCTTATGGCTTCAAGCATTACAAGAGTTACGGGAAGCGTTGCGGCCGGCTGTACTTTGCCGGTTGAGGTCTTTATGAAATCAGCTCCGGCGGCCATTGCTATGAAGCTTGCCTTTCTCACATTGTCAAACGTTTCAAGCTCGCCGGTCTCCAGTATCACTTTCAGATGTGCATCAACTGCCTTTCCCGTTTTACTGCTTAGTTGTTCCGATGCTGTTACACATGTTTCCTTCACCTGCCGGATCTCATCGAACACAAGCTGATAATTTCCTTCAAGAAACTCGCCGCGGGATATGACCATGTCAATCTCATCCGCACCGTCATAAATGGCGCGCTTGGTATCTTCAAGTCTAAGCTTTAGCGGATACTGTCCGGACGGAAATGAAGTTGCCACAGATGCGACCTTAACGCCTGTCCCTGCGACACACTCTCTTGCGACCTTTATGAGATTCGGGTAAACACATACAGCCGCAACGTGCGGGATCTCCTTATTGCCCGGTAACGGGTTCACGGCTTTTCTGCACATTGCCCTCACCTTGCCTTCGGAGTCCTTTCCTTCCAGAGTCGTCAGATCGATCATCGAGATTGCCAGCTTAAGCCCTTCAACCTTGCTTTCGTTCTTTATGCTCCTCGAGGCAAGCATTGCAGCGCGCTCCTTTGCGCCTATCTCATCCACTGAGAAACTGAGACTGCCCAGGTACTTTGAAATGTCATTCATGGATTAAGGTTGATTTAGAAATGAAATTACCGGCTTCACTTTTTTCTGATCTTTTTCAGGATCTCCCTGAGCTTCCCGCTCATTTCCTCTTCTTCGTCAATTATGTTCAATGTGTTAACCGATACATCTTCTGCCGGAGGAGCTTCATCAACCGCACTTTTAGTTTCGTTGGTCGGTTCCGAATCCGGTGTGGTCGCGGGGTTATCCTCGCCGGTGTCCTTTGTTTCAGCAGATACTTGTATGACGGCTTCGGAAGTTTCAGGGACATTATCGGGCGAGTCTTCTTGGTAAAGGTAAAGGTTCACAGCCAGAGGAGGCAGTGTAACTTTCAGCGAGAAGGGAAATTCAAACCTCGGTGCTTCTTCGGAATGCACGCCCCCGAGATTTCCTTCGTTGCTTCCGCCGAACCTCTCTGCATCACTGTTGAGTATCTCTTTGTAGAAGCCGTGAAACGGCACACCAAGCACATAGTCTTTTCTGACAACAGGAGTCATGTTGAATGTGAACAGGAGCATCCTGCTCTTATCAAGATTATATCTAACAAAACTTATTATTGATTCGTCTGAGTTAGAGAAGTCTATCCACTGAAATCCGGAACTGTCAAAATCATCTTCGTGCAGTGCAGGCTCTTCCTTATAAAGCCTGTTGAGCTCACTGAAATACTCATGGAACTTTGCATTGTATTCAAAGTCGAGCGCCTCCCAGTCCATCTGCACTTCAGAATTCCATTCCCGGTACTGTGCAATATCGTTCGTCATAAAGTTGAGCTTCTTTCCCGGATGGCCAAACATGAATCCGAACAACAGCCGCAGGTTCGCAAACTTGTTCCAGGTGTCGCCGGGCATTTTCTCAACAACGGACTTCTTGAGATGAACAACTTCGTCATGCGAAAGCGGAAGAACGAACTTCTCATTGAAAGCATACCAGATCGCAAACGTGAGCTTGCCGTGATGGAATTTTCTGAAGATCGGATCCATCGAAAAGTATGCAAGTATGTCGTGCATCCAGCCCATGTTCCATTTCATGTCAAACCCGAGTCCGCCAAGATGAACCGGCTGTGTAACACCGGGCCAGGAACTTGACTCCTCCGCAATCATCATTACTCCCTTAAAATTCTCATGAACGGTGTCGTTCAGCTTTTTCAGGAATGCAATAGCTTCAAGGTTCTCGTTGCTTCCGTAGATGTTCGGGACCCACTCTCCGGCATTCTTCGAGTAGTCAAGGTAAAGCATGGATGCAACGGCATCAACCCTGAGTCCGTCAATATGATATTTGTCCATCCAGAACAGTGCGTTTGAAATGAGGAAGTTAACAACTTCGTTCCTGCCGTAGTCAAACACGTAAGTCCCCCAGTCTTTGTGAAACCCCTTTCTCAAGTCGGCATATTCATAGATCCTCTTTCCGTCAAACTCACCAAGTCCGTGAACATCCGTGGGAAAGTGTGAAGGAACCCAGTCTAGTATCACTCCGATCCCGTTAAGATGGCAATGATCTATGAAGTACATGAAATCTTCCGGAGATCCGTACCGGCTTGTGGGCGCAAAGTAATTGACAACCTGATAGCCCCAGGAGATATCGAGCGGATGCTCCATTACCGGCAGAAGTTCGATATGAGTGTAGTTCATCGCCTTAACGTAATCAACAAGTTCATGTGCAAGCTGACGGTAATTCTTGAAGCCCCACTCGCTTGGAAAGTCAGAGTTATCGTAATCCTTCTTCCATGAGCCAAGATGGACCTCGTAGATCGAAACAGGCTTCCTCCCAAGATTCTTCATTGAAGACGCCGCTTTCTTCCTTTCCTTCATCCATTCTTTGTCCCTCCACTTATAACCCTTAAGTGATTTCACGACAGATGCATTGCCGGGCCTGAGTTCAGTGCGGAAAGCGTAAGGGTCGGACCGCATCGTAATCTGATTTGTCTTCGATTTAACAGCGTACTTGTATAGAGCGCCTTCTTTCAGCTCCGGTATGAACAATCCCCAGTAACCCGATTCATTTATCTTCTGCATCGGATGCATTCCTGCCTTCCATCCGTTGAATTCTCCCACCACGCTTACGCACTTTGCGTTCGGAGCCCAGAGAATGAAGCTCACGCCTTTCACACCGTCTGCCGTCGCCGGCCTTGAGCCGAGCTTCTCATAGCTCTTGAAATGATTTCCTTCGCCGAGCAGATGAATGTCCATTTCTCCAAGTGCAGGAGTAAAAGCATAAGGATCGTGATGTATGAATGTTTCGCCTCCGCCGTTCATCCACGAAATCCTGTATGAAGGAATGCCGGGCACGTTACTGAGCTCGGCTGTAAAGACTCCCTCTTCAGGCGCACTCTTCATCTTCAGCGACTTGCCGGAACCGCGAAGTTTAACTTTTGCTGATTCTGCAAAAGGAAGATAAGCGGTGATTGTTACCTTCTTCTCTTTTTCATCATACTTCGGGCCAAGCAGATCGAACGGACGGCTTTCATCAAAGCTCAGTAATCTTCCGAAAGCTTTACGTGTTTTCATGGATACTTCATCCGAAGCAGAATCCTTCTTCTTTGCTGACATTAATTAAAGTTTACAGAAAATCTGTAAATGACATCGAAATTGAAACTCAATTTGTGCGGAATCCAAAGACGTGTCATTAAGAACTGATCAGAATCTGACGCTCACAGAACAATAGAATGACTCGTCCTGAATCCATGGTATGTAAGACTTGTTACTGCTCTTAAGCTTCGGCCTCATTGCAAACATCATCAGGTTCTTGACGGCAAATGCCGCAAGTTCGCTGATCCAGGTAGACTCCCCTGCGGCAAGGCGTATAACGGCTTCCGTTCCCACAAGCACAAGACTTTCAGCAAGAGTCTCGGCGCCTGCAGATCGTGCGTTGTCAAGAGGAACGACCTTGAGAAGATCGTGATGCGAGTAGATCTGTATGAAATCTGAAGGCCGTATGAACATCTTCGGCGAGTAGCTTATGAAGGCAAATCTCTCGTAGAATCCGCTGAATCGGATATTGTCTCCTAAACTGCCGACCGGATCAAAGCTGTAATACTCTTTACGCTTTGCGAAAAGGTACCTGAATTGTTTATCAATTATTTGCGATGAGTATTGATTAGGTTTGTCGTGCATCTTTGCAGATTCGCTGATTGATTCCTGAGCAGATTGGAAGTCGTGATCAGTTGAGGAATTGCCAGACCTGTTCTGGTTGCTGTACTGGGCAGTTACGGCAGAGGCAACTGCAAGTGTGAAGAGACAGGCTGTTGTAATTACTGATGACATGAAGCTGGCGCTGATTTGCGCCAATATAGTAATACTCACTGCAATTGTCGCAATAGGAAAAATTGCTTACGGCAGTGACGGCAGGCCATGTAACAGAAAATGCTGTTGCGAAAATTTGCCGCTAGTGTAAAACTTCCGGCGAATAAAAAGGCCCTGCTCTGAATCTCAAAGCAGGGCCTGAGTATCCCCTTACTGATCTAAATCCGGCGAGCTTACTTCACAAGAAGCATTCTCTTCGTATCGGAGTAGTTGCTTTGTCCGACGGTGCTGAGCTTGTAATAGTAAACGCCGCTTGCAAACTGTGTAGCATCAAATTTGACTGTGTAATATCCCGCAGTCTTATTCTCATTCACAAGGGTCTTGACAAACCTTCCCATTGCATCGTAAACATCAAGCCTGACGTTACCGTCTGCAGGGATTGCATAATCAATCTTGGTTGCCGGGTTGAACGGATTCGGATAGTTCTGACCAAGTTCGAATCTTCCAGGAATTCCGATGATTACTTCGTTTGAAAGATTGAAATATTCGAAGTTTCCGTTGAAGTCGATCTGTTTCAGCCTGTAAGAATAGTTTCCTGTTTGCAGGCCTCTGTCAGTGTATGAATAGCTGTTCGGTGTTGTCGTTGTTCCGTTTCCGTTTACAAAACCGATCTTTGCCCAGGAGTTTGATCCTGTCACGGCTCTTTCAACGTCGAAGCCTGAATTGTTAATTTCTGCAACTGTGTTCCAGTTCAGGTCAACATTGTTGCCGGAGATTGCAGATGTGAACGATGACAATTCAACCGGAAGAGCACAGTCAACTTCATAAACAACGCATACCGTTGTTGTACACGGAGGACTGAAATTGTCTATGCCGGTAAAGCAAACAGTGTAGTTTCCTGCCTGTGTGCAGGAAGGATTCCATGAAACATCGAATGTACAGGTAATTCCGTTATTGATGTTCACGTTCATTCCGGGAGGCACACCGCTGACACCGCCTGAAACTATCTGTGCAACTTCAGGTGCGGCGAATGCATATTGTGCATTATATGGATTGCCTGCAATTATGCTGACCGTATCGGATGGGAATCCCTGAGCTACGGGACAGATGTTGCCCTGTGACGAAGCATTAATGCAGAAGTTCTGGCAGTCAAGATAATGAACACCGTTTGTGTCAACGCCCGGGCCACCGTAGTAATTACTGTTCCTGTTGAACCTGCCGAGTGTAGCGTATGTGGCGCCGTCTCCCTTGTTTACACCAACCGTTGCCGGTGATCCCAGGAAGCCGCCAATACCTCCTGATGCTGATCCCGTTGTCCAGTTCATGTCACCATAGCTGAAGCAGACATTGTTGCCGACTCCAAGAAGCGGATCAGTTCCGTCGCTCATGATAAGCTGGAATGTATTCCTCTTGTCAGCTTGATTGTTATAGTAACCGACACTGTCCCAAACTATAGTGATCCTGTTTGATTCGATCTTGTGATAGACAACACCACTGGCAAGATTTCGCGTGTCAACATCCGCAAAGAACGGTGCAACAATTGCGAGCGGTGAACTCGGGAAAGCAAACGGCGTGTATGTTGACAGCGGTGCGGTGAAAGTCACATTACCGTTGTTGTTGATGTAGATCGAGGTGTAGTTAGTGCCATAAAGATTGAATGTGAACGGAAGATTGATCAGTATTGATGATCCGTCATCATTCCTTGCCATTGAAATAACCCATCCGGCTCCTGCAGAGTCGAATGGCTCTTTCAGGCATGTCGGCCTGTCACCGTCCGGGCAGTTTGACAAAAAGAGAATGCTGTTCTCTTGTCTTACAGGAGCTTTGCTGACATTAGCGTCCGGAACATAAGGCACGCCAATAAGAGCTTCTTTCTTTGACTTGTACTCATTGGAATTTACATCCTGAGCAAAGGAGAAAGTTGTGGGAATTAGCGCAAGCGCTACAAACAAAGCAAGGAATTTTCCTTTCATAGCTGTTTTCCTTTAAGGTTAATGAATTTATTATTATGGTACGAAGAGCACTCTTCCAAACTGTAAATCGTGCTGCGGCAATTAGCCTGTAACACAATAAATCCATTTCTATTCCGCAAAAATATGAATCACATGAAAACCTATAGGGGTCAGGGATTGTGATTCTCGGATTATTTGCGAAATTGCATTTCAGCATAGTCATAATTAGAGTTTATGTCAAGATGCTACAATGCAAAAATTTCAAAGCTGAATACGTGGACAGAAGCTGTCATGTGTTTGTCAACAGCGGTTGAGTATTTTCACTGGCGGACTTGACTGAGCTCTTTCTTTGAACTCAATTATTTTCAATCCAAAGGAGTAATTTCTCAAGTATGAAATTCTGATCTGTAATTATCTCGGGCATTTCGGCTGAGATTCACTCTTTTTCCAATAATTGACCGGCTTCGTGTGTGCCTTACAATATCCTGAATTCAGAAATCAGCCTAATGCAAATCAGCGGATTATGATGCAATCCGTCTGAAACTTTGAGTTTCTGCTTTCGTTTAGAATTGTGCAGGCATCTGTAAGCAGATACTTGATTTCATTATCACTAAATTTGCGTATACAACAACCGCATCTAAACCATTTTCCATTTTGATGCATCTTAACAGTAAAGGACAGGACTGAAATGGCTCAGCAGTCAGTAACGCTGAACGTGTCGGTCAGGCGGACGGACGAAGACTCAAAGCTGATCGAGGAATCCGCCGGAGGTAGCAGGGAAGCATTCAGAGAACTCTTTGGCAAGTACGTTTCAAGGATCCATGCACTTTGCCTTCGCATCTCGGCCGATAAGGACCTGGCGGAAGATCTGACTCAGGAAGTGTTCATCAGCGCATGGGAGAAGCTCTATTCATTCAGGCACGAATGCAGGTTCAGTACATGGCTTCACCGCATTGCAGTTAACAAATACCTGATGCACCTGAGATCTTCAGGCTCCGGGACTTCTCCGGATATAATGCTGAATGAATCGAACACCCCTGTTGAAAGGTCAAACACCGCCGATCAGAGAATTGATCTTGAAAATTCAATTTCAAAGCTTCCTCAGCAGGCACGGACTGTCCTTGTGCTTCACGATATCGAAGGGTACAAGCACCATGAGATATCCGAAATGATGGGCATAGAGACAGGAACTTCAAAGGCCCATCTTCACAGAGCAAGAAAACTGTTAAGAGAGGAATTATCAAAATGAGTGAAAACCAGCCAACCACCAGAAACTTCTGTGATGAGACAGAGAGACTGATCGATGACTATCTTGAAGGGGAGATCTCTCCGAAAGATAAGGAGATAATGGAGAGTCACATAAGCTCCTGCGAAGGATGCAAAGCATATCTTGATGACATGTCGAAGATCAAGCTTCAGCTTGGTTCACTCTCGGGAAACTATGAATATCTGAGTTCGGCAAGCAAAGAGGAGCTGTGGAAAGAAGTTGAGAGCAGAGCTAAGCCCGAAAGGACAAGGACTGATTACCTTCCCGCGTCGAAAGATCCAAAGAACTCAAACGGATTCATATACAGGTTCAGATATGCTTTTGCATTTGCAACTTTTGCGGCAGTTGCCGCAGTGATCTACCTGGCGGTAAGAAGCATCGGTCCGGGAATACCCGTGCTCACTCAGCAAGAAGCTTTCGGAATGCCTTCGTACTGGAAAGTGTCGAGCCTGAGCGGCAATCCCTACATCAGCAATGAAGCCATGGCAAAGCTTGACAGCATCCGCGACGGGGAGTACATCATCACAAACGATTCTTCGAGAGCCGAGATCTATGTGGCCGATATAGGCAAAGTGATAATAGAGCCCAACACAAAGCTCTTGATAGTGAAGGGGGAAGACGGAAAGAACAAACTCTCGGTTGAATACGGAACCATTGATGCAGATATGAAACAGGCAGCAGAGCCCGTCCCGGTCATGCTTCCTTCCGCGATTGCGATGGATGAAGGAGGGCAGTACAAACTGACCGTTGATCACACCGGCGACGGATTGTTCTTTGTCAAGTCAGGAACGGTCGAAGTCACTTCCGGTAACAAGCAGTCTGTTGCCACGGCAGGGACATACGTTATGACAAAGAAAGACAAAGGTGTAGGCACTCCGTTTGCGGTCGGCACATCACCGCTGATCAAGAGGGCGCTCTACGATTTTGATTTCGGCAAGTGTGATCAGACCTGCATTTCAACCATAGTGAACTCAGCCACAAAGAATGACGCTGTCACTCTGGTCAATCTGCTTCCTCAGCTTCAAGGCGAACTTAAGAATGATGTTTACACGAGGGCGATCGTCATCGCTCCACCTCCTCCCGGAGTTCCATCCATGGACAGCATTCCGTACATTGATGAAAAGGAGATAGAGGCATGGGTGGAGAAGATACAGTCGCAGGTGAACGAACAGGTAGAGAAGAACATGAAGGAGCTTGAAAAGAATCTCGAAAAGAATCTTGAGAATCTGAAAGTCCTTGAGACGATCTCAATTGACACTCTGAAATGGGCGGATGACCTCGAGAAGAATTTCAAGATAAAGGTGAAGACCTTTCCCGGTGATTACGATTTTGAGTTTGAGAGCTCAACCGACGGCCCGGCAGTATATTTTGATGAGGAGGAATTCAAGAAGGAAATGGATGAACTTAAGCAGGACCTGAAGGAAGAGAACTCTCAGAGAAAGGAAGAGATCAGAATTGACATGCAGGAACTGAATGAGAATATGAAGGAACTTCAGAAGGAGCTGAAAGAAGCGGAGCTGTACAGGAACGATGAATTGAAGAAGGAACTTGAAAAGGCAAAAGAAGAGATGGAAAAGGCAATGAAGGAAGTGAATGAGAATATGAAGTTTAATTTCAAGTATGGCAAAGACGGAAATGTCGAGGTTGAAGTCGATACGGAGGATCCTAAAACGCCTGATGCTCCGGAGGTGCCTGAAGCTCAGGACGGCAAATAATATTCAGGACGTAAAGCAAAACAGCCCGGTGGATACAATTTTCTCCGGGCTGTTTTTCGTATGAACGGATCAGTATCGTCAGGGCCTCATAACGCTTATGAACATGTATGCATTGTTGTCTGCAAGAGCCGCATCGCTAGCATCCACAAACTGGTCACCGTTAAGGTCCGTTAAGAGATATCCCGAGGAGAACGAACTTATGTCATTATCGATCAGTGAAAGGTCACTGCCGTCAATGGTTCCGTCTTGATTCACATCCCCGCTGTACATTGCAAATGTAGAAGGACTGACGTCAACCTGTGCAAGGTTGTTTCCAAATGCTCTGTTCACTGCTGATGTGAAGTCGTAAGTGATCGTGTCAAGGTATGACGGCACCCATACAGAGCTCCACGTCTCAATACTGTTCCTGTGCCTTACCACAATGTAGTAGCTGTTGTTTTCTTGCAGGCTGGTCAGCTTCACCGGCGAAACCGTCGGGTAAGCTGAAGTTGTAGTCATTGTGTTTGGTTCGATCATTGCGCTGACTGAATCAATTGTAAGGTAAGGCGCATTGTTGTCTTTTATTACAATTGAAACAACATCACTGGCTGTCATTGAATTGGAAGCCGGATTGTACAGTCCCTGCGGCAATAGTTTAAGACTGATGAACTTGTGCCCTTCCGAATCACAGTATGCATTGTCGCCGTCTTCTCCGGCATAAGCGATCATGCTGATCGTTCCTTCAATCGTCTGCCTTGTGACACATACCGGAGATATCACAGAGCTGAAAGGATAAGAATTCACCATGAACTGAATGTTAAGCGCCGGTGATCCTGCGGCGTATTCCCTGACACTCACTTCCTGGCCGTCGTTGGTGGCGAAAAGCACTGTGAACGGCCTCTCTCCGCTTTGAACAGAAGTGCACCATGTGAAAGCTTTGTTCTGAGAAGCGCTGCTTGTGATTCCGAGATTTGTCACCCATGCAGTATTTGCATCGGTCGTATAGTGATAGACGGGTATGTTGTTCCTGGTGCAGGTGATCATTGCGGTGTCACAGGGATTATTCTGCTTTACCGAGAGGCATGGCTTTTCGTATTTGTACAGTCCTGTGGTTATGTATGATGTTGAGAATGATGAGCTTACTGACCAAGGTGTCTTCAGCAGTCTGATCTGTTTTTCAGACTGGCTCACTCTTCTCTCGACAGCGATCCATATTTCATCGGCAGTCCCGTTAAAGAACTGCGCGCTCGGATAGTAATCAACACCTCCTGTAAGAATACTTGCAAATGCAAATGAAGAACCCCAGTTGGTCGTTCTGAAGACCTTGAACCTTGTTGCGGAAGTTTCAGTCAGGTCTGATTCACAGGCGACAACGCCGAAGTATGTTGCGCTTGAGAAGAACGCGCCGTCGCTTACTGCGCTCAGCGAATGAAATGAATACCCGCTTGACGGGTCAGCAATGTGAGCGCTGTAATAGCCCGTGCCGTTCCTTCTGAATGTGGCAAAGTACAGCTTCGCGGCTGTGTTGGAACTGCTGGCGCTTCCGGTAAAGAACAGGTTCACTCTTGTGGAATCAGGATTATTGTTATCCCTTGACTCGACCGTCATGGCTATGCTGTAGGTGTAGTAAGACGAACTCTGCACTGAGGCACAACTTATCCATGTCTTACCGCCGTTGGACGATCTGTAAACTTCCACTTTTGATTTCCATACCAGTCCGTTTTGCAGTCTGTTGACGGCAACATAAATATTCCCGTCCTCGCCTGTTTTCATTTCAATCTGTCTGTGGTACTGTGAAATGTTGTCGTTCACTTCGCCGTTTGTGATCACGGGAGCTCCCAGCGCCCAATCACCGGCCTCTTCTCCCGACATTGAATTATCGAACTCAATGGCTTTGTCGGGAACAGGCGTAACCATTTCGCGCGGGGGCAAAACACTGCCGAGCTTGCGCTCCAGCACTGAAGCAGTAGCTCTGTCGCCTCTCTCGTTTGCATCCTTGATCTGATCTTCGATCTGCGAAACTTCTTCTGCATTGTATTCCGGAGTTGTGTTTGTGACAGTCTCCGCGTTTGATGGAACGTTGAGGCTCAATTCTCCTGATCCCTGTGAATGCAGGTCAGTACTTGTAACAATTGCAGTCAGTGCGATAATGCACAGAAACTTACTCAGGATTGCCATTCTTGATTTCATTTACTTGTTTTCTTTTTGATGATTTTTGAAATTTACCGGCCTGCAGGGTCGCTTCCGCCCGGGTAATTGGAAGCTCCCGCCGGCCGTTCCTGAGTGATGACGGAAAAGTATTCTTGAATCACGGCTTCATCACTCAGTCTATTGCACTTGCAAAATACTCTCACTCATTTGCCCTGCCAAAGAAACTTTCTGCAAGAAGTTGACAGGGCAATACAGCTCCGGACTCGACTTCCGTCACTTCAGAAGTATCATCTTCATTGTCGCATTATATTCGGCGGATTCAAGCCTGTAAAAGTACATCCCGCTGGCAAGGCCATGTCCGCTGAATGTTACGGAGTATGATCCTGCTGAGTACTTGCCTGAGGCAAGTTCTCTGACCATTTTTCCCGAAATGTCATACACCCTTAGCGAGATCTCAGATTCCTGAGGGAGGGAAAAGCGTATGACAGTTGACGGATTGAAGGGATTTGGATAGTTCTGAGAGAGCAAAAATTCCCCCGGTACAATTCCGTCGACAGGTTTACCTATACCGTCAATGTCAATATTCTCATCTTCCGGCAGTGAGAACGGGATAATTGATGTTGCGTTATTTGAAAAGATCCCGATCTTCGTTATGAACTTACTTCCGCTGTTAGTGAGACGTATGTCAGGCGTAACGTTTGCGAATGCCGGAGCGGTCGTCTGCAGTTTCATTCTTGCGATGAGAAAGCTCTTTGCGTCTTTGCTTATCACAGGCAACAGGTTCTTGTCCCTGCTTATCATGTTTGCGGCAAGCTTAAGAATGCCGTCCACTGCTCTTGCGCTTCGCGGCCGGAAGCTGCCGGGAAGTTCTGAACCGATCAGATCATATTTACACTCTCCGCCGTTTAAGAGAATTGGATCGTACTGAAGAAAGTACTGGCCTGTTGAGTAAATGATATCCTCATCGCTTTTGTTGACTGCGATGATGTCAAACTCCAGGCTGTTAGGCGTTGTATGTCTTACAGACTCTATCCTGATCTCGAGCGGATCGCCTGCAATTGCTATGTTAATGAACAGCATCAGTATTGCAATGGTTTGTGTGATCACTTGTTTCATTTTCATTCTTGTTTATGGTTAGATTATTGTTTGTCTGGTTAAGGGCGGATTACACCCGTGTACATTGCCGCATTGTTGTCAGCAATCGCCATGTCGCTTGCATCCACAAAGTTGTTTCCGTCCAGATCGGTGCTTATGTATCCGCCGGAAAAGTTAATTGCATCATTGTCGATCATTGCCAGGTCCGTCGCATCAATCGTGCCGTCCTGATTCACATCTCCGCTGAACAGAGCAAACCGCAAAGGCGAGCTGTTGACCTGAATCATGTTGTTTCCGAAAGCTCTGTTCTGTGCCGAAGTCATATCAATGAATGCGCTGTCCTGAAATGTTCCGGCAAAGGAGTAAGACCATGTTTCAAGAGCGTTCCTGTGACGTATGACAATATGGTGCTGAATTCCAGGGATCATTCCGTTCACAAGCATTGAAACGGTCATTGTTGAAGGGTCAATCACGCATCTTGCTGAGTCAATGGTTGTAAACGGCGCAATTCCGCTCTTCAGTATTACGCTGACGGTGTCGGCAGTTGTCAATGCGTCTGAGGACGGAGCGTACATCCCCTGTATCGCCAGTCTGATGCCCAGACTCCGGATCACTTCCTGATTGAAGTATACATTGGTGTTCAGATAACCCACATATGCAAGCGCAGAGTAATTTCTGTTGTCCTTTTTGAATGTTGCGCAAACAGGCACGGAAAAGGATGTGGCGGTATTCGGATTTGCGTCGTTCCTTGGAGTGCCCATTGAGCCGGGAGATCCGCGCCTGACTGTAATTGAGTCTCCGTCATTCGACATGTATATCGCCGTGAATGGTGACTCGCCGGAGCTTACGGATGAGCACCATGTGTATGTCTTGTTTGTGCCTCCGTTCACCGGACTGAGAGCCGCATCAATGACCCATGAACTGCCTCCGTTGGTCGAATAGAAGTAAGTTGCCCATCCGAGTCTTGTGCAGGTAAGCATGATCGAGTCGGCAGGGCTGTTCTGTTTAACTGTAAGGCAGGGCTTGAAGTAGTCATGAAAGATACCGTTTGTCAGCTCCTGTTCGGTGAATGATGAAGAAGGCGACCATGTTGACCGTATCAGAGCAATTTTGTTCTTCATTCCGGAAGAGCGTCTTTCAGTGGCGATAAGAATGTCGCTTACTGAACCAGGCACAAACTGTGCGCTCGGATTAACATCGTCATTGCCGGTTATATACTCCGCAGATGTCCACGAAGATCCCCAGTTCGCGGTCCTGAAGAACTTCAGCTTCCGCGTACCTGTCCAGTCATTCTTTCTTTCGCTTGCCACAACTCCAAAGTACGTTGCGCTTTGCCAGAACTCGCCGTCGCTCACTGCACTCAAAGAGCAAAAGTGATATCCGGCGGCCGGATCTGCCACAACAGCGAATTGTGGCGCAGTTCCGTTCCTTCTGAAACTCGCCATCCTCAGATCAGCATTGGCTGTTCCGCTTTGAGCCGAGAAACTGTAGAAGACTATCAGCCTTGTTGAATCGGCAACTGCATTGCTCTTGGATTCGACCAGCAGTGACAGACTGGATATCTGGCCGGTTATGTATCCGAACCAGCCGCAGAGGATCCAGTTCTTGCCGCCGTCAGGTGACCTGTAAGTGTCTATTCTTGCGGTGTAGGGATCGGAGATCTGTAATTGCCTGATCACTGCAACATAGAGATTTCCGTCTTCCCCTGTTTTCATATCGATGTTCTTGTAATAGCTTTCATACCCCTGCATCACAAGGCCGTTGTATACCGGGGGCAGGTTCATTCCCCAGTCGCCGTTCTCCTCCATAGGTACCGTGCCGAAGATGACATCTTCGTCCATTGCTGCGTGTGTCTCTGCTGTGCCAACGCCGCTTTCTCCTGTGGAGGAGACAGCGTCAGCTCCTGGAATTCTTCCGGACTCATGCGCCCTTTTGAGTTCCGCTTCCTTTTGAGAAGCAATTACGGAAGCGGCGTCATGCTCTCTGGCGCCGAACTCAACTGTGTGCGCATCCTTAAGATCCTGCGCGTTGAGATTAATGTCTGATACTGCAGTCACAATCAATAACGCTATGATGTTGAGCAGTGCTTTCATAGTTACTTTCATTTCTTTTGATTTTGGTTTAATGTTTTCAATTTGAATGATCGCAGTTCCGCCCGGGTTTGGAATCTGCCGTGATGCACCTTGAGGTCTTTAAGCGCCTGACAAGCTTTCCGGTGATCATGCTGCAAAGTTATTCAGAGTGGATCGCCGGACAAAAGAAAGATTTTCGAAAAAGTTGACAACCCACGGAAAAGGAGCGAAAGCTCAGTGTTTGCGGCTAAAAAGGGAACCGGCCGGAGAGTGATCTTTGTACGGAACGGGGGAGAAGCTCATTGCTTGATGGAAGGAACTGCCGAATGTGTGATTGAAGAAACGAAAGTTGCACAACAATTGATTCTCCGATTTGTTAATTTGCCAAACTTAAGAGTTCAATTGCCGGGCTTTCGGGTTATAACTAATGAGTCGAAATGTTAGAAGGTATCACAGGATACATAAAGGTATTCATTGCAATATTCGTGCTAGTCAATCCACTCGAGGGAATTCCTTTTTACCTTAACAATACAAGGGGATTGGCCGATGAAGACAAAAGGAAGATAATCAAGAAGACGTCCACTTCGGTATTTTTCATACTCATTTTCTCATTCTTTCTCGGAAGGTATGTTCTTACCCTGTTCGGGATCAGCACGGGCGCATTCACGCTTGCCGGAGGTATCATCATCTTTCTGATCTCACTGTCAATGGTGCTCGGGCAGAGTTCAAAGGACAGCAGTCAGGTAACGGACGACGGAACAAATCCCCGTGATTCCTTTGCAATTGTTCCGCTTGCAATTCCTCTTCTTGCCGGGCCCGGGCCGATTAGTTCAATGATACTTTACGGAGGCAGTGTCACAAATTTCGAACAGCTGATAGTGATCCCGTTCATTGCGGCGGCGGTCTCCTTTGCAGTGTACCTGTCATTTAAGGCAGCATCTCCGCTCGAGATGAAACTCAAGAAGACAGGTGTGGATGTGCTTACAAAAGTGTCGGGAATTCTCATCAGCGCGATTGCAGTGGAAATGATCCACAAGGGGTTGCTTCAGCTCTTTCCCGTTTTAGGGAATTGACAGGCTAAAAATTGGAATGAGTTCTTATCACTTCGAGGAACTCCTTGTATGCCTCGGATGATAGGCCCGTTTCTCCGGAAAACGGATGATCGAGAAAGAATATCAGTAGCATTATCAGAGCGTTTGTCATTGCGAACAGGGCAGTCATGGTTGCCTGTATCTTCAGGTCCCTTGTGCCGAAGAACAGTGAAAACCCCACGGATGTCAACGCGCCGATCATTATCACGGTCCAGACAACAAAAGGTATGTTCTTCCTGCTTGTGGCGATCCTCATAACTCTTGCTTTGGAAAGTTCATTCAGATCAGCAAGGCACTGCTGAAACACCGCATCAGTTTCTATACGCTTAAGCTCAGGCTCCGTAAGGATCAGGTTCCAGAGTTTAAGATGTTCGTTCCTTGCTTTTTCGGAGACCTTCCCTTCACCGAGCAGTTTCCATTCATCCCGTATCACGGCTTCTGTGTAACTTACGATGGCGGTCCTGATCCTTTCTGCAACATCCGGCCGGAAAGATTTGCTGTTATGGTAAATGTTTCTGAGAGCAGTTATCTCCGCTTCGCTGTAATTGAGAGCTTCCGTGTATTCGCTCCAGCTTACATAGATCACAAATGCAACAATGACCGCATAGATCAGCCCGAGTGCGTTAAAAAGAAAACCACCTACTTCGTGATTTTCCTTGTATTTGTCGTAGGGGATACGTTTCCGGAGGTAGATCAAAACTGAGATCGCCAATGCAGCGCTGATTACTGCGACAACGAACATTACCAGCCATGCAGGCAGTTCAAGAAGCAAGTCCTTCATGCTGAATAATTTATATTTGACACCGGATTCTTCACGATGCTGAAGTCACTGCCTTTGGACTTCCGTTATCGTCATCAAGTTCATGTGTTGCCTTCAGCTCGAGAGTTCTCTTCTTCTCTGCGGCGGAAATGAATCCGACTGATATGAGAATGAATACCAGCGAGAGCCAGTCCGCTGTTCCGGGGAATTTTCCGCCGAAGAACAACCAGAACAGCAAAGTTGCCGCCGTGCCTGCAACAAGAGATGTCAGCCTGTTGACAAGCCCCGCGAATGTGGCGGTCCTTCCCTTGAACATGAATATGAATACGGAAAAGAATGCAACTATGCCGAATGCGGTGCCTGCGAGTATTGCCCAGCCCCACATCGGATGAATGTTGCTGAACGAATCCACAAACGATACAACCTGAGGCAGGTCCCAGCCAAAATACCTGAAACCCAGGAAAACAAGAATGCCTCCAAGGATCATTGTAATGCTTGCGGCAATCTGCTCGATCCCGAAGAAGCCTTTATTGTCCTGCTTAACGCCCTTGGCTCTTGTGTTCTTGTAATAGTTCATGATGTAGATCCTTATGAAGTATGCAATGATGTAACTTATGAGGATCGTCATAGCCGCCGCATTGTAAATGAAGTCAAATTCTCCCTGCTTTCCGAAGAAGACATTGATAGCCACTGCTATGACAGCGAACACAACAGCAATGTTCTCTTCCATGTAAATCTTCTTCTTCAGTATGCCTTTGCGTATCTGTATCTCGTCAACTATCCTGCTGATCACGATCACACTGCCCCGCATAATCACCATCGCAACCATAACGGAGATGGGAAGGGAGTACATGAGCGTAGTGGTAGGGATCACAACCGCCGTGCAGATCCCCGAAGGTATGATGTACAGCAGTTCTTCGGGAACGGTGAATCCCAGTAGTCTGGCGGTTCCGTTGGATTGTATCCTGTACCAGCCGAGAATTATCACAACAGCAAGCGCAAACATGTTGCCCCCAATTGTGCTGTAAACCAGGTATTGCATATCGGTCATTCCCGGAAATCCGAGATCGGCCTTTCCCAGGAAGTACTTGACGCTCAGACCGGTTATTACATAAAACACAAAGTAGCCGATGCAAAGCTGTATCAGCCTTCCGGTACTTCCTTCTTTTGTTTTCCACATATCCTGTATCTGCTCCCGGTGTTTGAGTTAAATCAAATGAAAACATATATAATGTACAACATCAGTCCGAGCGAACTTACGATCCTGTGATAGTATCCGCCTTTTATGCCAAGCGGAAGAATGAGCATCATGGCAAGTGATGACAGGATCAATACCAGTCTGGTGATGTCTCCGAGACTGAAGTAAGCATTGACGGCAAGTGCTGCTATCAGAACCGAATATATTGCCTGATGGCTTCGCTTTGTAACTGACAGTTTGCCCGTAAAGAGCATCCATCCGATCGCATAGTTTGAGAAATAAAGAATGAGCCCGGCATACATAATCAGGTGGCTCAATGATCCTCACTGTTTAAAAGCATTGCCAAACCTGTTGCTGAAGGCAAGCTCGCCGAACTCTTTTCTTTGTGATGAACGCCAGTCAATTGCAGGGCGCTTCATATCCGGGTCAACGTAACCCATCCTGAACACTGCTGCAAGTTCGTAATCTTCAGGAATGCCGAGTAAGTCGGCGAGTTCATTCCATTTTGCAGGGATCTCTCCCGGCGTTGAAATGAACTGCATTCCCATGCCGATAGCTGTCGTAACAAGCCAAAGAGTCTGTATCACTGCGCCCATAGAGATCACGGAATAGAATCCGGAGAGTTCTTCCTTTTTGTATTCTTCCTTTGCAAGCGCGATTGCAAAGAGCATCGGAGACGTTGATACAAGCTTCTCTTCGTCGTTTCCGAGTATTCTTGAAACTCTGAAGCGTGAAATCACTTTCCCGCCTGCCTCTGAAAAGATGCTTTTTGCAAACGGCTTAAGGAATGAAGGCAGATGATCTATATGTATGCCGTCCTTCGTCTTCTCGATCTCTTCTTCGCTGAATCGGAAGTACTTTCTGTACTGCTTCCAGAATCTTCCGTCATCCATAAGCTGCACCATCGAGTCGCCTGCGATCTTTGCGATCCTGTCAATGATCTTACTCTCCTGAACTATCACAAACCTCCAAGGCTGTGAATTAAAATGGCTCGGTGAATGCGAAGCCATCTTGACAAGAAGCTCCACGTCATCCCGTGAGACCTTCCTATCCGCAAACGCAGTGTTCGTGGTCTTACGGTTTACAATAGCATCAAAGAGTTCCAAAATATCAGTTGTCCTTTATCCTGTAATGACCGGTGATCTTCCACTTGTAGAGCTTGTCTTCATCCGCAATGTGTCCCGGGTCGGGGTGATTGTGGATCACAGTATGTCTTCCTTCCGCTGTGCCGTCTGAGACAATGCCTGTATGATCGCTGGCGCCGTCTTCATTCATGTCCCACACCACAATGTCTCCCGGCTGAAAGTCGTTATTGCCCGGCGATTGCCAGTATTTTCCGAACCAGACCTCAAGGTTCATGACTCTCCTGTGGTCAATGTTCGGATCAGCTTTTTTCTTACCCCATCGCGAAATCGGATAATCCGACATTGCGGCCTTAATGTCTTTGTTAACGGCCTCCTGAAGATCAACAATCCCGGCATATCTCAGCGATCTGACTATAACATCCGTGCACACTCCTATCTTCGGATCAAGATCGCCTCCGGGAAACACCCTGCTTCCGGTGTTCACGCCGTCTTTGTATGTAAGCACATAATATCCCATTGTCAGATCATACTCTGTTCCCTCGGAGAGATTCTTCTTTGCGCCTTCCACTATCATCCTTTGCTTATCATCAGACTTTCGGGAGCCCGTTTGATTGTCATTCAGCTTCGCAAAACCGTTGGCATCCAGCCGGCAGAAATTGAAAACAAACAAGAATCCTGCACAAAGAAGCACTGTTGATGATATCAGGAAACTGAATTGTCTTTGCATGAAAAGTCTAATGGAATTTTAACAGGTCAAGAAAATAATGATCAGCCTCTTCCGAAATCATCAGAGATCCTTCTTATGTCTTCTTCGTCTGATGGATCATCCGGAAATGTGTGAACCCATATCTCCGCAACAACACCCCAGTCATTCAGGCCAACCAGACGGTGCCTTGTACCAAGTTTCATTTCAACAAGGTCTTCATTATTGTAAATGTCCATCTCCGGTGGCTGCTCATCTGTATCGCTCATGTAAATGCCCACGGGACCGTTTACAATCCGCCAAAGTTCCGAACGCCTCTCATGAGACTGCCACGAAAGTTTCTTCCCGGGCTCAACCACAAGTATCTTAGGGCTCACGTTAAGTTTGGAGATGTCGAACGGCAGTTCGATGCCATTGAAGTAGTTGTTAAGAAATACCGGAAGGCTCTCATTGCCGATCCTGAAAAAGCCTCCCCACGGACGTTCAAAGTCCTCACCCGATACGGAAATGCCCTTTGTGGTAAGTTCGGTTCTTATCTCACCTGCTATTAAATTCTTGTCCTTTGTCAATTTGAGTCAGTAAGTTGAATTGAGTCTTTTGATCGCCTTCTCCGAAATCGTTTCGCCGATCGAAAACGACGCTGTGGCCGCAGGCGAAGGCGCATTGCAGACGTTGATCATTCCCTCGTCCTCGAGGATATGGAAGTCATCAATCAGGTTTCCGTTCATATCGCAGGCCTGAGCCCTTACACCTGCACCGCCATACATCAGGTCACTTTCCTTAATTGACGGCAGAAGTCGCTGAAGAGAACGTGTGAACAGCTTCTTTGAATATGACCGCCTGAACTCATCGAGTCCGGTGCCTGCATATCTGAGAGCGAGTTTACGGAAACCGGCAAAAGTCAAAGTATCAAACGAATCCCTTAAATTAAAATCATTTTTTTTGTATCCCTCCCTTTTAAACGCAAGCACAGCATTAGGTCCGGCCTCAACACTGCCGTCGATCCTTCTTGTGAAGTGAACTCCGAGAAACGGAAACCGGGGATCGGGTACGGGATAGATCAGATTTCTAACCAGATTTTCGCGGCCGCTCCTGAGCTTATAATATTCACCCCGGAACGGTATGATCCTGAATCCGGGCTTAGCACCCGAGACGTCTGCGATCCTGTCGGAATGGAGCCCGGCACATGCGATGCAAAGTTTTGCGCTCACCGTTTTCAGATTCGTCCTTATGGTAATGTTCCGGGAATCACTGCGGATCTCTTTGACCTCTTCTCCGAAGAACATTCTGCAATTCAGTTCAGATGCAAGCTGAACAAGTTTCGAACATACAGCTCTGTAATCTACTATGCCTGTCTGCGGTACGAAGATCCCTTTAAGCCCGGATGCATGCGGCTCAAGCTCTTTTATCTCCTGACCGCTCACAGGGCGGCATCCCGTAAGGCCGTTTGCAATGCCTCTGCGGAGAAGTTCCTCCATGCGTTCAAATTCGCTTTCATCAGTTGCTGAGATCACTTTGCCGCAGATTTCAAACGGCACATCATGCTCGGAGCAGAATTCCACAAGCATTCCGTAACCGCGTATGCAGTTCAGCGCTTTCAGACTGCCGGGCTTGTAATATATTCCGGAGTGAATAACTCCGCTGTTATGTCCGGTCTGATGCATTGCTGAGCCGATCTCCTTTTCTATGATGCAGATCCTCAGCGAACTGTCATTGCAAAGCAGTCTGTATGCAGTGCTGAGGCCGAGTATCCCTGCGCCTATTACGGCAATATCGAATGTGTTGTCCAAAATGATCTGCAAAGATAACTCTATTGATCCAAAGTGTCGGGAGAATATGTTCCCCACTTAACTTTGCGCTGAATTCTCACTGCCGGATTCATAACTTTTGTCATTCAGGATCATCAGGCAACATGCATGCATAAATCAGAACATACAATCATCTGAACAGGAAATCATTCATTGGCTTTACGGCTGTCAGTCTGCTGAACTTCCTTATCGCGGCGGTCATGGGGCTTGCGCTCCGTTTTGCCGCGCTTGGCGGCGCTCTGGTTTTCGATTATCAGAATATGCTTCACGCGCACTCGCATATTGCGGCTCTCGGCTGGGTTTATCAGATGATGTTTGTTCTGCTCGTCCAAACTTATGTGCCGGAGGAAAACAGATCATTCCGAAGACTTTTCATTGTGACACAGTTGTCGGTGTTTGGAATGATGGTGAGCTTTCCTTTGCAGGGCTACGGCACCTGCTCAATAATCTTTTCCGCGCTTCACATATTATGCACATACTCTTTTGTATTCCTGATTCTCAAGCGCTCGGTATTTAAGAATGATCTTGAGAAAGCGGCGTTACGGGCCGCTTGCATGTTCCTCCTGCTCACCACTGCAGGCATATTAAGCCTTGCATTGTCGATCAAATTCTTTGGAAAGGGATCCGTTCAGTATCTTCTCAGCATTCAGTTCTATCTCCATTTTCTGTTCAACGGAGCTTTTGTATTCGGTCTGCTTGCAGTACTTTTCAGTAAGATGCCTCCGGATGTCAAAGCAGAGACTGTCAGAAAGTGCATACATGGGATCTCCTGGATCGCACTGTCAGTTCTTTTCGGTTTTTCACTTCCGCTGATGTGGTTCTATCCCGGAGAGATCTGGTACACTCTTTACGGCGTCTCGGTCTTTCAGCAGGCCGCAGGAGCAGTTCTGCTGTACATTTCGGTCAGGCAGATTGTATCCGACAGTTTCAGAGAGTCCGGAACTGCGGTCAGGGTCCTTCTGTCATTGTCAATTGCCGGAATTGTTGCCAAGGTTTTGATTCAGTTGATGCTTGTTGTGCCTCTGTTCATAAGTGCGGCGTTTGAGATCAGGAATCTCTTCATCGGATATATTCATCTGCTCATGCTTGGAGTGGTGTCCGGCGTTATGCTGAGTTTGATCGTGAAGGGAGCGGCCGGTATGCCTGAGCGGCAAAACAGGTTCATACTGCCTTCGGCAGTTTTTGTTGCAGGTGTGTTTTTATCTGAACTCGTTATCTTCATTCAGGGTCTGGCACATTTTACCGGAACCGCAAGCATTCCGAACTATCCTCTTCTTCTGTTTGTATTGAGCTTGATGATCGTAACGGCAGTCGGGTTGTTTCTTTTCAGATTCATAAAGATGTTCAGAAATGATCTGTGTTGAGTTTTCCGACCTGATCTTATGCGGGTGAACCTGTTGCTGTGAACAGGGCAGGTGTCGCATAATTACACTTGAATGTCTCCCTCCGTTGGCTATGTTTCTGCAAATGCAACTCAATCAATAACATACCATGCTAAAGAAAGTCAAAGAGAAACCTGCGGCCGCATCAGGCGGTATATTTGATTCGATTCCGGCTCCGGCGCGCCGGGCGCTTATCGGCAAAGGCATTGATTCGCTTGTCAGGCTCTCAAAACATTCGAAGGAGGATCTTCTGAAACTTCACGGATTCGGACCTTCTTCAATACCCGCTGTAGAGTCACTTCTCAAGTCAGCCGGCTTGTCGCTTGCAAAGAAGCAGGACAAAGCAAACAGGGCGGGAGGATTTGCGGATGTTGACGAATACATTTCTTCTCAGCCCGCGGAACTCATTCCTGTGCTTAATGAATTGAGAAGAGTGATACTCAAATCGGTTCCGGGTGCAGAAGAGTTCATAAGCTATCAGCTTCCTTCTTACAGATACTTCGGGATCGTAATTCACTTCGGCGGTTTTAAGAAGCATTATTCGATATTTCTCAGGCCTAAGTACCTGCAGGAGTTCCTTCCTGAACTTAGCGCATACAGAACCACTAAGTCAGCAGTGAATTTCCCTCTGGGCTCTCCTGTGCCTGTGAAGCTCATTTCAAAGATCGCAAAGTATGTTGCAGACCGGAACCGGCTTGAAGCAAAGGCAAAGGAAGCTCAGAAGAAATCAAAGAAGTAGGACATTTTTTCTTATCGGTGCGATTCAGACATTGGCCCGAACTCTTCGGAGAAATTCAAGTCTGTTTGTTTTCAACTGAGTTATTATTGCCGCTTTGGTATCTTAATCCATAATTGTTTCATTTAGCTAAGGAGTATGATGACAATCAGGATCATTGACAGGAGCAAATATTTCAAAGGCCTTCTGCTGTTGATACGCCAGGACAGGAAAGTGACGGAGACCGAAAAGAAACTTATGATGAGAATTGGAAAGTCGCTTGGATTTGAAAGAGAATTCTGCATAAACGTCATTCATGAGATACTTGACAATGTTCACATCTCTGACGAGATCCCGGAGTTCTCTTCCAAAGAGCTTGCGAAGAAATTCATCAGGGACGGTCTTGCGATTGCAGTGTCCGATGTGGAGGTTCACCCCGATGAGGAAAAATGGCTCAGGACTGCGGCAGAGAGGAACGGCCTCGACATCGATTGGTTCATGGAAGAACTTTCAAAGGCATCACTGAGAAAAGAGCTGCCCGGTATTCTGGAAGTGGAAAGTCTTTCAGTGAAGCATTCATGAATCCGGAAGCTCCGACAGGGGTTGTATCATTTTTGTTCAGCGATGTCGAGGGAAGCACAAGGCTCGCACAGCTTCATCCTCAGTCTGTTCCGGATGCTTTGGCAGTTCAACACAATCTGATCAGGCAGGCCGTTGAGATGCACAGCGGATTCATATTCAAATCCGTAGGCGATTCTGTTTGCTGTGCTTTCAGTTCACCTGCTGATGCGGTGAAAGCGGCTGTTGATGCACAGAAGGCCATTACCTCCGCAAGCTGGAAAGATGCAGTCATAAAGGTGCGGATGGGAATTCACTGCGGCGAGGCGGCCTGGAACGGCAGCGACTACACCGGATACGTAACACTTGCCCGCACGCAAAGGATAATGTCTTCCGCCTCCGGTGAGCAGATAGTTACTTCCGGAATAGTTTATTCAGAGGCGGCGGATCTCCTGCCGTCTTCAGTATCGTTCAGGGAACTGGGAGAAAGGCGGCTCAAAGACCTCAATCAACCGGTAAGACTGTATCAGGTTTGCGCCGAAGGGCTGAAGGAGGAGTTTCCTCCGCTCAATACACTTGACGCGAGGCCCAACAATCTCCCGTTTCAGTTGTCGCGGTTTGTGGGAAGGGAGAAAGAGAAAGAAGACATCAAAGACCTGCTCAAGACCCATCCTCTTCTCACTCTGTTCGGAGCTGGAGGCACTGGCAAGACAAGGCTTGCATTGCAGGCGGCCGCTGAGATCATAGATGAATTCGAAGGCGGCATTTGGTTTGTGGAGCTCGCAACAGTCTCCGAGCCCGAGTATGTCGTGCCTGAAATAATGTCTTCTCTCGGACTCAGTTCTGACGGCAAAAGCGCGCCGTCAGATATTCTGAAGAATTATCTGAGGGAGAAGGAGATCCTCATAATCCTTGATAATTGTGAGCACCTGATAAATGAAACCGCGGGAATCGCCCAACAGCTTCTGAGCTCGTGCCCTAAACTGAAGATCCTTGCAAGCAGCAGGGAAGCACTGAAGATCGGCGGTGAAAGAACTTACCATCTGCCTTCAATGTCCCTTCCTGATGTGAGAAAGAACTATGACTCCGAATCGCTCAGCCAATTCGAATCAGTTCAGCTTTTCATAGACAGGTCGCTCAGCGTCAATCCGAAATTTGAAGTATCAAATGAGAATGCTCCGGCAGTTGCTCAGCTCTGCAATGACCTTGACGGCATACCGCTCGCTATCGAACTTGCCGCGGCGAGAATGAATGTGCTATCGGTTGAGAAGATCCTTGAGCGACTGAGCGACAGGTTCAAACTTCTTACGGGTGGCAAAAGGACCTCGCTTCCGCGACAGCAGACGCTTAAAGCGCTCATTGACTGGAGCTACGGACTTCTTTCGGATTATGAAAAGCTTCTGTTCGCAAGGCTTTCTGTGTTTCAGGGAGGCTGGAAACTCGAGGCGGCAGAAGCAATTTGCTCGGCCGAACCTGTTGATGAAATTGAGGTGCTTGATCTTATGTCCAATCTGATTGACAAGTCACTCATAAAAAGCAGTGATTCGGAATCTGAAATGCGTTACTCAATGCTGGAAACCATCAGGCAGTACAGCAAGTCAGCGCTTGCAGCTTCACCGGAAGAGAAAGAGACAATGCGAAGGCACTTCGGATATTTCAGCGGACTGGTAAGTGATTCAGAGGAAAAGCTGACCGGCCGCAGACAGAGAGAATGCCTGCATATGATTGATGCAGATTACGAGAACATCCGGGAAGCTCTTAAATGGGCGATAGAGGAATGTCCGGCTGAAGGCCTTAAGATGGCAATATCTCTGGGTAAGTACTGGGAGCTCAGGGGTAATTTCTCTGAAGGATGCACTTATCTTGAGAAAGCATTGTCGTGCAATGATGAAGCGGAGCCGCTGATAAGAGCGCGTGCGCTTTATCTAGCAGGGTTCTTTCTCACATATCTTGCAAGTCATCATGAGGCGGAAATGTACCTGCAGGATGCCATGAAGATATTCAGGGATCTGGGCGAAAGGGAAGGAGAAGTGCTTTGTCTTGTGATGCTGGGAAACGTAAAGCTTGTTGACGGTAAACTTGAAGTGATGGAGGAGTTAACGAGGGAGGGCCTGAAGACAGCAAGGCAACTCGGCAACAAACTGCTCACAGCACTGTGCCTCAGGTATCTTGCCGCAGGCAGAATGTACCAGGGAAATTATCAGGAGTCCGCAGAAATGGCGGAAGAGTGCCTGGCGATATACAGGGAATCTGGTGACGAGATTCAGATAGCAAAGATCATCAACAATATCGGTGCGATTGAATATCTTGCGGCAAACTACGATAAGGCGATTGAAACGTGGGAAGAGTGCCTGAGGCTAAGGCGCGGACTCGGTGACAGGCACGGCATTGCAATGTCGCTGACAAACCTGGGTTCGGCTTTCAGCATGATCAAAGATTATGACACTGCGGAGAAACTGCTGTATCAGAGTATTGAAATGTTCAGGGAACTCGGGGACAGGAGAATCTATGTAAATCCGCTTAACACGCTCGGGCTTATCGCAAATGACAGGGGCGAGTATCTCAGGGCCCTCGGGATCTACGGCGAAAGCATCACGATCGCCAGCGAGATAGGAGAGAAGTACTATTTGATGAAGGCGATAGAAGGGCTTTCGAACTCCTACATTGGACTTAAGGAATATGAAACGGGCTGTATATTTTCAGCTCTGTACATAAGCCAGATGACAAATCTCAACATCAATGTTACAAAGCAGGAGCTGACAAGAATAGAAGAGATTAAGGATGAGCTGAGGTTGGCGCTGGAAAAATCTGAGTACGACCGGCTCTGGGAAGAAGGCCGGAGACTCACGATCGAAGAAGCGGTTCAGCTGATGAATTCGGATTACAGGACCGCTTCGCACGAAAAGCGGACATAAATTTCAGGCTGACGGAAACCCTAACAGGATTTTTTCGTCTAATCAATTAGAAACCAAATCATTTAAATATGACCGGAAAGATACTGATTGCACTGATTGTTTTGCTCATATCCGTGCCTCCTGCATTTTCACAGGAGAAGAAAGAGAAGAAGCCCCGGCCGGAGTGGCTCACAGGCAACAAACCCTCAGTTGAACTGAACTACGGAGTATCCCAGGTGCGGCTGAACACTTCACCCGTCAGCCTGTCAAATACAGGAATGATCGAGCTCAGGCTTGGCTTTACGAGGCAGTATGATGCTAAGAGTTACGGTAAAAACATTGTGAACTACAGCAACAACTTTGTATTCCTGAGCAATGCATCGGGGGACTTCACCGGCAAGCCGGAAGATTCGCTTTCGGTTGACAACTCGCTTTGGAGGTTCGGATTCGGGAACAAGGAAGGCTACGGAATTAAGGCGGGCGGGAACTTCATCATATCGCCGTACAATGCCGGGTCTTTTGCCTGGTCTGAATTCAGATATGACAATAATCCCGGCATAGAAGATTCTGTGTACGGAACACTGAATGACTTCAACAACGCATTCAGATTCGGAAGCACTTGGGAAGCGGGAATAAATTTCCAGATCGTGAAGGGGTTTTCGATCACGCCTATGTATGAGATCTCCCATGTTTACCCCAGACATCTGTTCGGCAAACAGGCGATGAGTTCGCTTATCGAGTTCTCAGGGCTTGTACTGATTGACGCGTTCACCAAGCAGATACTTAAGAATGCATCTGTTGCCGGCGTTCTGATGAATTTTGTTCTGAAGAATGCTTATGAATTCGGATTCTATCAGCTGCGGAAAGATCAGATGAACTGGCCTTTCACAAGTACGGCTCCGTTAAGATACAATACGTTCAAGGTCGGAATGAACTTCGTCTTCTGAGCAGAAATTGTACTGAACCAGAATCAGGTCAGCGCTTTCATACGGGCATATCCTGTTAATTTAAGGATGGCATGAGCATAAGAAACAACACGGCGCATCTTATGATCCAGGGTATGTGATGCTTTGCGGATAGTACAGGCGTGATCTTTCTGCTTACTTCACCAGCAACAGTTTCTTTGTGACAGTATTGCCCATCGCTTCCAGCCGGTAGAAATAAACTCCAGCCATAAGGCCTTCGGAGTCAAGAGTTATCGCATGGCTTCCGTTGCTCCTGTATTCGTTAATGAGAGTCTTAACTTTTCTGCCGAGTGCGTCAAACAGCTCGAGCCTCACTTCGGATCCTCTTTCAAGAGAGAACCTTATCACAGTTGCAGGGTTGAACGGATTCGGGAAATTCTGCTCCAGGCTGAAATCAACTCTATCAAATGGTTCACTGATGCCCACTGTGTTCGTGAAGGTAATGTCAGACACTTTCGGGAAATGATCCGAAGCGTTCCTGGAATCACCTTCCTGCAAACCATACTGCGCAAGCCTTTGCTGACTCATGACTGCGGTCTGCAGTACATACTGCTTCCGGATCATTACATTGCTGTTCGACCAGATCTGATAGTCAAGCCGCCCCGGCGGATATGAGCCGTCATCATCCCGCCATGTGTAAGCAGTGCGTTTATCTGACTGCGGCGCGAGTGCATCAAGAAGGTCCGTGTTGTCCCAGTCAGGGCTTCCGCCGTTTCCGAACAACTGCGTGTTTATTATCTGGCCTGTAATGAGTGTCTTCAACTGTTGTCTGTCGCCTACAAAGTTCATATCTCCCATTATCACAAAGGGCGTATTGGCAGGAAGAGTTATTGTTCCTCCCGGTGACTTAGCATCGAGTATGAATGCAACAGTGGCATCAGCTTCACGCTGTCTCTCCGCATCATTGGAAGCTCCGCCGCAGCACTTGTAATGACAGCAGATCACAAGCAGTTCAGTCCCGAATCTCTCCGGAAGGTCAATAAGCGATGCAGTGATTCTTTGCCCGGGATAAACAAGCCAGCTCTGAATAATGGGATAAGCAGATGCAATCACATTGCCTCCGTCAATCTTTACCGTGTTCCAACTGCCCGCATTTAACGGAACAATGCTGTTAAGCTTCTGCCTTACTTCATCTGCTGTTGAATTCCACATCTCGCTGAAACCGGCAACATCAGGCTTAACGGTCTGCAGTATTCTCCTGAAGTATGGCTCCCTTGACGAGCTTGTCAATCCGTCGCTCAGAGTATTCCAGTTGACAACCCGCAGGAGTAAGCTGTCCTCCTTTGCAAGTTCAGCAGGAACAAGCTGTTTAACAGGCGTATTGTCAAAAGTGTATGAAAAAGTGTCGCCTGCATTCGGCATTCTGTCGCCCGAGGTGACATTGTCGATCAGGAATATCTTGATGGTTGCAGAGGAACCTGCGGGCGGTATCGCCTGTCTTGAAATGGCTATCTCATACAATGTATCTGTAACGGTCGGGAGGCTTCTGAATTTCAGATCGGAGTGCGTAACTGAAGCATTGATATAATAGTTGAATCCGTTTCTTGCCCCGAAACTGAATCTGAGCTCTGCTCCAATACCGTTTATCTGATATCCTGTTGAAGAATTGTTGTCGCCGTCAATGTACATAGCGAGCTGATTGTTCTCCAGCAGTTTGACAAAGGGATTGATCCTTAGCTTCAGATATAGGAAGTTCTCATCATTGGCGGCGGAGACATACCTGAAATCATACACACTGCCGTCGTTTTCCGCGTCTGTGTATGTTGCGGCATTCTGAGTCCAGTCATCGGTCCTGCCGTCAAGCAGGATCGGAAGAGACTGCGCCGTCAGGCAATTGTAAATGAAAAGAAAAAGAAGTATGAGTGTTGTCTTCTGCATATGCAATGATTTCAGATCTGTAAAATTCAAAATAGCAATTTTCGTCCTTGCATTCATCAGCAATTAAAGAGCAGAGAAATGGATCTCTCATCACCGGTCATATTTTTGCCGCTTCATCTCCGGGCAGGGATAAGTATCTTGCAAATGAATCATACCAGCAAACAGGGCATAAGAATGGAGATAGAAAAACTTCTCGAGAATAACAGGAACTGGATGTCGGAAAAACTTGCGCTGGATCCCGACTATTTCAAGAAGCTTTCAGAGGGACAGCACCCCGAACTGCTTTACATCGGCTGTTCAGACAGCCGCGTTAATGCAGAAGAGCTTATGGGGCTGAATCCCGGCGACGTGTTTGTTCACAGAAATGTCGCAAACCTTGTCATCTGTACTGACAACAATCTCAACGCTGTTGTTCAATACGCACTCGAAGTCCTGAAAGTGAAGCATATAATAATCTGCGGGCATTACGAATGCGGCGGGATAAAGGCGGCAATGAAGCCGAGCGATATGGGTCAGCTCAACAGCTGGCTTCAGACTTTGAGGGACGTTTACCGGCTTCACAGAAGGGAGCTGAATTCCATCAAGGATCTTTCACTGAGATTCGACCGGCTTGTTGAGCTTAATGTGATCGAGCAGTGCATTAACATTGTAAAGATAGACCATGTGCAGCGCTCGTGGTACAGGACCGGATACCCGAAGATCCACGGCTGGGTGTTTGATATAAGAACGGGAAAGATCGTTGACCTGAATCTTGATATGCATGAGGAGTTCAGAGGTATCCGGAAGATATATGATCTCAAACCGCTCGGGCATGAGTAGAACAGAAACAGAAACAATAACTGAACAGCGAAAGAGAATGTGCATTCTAAAAGTGATTGACTCTTTCAATGCAGATCCTGCATTGTGCTTCCTCAATATGCTGCTGAGCTGATGTCCTGGAGAGACTACTACGAAGCCGTGAAGACTGACCCGAGGCCTGCGCTGATGAGAGCGCTACAGTACTTTGCCGAACATCCTCCCGGATCAAAGACTGCTTATGACCTGGGATGCGGAAACGGCAGAGACACAATTGCTTTGCTAAAGGAAGGATGGAAAGTTACTGCAGTTGACAGTGAGCCGTCAGCAATTGAATTAATAATGCAGAACCTCGGAAATGTAAAGCCGGAAAGCCTGAACTTCGTTTGCTCTTCTTTCGAAGACATGAAACTGAAAGAAGCAACACTTGTGAATGCCGGCTACAGTCTTCCGTTTTGCGAAAGAGAGCACTTCAATGGAATGATGCAATCGGTTACAAAGTGCATATCAAAGGGTGGCCTGTTCACAGGAAATTTCTTCGGGATTAGAGATGAGTATCAGGAACTTAGTCTTGTGACTGAGGAAGGCTTGAAGGAGATGTTCACCGGTTTTGATTTTCTGTATTTTAAGGAAGAGGAGTTTGACGGGCCTTCAGTCAGCGAACCCGAAAAGCACTGGCATATCTTCGAAGTGACAGCAATTAAGAAGTAGCGTGCAATGCATCACATGTATTCAACTGTCACATCATCAGTAAGCGGGTGCGACTGGCATGTAAGAATGTAACCTTCTTCGATCTCTTCGTCCTTCAGTCCTTCGCGCTCGTCCATTTTCACTTTGCCCGAACGAAGCATTGCCCTGCACGTTGTGCAGATCCCGCTCCGGCATGAAAAGGGCGGATCTAAGTCGGCATCAATCGCAGCATCAAGTATTACTCCCCCGGGAGGAACCACCACGGCATGCGCTTCATCGTTTATTATGATATTCACTTTTCGCTCGATGTTTTCCACATCAGGCACGCCTTCAGGCATATAGACTTCGGGAACGGGAGGCGGAGTGAAATATTCTATGTGGATCCTGTCTGCAGGGACACCGCAAGACAACAATGCATTTTCAGAGTTTCTCATCATCTCATCAGGACCGCAAACAAAACACTCGAGCCTTGTGAAGTCGTTGACGCCGGCAATCATTTTTCTGATCTCGTCTTTGCTTATATGGCCCTGCAGGCCTTTCCAGTCAGGTGCCGGGTGCGTTAGAGTAAATACTGCGGTGAAGTTGCCGTTCTCCGATTCAATTGACCTCAGATAACTGTAGAACATGATGCTTTGCTCGGTGCTGTTTCCGGAATACAGGATCACCCAGCTCTTCGGTTCAGCTATGAGTACCGACTTGAGAATCGAAAACAGGGGAGTGACTCCGCTTCCGCCTCCGATAAGAAGGTAGGTCTTTGAATTAGCGGAATTCAGCTCGGTAAAGAATTTTCCGTTCGGGGGATAAGAGAGTATTACATCACCGGGTTTGATGCCGCAGCGCAGATACTTTGATACAATGCCTGTTGCCGAACTCTTGACAGCGATGGAAAGGTCTTCTTCTGCATAAGGGCTGCTGCATATGGAGTATTCTCTCTTGAACTTCTCTCCGTCAATCTCAACCTGCAAACACAGATACTGGCCCTGTCTGTACCTGAAAGTTTCCTCCTCGCCTCCGGGGATCTCAAATGAGATCACCGAAGAATCAGGTGTTAGTTCTCGAACTGTCTTTACTTTAAGCGGATGGAGTGAAAGCAATCTGCGGGATGAGTTAGGCTAATGAAGTTGTTGGATGTTTACAGGTTCTGATCGGATTGAAGTCAGTAGTACCAAACATGCCTTAAAGGAACCCAAGTTCAAGCATAGCAACCTCCGACATCATTCTCTGATTCCACGGCGGGTCAAATGTGATCTCAACCTTGCAGTCGTTTACCATAGGGTGTTCTTTGACTTTCTGCTCAATCTCAAGAGGCAGTGATCCGGCCACAGGGCATGCGGGTGATGTAAGGGTCATGACAATCAGCACGTCACCGTTGGTGGCTGCCTTGATGTCATAGATCAGGCCGAGTTCATACACATCTACCGGTATCTCGGGGTCGTAACATGTCTTCAGCACTTTGATTACTTCCTGCCGTATCTCCTCGGCGGAGTGCTCAGGTTTTTCAGGCAGAGAAGAATTTTCAACCGCTTCCTTTTGCCCGGATGCGGCGGTGTCTGCAGGCTGTTCCTGAGCCGGCTCTGTAACAGGTACGGTGACATTGTCACCGGAACCGGCAGGCATGTCGTTTGCTTCATTCTTCTTGCCTTCGAGGCTGAGAAAGTCCTTCAGCTTATTGAACAGATTGCCCTGCATATATCTTTGCGTAATTCTTCATGTAATTGATCATGGATGTCAGGCCGTTTGACCTGTTTGGAGACAAATGAACCCTCATGCCGATCTTGTCAAGGAATTCAAGGTCTGAATTCAGGATCTCCGCGGGACTGTGCCCTGACATCGCGCGGATAAGCAATGCTATTATGCCTTTCGAGATCACGGCATCGCTGTCAGCGCTGAAGTACAGTCTGCCGTCTTTCATTTCCGCATGAAGCCACAACTGGGACTGGCACCCGCTCACTTTGAATTCATCTGTCTTGTATTTTGTATCAATGAGCGGCAGATGTTTTCCAAGCTCAATTATGTATTCGTATTTAGACATCCAGTCTTCGAACATACTGAACTCTTCAACAATCTCATCTTCGATCTCCCGGATCGTCCTGTTGTCCGTATTCATGCCAGCATGTTCCTTGCTCTTCTTACACAATCGGCAAAGTATGTGACTTCGTCAGCCGTATTGTAAATTGCGAATGATGCCCTTATTGTGCCGTTAAGCCCGTACACTTCCTGCAGAAGCGGCTGAGTGCAGTGAAAACCTGTCCTTACTGCAATTCCCATCTGGTCAAGCAATGCGCCCGCATCATATGGATGAGTTCCGCTTATCACAAATGAGAGCACTGACACCTTCTCTTTCGAAGTTCCGATTATTCTTATCCCTTCAACATCTTTGAGAAGTTCAGTGGCCAGCAAAAGCAGCGAGTTCTCATGCTCGGATATCATGTCAAATCCTGTGTTTTCAACAAATTCGAAAGCCGGCTTGAGAGCAACCGCATCCGCAATATTCGGCGTCCCGGCTTCAAACTTATATGGCAGTTCATTATATAACGCTCCGCTGAATTTCACTTCTTTTATCATCTCGCCTCCGCTTTGATAAGGAGGCATCATCTCAAGCAGATTCTCTTTCCCGTACAGAATTCCTATTCCGGTCGGGCCGTAAACCTTATGGCCAGACAATGCCAGAAAATCGCAGTCAGTGTCCGCTACATCAATCTTCAAATGCGGTGCGGCCTGGGCTGCGTCTATCATTACCGGCACACCGCGGCTGTGCGCTTTCTCTATGATCTTCTTAACAGGATTAATCGTACCCAGAGAGTTTGATACATATGTAACTGACAACAGCCTTGTCCGCTCGCTTATCAGATCGTCAAGTGAATCAATCTTTAAGTTACCGTTTGAATCAACGGGAATGAAACGGAGTTCGGCGTTTCTCTTTTCGCAAAGAATCTGCCAGGGAACAAGGTTGGAGTGATGTTCCATTTGCGACACTATCACATTATCGCCTGCATTCACGACAGTCTCTCCGAAAGATGAAGCCACAAGATTGACGCTTTCAGTGGTGCCGCGTGTAAAAATGACTTCGGATCTCGATGAAGCATTTATGAACTGCCTTGCCTTTTCCCTCGAGTCCTCAAAGGCCTGCGTTGCTTCCTCTCCGAGAGTGTAAAGTGCCCTGTGAACATTACTGTTGAACCGCTCGTAAAAACTTTCAAGCGATCGGATGACAGAGAAGGGCTTCTGAGTTGTTGCGGCATTGTCGAGATAAACAAGCGGCTTGTCATTAACATGCTGTCCGAGAATAGGGAACAGATCCCTGAGTTCATGTACATTGAAGGACTTCACCGTGCTGTCCCGTATAAATTCAACTGCCTTATCATCTTTGTTCATCATCTGTATTTTCCGGCAAATTAGTCTGCCCTGTTCAGAATTTCCATGAGCTTCTGTTCGAGCTTGGCCCTCAGATGGTCATCCTTCACCGAGTCTATCACGTCTCCGGCAAATGCCTGAAGAAGCATGGTGCGTGCAAGCTCTTCGTCTATACCTCTGCTTCTGAGATAAAACATCTCCTGTGTGCTGAGCTGACCCGTCGTAGCGCCGTGACTGCATTTTACGTCATCCGCAAATATCTCGAGCTGAGGTTTGGAATAATTCATTGCCTCCTCTGAAAGCAGTATGCAATTGTTAGACTGATATGCGTTCGTCTTTTGAGCATCCTGCCGTACAAGTATTCTGCCGTTGAACACACCTGTGGCCTTGTCGGCAAGTATTCCCTTGTACAGTTCATTGCTGTAGCAATTCGGCATTGCATGGTCCGCAAGCGTGTGATTGTCTGCATGCTGTTTATCTCTCAGCAAATAGAGCCCGTAGAAGTGACACTCGGTATTTGAGCCGGCATATTCCGCCTGCATATTGTTCCTTATGATATTGCCTCCCCAAGTGACCGTTGTGTTTGTGTAATGGCTGTTTGCTTCCTGTCTTATGCAGGTATTGCCCACATGATTTGCGCTGACCCCGTCGTTCTGCACTTTGTAATGCTCGAGCGTTGAACGCTCTGCGCAGAATATCTCCGTGACCATGTTTGTCAGCGACGGATTGCTTCCGAGCGTATAGAACTCCTCCGATATTCTGATGCGGGCATTGCTTCCGACTATGAACATGTTGCGCGGCTGAGACATATAAATGCCGTTCCTTGCATCTGCAATGTTGAAGATCCTCACGGTCTCTTTTATATCGGCGCCTTCCGGAACAATGATCAATGCTCCGTCAAATGTGAACGCTGTGTTCATTGCAACGAACGCCCCTTTCTGTATCTTCGCAAGCTGTCCGAAATGTCTTTCGACAATTTCTCCCCGTGTCCTGTAAGCATCTGCAAAACTGCCGGCATAGAAGTCTTTCAGCTCAGTCTTCACATTCGAAAGCTGAGGGACAAATCTGCCGTTGACAAAAACTAGAGTGCTTGCCTCATCATCGGTTATCAGGTCCTTAAGGAGAGAAGGGTCCGGCAGTTCGGCCGGCTTTACCAGTGCCTGTTCATAGTCATGCTTCAGGATGTTCGCCGGATTTGTGTATTTCCATTCCTCGTTCTTCTTTGTGGGAAAACCGTTCTCGTTAATGTATGCAAGTGCATCCTGCCGGATGCTGTGCATCCTGTTGCCCGATTGTCCGTTGAGCGATGCTTCAAAGCTGTTGAAGTCATCGATCAGTTTCATCTTAAGGTCTGTATTCTCCTGTGATATCTTATCCATCTGAATTTTCAGTGTTAGTTTGCTCTTAAGCTTCCGCGCCTTGCTTAGCTTCGCTTATCCAGTCGTAGCCGTTCTCTTCGAGATGAAGAGCCAGTTCCTTGCCTCCTGATTTCACGATCCTTCCGTCGTACATCACATGTACAAAGTCAGGAACGATGTAATTGAGAAGACGCTGGTAATGTGTGATCACAAGAAATGCATTGTCGCTTCTCTTGAGCTTGTTCACGCCGTGAGCAACGGCTTTAAGCGCATCAATGTCAAGTCCGGAATCCGTTTCATCAAGTATCGAGAATTTCGGGTCAAGCATTGCAAGCTGAAAGATCTCATTGCGCTTCTTCTCGCCTCCCGAAAATCCGACATTCACATACCTGCTGGTCATTCCCGGGTCAAGCCCGACAAGATTTGCCTTTTCCTTCATGAGTTTCAGAAACTCCACCGAGCTCATCGGTTCCATCCCCTTTGATTTTCCGATCTCGTTTATGGCCGTCTTGAGAAAATTCGTATTTGAAACGCCCGGGATCTCAACCGGATACTGGAATGCGAGGAAAATACCATGCTGTGCCCGCTCTTCGGGAGCAAGGTCAAGAAGGTCTTGACCTTCAAACTCAACACTTCCGCCTGTCACTTCATAGCCCTCCCTCCCCGTCAGCACTGATGCGAGCGTGCTCTTGCCTGAGCCGTTCGGGCCCATGATCGCATGAACTTCGCCTGCGTTTATGTCAAGGGTCAGCCCTTTGAGAATTTCCTTTTGTCCTTCTTCGGTCTCAACCGTTGCCCTGAGATCTTTTATGCTTATCATTATTCTTGGTCGAAATTGATTTTATTGTTTATTGAAATCGGAAGATCATCCAACGCTTCCTTCAAGTGAGATCGCGAGAAGCTTCTGTGCTTCAACTGCAAACTCCATTGGGAGTTGATTCAGAACTTCCTTTGCATAGCCGTTCACAATGAGCGCAACAGCATCTTCTTCCGATATTCCGCGCTGATTGCAGTAGAACATTATATCCTCTCCTATCTTGGATGTAGTAGCTTCATGCTCAACGTGCGCACTTCTGTTGTTTATTTCGAAATACGGAAATGTATGAGCACCGCACCGGTCTCCCATCAGGAGAGAATCACACTGAGAGAAATTCCTTGCATTCTCAGCACGCTTGTTTACCTGCACAAGCCCGCGGTAGCTGTTGTTGCTTCTTCCTGCAGAGATACCCTTCGATACGATCCGGCTCTTTGTGTTTTTTCCGAGGTGTATCATTTTAGTGCCTGTATCCGCCTGCTGTTTGTTGTTGGTCAAAGCTACGGAATAGAATTCACCGATTGAATTATCGCCTTTGAGTATTACGCTCGGATATTTCCATGTGATCGAGGATCCTGTCTCAACCTGCGTCCAGGAGATCTTTGAATTATCGCCTGCACATATTCCACGCTTCGTTACGAAGTTGTAAATACCCCCGACGCCTTCAGCGTCTCCGGGATACCAGTTCTGAACAGTAGAGTATTTTATCTCCGCATCCTTCATCGCAATCAGTTCAACAACAGCCGCATGAAGCTGATTCTCATCCCGCATCGGAGCAGTACAGCCCTCCAGGTAGCTTACGTAACTGCCTTCATCTGCAATAATGAGTGTACGCTCGAACTGTCCCGTATTCTCCGCATTGATCCTGAAATATGTTGAGAGTTCCATAGGGCATCTGACACCTTTGGGTATATAGACGAATGAACCGTCCGTAAAAACTGCAGAATTAAGCGCCGCATAAAAATTATCGGTCATCGGCACAACCGAGCCAAGATACTTTCTCACAAGTTCAGGATGCTCTTTTATCGCTTCGCTCATTGAGCAGAAGATTATTCCCTTCTCTGCGAGTTTCTCTTTATAGGTGGTTGCTACAGATACGCTGTCAAGCACGGCATCAACGGCCACTCCGGCAAGTATCATCTGTTCCTCAAGCGGTATTCCGAGCCGGTCGTAAGTCTTCTTAATTGCCGGATCGAGCTCTTCAAGACTGCCAAGCTTCTTCTTCTTAGGCGCAGCATAGTATATGATATCCTGAAAATCAATTTTCGGATATTTTATATATGCCCATTCCGGCTCGGTCATCTGAAGCCAGCGGGAATAGGCCTTCAGCCTGTATTCAAGCATGAATTCCGGCTCGCCCTTCTTAGACGAGATCAGTCTGATGATGTCCTCATTCAGCCCCTTCGGGGCTGTCTCCATCTCCAGTTCTGTGGTGAATCCGTATTTGTATTCTCCCGAAGTTACACTTTCGAGAATTTCTGTCTCTTTTGCCATGAAGCTTATGAATTGAGTGGGATTTTACAACTTTTAGAATTAGGACTAATTTAGTCTTATTTGGATTGAAATGAAAGTGCTAAACGGGTTCCACAGCTCTCCCGGTTATTTCATTCGATGAATATCAGCCCGGTTACGTATTACAGGCAACGAAATGCTTCCGGCACTGCACGTAAATATACGGCGGATGCTATTTCTCGCTGTCCAGTGATTCCATGAGAAATTGGCTGTACCTCTCTCCTGCCACCTCCTGAGGCGGCACTGCCGCATCAATTACCTTCAGGTCTTCGGCTGAAAGCACAACATTTTCTGCTCCAAGTGACTCACGAAGTTGTTCGCGCTTTCTCGCTCCTACAAGCGGAACGATCCCTTCCCAGCGCGAAAGCACCCATGCGATCGCCAGCTGTGCAACGGTTATGCCCTTTGCATCCGCGATCTTCCTCAGCGCTTCCACCAGTCTGAGATTCTTCCCGAGATTTTCTCCTGTAAACCTCGGAGCCATGGCTTTTCGGAAGTCATACGCGCTCAGCTCCCTGTCGCTTTTCCAGTGTCCGCTCAGCAATCCCCGTGAAAGCACTCCGTACGCGGTAATGCCGATTGCAAGCTCTCTGCAAACCGGAAGTATCTTGTCTTCAATACTCCTTGACATGATGGAATATTCGATCTGAAGATCGCAGACAGGATGAACTGCATTTGCCCGCCGGATCGTATCGGCTCCGGCTTCCGAGAGCCCGATGTGTTTGATATGGCCGGCCTTTACCATTTCAGACATTGCGCCTATTGTTTCCTCAACAGGCACAACCGGGTCAACTCTGCCGATTCTGTAAACATCAACATAATCCGTTCCCAGCCTCCTGAGAGTGTATGCAAGTGAGTTCTTCACGGCAGAAGGCCTGCCGTCAATTCCTATCCATGCTCCCGAAGGATCTCTCATAGCTCCGAACTTGACGCTTAGCGCAACTCGCTCTCGCTTGCTTCCTCTGAGGGCCTCACGCAAAAGAAGTTCATTGTGTCCCATTCCGTAATAATCACCTGTATCAAGCAGAGTGATCCCCGCTTCAAGGGCTTCATGAATTGTGAATATGCTTTCGGCTTCATCTGCAGGGCCGTAAAGATCTGACATGCCCATGCATCCGAGCCCGATCTCCGAAACTTCCGGGCCGCTCTTTCCAAGTTTTCTGCTCTTCATTTGAGATTGATTAGTATTGTTCATTAAGTTATGCAGAGCAGTCCGTTAATTCAATTTCGAAAGCCCGTTAACATGATCTTGATCACTACGACCCTGTAATAACACTTCCGGTCAGTTACATGTGATCTCTGTAACCGCAAAGATCCAAACAGTGGTCAGTATGATATCAGGACTTCTGCCTCTTAACTCCCATACTACTGATATGCCTCAGTTCTCACATTGGTTTGGGAAAGCTGAAACACGATCTGCATTTTGCAGTTAACTCCAATAATGCGGTAATGTAAAGATTATCGAACTACTTGACCTTTGAGAGTTCCTTCACTTTCCTGTACAGCCAGTTTTTGGAACCTAAAGGATTTGAAGTCATGCTGTTGATTTGCTTTTCAAGTAATTTAAGTCTGCTGTCCCCGGAATTGACCGCTTCAATTTTAAGATTGATCAGTTCGGAAAGGTATTTTAGAAATTCATTCTGAGCCGTGACAACTTCTCCGGAGATCAGCTTCTCGCTTTTCAGGTAATGCCTGAAAGAATCAATGGCAGAGAAAGCCTGCTCAAACAGACTTTCCTCATAAAGTATTCTTATGGTATAGTTTCTCACCATTACTTTTGCAAGAAACAACTTAAAATTTGTCTTGGCAAAATGCCCAAGCGCGCTGTCATATTTCCGCAGAGTAAGATCAAGATATCCTCTGCAGAAATTAATTGTATTGTCCGATTCTTCAACGGGTGAGATGCCGTTCTTAAAGCGCTCAGCAAAATCTTCAGCCCATCCATACTCTCCGACAATACATGCTGAAGTGTAAACGGAGATGAAGTTCATGAACAGAATGTAATTCTCAGGGAAAAAATTCTTTTCAATGATTTCCCTGAAAGTACTGAATCTGATTCCGTAGTAGGATTCATCTCCGGATTTTAACCTGAATGCCGCAAAGGAATTGATTTCAAGAAGAATGAAGAAAACGTCTTCCCGTGATAACACACTTTCATGTTTGTCATACAAGCGCCTGAGCAGAATGAAATCCTTCTCATCTCTTGAGAGCTCAAGCGCAATTATCTGCCTGTATATCTGAATTGAAGGAAGATCTGAAAAATCTTTTTCTTTAACGTAACTCCATATTTCTTCAAACATTTCCATTTTGAAATCTATGTTACCATGATTGTTGTTTGTCAGCATTTTGGCATAATGCTTCAGAAGGTTCAGCAGCGAATAGGAAAGGAATGAATCAAACTCACACTGTATGAGGTCAAACTTGTACCCAAATTTCTCAAATTTATGATGTGACGTGTTTATTTTCGAAAGCTGGTAGTTTGCATAGTAATAGAGTTCGTCTTTGGTATGCTTGCCAATATTCTTTCTCAACTGCTTCTCCTTTTGCAGATAAAGATTGTCAAGTTTTCTATCATGAAATTCATTCAGAAGAGTAATATCATTTTCGATTCTCTTTCCTTCAGTTGCTGAAACCAGTAGAAATGAAAGCGCCAGCTGGTAAATGTCGGAAAAAATATTTCTGATCTTGAAGTAATCAAACTTTTCATCACCGAAAACTTTTGCATAAATGTTCTGTTCGGTGAAATCCCCGGATTCGAAATCCGGAAAATACTTTGCAAGCTCTTCATTTGTCTTAATGACAAGACGGTTCTTGTTGAAATATGGAGACTGCACAAATTCCCTGAACTTTACTGATTCAGTTTTTGAAAATGTTCTCAGCAGACTGATCAGTTTTGTGTTTTTCAACTTGGCATTCTAAAAATTCAGATCATGATAGCAAAATATATTCAATATTTAAGCATATTTTGAAAGATTGTCGCTTTTGGTGTTCTAAAAAATCAAAATAGTTTCTTAGAATTTGGACAATATGAAGAATATTTTTGTATAACTTTTTGGCATTAAGAGTTCAGAATTTGAATCAATTATTACCTCCCGGTCCTTCCATATCTCTTAATGCCAGTTAAAGATAAATTCCGGAGAATTCGGGAGGTTAATTTAATGAGTCAATTTAAATGAAAAAGATACTGACATGGCTGTCAATAATTTTGATGAATGCGGGAGTTTCACAGTCGCAGGTTACGCAGCAGTGGGTGCAGAGGTTTACTTCCGACAGCACCAGGGATGAATCGGTAAACGACATGGTTGTGGATTCACAGGGAAATGTTTACGTCACGGGGTATCAGAGATCTTTGCCTTTTCCGGGTCAGACATCCATTGAAGCAGTTACCGTAAAATACAATTCACTCGGTGAGCTTCAATGGATACAGAATTATCGTGCATCGGAAAACAACGGCGCATTCGGCAGAGCAGTTCATGTTGATGCGGCCGGAAATGTATATGTGACTGGAGAAAGCGCCATTTATTCAGGTGGAGCGAACAAAGCTCTTATCATAAAGTACAGTCCGTCAGGAACTCAGCTCTGGTCCTATCTCTTTGCTTACAGTCCTGCTTATAACGGCGGAATGGACATTATCACGGATGCTGACGGAAACGTATATGTTACGGGCGAATATTCAACAAATGTCATAACTTATAATAATATCTTTCTTGTGAAGTTCAGTCCGTCGGGAAGCCTGATAAATCAGACTTTTTATCATTCAGGAAGTGAAGGCGCAAGAAAAATAGGTATGGACGGAAGCGGTAAGATAATCATAGGCGGTTATCTCAATGATGATGACTCAACGGCTTTCATTGCTTTGAAGTATGAGCAGAATCTTGATTTTGTGTGGGCCTCGAGATGGGGAAACGGTGTAGGAAATGTGAACAAGATTGACATGGAAATTGACATTAACAGCAACATTCTGTTAACAGGGACAAACAGCCTTGCAATTGATTTTTATCTTGTAAAATATGACCCGGCCGGATTAGTTCAGTGGGGAAGGAACTACAACAGCGCCGGAGGCAATGATAAAGCGAATGCAGTTGATTGTGACAATTCGGGTAATATTTATGTAACAGGCACAACCGGATCTTCCGGCTTTCCTTTAACCGAAGAGATCACTACGGTCAAATATCTTCCCGACGGAACTCAGGCCTGGGTACAATCATTCGACGGAGGAACTGCTCCTGACGGATACTCAGGTTATGACAATTATGTGGATGATTCGGCAAATGTCTATGTTACAGGCGTTAAGTATTCGACCTCAGACATTGTAACTCTGAAATACGATCAGGCCGGCAATTTGTCATGGAGCATTAATTACAACGGAACGGGTAATTCGGTCGATTTGGGTGTATCTGTTGCATCGGATGAAAACGGAAATGTTTACACGTCAGGAAATAGTCTCGGAATATCTTCGGGCTATGACATTGCTGTAATCAAATATTCTCCAACTGCAATCGGTATTGAGAATATATCAAATGAAGTACCCGATAATATCCATTTGTATCAGAATTATCCGAATCCTTTTAACCCGGTTACCAAGATCAGATATTCAATTACGAAGAAGAGTCCTGTGGATCTGAAGGTGTTCGACATTAATGGGAGAATGGTATCTGAACTTGTAAATGAAAACCAGCATGCCGGAACTTATGAAGTGACATTCAACGGAAGTGCTTTAACAAGCGGAAATTATTTTTACAGACTTCGAACGGATGCTTTTGTGGAAACAAGAAAATTTACATTGATCAAGTGATCAGTTTCGAATGCCAGTATTTGAAACCGGGTGCCGGATGTTTCGTTGTTGCAGTAAGGCTGGCAAAGGGAACACTTTCAAATGCAGTCAGCAAGATCATTCCTGCAAAATGTTGATCATCATAAAAAGGGCACAACATTTCAAGTGCCGGGAACACACCCGGACATTCAGTGCCGATACGGACTCAACGGCAAAATGACAACTGACTCCAGGCAATAACACATCTGTGCTTTGCTTCTGAGTGCCTGTTCTGACCCTGCAACGCGCTGATATGCTACAGTTACATTGGTTTTTCATCTCACGATTAGATTGCGTAATTTTACACCGCTCTCAATCAAATACCTTAGATATGAAAATCCGGGAAGGCCGAAGAAATGCAGCATTGAAGGCTTCCGTTAACGGCAGTGAAACTTCACGCAACGGAAAACCCGATACCGTAAAGCAGATCGAGTGGAAGTACTCCAGGTCAGTCGAGGATCCAAAGCACATTAAGCTTGATGAGAAATATGATCTTTACATCGGAGGAAAACGTGTCAGGACCAGGAAGTATTTCAAAACCATAGATCCATCCAACGAGAAGATTCTTGCAGAGGTTGCTTATGCATCCGATGAAGATGTTAACAGGGCGGTAACTGCGGCGAAGACAGCTTACGAAAAACACTGGAGCAAGACCTCACCGAAGGAAAGAGCAAAGTACATCTTCAGAATTGCAAGGATCATGCAGGAGAAGGCGCGTGAGTTTGCCGTAATCGAGACCATGAACGGAGGCAAACCCATCAGGGAATCAAAATCGGTTGATGTGCCGCTTTCAATTGCGCATTTCTTTTACTATGCAGGGTGGGCGGATAAGCTGGATCTTGCATTTCCGGGAAACAAGATCTCTCCGGTTGGAGTGGCAGGACAAATAATCCCGTGGAACTTTCCACTCCTGATGGCCGCATGGAAAATTGCTCCGGCTCTTGCCTGCGGAAACACGGTTGTGATAAAATCGGCTGAAACCACACCTCTTACACTTTACAAACTTGCAGAAGTAATTGAAGAAGCCGGTCTTCCCCCGGGTGTCGTGAACATAATTTCCGGAGACGGCAGGACCGGAGCGACTCTGGTGAATCACCCGAAAGTGAACAAGATCGCTTTCACCGGTTCCACTGAAGTGGGAAAGATCATCATGCGGCAGACGGCGGGTACAAACAAGAGACTGACGCTTGAACTCGGCGGAAAGGCCGCTAACATCATATTCGAGGATGCCCCGATTGATGCCGCTGTGGAAGGGATCATTAACGGTATTTACTTCAATCAGGGACATGTGTGCTGTGCAGGTTCGCGACTGCTTGTGCAGGAGAGTATTCATGATGCTGTTGTGAAGAAGCTTAAACACAGAATGAAGAACCTGCGCGTCGGCGATCCTCTCGATAAAAATACGGATGTAGGCGCGATCAACTCACGAGTTCAGCTTGACAAGATCCGCGAACTCGTTGCTTCCGGAATTGATGAAGGCGCAGTGATCCATCAGTGCGAATGCACTCTTCCTGAAAAGGGATTCTGGTTCAGGCCCACGTTCTTCACCGGAGTTGCGCAGTCAAACAGGATAGCCAATGAGGAGATCTTCGGCCCGGTGCTTTCAATACTCACATTCAGAACTCCGCAGGAAGCAGTGGAGAAAGCAAACAACACTTGCTACGGACTGTCTGCCGGCGTATGGACAGACAAGGGATCAAAGATCTTCAAGGTGCTCAGCAAGATCAGAGCCGGCGTTGTCTGGTCAAACACATTCAATAAGTTCAATCCCGCATCGCCTTTCGGCGGTTACAAAGAAAGCGGATTCGGCAGGGAAGGAGGCAGGCACGGACTTACTCCTTATCTTAACATTGAAAGCTGAACCTTACTGCCGGTGAAAAACATCATCGAAGTAAGCAATCTTGTGAAGAAGTACGGCGATTTCACTGCCGTTGACGGCATCAGTTTCGATGTTTATGAGGGAGAGATCTTCGGACTTCTCGGTCCAAACGGTGCCGGAAAAACGACCACGCTTGAGATCATGGAAACCCTCCGCGAAAAAACTTCAGGTGAGATCAGGATAGACGGCTTCAGTCTTGGCAAAGAGAATAATTCGATTAAGGGAATTATCGGCGTGCAGCTTCAATCCGCAGGCTATTATCCCAATCTCCGTCTAAGCGAACTTATCGAACTTTTCTCGGGACTCTACAATGTTGACACTGATCCCCTGGAAATGCTGAACCTTGTGGACCTGAAGGAAAAAGCCGGGGCAAAATTCAAGGACCTTTCCGGCGGACAGAAGCAGAGGTTTTCTATATGCACCACATTGATCAACAAACCTCGCATTATCTTTCTTGATGAACCGACAACAGGGCTTGATCCGCAGGCAAGAAGAAACCTGTGGGAACTGGTCCTGAAGATAAGAAGCGAAGGTACCACCGTAATGCTGACCACTCATTATATGGATGAGGCAGAGTACCTTTGCAGCAGGGTGGGGATAATTGACAAGGGAAAGATACTTACAATCAACACACCGGAAGCCCTGATAGACGAACTGCTGAAGAAGGGCTTCACGGGAAAACGTGAACAGAGGCTTGCAACTCTTGAAGACGTGTTCCTTAATCTCACCGGGCATGAGCTGAGAGATGAATAATACAGGAAGCTACAGCCAGTTCAGGGCAATGAAAAGCATCACGAAGGCAAGCCTGACGGCGCTGTTCAGGAATCCCTCGGCTGTCGTATTCAATATTCTCTTCCCGCTGATATTCATAATCGTATTCGGATTCATAAGCGGAGGCTCATTCCGCATTGATGTAGCACTTGATCCTGCTTCGGACCTGAACAACCCGCTCATGACGGCTCTCTCGTCAGTGCCATCACTGAAGATCGAGAAGGACATTTCAATTGATAAGATCAATTCCGGACTGAGCAAAGGAACCATTGACGGGCTGCTGAAGCTGACAAGAAATCCGCAGGGTGATCCGGAGTTTATTGCAGAATTGACAACTTCTTCCGCATCGAGGGAGAGAGGCGCAATACTGAAGATGATACTGAACGATATGATCCTGAAGCAGAATGCAGACACATCCGGCAGTGCGAGACAGGCTTACGGGCTCAGAGAAAGTGTGGTTCAAGGCAGAAAGTACAACATGATAGATTTCATACTTCCGGGTCAGCTCGGGTTTTCTCTTTTAAGCGCAGGAGTCTTCGGAACCGCCTTCATATTTCTGATTCTCAGGCAGACACTCGTGATCAAAAGGTTCTTTGCAACTCCTGTCAGCAAGATGACCATTATAATCGGCGAGTGCATCAGCAGGCTTACGTTTTCCATGATGAGCTCCGTGATCATAATTCTGATAGGCACGCTGTTCTTCGGCTTCACGCTTGTCAACGGCTTCACTACATTTCTCAATATGATGATATTGTCCGCTGTTGCGCTTGTGGTGTTTCTCGGATTCGGATTTGTGGTTTCGGGAATCGCTAAAAGTGAAAGCACGGTTCCGCCGATTGCCAATCTCATCACTCTTCCGCAGTTCCTTCTTGCGGGAACATTCTTCCCGGTCTCAAACTTTCCAGAATGGCTTCAGCCCGTGAGCAAGATTCTGCCGCTCACTTATCTGAATGAAGCACTTCGCAGAATTTCATTCGAAGGCGCCTCTATGATAGACGTATTGCCGGAAACAGGAATACTGCTGGGATGGGGTGTTGTCCTTTACATAATTGCCGCGAAGGTCTTCAGATGGGAATAGCCTGTTGGGAGATTGAAACGAAAAGTTTTCTGATTCACAATTGAAGAATAACTGCTCCGCAACGGAGGACAGATGTTGGTGAGAATTGCCGGCCGCGGTTATGACTTACAGTATGCTCTCAAGTTCGTTTTCATCATTCACCAGCACTTCTCTTGCATTTGCGCCGTTCTTCGGACCAACGATTCCGGCTTCTTCAAGCTGGTCAACTATCCTTGCTGCTCTTGCATAGCCGAGCTTAAGCCTTCTCTGAAGTGTTGATGTCGAGCATTGCTGAAGACTGAAGATAAGTCTTGCCGCATCTTCAAAGAGTTCGTCACGGTCATCAAGATCTCCGCCCGAAGAAGATCTCCTTTCAAGAACTGACGGAAGCAGATACGGCTTTGTAAATCCGTCCTGAGCTTCAATGAACTCCGCCACTTTCTCGCATTCGTCTGTGGATATGAATGCGTTCTGAATTCTAATAGGTTTTGAGGATGCGGATGAAAGGTAAAGCATATCGCCGTTTCGCAGAAGCTGGTCAGCGCCGCCCATATCGAGGATAGTTCTTGAGTCAACTTTTGAAGCTACCTGGTATGCGATCCGAACCGGGAAGTTTGCTTTGATCACTCCCGTAATTACATCAACTGAAGGCCTCTGAGTTGCAACGATCAGGTGTATACCCACCGCCCTTGCCATCTGCGCTATCCTTGCGATCGGCTCCTCTATCTCACGCTTGGCCGTTATCATAAGGTCGGCAAGCTCATCTATTATCACAACTATGTACGGCATCTTCTTGTGCCTGATCACATCAGTGTTCTTCAGCTTGCCTTCGGCATGCTTCTGATTATATGCTTCGATATTCCTTACTCCGGCGTTTGCAAGCTTGTTGTAGCGCGTTTCCATCTCCGACTCCACGCTCTTCAGAATCGATACGGCGTTTGACGGACTTGTTACAATGCTTTCGTTTATGTCAGTGGAAGTTGCAAGGAAATGCTTCTTGAGCTTCGAATAAAGACTGAGCTCTATCTTCTTCGGGTCTATCATTACAAACTTCAGGTCAGAAGGATGCATCTTGTAAAGAAGACTGGCAATGATCGTATTTATTCCTACGCTCTTTCCCGAGCCGGTTGCTCCCGCGATAAGCAGGTGCGGCATCTTGGCAAGGTCGTCAATGAACACCTCTCCGTCAATGGTCTTTCCGAATGCAACCGGAAGGTGCTTGTTGCTTGCATGAAACTTCTGAGAGCTCAAAAGAGACTTGATCCTTACAAGCTGTGCTTTTCGGTTTGGAATTTCAACTCCCACGGTGCCTTTGCCCGGGATCGGAATAATCATTCTTATGCCTTTGGCTTTCATGGCAAGGGCAATGTCATCCTGCAGTGATTCGATCTTGGACAGCTTCACATCCGGCGCAGGTACAAGCTCGTAAAGCGTCACTACCGGCCCGGGCGTTGCAAAAACCTTCTCAATCTCAATTCCGAACTTCAGCAATTTCTCCTGCAGCAGCCTTCCGTTCTGCGTCAGCTCTTCATCCGGTATTGACTCGAACTCTTCCTTTGTCGGCTCAGTAAGAAGTTCGGTATGAGGTCTCATAAACGCGCTCAGTTTCTCTTCCGCAAAGTCATCCTCGCTGCTGCTCTGCAGTGTATCAACCTCGTTTGAGTTATGCGGGTTAATGTCTATCTCGTCGCTTTCAGACCTTAGCGAGCCTGAAACTAACACCGGCTCGGATATTTTTTGCCTCGGCTTCTTTTCTGTGATAACTATGTCGGCAGGCACAGGACGGTTTATCTCGGTTTCCTTTATCTTCGGCTCCTCAGTCTCAGCAGGCACTTTCTTCTGTCCTTTCTTTGTGCTGAGTATCCTGTTCCTCTCTTTCATCAGGTCTTCAATCGCCTTCTTGTCCTGATCATCATCCGCCTCTGCAGATGCTCCTGAATCAGAAGTGACCTGAAGGGAATTCTCCCGCTTCTCTGCAAGGGCCTGCTTCTCTTCCCTGTATTTCTCGAGCGAAGTTTCTATGAAGTTTCTGAATTTTGCATAGCTCCTGAGAATGTTCCCGTCAATTGCAAGCAATATGAACAGTGCTGTTGAAAGCACAAGCAGGATGGATGCTCCTGCGCTCCCGATCGTCTGATGAAGAATGCTCGCCGTGAAATCGCCTGAAGTGCCGCTCAGTGCGGGCGAGATGTTTTCCTTTCCGAAAATTATTCCTGCCAGGCCGAACAGGGACGCGGCCGAGATCATCGCAAGGAATGAATAGATGCTGAACTGTATGGTCCTTCCCGCCGGCTTCTTAAGTATGAATTTGAGGCCGACGGCAAAGACTATTACTGATATAATGACGGAGAAGTAGCCGAAGAAGCCGGCCACAAAAAATTCAGATGCATAGGCACCCGCAATGCCGAGCCAGTTGAATGTAACGTATGCGGATGAATAGGCCTCTTTTCTGAAGATGTCTATGAATCTCAGGCTCTGAAGTGTGGCCTGATCTTTTGGATTGTAGGAAACTATTGAAAGAAACAGCAGTAATCCGAAAAGGGCAAACAGGAAGCCGAGAAATTGCAGTTTAACTTCCGGCGATATGCTGAAATCTTCGTGCTTCGACTGCCGGTCAGCGGCTTTCTTGCTTCCGGAAGGTCTCGTTCGGCTTGTCCGCCTTTCGGCCAGTTTGCTTCTTTTCATTAAGTGAAAAGTTGATTGAAAGAATCGTCAATCGCTCTGACGCTGTTTCTCCTGATGTTTTATGCCGATGTTAACCCTCTTCATCTTAGCCTTCTGATCGCTTTCACCTTCAAACTGTTCCTTAAGCCTGATCACACCGTTTCTAAGCATTGGTATGAACGGGTATGAATCGATCTTCGAACATATCTCAAGATCCTCGCCGAATCCAAGCTGTCCAAGATATCTCCCGTGCTCGCACAGATTGAACAGCCGGAGTATTTTTTCCTGAGAAGGCACGTTGAGCAGCATCGCAAGGTCGTTGCACAGGTTCATTGCAGCGATTTCCGAATCCCTGAACTCAAGTGTCCTTCCGGCGCTGAGTTTGCTCAGCAGCATCCCGGCGCATACGGCATCCTCAAGGCAGAAGTCGTTGAGCTTTCCGGAACAGATCACTGTAAAGTCCTCATCCAGAGCATTAACATATTCAACAACGGCCGACATGTTCACAAAACTTCCGAGAAGGCAGTTCTTTGCAAACTTCGATTTCATGATCGCCTGTGTGCCGTTGGTTGTGTTGAATATCAGTGCTTTGTCCTTCACCGCCTCGGGGGAATATTCAAGTGGCGAATTGCCGAGCTTGAAGCCGTCAATGACCTTGCCGTTGCGCTCCCCGCAAAGAACGGAGTTCTTTGAACCCTTTGCCACACGGACAGCCGTTGCAATACTCTCTGTCGGAATTATCTCTTTTGCGCCGTTTGCAAGAGCGATCGTCATTGTTGTCGTTGCGCGCAGTACATCGAGGATAATTATGTTCCTGTCTTTCAGCAGCAGCTCGTCCGTGAGCTGAGCGAGTGACAAGAGAACTTCAATTCGCTTTATCAAGTGTAAGTTACATTTAAATTCAATTCTCCAGAAACGGTGTCTTCACAACTGTGGCTTTGAGCTTCCTGTCCCGAAGCATTATCTCAATGGGTGATCCAGTTTTGTTGTATCCTTTGTCTATGTAAGCAAGCCCTATGTTCCTGTTTAGCATCGGCGACATGCTTCCGCTGGTAACTACGCCGATCTTCTTGTCTCCGGAATAAACTTCCTGGCCGTGCCTTGCAATCATACGGTCTTCCATCATGAATCCCACAAGCTTCTTTCCCGGATTTGCCTTCTCATTGAGGATCGCCTCCCTGCCGTTGAAATCTCCTTTGTCAACTTTCGTGATCCATCCCAATCCGGCCTGGATCGTATTGTAGTTCTCATCCATATCATTACCGTACAATCTGAATGCATACTCAAGGCGAAGAGTGTCGCGTGCTCCAAGTCCCGCGGGCTTAATTCCGTATTCCTTTCCGGCATCGAATACAGCATTCCAGAGTGCTTCCGATGCCGCAACATCCGATGAGGAGTAGATCTCGAAACAAACTTTTTCCCCCGTGTAACCTGTGTGGGATATGATCACGTCCTGTCCGGCAACCTTTCCTTTCCTGAATTTATAATACTCTATTGCCGGGAGATCAACATCGGTGAGCTTCTGCAAAGTATGGATCGAATTCCTGCCCTGAACAGCCATCAGTGAAACATCGTCGGAAATGTTCTTCAGAGTTACATCGCCTGAAACATTTTCCTGCATCCACTTCAGGTCCTTCTCAATGTTCGATGCATTGATCACCAGCATGTAATGATCGCCCATATTATAAACCAGCAGATCATCAACAATGCCGCCGTTCTTCAGGCACATTGCTGAATACTGAACATCACCCTCCGCAAGTTTTGACACGTCGTTGGTCGTTAGCCTCTGCACGAAGTCAAATGCGTCCTTTCCCCGCACTTCAACCTCGCCCATGTGCGATACGTCAAAAACTCCCACAGATTCCCGCACTGCCTTGTGCTCGGCAATTATGCCTTCGTACTGTATCGGCATTTCAAATCCGGCAAAGGGTACGATCTTTGCTCCAAGTGATCTGTGGATATTATAGAATGCTGTCTTCTTCAATTCTGTTGTCGTTTAGCCGTTTAGCTTTTTCCAGTCTTCAAGGAACTTTGCAAGGCCGATGTCGGTGAGAGGATGCTTGACAAGCTGTTCGATGACCTTGAACGGCATTGTTGCGATCTGTGCTCCCATCAGCGCACCCTGAACGAAGTGTATAGGATGCCTTACCGAAGCAACGAGCACCTGCGTTTTGTAATCATAGTTGTTGTAGATCTGAACGATCTGAGCAATGAGCTCCATCCCGTTCTGTGATATATCGTCAAGCCTTCCTACAAACGGGCTGATGATGTAAGCGCCCGCTTTTGCGGCAAGTATGGCTTGTGAAGGCGAGAAGCAAAGCGTTACATTCGTCTTTATGCCCTCAGATGCAAAGATCTTAACCGCCTTAAGCCCTTCTGCGATAAGCGGGACTTTAACTACAATGTTCTTATGTATTTTTGCAAGCTCTCTGCCTTCTTTTACGATCTCATCGCAGTTTGTCGAAACAACTTCCGCGCTGATATCGCCGTCAACAATTGACGCGATCTTTTCAAGCATGCTTCTGAAATCCTTGTGGCCTTCTTTTGAAACAAGTGACGGATTGGTCGTTACGCCGTCAAGCACTCCCATATCAGCCGCCTGTTTTATCTCGTCAAGGTTAGCGGTGTCTATGAATATCTTCATCTTATTAGTTTGCTTTAGTATTGCAGTTTAAGTGTAAGTAAAATAGCTATAATAATGCTTTATAAAAACAGATAACAATGTTGTGTCATGACTGCCGCGGCACTTGTCCGGGAGGGCGGGCAGGTTTGTGACATTCGCAAAATTGTTTACTGCTGAACTGCTTCCCGCAAGAATTTTGACATTCGGAAAAGGTTTTGGAGAAAAGTTATAAACAAGCCGCTCCGGTCCGGTTTTACAATTCCTTTAGTTAAGCGGAATTCATATTTTAGGCATCATGCCGGGGAAAACTTCCACATTCACAACAGTCCGAAAGAGCTTTGCAGAAGGCAGGGTCCCTCAGAATCTGTTCCTCATCTGCAATGACAGGGTGATCTCTGACGAACTCCTTGATTCCGCATTCACCGGATTTGTTGGCAGAGGAGAAAGCAAGTCGGATTCCATGCCGGTGTTCAGTGCGGACGATCTTAAGATAGACTCGCTTATGAATGAATGCATGGGCGGGGGATTGTTCTCATCTCGTAAGCTTGTGATAATCCGCAACCCCAAGAAGCTGACGAAACCCAAGAGGCTTGCTCTCACGCAGTATCTTTCCGATCCGAATCCCGATGTGTGCATGATCTTCATCTCGGATGATGATGAACAGCCGGAAAAGACGGTGCTTGAATCAAAGGACAATGAGGAGAAATTCTCAAAGGCGTCACGAAATCTGTCTTCTATTGCCGTCGAACCACTTTCGGAAGAAGAAATGATCTCGTGGATCAGGGAAAGATTCGGTGAGTTCGAGATACCGGACGAATCCGTTTTGCATCTGCTGTCGCTCAGCAACAGCTCCCTTGCAGAGATACTGCCGGAGATAGAGAAGCTGAAGACATTTTGCCATTTCAGGAAAAGTGTTTCAGTTGAAGACATTAACCTGTGCAACGGCATTTCGAAGGATTTCAGCGAAGCAGACTTTCTGAAGGCGGTGTTCACAAGGGATGTTGCCTCTGCATTCGGGATCTATTCGAAAATTTCTTTAAAAAAGGAAATTGAAGTTTATCTGGTATTTCTGCTGAGTCAGGCATTCTGTGCCATAAAGAAACTTGCGGATCCCGCTACAGGAAAACTTCAGGGATTTCAGCTTCAGAGGGAACTGAAACTGTGGGGACCGGTGCAGGGAGCTCTTCTGCCAATGTACGTCAAAGCATCCTCCAGGCTGGATCAGAAAGGCCTGGGCAGGGCGTTTGACCTGTTGTATACGGCGGATAAGAAGTTCAAGTCTTCATCAGCCGAAAAGTCCGTGATAATGTCAAATCTCATTCACGGGCTATGCACCATCTGATCATATGAATTATTTCAGGCATGAAGGAACAAATCTTATCAAAAGGTGATATTACAATAGGCTGATGACTCATCAGGCAGAAACGGCAAATGAGCATCTGAGCGATGAAGAACTGATGCTGAGGTTTCAAAACGAAGACAACGACGCCTTTTCACAGATCGTTAACAGATACAAAGACCGGCTGGTCAACTTTCTCTACAGATACACGGGAAGCATTGACGAGGCCGAAGACATTGCGCAGGATTCATTCCTTCGGCTTTACAGACTCAAACACACATACAAGGATGTCGGCAAGTTCTCTTCATGGTTCTATACGATCGCAATAAATCAGGCAAAGTCTCACAAGAGGGATAAGGTGCGAAGGCATGCTTACTCGATGAATCAGACTTTTGGCGAAGAAGGGAAGGAAATTGAATATGCTTCGGATGATAGACTGCCCGATGAGGTGCTTATGGCAAAGGACGATACGGACATGGTGCAGAAGGCGATCAATCTGCTTGATGAAAAACACAGGGAGATCATACTGCTGAGGGACATTCAGGATATGGAGTATGAGGAGATCGCTGAAGTGTTGCAGATACCGGTGGGAACGGTGAAATCAAGAATTAACAGGGCCAGAGAGAGCCTGAAGGTGATACTCGAAAAACTTTACAGACCGAAAAGAAGAATTCCTTACACAGGCGGCAATTGACTGAACACGAAAGACATAGCGAAATAAGGACTCTTCTGAAGAATCTCGAAAGCGTAAGAGCAAGCAGTGACTTCGAGAAGAAACTTCACCTTAAGATAATTGAAGAGGAAAGAAGAAGAAGGACAGGGCATGCCGGAAAGCGGTCAGGTATCGCAGACTTCTTCCAGCAGATAGTAAGCGGAAGGT
>JAIBBK010000078.1 GCA_019694675.1 Ignavibacteria bacterium
CGAATTTCAGGGTCAATAACGAAAATGCACCCGCACTGGCGGAGATCTGCTCACAGCTTGACGGGATCCCTCTGGCTATTGAGCTTGCGGCGGCAAGAACAAAGGCAATGTCCGTTGAACAGATACAAAAGAGGCTCGGTAAAAGATTTACGCTTCTCACCGGAGGCAAGAGGACAGCTTTGCCAAGACAGCAGACACTCAAGTCACTCATTGACTGGAGTTACGACCTTCTATCCGAAGACGAGAAAATGCTGTGGAACAGACTGAGCGTATTCTCCGGCGGATGGAAACTTGAAGCGGCAGAGAAGATCTGCTCCGGAGATCCGATCGCCGAAGATGAGATTATAGAACTCCTTTCGGGGCTTACCGAGAAGTCGATTATATTGTATGATGAGATCACTGAACGTTTCAGAATGCTTGAGACCATCAGACAGTACGGTGACGAGAAGCTTATTGAACGCAACGAGTTTGAAGTTATAAGGTCAAAGTTTATTGGCTACTATATTGATCTGGCCGGATTCATTGAAAAGAAACTTAAGGACAGGAAGAACGACATCTCTGAATGGATGAGATACATGGACCTTGAAAGGAGTAATCTCGAGAAAAGCCTTTTGATCTGCGTTGAAGGATCGAAGCATGAAGATCTGATGACGCTGGCATTCAGAATGTCTGCTTACTGGGAGATCAAAGGACAGATTCATGAAGGGCTTCGCTGGCTCGAGACGGCGGTAGCGGGATATCCGGACAGCAGAACGGACCTTCAGTATAATGTTAAGGCACAGATTGCAAACCTGAACCGCCTTGCAGGGAACTATGAAAAAGCAAAACTGCTGTTCGGGGAGTGTCTTGCAATTTCAAAGTCCCGGGGCGACCAGAAAGAAGCAGCTCATTCTCTGAACCGGCTCGGAATGATCGCCTATGATGAGGGAGATTTCGGGGCAGCTTCGGATTACTACACTGAAAGTCTCGCGGTATACGAGAAGTGCAATGATAAGACCAGTCACGCAAGAGTTCTGAACAATCTCGGAAACGTAAGGAGCAATCAGGCAAGATATTCTGAAGCGGCCGAAATGTATGAAAGATCACTTGCCGTAAGAAGAGAGACCGGAGATATTCTGGGGTCTGCAATAACCATGAACAATCTTGGCATTCTTGCTTATGAAAGGGGGGATTATCAAAAAGCGGAAGAGATGCTCACTGAAAGCCTGAGGATCAGGGCGGAAGTTGGAGACAAGGCGGGCATCGGGATCTGCAATGACAATCTCGGAAACCTTGCATACAACAGGGGCAACTATCTGAAAGCTGAAGAATACTACAATGCAAGTTATGAGATAGCGCTTGAAACAGCCAACGAGGCAGGGCTTGCGGAAGCACTCCATAATAAGGGAAAGAATTCGCTTGAACTGACCAACTCATCGGAAGCCGGAGAATTCCTCGGAAAGAGCATGGAGATTGCGCGGAAACTGAATTCCGGCTCACTAATGGCTTCTCAGCTTTGCCTGGCAGGCAGGATTAGTTTTGTTAATGGAGACCACACGGAATCAAGGCGGCAATATGAGGAAAGTGTATCTTTGTTTCTTAAAACCGGGAACATGAAAGATGTATCTCTGACACTTATAAGAATTGCCGAACTCTCTTCTGCCACGGGAGATCCAGGGCTCTCGGCTGTTTTGCTCGGTTTCATTGAGTGTGAATTTGCGGAGAAGAAGCAGGTAATATTTCCCGGCACTGACCGGGCCGCTATTGATAAGACAACTGAATTTGCTAAGCAGCAGCTCGGGCAGGATGAATTTGAAAGACAGTATGATTCCGGAAGGAACATGTTATTGAATGAAGTTGTGGGGCTGGTTTTGACTGATGCAAAGTGAAAGTGCAGATTCAGTCTCCGGCCGAATAATGCCTCTCTGAATTCGCCGCGGGAAAGTCAGAAATGGCTCACATCTTCTCAAGTTTAGAGATCAGCCACAGCTTTATCCCCAGAAAATTCTTTGCAAGATTCCGTGCCTGCAGTTCGAGTCCCTGTTTCGCATTCCGGGAAGGATTCGCAGATGTTGCGAGCCCGATCATCTCGACCGTAATTTTCAAGAACTCCAGCAATGCGGCTTTATGCTCTGACATCAGGAGTTTCTCCCGTGAAAGATAATGCCTGAACGAGTCTATGGCCGGCCTGGCCTGCTCATAATCCTCTTTGCTTATTATCGTCTGAAGTATGAGAAGTTTCACTTGTATTTTCAGAATGAAATCACTGAAGTTGACTCTGGCAAGATGCTCAAGCGCTTCATCATAATTTTCTCTGCAGAAGAGTATTATTGCTTTGCAGAAATTTATCGTGTTCACTTTTTCAGCCGTAAGATTTTTCTTGAACCTCTCTATGTAATCCTCGGCATATTCGATCTCGCCTACACGTGCTGCGATCTTCACACTGTAAACAAAATCAGGATATAAGACTTTTCCGAGCTCCGGAAAATGATTTATGTCGCACTCCCTTGTCAGCTCAAACTGTTCCCGCAAGAGATCAGTTCTGGAAAAATTGTTGTAACAATAGGCACAATACCCGTCCAGAAGCAGAAATGCATAGTAATTGTCCATTATGCTGATCTCATCTTTGTGCTTTTTCCTGTGGTCATAAAGTCTTCTGAAATTCTCGTCATTCTTTTCAATGTTGAGCATCACCATAAGATAGAGCAACTGAATGGTCGGGTTAGTGTGGCCGCCAATATCACGGAGGTAGCCCGTGACTTGTTCAAAAAGCTTCAGATCAAATGTGACATTGAATTGCTGTTGGTCATGCAAGATCAGGTTGTAATTCCTGAGAAGGATCATGACGGAATAATCGGCAGTGTTGTTCATCTTCTCCTGTAATCGGTTCAGCTGCAATTCGGGCTTAAACGGTACGCTGAAATATACCTGTTCATCCGAGAGATTCATTTTGTGCAAAAGCCACTTCTCATCCTTTACCGTTTCAGAGTTCAGTTTCTTTTCGGTAAGTCTGAATGCGCTTTCGAAGATCAGTTTCAGTTCTCTCTTCCTCAGTTCAGCCAGCAGATCTGTGTCCCTTCTCTTATCATCCTGTCTGTATCTGAGAAATGTCAGGAATTCCTTTCCAAGGGCTAGAAGGTCAGATTCCAGATTCTTCAGCTTAAAATAATCTATCTGCTTCTTGCCGAAAACATGTTCAAACACCCATTCATTTGTAAGCGAAGGTTCTTCAAGATCAGGGTAGAAACTGTTATAGGCTTCATAAAGCTTAAGCATCAGATTGTTCTTGTTGAACACAGGTGATGAAATGAATTCGCCGAATGTCTTCATCTCGTTTCTGCTGAGCGATGTTAAAAATGAAGTGAGTCTGGTCTGTTTCACTAAGCTCCCTGAAAAATATGCTCTAAAGATGAAGCAGAAGATAGATCAATTTCGTTGAAATTGAAACATTCTAGCAGAATACAATGAAATTCCTTCCGTCAACGGCTTCTAAAACCCCAAAAACATTTCTTTGGCGGTATAAGAGTTCATGTATATTTTGCCGCAACTATCCGAAAGGCCCCGGGCATAATTGGTCTGAAGCCAGGACGGATAATACTGAGAATTAAACCCTAAACAAGCTATGAAAAACCTTTTTGTTCTACTTCTGCTGACACTCGCGGCGGTACTTCCAAAGTCAGCATTTTCAGCAAATGAGCTGTTCAGAAGTGCAGCTTCAGGCAACTGGAATTCAACTTCTACATGGGAAATGTCAACAAACGGCGGCGGTGTCTGGTTTGCCGCCACTTCAGTTCCGCATGATTCAAGCGGGGCTACCACAGTCAGATCTCCAAATACGGTTACAGTTACAGTCAGCACCAGCTCTGATCAGCTGACTATTGAAGGCGGTGCAACTCTGACAATTAATAACGGGATTATTCTGACAGTTCCCAATGGTTCGGGTAATGATATTACAGCTAACCCTTCAGGCATAGTCAACGGTACCGGTACAGTTCGCACTACAGGCGGCAGTCAGGTAAATCTCCGAGCGGGTTCCTTGTTCAGCGCTCAGCTAAATGTGAGCTCCGGAACTTCAAATGTATATGACTACTCTTCTCCATATGACGGAACACTGTATGGAAACCTGATAATTGATTCCGGAGCGGTCGTTAACGGAGGACCAATTTCAGGATTTTCATTGACAATTCACGGAAACATAACAAACAACGGAAGTCTGGTAGCGACCAGTACAGGAGGCTTTCTTAGCATGAAAGGTCCGGCACTTGTCAATAACGGTTCGATCGTTTCCAGCGGCTGGTTTTATTTTGATTCAGTTACGGCGATTTCCGGAAGCGGTACATTTACTTCTGCAAATCAAAGCATTAATGCAAATGGAAATGTAACTCTGATGAGTAATGTAACTATCTCTCCCACGGCCGGACTTAGTGTCCAGACCGGAGGTGACCTGAATCTTAACGGATATATGCTGACATTTACTTCAGGACAATTTGCGGCATACTCCGGATCAAGCGTAAATGCTCCCGGTACTTTCAGAACCCAGGGCAGTATATCCGTCTATCCCGTCAGCGGGTCGAATTTTAATGCAGATTTTAATGTCAATACCGGCAGTTCGACTGGAGGGAACACCGGTTCCGGTGATAACTTCTACGGGAATGTAACAATTGATAACGGAGCAACAATGAACTGCGGCTGGACTTCAGGCAGAAGAACCAATCTTTACGGTAACGTTACAAACAACGGAACACTGACTACATCAAGCGCCGGCGGAAACATAGTGATGAAAGGTCCTGCGCTCGTTAACAGCGGATCGATAAATGCGTTGGGAAATTTCTATTTCGATTCAACTACAACAGTATCCGGAAGCGGTACGTTTACTTCCGCAAATCAATACATTACTCCGCTGGGAAATATTACTCTTATGAGTGATGTGACAATAGCCCCGACCTCCGCGCTGACAATGCAGGCCGGAGCGGCGGTTCTCAATCTTGGCGGGTATGTAATGACCTTCAATTCAGGAACGTTCATACTTAATTCGGGAAACACTGTCAACGGTCCCGGAATGGTCAGAACTCAAAACAATGTTGCCATTTATGTGGGTAACAGTTCAGCATTTAATGCAGACATTAAAGTGGATGATGGAATTCTGACAAGCGGTACTACGCTGGTTGACAGATTCTTCGGAAATATTACCATAGACAACGGAGCTTCTTATAACTGCGGAACAAGCTTGGGAAGAAGAACTGACTTCTACGGTGGAATTACCAATAATGGCACACTTTACACTTCAAGTACAGGCGCGACCATAAGGTTCAAAGGACCGTCACTGGTCAACAACGGCTTGGTATCCCTTGCATCAGGAAATTTTTACTTTGACACGACAACAGCTCTTTCCGGTACAGGCAGTTTTACTTCACACGCCAACTTTACCGGAAATGCAAATGTAACTCTTAACAGCACTCATCAAATGACGAGCATGACCATAAATGCAGGAACAATATTTAACATCACAAACCGTCTACTGAAAGTAACAGCTTCCAATCCGATCGGAGTTGTAAACGGCGGTACTATTGTAACAACAGGATCTACAATTGAATACAACGGAACGGCTGCTCAGTCAATAAGCATTAACAACATTCCATACGCAGGGCTCAGGATAAATAACTCAAACGGAGCTGTTCTTCCGAACGATGTCAGTGTCAGTGACACTCTTTCAGTCGTAATGGGTGATCTTGATCTGAACGGAAAAATAATCACACTGTCTTCAACCGGTTATCTGACTGAAACTCCCGGCAATACAGTGAAAGGAACTTCAGGTTGGATCACAACAACAAGAACCGTGAACGCACCAAGCTCACTGAATGTAGCAGGTCTGGGTGCAGTGCTTACAACTTCCGCAAATCTTGGCACCACTACAATCGTGAGAGGTCATACTCCTCAGATCGGTCCGTACGTTGGTACGGGAATTCAAAGATACTATGATGTTACGCCTTTTAATAACAGCGGGTTAAATGCAACACTCGTTTTCAAGTATGATGATTCTGAACTTAACGGAAACAATGAAAACATTCTTGCACTTAGCAGTTCAACAAACGCAGGCACAAACTGGACCAACAGGGGCGGCACTCCCGATCCAGTCAACAATGAAGTAACCATCAGCAATCTGAACTCGTTTTCAAGATGGGCGGCCAGCGACAACAGGATAACTGCAGTGATTGGTCTGGTGATGGAAGGATTCTACAATCCTGTGACAAACAGGCTGAATATGAAAGATACAGTGCGGGTATATCTGAGAAACATAAACTCTCCATACAGTATTGTGGATTCCGCGAAGGGAGTTGTTGATTCTGTACAGCTTGCCGTTCAAGTTCTCTTTCCAAATCTTGCTTCGGGCACTTACTATATTCAGGTCAAGCACAGAAATTCCATAGAGACCTGGAGCAAATCAGGAGGCGAGGTGTATCAGCCGTTCATTACATTGCAGTATGATTTCAAGACGTCCGCAGCTAACGCTTTCGGCAGTAATCAGGCACAGGTTGACTCTTCACCTTTAAGATTCGCGTTGTATTCCGGTGACGCAAATCAGGACGGGACGATAGATGCGACCGATCTCAGTCTGATAGATAACGATGCGACCAATTTTCTGACCGGATATCTGCAGACTGACATAACCGGTGACGGATTCACAGACGGCACCGACTATTCAATAGCTGACAATAATGCTTACAACTTCGTTTCAGTCGTAAGACCATAGCTGAAAAGAGAAGGGTAATGCTCAGGGGAGCCTTGTCATATGCAACATAGCTATTGTTGCTGTGCGAGGCTCTTTAATTTACTGACAGCACTCAGTATTTTCAATTTTCCATTGAGCTGCCGGTAGAATAGTAAAGGGTTTACTTTTCCTTTCATTCCATCTCTCCTGATTTGTAACGTTGTTCGTGCATTGGCAGTCGTAAGTTCAACTTACACTTGTCAATCGTCTTCAATGCACGCATCCATATAATTCTTTTTATTGTGGTGTCAGGACTTTCCAGCCTGCCGCAGGCAGGCCTGCCTGGCGTCAGACAGGCGTCCTGATGCAAATAGTTAACATGTGTCGGGACGGAATCCGACACTACAAATAATGCTTTATTAGTAATAACATGTGACCCTTTCAGGGTCAGGTATATTGCTGTGATTGTTCTACAAACATTGAATCCCTTCGGGATTCGTCTTCGCAGCAAGAAATGTTTTGACAGCACAATCTATTGTCGTTAAAGCTCTTATTTTAAAACAATGCCGAAGGCATCCTATGTTTGTAGAAATTGATTCCTTTATGCACGATGCCGAAGGCATCGAATGTTTGCAGCAATTGATTCCTTTATGCACGATGCCGAAGGCATCGAATGTTTGCAGCAATTGATTCCTTTATGCACGATGCCGAAGGCATCGAATGTTTGCAGCAATTGATTCTTCTAAGCACGATGCCGAGAGCATCGTATGTTTGTAGAAATTGATTCCTTTATGCACGATGCCGAAGACATCGAATGTTATTTGTGACGTCAGAACTTTCCTGCCTGCAGCCAGGCGTCCTGACGCAAATAGTTAACATGTGCCGGGACGGAAGTTTCATCCCTCGTTACGAATCTCCTGATTCGTAACGACAGTTCCTGCGCTCCCAATCTGGAGAGGCTGTGTGAAAAGGGAATTGATGGACAAATATTTATCAGAAAAGTATTATTCCTGAAACAGATTCCCGCTTTCGCGGGAATGACACTTTGATAAGGCTGTGTTTTCACACAGCCTCTGGAGATTGGGAGCGAGTTATTAAAAGTCTTCCTTTATACTTACCACTCTTTGTGAAATGCTTTCATGCAAACTTTTGGGAAACCCAACAACAACGGAATTACTCTTTCACTGACGCATGATCAGCAAATTCAGCTTCACCCCTTAAGCCAGGCATCTTTCAACTTCATCTTTGATTGATCTGTAAACTTATATCCTGAACCGTCTATGTAATTTAGCCTTGCATTTCCACTCAACTCGATCACCTCCCCATTGCGCTTCACTTTAATAGTGGTATATGCTCCCTCCTGAACTCCGTATGTTGCCATAACCGCACTCATTATGCTTGATGCATCAATCGGCTGACCGTTCCATTCAATTATTTCATCACCGTTCTTTATGCCAAGGGCATTGACAAAATTATTGGCATCATCATTTACTACAGCTGTAACTTTCTTTTCCACTGTATCTACCCTGATGTATGGTATACTGCCTAAAATCAACACAAGCTGAGTAGGTTCTTTTACAATTGTCCTTTCCACGCCGACACGCTTAAGATATTCCGCATAGTCCACAGGCACTCCTTCAACTACATGCTTCTGCAAGAACTCCCCTACTTCAGGATATGTCATTTGTGTGATCTCCGGAATAAGATCAGCATCGTTGAATGGCTTATTGGGACCGTATTTCTGTGACAACTCCCCCATCATTTTTAAGATGCCTTTCTCTCCGTTTGAATTATCCCTGATAATAATATCCAAACACATTGCCATCAGAGCTCCTTTCTCATACACATTCGGATATTGTGCTTTCATCTTTTCATCAATAACATTCATACTCATTTCAGTGAAAGACAAGCTGTCGTTGAACACTTTTGAAGTCTTCTCTTTAGTTGCCATTTGAGCAAGGAACTCGTCTTCAGTCATTAGTCCTTCATGTACCTGAAAATGCTGTGAAAAATATTCCGTGAAGCCCTCATACATCCAAAGATGTCTTGACAATTTTGGTTCATTGAAATCAAAATCCTGAATCTCTACAGAATGGACGTTGAGCGGAGTAAGTGTATGGAAAAACTCGTGGCTGATAACATGTATCAGATCTTTGCTTGACATTGATTCCATAAAAATAGCAGTAGTGGAACTGTTATGCTCAAGAGCACCGATTCCCCTGGCATCATCTTTTGCACCCGTTGTTATGTAAGTCAACACGGCATACTTTTTGGTCTTATTTATGTCTCCGAGATAATTCTTCTGCGCCCGAACCATTTTCTCCAGATCAGGGTACAATGCCATTGCATTGATCTCTTTCTTTCTCGGTGAATATACACTCAGCAGCACATCCATGTTCCCGATCTTTGAAGTTGCAATGTCCGGCTCTGAATACATTATTGGATTGTCAACAAGTTCCGCATAACGCGACACTGTAAATGCATCTGCATTCATTGCAGGGTTTTCATCTATGAGAGCTGTCGAGCTTTGCAAATTCTGCGGATGCTTTATTACAACTTTGTATGGCAATTGTTTCTTGCCCGAAAAGTATCCGACAAAGCCGCTCATATTAAGCATGAACTGCTTGCCTGCAAGAATGTTTGTGCCTGCAGGTGAAAAGATCGTATGAGTCCCTTCAGAGAATGCTCCTCCTTGTTCGGAATCGTAAGTATCGTTTACCAGATAAGTGACCTTTGCAAGATCAGTAGCTCCGCTGATGACCCATGTGTTTGTGTCTTTTCTGGAGACAGAAAGTTTATTCCCCGAATTGTCATAAGCACTGAAATCCTCTATGTACCTTCCATAGTCAGCGATTGCATACGTGCCGGGAATGATTCTTGGCAATTGAAAAGATATTGACTCAGACTCTATTTGAGGAGCAGTAACGGTGACTCTGACTTTGTCGTCTTTTACATTGACAAGATCAAGCGATACCTGCACAGCATCCGGCTCGGAAACCCGGGACATATTGCTTGATGAACAGCCGGATATGGCAATAGCTAAGACCAATAGGCCCAATAGAAATCTTTCTCTCATTAGAATTTAAAGTTGGTTAAAGATTAAGTTTTCAGATTCGGGGTGGATGGGACAGCCAAAATCAATCGGACAAAATAACCAGCATAATTATTGTATACAATGTATCTGTGAAAAGCCTCACGATCTTTTCTCCGCATAGTCTGAGAATCTGCCGCCCGGAATGATTCTGTCTAGAACCCAAATTAGGTTGTTCCGCCGCTGTTAGTGTTCCCGAACACTGTGAGAGTCACCAACAACTTACAACTGTCAATTATCCTCATGGCACACATCCTCGTAATTCATTTACTTAACGGGCAGAATTTACTCAACATCATGCGGCATCAAAATTTCATTTTGTGATGCGCTGTCATTTGAATGAATGATTTCATCCCTCGTTACGAATCTCCTGATTCGTAACGACAGTTCCTGCGCTCCCGATCCGGAAATTGGGAGAGACTTATTAAAAAAATCTCTCAGCTCTGCAAATTCATTATGTGATGTGTGGAGAAATTCTTAGTAAATGGCATCGGAAATGGCCAGGATAAGTTGTTGGTCTCGCACTCATGTGAATTTAAGGGAACTTCCTGCTATTTCTCTTCTGGCCAATACCTGCGACGGCGGAAAATGGCTTCACTATCACTTACCAATGACATTCCTTTACTTACATGAAAGACCCTGTTGAATCTATATCTTCTGTTTTTCGGTCAACAGTTAATCAGCTTAGAGCTTCTTCTTTGTCACACAACATTATGGCCGATTGATTGACACACAATTTGCAGCATTTACATCCCCGCAGAGTCACCCGCACTATTTGCTTTACATATCCGGTAACAGCACCTGCGGGGATTCTGCGGAAGGAAATGTTAAATTGAATAACTTCAATTTGCTAAGAAGCTCTTGATAGTGAAATTGTTTACCGCAGAGTTCCCGCCTCGGCAAAATGAAATTTTATGTCCATTGTATAAAGCTGGCGGGTACCTCTGCGGGGACGAGAAACCAAAACCGGCGGAAGCAAATATCGTTTTGCAGATCTTCTACGCGACTCACTCTTGCTTCTGAATTTCCAACGCCGTTAATATAGCAACCGGCTCACTGTCATTCATACCCATCGCCAATTGACTTCTCGGAACTATGAGCTTCATAACAACGGCACAGCCGAAAGTCGTATCATTACATTCGCCATTAATTGTCTTTCAATTCGTTTACTTTCTTCAAGAGCCATGAATCAATGTTCGCTGTTGATTCAGTAACTTCCTTCCTCAAGAATTTAAACTCTGCAATGTCAAATTTTGACCTCAGTTGAAACATTCTGCTGATCATTCTGTAATGATTTTTCAGACTCTCCTTTACTGATTCATTTACCTTCATGTTGCTTTTAAGGAAATTCCTGAGCGAATCATTCTCGTAGATGAATGATGCACTGTCATTGAGTTCGTAGTAACAGATCGCTTTTATGTGCTTGACATAGATCTTCATGGCAGAGTAATCATACCCGATCTTAAGAAGTATTTCCAATGCTTCTGCAAAATTCTTTTCCCCGATCTTAAGGCATACTTCGGAAAACCGCAATGCATTCTCCCGCTTGTCTTCGGTCAGATACTTACCGTATTTTTTTATGAATTTCTCAATTCCTTCATAATCATTCAGATTGAAAAGATTCCATATATAAAGTATGAAGAGATGCACCGGAAGAATTCTGTTCCTTTGAATGAAGATCTTGTTTGCAATCATTATGTCGAAAATATCTATCCGCTCCCTGTACTTGTTGATCTCTGATTCCTTCAGTCCAAACAGAGTTGTTACAAGACAGGTAAGGAGGTCTTCAAGATCCTGAAGGCTGAATATCTTTGCATTCGCCGTAAGTGATGACTTGAACTTGTAATACTGCTCAGGTCCGGGATCAAACAACTGCGATCTGCACATATCCCAAAAGACACTGAGTACTTTGTAATCGCGCGCAGAATATTCCCTGACCGAAGACAATATTCTTTCGATCTTCTCTGTACCGAATTCCCTGAGAAGATTTATGACAAGATTTTTGTCAAGCTCATAATTGTGATCGCTCGACTGAACAGTGATATTGTTGGTCATTTTAAACAGGTAAAGCAGAAAACTGTAAACGGTTGTTGCCGAGCCTGCGAGAAAATCTTTCTCCGATGCCCGCTTAAGCTGGTGCGATTTCTGGTACATCCATTTTGTCCAGAAGATCTTCGACATCTCCATGTAGTAGTCGCTGAGCACATACTCAAGATCTCTGAACGATTTCCCGGTAAATGTTTTTTCTATCTGCTTCAGTTTTGATTTCAGAGCCTTGTCTGCATTTCTGTAACTCAGCGCGGAAACAGTAAGCACATTACGCACCTGCTTTGTATTCTCAAGTTCTTCAAGATAAATGAAGTAAACGGAAAGTTGTGTAAGCTCGTGAATCAGGTTCTTCATTGTGCCGTAATTGTAAGGCTTGCCGTGGTAAAGAGCTTTCCAAACCGTTTCCTTGTTCAGCAAGTCTTCTTCGGTAACCGGTAAATTTTTCTTTATGATGTCGAACAATCTGATTACAATGTTGTTCTTGTTAAAGTACGGTGAACTTAGGAACTCAGAAAATCTTTCCGACTCCTCAGCCGTAAAGCTGTTAACAATTTCCATCAATGCACTCTTTTGCATTTACGCTGCTGTGAGATTCATGAAGTGTTTGAATGAATTTTGGTGAATGACTCATTTAAAATAACAATCCTCCCTTATTTCTTTCACTTACTAAAAAGTGAATTTTCAAAAAAAATCTCCGTAGGGAATACCATCCGAATACCATAGTTTTGTCACAAAATTAACTGAGACGAATTGAACACAATAATAACCCGAATCTGTGCAGGCATGCAAGTATTCATAAAGGCATCACCGGTATGCCGGGTTATTATTGTCTTTTTGATCGTGTTCTTTTCGAATGCAAATTAAACATTATACATTCTGCACTATGAAAACAATCTTGCTTACATTCGTTGCGATCCTAATGACTACTTCAATGTCAGAAGTTGATCCGCTAAACGGCATGGGGTCCGGGAAACGTACTTCTGAATCATTCCCGCTTCATTGCCCGCCTTATCCTGCACTTACCGGGAATCTGAAACAAACAGCAGGAAATGACTCTTCATCTGAATCATATGATAAGAGCTGGTATCAGCAAGCAATGGAACAGATCGAGAAAGAAGAATACAATATCTCATACAACGAAGAGCTCGGAGCTTATCAATCGCCAAACCGTGCCAATAACATTCGCTTCATTTATCACAACGATGGCTTCACTGCTAAGACACGTGATGTGGGAGGCGAGAAGAATGAGTGGGAAGTTCAATTAAGACTTAGGAGTTTCGAATCAGGAATTGAAAATAGTGAGATCCGGGCAGCCGGCAACAAGGCATGGATAGAAAATGAAAACATCAGAATAGATTATACAAATGACAAAGACGGTATGCGACAAGACTTCATAATAAAACAAAAACCTGCAGGCGAAGAGAAACTGAGACTTGATATTGAAGCAGATACTAAGTTGAAGATGATTGTAGGCGCTGATGCATTGATGTTCAAGAATGAAAAAGGCGAGGAGAAGATGAAGTACTCTGCGCTCAAAGTTTGGGATGCAAACGGGAAGGAATTGAGAGCGTATTTTGAAAAGAACAATTACAAATTAAGAACAAAATCAGGAATCAGTGATCCAATATCTAAGGACAAAAAAACTCCTAATTCTAAATTCCTAATTCCTAATTCATTCTCAATAGTCGTAAACGACGAAGATGCAGTCTACCCTGTCACAATCGACCCGCTATCTTCTACTCCCGATTGGACAATGGTAAGTGATCAGGCAGATACGGAATTCGGATACAGCGTTTCGACCGCCGGTGATGTGAACGGCGACGGATATTCTGAAGTGATCATCGGGGCGCGAAGTTACAGCAACGGACAAACAAGTGAAGGCAGGGTGTTCGTTTATAACGGATCATCAACCGGTCTTTCCGTTACCGCAAACTGGACAGCCGAAAGTAATATTGCCGTTTCATATTTCGGTGACTGTGTTTCCACGGCCGGTGATGTAAACGGTGACGGATATTCTGACATAATTGTCGGAGCTCAACTTCTTGCCAACGGACAAACAAGGGAAGGCAAGGTGTTTGTCTGGCTTGGCTCATCAACCGGTCTGGGTTCAAATGGGACTCCATCCAACGCTGACTGGTCAGCAGAAAGCAATCAGGCGGATTCAAGATTCGGCACATATGTATCAACTGCAGGCGATGTGAACGGCGACGGATATTCCGATGTAATTATAGGTTCACCATACTATAATAGTGGAGAATACAGGGAAGGCAAGGTATTTGTATATCACGGTTCCTCAACCGGATTATCCGATTCTGCAAACTGGACAGCGGAAAGCAATCAGATTTCTGCGTTGTTCGGTCATAGCGTTTGCACAGCAGGTGATGTTAATGGCGACGGATTCTCAGATGTGATAGTGGGTGCGCCGGAATATGACAACGGGCAGACGGATGAAGGAAGAGCATTTGTATTCAACGGTTCGTCAGCAGGGCTGTCGGCTTCAGCAAGCTGGACTGCAGAAAGCAATCAGGCTGGCGCCGTCTTCAGTAACAGCGTTTCAACCGCCGGCGATGTAAACGGTGACGGTTATTCTGATGTAATTGTAGGTGCTACCGGCTTTGACATTGGTTCATCTTATACAGCAGGCAAATCATTTTTGTATCACGGTTCTGCGGCAGGGTTATCTGTTGCGGAAAACTGGACTGCGGAATATACACTTCAACCGAATGTACAATTTGGCTGGAAGGTATCCACTGCGGGCGATGTTAACGGTGACGGATATTCAGATGTAATTATTGCAGCTCTTCTGTTTACAGGTTTTGAAGTATCGGAGGGAGCAACATTCGTTTATTTCGGCTCTTCTACCGGATTATCAGATACATCAAACTGGTCAGAGGAAGGAGATCTGCCATATATGTACTTCGGTTGGAGTGTTTCAACAGCCGGAGATGTAAACGGTGACGGATACAGTGATATGATAATCGGTGCAAATCAGTTGGTCATTTCATCCAATGACGGAAAGGCATTTGTATATTACGGCGCACCTTCAGGTCCATCCGCTTCAGCTAACCGGACATACGAAAGCAATAAGGCTTATGCAAATTACGGCTGGAGCGTTTCAACGGCAGGAGATGTGAACGGCGATGGTTATTCTGACGTGATCATAGGAGCCTTCCAGTATGAGAACGGCCAGGCAAATGAAGGCAGGGCATATGTCTATCATGGTTCCGCTAACGGACTTCCTGCATCGGCAAACTGGACAGCTGAAAGCAATCAGGCCAGTGCAAACTTTGGATATAGTGTATCTACGGCCGGCGATGTCAACGGTGACGGATACTCAGATATTATTGTCGGTGCAAATCTATATGACAATGGTGAAAGTGATGAAGGACAGGTTTTCGTTTGGTACGGCTCATCAACGGGATTAGGTTCAAATGGTACTCCCGGAAATGCTGACTGGACATCTCAAGGCAATCAGGCAACTGCAGAATTCGGCTCTTCTGTGGCAACTGCCGGGGATGTTAATGGTGACGGATATTCTGATGTGATCGTTGGTGCGCAGTCATACAGCAATGGAAATAATAATGAAGGCATGGCATTCGTATATTGCGGTTCTGCCGCGGGTCTATCATCTGTTGTGTGCTGGAACGGTGAGAGTAATCAGGGCGGAGCCTTGTTCGGCAGCAGTGTATCCGGCGCGGGCGATGTTAATGGTGACGGTTATTCCGATGTGATTGTAGGAGCAATCAGGCTTGATAACGGACAAACGGATGAAGGGAAGGCATTTGTATATCACGGCTCGGCTTCAGGATTATCTGCACTGGCAAGTTGGACATTTGAAAGCGATCAGGCTGGCGCTTATCTTGGCAATGTATCTGCAGCGGGAGATGTAAATGGCGACGGCTATTCTGATGTGATCTTTGGCGCACGATTTTATACAAATGGAGAAACAGGAGAGGGCAGGGCCTTTGTATTTCATGGCTCGGCTTCCGGATTATCGGCATCGGCAGACTGGACAGCAGAAAGCAATCAGTCACTTGGAGTCATTGGCGCACAGTTCGGAACCAGCGTTTCCACCGCCGGTGATGTGAATGGGGACGGATATTCCGATGTAATAGTGGGGGCTCCTGCTTATGACAGTATAGAGTCTGATGAAGGCAGAGCCTTTGTTTATTTTGGCTCGGCTTCCGGACTTTCGGCAGAAGCTGACTGGACAGCGGAAAGTAATCAGATGAATGCAACACTTGGCATGTGCGTTTCAACAGCGGGCGATGTTAACGGTGATGGATTTTCCGACGTAATTGCGGGTGCAAACTTGTTTGATAACGGACAAGAAGATGAGGGCAGAGCATTTGTTTATTACGGAAATGAAGTAACAGGAATGAGTACATCAGTTGCACAGTATGAGCCGGGATCATCAAACATCGTTTACTCAGGAGGATTGACCGGAACAAACGGTCAGGCAAGGATCAACATTTTCGGGAAAAGTCCTTTTGGCAGAGCAGACGGGAAGATTGTATATGAATACAAAGCCAACGGCCTGCCTTTCAGTGGTCCGGTATTAACAAACAGTGTTTCATCAACCGGTTCAGGAACAACTACTGATCTCGGAGTTCCCGGTATTCAGTTCAACAAAGATATTTCAGGACTTCTTACAAACAGAGAATACAAATGGAGAGCAAGGGTTCAGTACAGTCTTGTGAACAACCCTTATCAGAAGTTCGGTCCATGGAAGTATTACGTTAACTATGTGCCCGTACCTTCGGGAAGCATCAAAGCGCGAACTGTCCCGCCTTCTGTTTTCAGTTATTCATTCAAAGGATTAGTTCAGGGATTCTATAATTCTGCAGGCAATAAAATGAAAAAAGATACAGTAAAGATCACGATGCGGACAACTGTATCTCCGTATCCTGTAGCAGGAACTGCGAAAGCCTATCTGGATTCTTTGGGTAATGGTACTTTCAGTTTTACCGGTCTTGTCAACAACACGCAGTACTTTGTTCAGGTTAATCACAGAAACTCAATTGAAACCTGGAGCAAGACAGGGCAGGTGTTTACTGCTTCGTCTCTGACATATAATTTCACAACCGCAGACACGAAGGCATACGGAGACAATATGACACTGGTTGATGCATCACCCGTGAGATATGCTTTTTACTCGGGCGATGTGGATCAGGACGGATCCGTTGATGCAACTGATGTGAGCACGGTTGACAATGACGCATCAAACTTTGTGAGCGGATATGTTGTGACTGATCTTACGGGTGATGACTTTGTTGACGGAACCGACTTTGCTATAGCGGATAACAATGCGGCTAATTTTGTTGGTGCAATTACACCGTAGCTATATTGCCGCGAATGCACGAATTCAAATCTTAGAAAGAGCAATTAATAGGATTGAGAACTAAGGTAGTCACCTTCTCCGCATGGAGAGTGCAGGGTGAGGGGGTAGATTCTGGCAGATCTTACCGGCGATAATTCTGTTGACGGACCCGACTTTGCCATTGCTGACAACAACGCTGCAATCTTTGTGAGTGTGATAAGGCCGTGAAGTGAAATTAAAAATATCGCCAACGCCGGAGTCTCCTCGTACTTCGTGATTCCGGCGTTAACAAGTATCTGTAAACATTTTATGATTTCTTGCAACGAACACATGAATTCAGACTGCCCGCAGTCGGCTAATCAACTGCACTCTCTGCAAAAGGGCTGGAATCCACTGAATTGTGTATTCTTTGCTTGTAGATTCCCGCCCGCCTGCTGAGAGTGTATCTTTAGATATGACTTCGGGCAGGCATTCGCGGGAATGACAATTGTAAAAGGAATCGAAATTTTGTAACAACTCACAACTCTCCACTCACCGCTTTCCATTTTCCACTTTCCACTTCACGGTCTGCTTATGCTCACGAAGTTTGCAGCATTGTTGTCGGCAATGGAAAAGTCAGAAGCATCAACAAAATTATCACCTGTGAGGTCAGATACAACATACCCGCTGACAAAATTGTAAGCATCGTTATCAATTGCACTGACATCGGTCCCATCAACCGTTCCGTCCCTTTTCACATCACCGCTGAAAATTGCGAAGCGCAACGGAGATGCGTCTATCTGTATCATATTGCTTCCGTATGCCTGAGTTATTGAAGTAATAAAGCTGTAACTGGTTACACCGCCTGCAGTATAGGCAACCGGTGCAGCACTCCATGTTTCCAGAGTGTTCCTGTGCCTTATCACAATGTAGTAATTACCGGTAGCCGCATTCATCATGTTAAACGAACCAGTGAATGAGCTTGAGTTGATCACTGCCTTCGACGAATCAATGATTGTATACGGTGAAGTGGATTTTCTAAGGTAGATACCCGCGGTATCACTTGCGTTCATTGCATTCAGATTTGCATCATAGAATCCTTCCATGATCACGCTCAGGATGATGTTGCCAAAGTTGTTATAAGTTATGCTTTCAATGTTGGAAAGTCCGCTGATATTCCCGTGAATATCCACTGCTGATACTTGATAATTGTAAGTTGAATCTTCCTGTACCGAAGCATCATCGAAGAAGCTGTTTACAGAATTCTGATATTCAACACCGTTCCTGTATATTACATAGTGATGAAGATCAACTTCAAGGTTCTGATCCCAATCGAGGTAAATCGAATTGTTATCCGGTGTTCCGTTCAGGTTCTGCGGTGCGAACGGAGCAAGGTTATCCACACTGTATGCCGATACAATGTTCGATCTCCAGGACTGATCAGGGTCAGATGTGACTGCAGTGATCCTGAAATATTGAACTCCTGAATTGCCGCTCATAGAATCATTAGGTGTATTGGCAGTGAACTGATATGTAGTATTGTTTGATGCTGAAACGCTTCCCGCCAATTCCCAGGTGAAGTTTCCACCCGCAGGCGGATCGCTTATCTCTACTCTGTAAGAAGTGACAAGACTTTGTCCGGGGGCGTCAAAACCGCTTCTATTCCATCTGAGCTTTACATTTCCTCCCTGATCGAACGGAACATCTTTTGCCGAATAAATTCTAGGCTTTACTTCCGGTGAAGAGGAAATATACAGATACGCCCTTCCCCTGTATGCCAGGCTCTGATACCAGGGAGCGCCTATAACAATGTCATCCAGTCCGTCCGCATTCATGTCTCCGGCTGAAGAGACCCAGCCTCCGAAGGCATCAGAATTTTCCTCTCCGTCCATTGTTATATCTGCTGTTGTGTTCATCGCACTCCCGCCAAAATAAACATAGGCCTTGCCCGCTGCATAACCAAATGGATAGCTGTATGCCCCAACAATAACATCGGAATAGCCGTCACCATTGATATCTCCTGCCCTTGATACACAAATCCCGAAATCGTCACCGTTAGAGGTGCCGGTTATGGTTACATCAGCGGTGGCGTTCATAGATTGACCTCCATAGTAAATGTATGCTCTTCCCTGGCCGTAGCCTGCGTTGTAACCATACGCTCCGACTATAAGATCGGCATATCCATCTCCGTTAACATCACCTGCTTCAGAAACGGATTCACCAAATCCGTCACCCGCAGACGCTCCGGTTATCATGAGATCGGGATAAATATTCATATTGCTACCTCCAAAGTAAACCAGTACCTGTCCCTGATCAGTACCGCCATCATATCTGTATGCACCTACAACAACATCATCATATCCGTCGCCGTTAAGGTCACCGGCGCCTGAAACTGAATAGCCAAAGTTATTATAGTTGCCGGAATAGGAGAGTGTGACATCTGCTGAGTTGTTCATCGCACTCCCGCCAAAATATATGTAAGCTCTGCCTGCATTAGTGCCCGCATTGTATCCGTACGCACCTACAATAACGTCTCCGAATCCGTCACCGTTTACATCTCCTGCGTCAGAAGTACTAAAGCCAAAATTATCTCCTGCCGAGGCACCGGTAAGAATAACATCAGCCGTACTGTTCATCGAACTTCCTCCGAAATAAATATATGCCCTTCCCTGATCTGTTCCGGCATTGTAACCGTCAGCGCCAACAATGACATCATCATACCCGTCTCCGTTCACATCGCCGGCATAAGTAGCTGAATTGCCGAAAAAATCAGAAGCCGATACACCGGTAAGAGTAACATCGGAAGTGTTGTTAATTATTGCACCGCCATAGAATATGTAAGCCCTGCCCTGATCTGTGCCTGCATTATAACTCGATGCACCGACAATTATATCGTCATATCCGTCGCCGTTCACATCACCGGCTTTTGAAGAAGGATACCCCAGAAAATCGTCATCTGATGCACCCGTAATTGTCAGATCCGGAATATCAGGCCCTGACATTGAATTCATGAAGATGTAAGCTCTTCCGGAATTGGAACCATTGATGTCATTTGAGTATGCACCTGCAACAAGATCAGAATTGCCATCACCATTTATGTCTCCACAGAGAGATATGGAAGTGCCAAATGCATCCGACTCTGCTTCACCGTTGAAGAACTTGTCTGCATTGTCGTCCGGCGTTTCGCCTCCCTGGTAAAGATAAGCCTTGCCTGTGCCTGAGTTGAAACTGTTTGCGCCAATGATCACGTCTCCATAGCCGTCGCAATTGTAATCACCGGCAGGTGCGACACAGATGCCAAAGTTATCTCCCGTTGCTTCGCCGTATAGCAGAATGTCAGCCGTGCTGTTAAGTGTAGCCCCGCCAAAATAAATGTATGCTCTCCCCCTTGAACTGCTGTAGCCATTTGCACCGACAATTACATCTGAAAAACCGTCGCCGTTCATGTCACCAGCATTTGTTGCTCTGTAACCGAAGTAATAGTTTGATGCAGAGCCGGTCATTGTAAGGTCAGCAACATTATCCATGGTACTTCCGCCGGTGTAAACATATGTGCGACCTGTGTTTGTATTGTAACTGCTTGCACCTACGATCACATCAGAGAAGCCGTCACCGTTCATATCGCCGGCTGTTGACACGGATCGTCCGAAAGCGCTGTTGACCGCAGGACCTGTCATGGTGACATCAGCAGTATTGTTCATTGAAGATCCGCCGAAGTAAATATATGACTTGCCGGTAGCTGACGTGTTTAGAGGTGCGCCGACAATTACGTCGCAGAATCCGTCTCCGTTAACATCACCTGCTCCTGCTACGCACTCACCGAAATTATCACCAATGATTTCACCTGTCATGGTCAGATCAGCAGTGATGTTCATAGGATCTCCTCCATAGTATATGTAAGTTCTTCCCTGATTGGTATTGTATCCATATGCACCTATTATAACGTCATCATAACTGTCACCGTTTACATCTCCCGCGCAGGCAACAGATCTGCCGAATAAGTAACCGGCACCTCCGCCGTTGAGAATTACATCGGGGGTAGAATTAAAGGTAACACCTCCGAAATAAATATATGCTCTTCCCGCATCAACTGCTGTATAATCAGAATTAGGAGCACCGACAATTACATCATCAAATCCGTCAGCGTTAACATCTCCTGCATTTGCCACACAAAATCCGAATGCATCTTCTGCGGCATATCCGTTAAGAATTCTTTCGGAAATGGCATCTGTCACGAGAGTATCATCTCCCGCAAAGAATCTTTTCGTTGCAGTTTGTCCAAATTCATCATTCAGATTTTTTGGTGAAATTTGTTTGATCAGATGATCCGTTGGAACGGTTTGTTCATTTGAATTGCTGAACCGGTGATGCAGAATTCCTCTTGGACCTTCTGTAAAATTTTGCGTCTGTGCTGAACTTCCGGCAGAAATTCTGAACAAGCTTGCCGTATAAAGCAAAAAAAGCATTCCGAGAATGCTTATTATTCTTGTAAGTGTTTTCATGGCCGTAACTTTTTAGTTGTCAATTCAAAATTGACCTAAACGGCTATGAGATTAAATAGCAAAATTTGCCTCCACCAATCATCTTCCGCCGCCGGTGAATTAGCAAAGGGCTCACTTTAATTTAGAGTTAGCGCCAACAATTTGACGGAAAGTTATTTGTGTCATGATACCTGCCTGCTGCAAACAGGAAAATAATGACGCCACATGGAATGCTCCAATCTAGCAACTCGCTCTCATTCTCCCGATTGGGAGCGAGTTATTGAAAAAATCTTTCAGCTTTGCAAATTCACTATGTGATGTGCGGAGTTCACTGGGATAAGTTACTCCGGAAATGGCCAGGGTAAGTAGTTGGTCTCGCCCGCATATAAATTTAAGAAAGCTTCCTTTCGTTTCGCTGCGGGCTGAGACGGTCAACGGCGGAAATAATACTAATCGCTCTGACACAGTTGACGGTTAGTAGAATACTTAAGCTCAGTCTTCACATTGTTTGCCCAATACTTAATTTTGGTATTTGAAATATAGATACCAATATTCAGATTCAAAACAGAAGAAAGAACGGCCAGACCACTTCAACTTCTCCAATCCTAATTTCACAGCTTTCACTCAATACTTTTCGAACTCAAATCATAGACACTATAAACTAACAACGGGAGGGATTTAACATGGCAGGTACATTTTCGCAAATCTACATCCAAGTCGTTTTCGCAGTAAAAAGCAGAGCTAACTTGATCAAACCGGAATGGGAAGAACAGTTGTACAAATACATTACAGGCATACTCAGAAATAACCAGCAAAAAATGCTGGCAATTAATGGAATGCCTGATCACATTCACTTCTTTTTTGGAATGAAGCCAAGCTGTTGCTTATCTGATTTGGTCAGAGAGACAAAAAAATCAAGCACGGACTTCATAAAAGATAGTCGATTTACAGGTGGCAGATTTAATTGGCAAGATGGTTATGGAGCATTTTCCTATAGCCAATCACAAATCGATAATGTAATAAGATACATTATGAATCAGAAGAATCATCATAAGAAGAAATCATTCAAGGAGGAATACATGGACCTACTGGATAAATTCAGAATAAAATACGAAGAAAGATTTTTGTTTGATTGGATACAGTAGGTTTTGTTGAGTTAAGAATGCTTTATTAGTAATAACATGTGACCCTTTCAGGGTCAGGTATATTGCTGTGATTTTTCTACAAACATTGAATCCCTTCGGGATTCGTGTTCACAGCAAGAAATATTTTCACAACACAATTTATCGTCAATAGAAGTTAATATTTTAAAAGAATCCCGAAGGCATCGAATGTTTGTAGCAATTGTTTCTTTTATGCTCGATGCCGAAGGCATCGAACGTTTGTAGCAATTGTTTCTTTTATACTCGATGCCGAAGGCATCGAACGTTTGTAGCAATTGTTTCTTTTATGCTCGATGCCTAAGGCATCGAATGTTTGCAGCAATTGTTTCTTTTATGCTCGATGCCTAAGGCATCGAATGTTTGCAGCAATTGTTTCTTTTATGCTCGATGCCGAAGGCATCGAACGTTTGCAGCAATTGTTTCTTTTATGCTCGATGTCGAAGGCATCGAATGTTCTCGTCTTCGCATAGAGTTACCCTCCGACTCTATGCAATGAACTCAAATCTATTGTTTTATTGTGGCGTCAGGACTTTCGAGTCTGTCCAAGAACTTCCCTAACCAGAATTGTAATTCCCGCGAAAGCGGGAAACCACGCTCTTCATAATTATGCTAAAAAGATATCATGACAAAATCAAAGCTCTTGGACAGATACTTTCGTTATAACGCACACCATATAACCAAAAGTACGGACGAAAGTCCCGGCACCACTTTCAAAGAGTTCGGGCGTCCTACCATAGCGCCGGGAAGTTCTGAAATCGACCCGGACGTTCAGCAAAAGACTGCGAACGCTCAGCAAATCGTCAAAAAGAGCAATAGCCCTTTCAAGGCGCCGGTTCGGGGAACTGTGGCACCGGCTTCGAAAATCTTTGTCGGAAGACCAGAATGCCACGATGCACAAAAAATATCTCTCATTGTACCAACATGATCGGAATGCACAACAGACCCCGTTCATTCGTGTATTCGTGGCAATCGCTCTTCTGAATGGAATATGCCGGCGGGGAAATTCCTGAAGGCCAATCAGCAGAATCCGCAATGAGTCCCCGGGTCGGTAACTCAACTGCAGTATTTCAGCTACGATGCACGAACAATATCTCTCATGGTACCAACATGAGCGGAATGCACAACAGACCCCGTTCATTTGTGTAATCGTGGCAATGGCTCATCGGAAACTAATGAACCGGCGGGGATAGTCCTGAAAGCCGGGTAA
>JAIBBK010000056.1 GCA_019694675.1 Ignavibacteria bacterium
GAGCCCGTATCCGCGCTTGACGTTTCAATTCAGTCTCAGATCATAAATCTGCTTCAGGACCTGCAGAAAGAATTCGACATAACTTACCTTTTCATATCACACGATCTTTCCGTTGTTGAGCACATCTCAAACAGGGTGTGCGTAATGTATCTCGGCCAGCTTGTAGAGATCGCAGACAGCAACGAACTCTACGCAAATCCGATGCACCCGTACACTCAGGCATTACTCTCCGCCGCTCCCGTGCCGGACCCGAACAAGAAATCCAAGAGGATCATTCTTACGGGCGATGTACCTTCTCCGGCAAAAGTTCCTTCGGGATGCTATTTCCATCCGAGGTGTCCGAAAGTGTTCGGCGATTGCTCAACGATCAGGCCGGTGCTTGCAGGAGGCGGGGATCATGTTCAGAGATGCCTGCTGTATCCGGACAGTTACCCGAACAAGACGGCCGCGGCCTGAATTCAGTACATCAGGTATTTTTCCCTCTTTGTCTTGAATGATCCAACCTCATCACGGAACGATCCTGTGATCTCTTCGTAACTTTTTCCGCTTTCTATCATTAACCTGAGCCGGTCCGTTCCGGCAAGCTTGTCTATGAAGTTGTTCTTGTTTATGCTGAAATCAGGAAACAGCTCCTTCATTTTCAGCATCACTGCAACTGCAATCTTGAACGGCTCTGCCCGCCTGCTGTCTGTTATGTTGATGTAAGCTCCGTAACATGTTTCATCGGCAAACTTCGGCCGTGTCATCCATGAGGCAAGCTGTTTGGGGATAAAAGAGACCGGCTCAAACTTCACTCCCGGAAGATCCATTGAATTTAACTCACTGCAAAGAAGATCGGCATTGCAGAACGGAGCGCCGATGTATTCAAACGGTCTCTGGCTTCCGCGCCCTTCGGAAACATTTGTGCCTTCAAAAAGGCATGTTCCCAGGTATGCCACAGCCGTGGACGGAAAGTACATGTTGGGAGATGGAGTTCTCCAGTAAAGCCCGAGCGAGTCATAGCTTGTGTTTCTTTTGTATGAATTCATCCTTATCACGTTCAGTCTGCACTTGCCGCTCAGATATTCGGAGTTTATATAGCTCGCAATCTCCCCGCAGGTCATTGCATATGCGGCAGGAACGTTCAGCATTCCTACAAATGATCTGAAGCGGTCTTCAAGAACAAATCCGTCAACGTAGTTTCCGTCGGGGATGATCGGCCTGTCGCACACGACGAACTCAACATTGTTTTCCGCCGCGGCCTGCATGCAATAGAAGAGCGTGTTGATAAATGTGTAGAACCGGGCTGAAGCATCCTGCAGATCGTAAACAAGTATGTCAACATCCGAAAGATCATCCGGTGAAGGTTTCTCCCTGTTTCCGTAAAGAGATACTACATAAGCGCCGGTCACGTCATCAGTATAATCATCGTTCTGCTCGTTGCCGCGCAATCCGTGTTCCGGGGTGAAGATCTTTGTGAGCTTATGTCTTTCATTGAGAACATCCATGAACAGTCTTCCGTCGCTCAGAACTCCGCTGTTGTTCGTAATGATGCCGATGCGCTTGCCTTTGAGAGGGGAGTCGTGCATTTCGAGCAGTACTTCGTTGCCGAGTTTAAAGGCGCCGGAATTATTCGGCTCAAAGTTTTGACCGGAGCTTTCGGTGATGCTCTTTGCTGTGAAGAACATCAGAATGATCGATATGACTTTCAGTGAGCCTGTTGTCATGCTTCCGGGTTTATGATTTCAGTAATTGCTGAATTGAACTTCCGCCTTAACACAGTCAGCAAATATGCGTTTGGCATTCGGCAATATCAAACAAAAAAGCCCGCCTTTTCGGGACGGGCTTCTTGAAACGTTTTGACCAGTTATCAGTTGCCGTGAGCTTCGTTCATCAGGAACTGAGTTACAAGCCTCACGCCTGCGCCGGACGCATTCTTCGGATCATAGTCGGTCTCCCTGTCCCGCATAGCAGTTGCCGCAATGTCCACATGTGCCCAGGGATAATCTCCAATGAACCTCTTAAGAAACATTCCGCCGAGTATGGTGCCGGCCTGTCTCGTCTGGCCCGAGTTTTTCACATCGGCTATCTCAGAGTCAATCATGCTGTCATACTCTTCCCACAGGGGAAGTTCCCATACTCTGTCGTAGGTCTGCTCACCTGCGAGTGACAGTTTCTGCACCAGTTCCGGATCGTTCCCCATAACGATGGATGCGACGCTTCCGATAGCGACTATGCTTGCGCCTGTGAGCGTAGCCATATCGATCACGGCCTTCGGCTTGTACTTTGATGCATACGAAAGTGCGTCGGCAAGAATGAGCCGGCCTTCTGCGTCAGTATTGTCAACTTCGATCGTCATTCCGTTATATGCAGTGATCACATCACCCGGCTTGAATGAATTTCCGCTCGGCATATTCTCAACAAGCGGTATGAGCCCTATGACATTCAACGGAAGCTTGAGCTGTGATATTGCCTCGAACACACCCACTACGGCTGCGCCTCCGCCCATATCTACTTTCATGAGCCCCATGCCTGCGGCAGGCTTAATTGAAATGCCGCCGCTGTCGAATGTGACTCCTTTGCCTACGATCACATACGGACTGTCATTCTTCCTGCCGCCGTTGTATTTTATTACGAGAAACCTCGGCTCGCGGCCGCTACCTCTTGCAACTTCAAGCACACCGCCCATCTTCAGTTTTGTAATGGATTTCTTGTCAAGCACTTCAACGGTGTATGGCCTGTTCTTTGACTGCTTAACGACTATATCGGCAAAGGTTTCAGGGTAGATCACATTTGAAGGTTCGTTCCCGAGGTCTCTTGCAAAGTTTGTTGCCTCGCCTACGATCTTACCGGAGATGATACCTCTCTCAATGTCCTTTGAATATTTGGTGAGCGAATTGTACTGTGAGAAGAGAACGATCTCCTTCACACCCGGGATCTCCCTGTTTTCCTTGTTAGTGAAGTACTTATCGAACGTGTACAGTGCAAGGATCGAGCTGATCGTCTGCGCTCTTGCAACATCCTCTATTTCAACCCCCTCAAGTGTCTGATCCTGCAGGATCTCCATCGCAAGCTTCCTGATCTTGAGGGACTTTGCCTTCTTGACGCCCCTTGCAACGGCTTTTCTGATCCTCTCGAGAGTCAGGTCCTTTCTGAATCCAAGTCCGGACAATATTATCCTGTGGTCTCCGGAATATACCAGCACAGTCTGATTCTGCTTGCCTTCAAAATCCTCCAGGCTGACCCTTGCTATCTTGCATTTCATCAGATTCTCAATTACACTCAGTTCCTCATTGAACAGTTTCTTGTCCTGATAAAAAAGAAAGAGACACGCATCAGCTCCGATCTTGTCAATCCTTGATTTCTCAAAAGTGATCTTCATTTTTCTGTTTTGATTTTTTTTAAACTTTGTTCATATACTTGATTACGGCATCAAGCACTTTCGGTTTCAGTTCATCAACATTTGCGCCGTTCACATTAGCGCCGCCTGCGTTGAAGTGCCCTCCGCCTCCGAAGTGGATCGCCATTTCATTTGCAGGGATGTTGCCTTTGCTTCTGAATGAAAGCTTTATGTTGTCACGAAGCTCTACAAACATCACACCCACCTTGATCCCTTCGATGCTCATCAGGAGCGATGTGAAACCTTCTATATGGTCAATGCTGAGGCCGTACTTTCTGAAGTCGCTTTGAAGGACGGTGCCCAGCACAATTGTTCCGTTTTGATGGAACTCAAGACCGCTTAGAAACGCCGCCTGCAGCTGCATCATCTCTTTGGAAACCCTGTTGCAGATCTCATCATACAGAAAAACAGGATCGGCGCCTTTGTCGAGAAGCTCTGCGCATATCCTGAAAACGCGTGAGTCTGTCCTCGGATGTCTGAATGATCCGGTGTCGGTCATGATCCCCACATACAGAGCCGAGGCGATCTCCTTTGTTATGTATGAATCGTTGTCACTGCAAATGAAATCGTAAAGGATCTCACATGTTGCGGCGCACTCGGTCTCCGATACCACGGCATCGAACATCTCCTCTTTAATTCCCGTGTGGTGGTCTATGCATATCTTCAGTGCGGGGGATTCCCGTATCACGGTTTCCATTGACCTGGTTCTGTGATACTCGTTTGTGTCAAGTACTGCAACTGCATCGCAGTTCATTATCAGCTGTGAGCAATGTCCGGGATCATCCTGAAATACACGGATCAAGTTTTCCGGATCAAGGAATTTGAGATTGAACGGGGTGGGTGAGTGATTGATTATTTCGACCTTCTTTCCTTTTGCCATCAGATATTTCCCAAACGCCATTACACTGCCGATTGCGTCCCCGTCGGGAGCAACGTGTGTGGTTAGCACAAATGAGCCGGACTTGTCAATTATTTCCCTTGCCTTGCGGTAAGAATCTGTCATTAAGAAAAAACACAAAAATAACCTGACTGCCTGTTTATAACAATCACATTTTGAGTTCACTTCTGCGAATGCCGCAAGTGAATTTGAGTTAAATTGCTCCGTGTGTTTCGTTAAATTGTCCGCTGATCAAATGCATGCAGTAGAATTCAGAAATATCGGCAAGAAGTTCGGAGACTATTCCGCAAACGACGACATCTCATTCGCGATCGGTGCCAATACCGTGCACTATATTGCCGGAGAGAACGGTGCGGGGAAGTCAACGCTGATGAATATACTTTTCGGCCTTTGCAGGCAGGATTCCGGAACGGTGTCTGTCTTCGGCGAAACAGTGAATTTCAGGTCTCCGCATGATGCAATTGCAATGAAGATAGGAATGGTGCATCAGCACTTCATGCTCATAGACGATTTCACAGTGTTTGAGAACGTGATACTTGGCATGGAACCGGTTAGGGGATTTCAGAGAATTGATGAAGCCGGAGGCAAGAGGAAGCTTCAGGAACTGATCGATGAGTATTCACTTGGCCTAGATCCTGATGCAAGGGCGGGAGATCTGGGGATAAGCATGCAGCAGAAGGTCGAGATTCTGAAACTGCTTTACAGAGAATCCATGATCCTGATCTTTGATGAGCCTACAGCCGTGCTCTCTCCTTCAGAGGTTGATTCATTCTTAACAATGACATCGAATTTCAGGAGCGCCGGCAAAACGGTCATTGTGATCTCGCACAAGTTGAAAGAGCTCGAAAGATCTGCAGACAAGGTAAGCGTTCTGAGGAAAGGCAGGCTTGTGTTCGAAGCATCAGCAAAAGAAAGCAAGATAGATATTGATGCAGTGAGCAGGGCGATCGTGGGAGAGGCAGAGATTCCCAAGCCGCATGCAAAGACTGAACCCGGATTCAAACAGCCCGTCCTGCTGAGCATGAAGAATGTAACTTATGTAAAGGACAAAAGAAGGCTGCTGGACGGACTTTCACTTGAACTTGCCGCAGGCGAGATCCACGGAATAGCAGGTGTGGAAGGCAACGGACAGAGCGAACTGGCGGATATTGTGTGCGGGGTGGAGAAGGATTTTGAAGGTGATGCAGAGCCCTCTGAAATCTCTGCGGCGATCGTTCCAGATGACAGGCATAAGAAGGGAATGATCAGGGAATTTTCCGTGGCGGAGAATCTTCTGCTGAAACGGAAAGGACTGTCATTTCATACGGGAAGTACCCTGAGGGCTGATTCGATAAATGTAATGGAAGAGTTCGACATCAGGGCTCCTGATCCGGACGTGCCGAGCGGTTCTCTTTCGGGAGGAAATCAGCAGAAGGCAGTTATTGCACGCGAGATCTTGTCAGATGAGGAAATAATAGTCTTTGCACACCCGAGCCGCGGGGTTGATATCAGCGCTTCGGCCTTCATTGCATCGAGGATCATTGACGAACGCAACAGGGGAAAGGCCGTGCTTCTCATCTCATCAGACATTGAAGAGCTCCTTGCTTTGTCGGACAGGATAAGCGTGATGTACAAAGGTAGGATAGTCAGGACATTGCCCGGAGAACTGATAAAAAAATGCGCCGGGGAAGAAGGCGCTGAATACAGAGAAAGACTGATGGCCGAATTGGGTAGAGCAATGACCGGAGTTGAGAAGTGACGAACTCTCTGAAGGCAAACATCATCTCAGTATTGCTGTCGCTGGCATTTACATTCGCCCTGCTGGTGACCCTGATCACGGTCATAGGTAAGGATCCGTTTGATGTATTCCTGCTCATTTACAGTGATGTGTTTGCAAGCGGATACGGAGCAGGGCAGACGCTCTTCAAGGCGACACCGCTCATCTTCATTTCCTGCGGACTTGCGATCTGCTTCCATGCTTCCATTTTCAATATCGGTGCGGAAGGCCAGCTTAATGCGGGTTCATTTGTGATGGCACTGACCGCCGTAAGCCTGGAAGGTCTGCCGTTTGCGCTTCAGCTTCTTCTCAGTGTGCTTGCCGGATTTCTCGCGGCAGGGTTAACAGGCCTGATCCCGGCACTGATAAAAGTGAAGAAAGGAGTCAGCGAAGTGATCACGACCATCATGATGAACTTTGTAATCCTGGCGCTTGTAAATTATCTTATGGTTGACTTCTTCGCCGTCAAATCCACACTCAGGACTGTAAGCATACAGGAGTCATCACTGCTCACAAAGGCATCCGCCGTCTTTCCTTTCTTCGAGGGTTCATCGCTGAATATCTCATTTGTGCTCGCGATACTGACAGCGCTCGCCGTGTACGTGATCATCTACAAAACAACATTCGGATACAAGCTCAGGGCGGTTGGATTCAATGAGACGGCGTCGAAGTACTTAGGCATAAATGTGAACAAAGTGTTGCTTGTCTCCTTTTTTGCCGGTGCGGGAATAACAGCTCTTGCCGGCGTGAATTTCATTTTTGGCTACAAGGGATACTATGAACTCGGTTTTTCAAACAATATCGGGTTCACTGCCATCGCTGTCTCCCTGCTGGCGAGGAACAATCCGATCGGAATAATCTTCTCATCACTTCTGTTTGCGGCGCTTGATTACGGCGGCCTGGCGGTGAATCAGGTTGTGCCAAAGGAAGTTATGCTGTTGGTGCAGGGGCTCATAATAATCTCAATACTTGCCTCCGACAGCCTTGTGAAAAATTTCTACAGAAAGAAGGGGGCGGTTTGACGGAAGTATTGTCAGCTGTCTTTTCGGTTGCATTTCTTACGCAGGTGTTCAGACTCATGACGCCTTATTATCTCGGAGCATCCGGCGCGAACTTCTCCGAGAGGGCAGGTGTGATCAATATCTCGATCGAAGGATTCATGAACCTTGCGGCATTCTCATTTGCAGTGTTCATGATCTTCACCGGAAGCCCTGCAACTGCGCTTGCTCTGAGTCTTTTGTCAAATCTTCTCTTTGCTTTGTTGTTTGCTTCGCTCACGGTAAGCCTGAAGATCAACCAGATAGTTACCGGCGTCGGGTTCAATCTCCTCATTGCCGGCCTCACGAAGTTTCTCATGGTCCTGCTCTTCAGCAGTTCAAGCAACACGCCGAGAATTGAGGGACTGCCTGATATTCCTTTTCTGAAGTCCGTGCCGCTGATCGGTGAAGTTCTTTCGGACACGCTTACATTGTTCAGCATACTGCTTGTGTTTGTGTCGGGGTATCTTCTGTTCAGGACAAGGTTCGGCCTGAGACTCAGGTCAGCCGGTGAAAACCCATGGGCGGCGGAAACACTCGGAATAAAAGTGAGGGCTTACAAGTACTACGGAGTATTGATAAGCAGTGTGCTAAGCGCACTGGGAGGGATCTGGCTTGTTTCAGAACAGCACAATTACAGCGACGGCATGATAGCAGGCAGGGGATACATCGCGCTTGCGGCGATGATAATCGGAAAGTGGAAACCGCTGAACATCTTTTACGCGTGCATCCTTTTTGCCGGGTTCGAAGCTCTTGAGATCGCACTTCAGATCTCAGGCGCTGATATTCCGACTCAGCTGATCCAGATGCTGCCTTATCTGATCACGATATTCGTGCTTGTGGGATTCATTGGCAAGACGCGCCCTCCGGCCGCGGACGGAGTCCCTTACTGATTCTTTCCGTGCCTGATGTCTTCGCCCCAGTGAAGCTTCTTTTTCAGAGTGTGGAAATAACTGGAGTTTGTTTTTTTCACTGCCTTTATGGTAAAGGGTGCTTTGCAGATGCGGAACTCGCACGGTGAATTCAGGACAAAAGCTTTTTGCCCGTCCGAGGTGATCCTTGCCTTTCCGTTTGTGAGCACCTTTATGCGGATGACTTCCGTATCGGGAACGATGATCGGGCGCACATTTAGAGTGTGAGGCGAGATCGGAGTTATGAGTGTCACTTTGCTTTGCGGATTTACAATCGGCCCGTTGCACGAAAGCGAATATGCAGTGGAACCAGAAGGCGTTGACACTATGATACCGTCCGAGATTATCCTCACAATTCTTTCCGTGTTAAAGAATGTTTCAGTCTCCAGCATTCTTATTGAGGAGCTCTTGTCGATAACAATGTCGTTCAGCCCGTAAAGCCTCTTCATGCCCTTCGCCTCAGCCTGAAGCATCACCTGTTCGCTTATCCTGAACTTGCCTGATCTGAGATTCGGAATGAACTTTTCGATCTCCTCAGGTGTGATCTCCGAGAAGTAGCCGAGCCGTCCAAGGTTAACCCCGAGAATCGGGATGTCCGTGCCTCCGACCTTCTGCGCGGTGCTGAGGAATGTGCCGTCACCGCCGAGGGACAGCACAACGCCCGCCTTTGAGATGATCGACTTTGCGCTTGCCGTGTTTCTTGTTGATCTGATGCCTGCGGCTTTAGCAAGGTCCCGGTCAATGAAATAGCTGAATCCATTGAGTTCAAGAGCTTCGGTGATCCCGTCTATGAGACTGAAGACCTCCGGTTTGTACAGATTACCGAAGATCCCCGCAACAGGCGGCTCAATCTTTTGGCTGTCCTGCTTCACTTTCCTGTTTTACTTCGCCCGGACTGTCGCCGGAGCTGTCAGCCGGTTCGGGTTTATTCCTTTCATCCACATAATTAAGCTTGAGGTCGGATATGGTCTGCTCGAGGAACCTCTTCTCATTGTCGTCCAGATTGTTCAATGTTTTCTCCTTCAGCATATCAAGTATATCAATCGTAACCTGCGCAGCATCCAGGTCTCTTTGTGAACTGCCGTCAACGGGATTGGCTATCTTGCCAAGCTGTATCATCGCCTGCATCTGCCATGTATAAACGAGCGATATGAACAGCTGTGATGATCTTTCCTTGTCCATAATGGATTATTTTCTGATCAAGTTACTGAAATATTAACTGCTATGTAATTCAATTGTATCATCTTTGTCTGTTGTTTTGCTGACAACAAACGGCACTGAGATGAGGAAGAAGAATACCGTCATCACTTCATGGTCGCCGAAGTTCCATTCAAACATGCCTGTGATCAGAAACGACAGCATTACATACAGCGAGCCGGCAATGAGAGCCCTGCTCAGCGCATCTCTTGATCTCCGGAACATCCTCCACTGTCCCGAGATGATTGCGGCAAACAAGCCGAGGAAGGCCAGCATACCTGCAATGCCCGTGGTTGCGAGTATCATCATGAAGTTATTGTGCATGTGAACTCCTTCGCCGTGGTATTCGGGTGTTTTGTATGTCTTATAAACTCCGAGAAAATCCGAATCTGCTATCCCTGTAATTGGATGGTCCAGGAACATTTTCCAGCCGGTTTGCCACATCAGTATCCTTGATCTGTTGCTCGGATGTTCAGTATCGAAGATGCTGGAAACCCTTTGCGTTACGGAAGCCGGAAGGACCAGGAACGATATGACAGTAAGAGCCGCTGTGAATGCAAGAACTTTTCTGCTTTCGAATATGCCGTAAACAATAAGACATATGAACAGTGCGAGATAGACATTTCTCGACTGCGTCAGAAGCATGGAGGCAACAACGGGAACGGAAAGCAGGATCAGCAGCGGCCTGCGTATGATGAAATCTGCTTTTCCCAGGACAACAGGCATGAAGGCCATCAGTACCATCAGCTTGATCTCGGCAGATGTGAGAGGATAATTGAAGTAGTCTATACGTATCTCTGAAAATGGCGTAGTCTGTATCATCTCGCCAAACTTCACTGCATAAGTTATAAGCTCAATTGCAGAGATGGCGGAAAGCAGGGAGAGAACAAATACGAGCATCCTGCTCAGCATTAGCGTGCCTGTGATCTTTGCTACGGATGCGTAGAAAATTCCGAAAAGAAGAAGCCGCTTAATGTTGTCAAAAGCATGATCCGGGATCACCGCAAAAACCCTTGAAACAACTTCAGCCGTGAAGTAAAGCACAACAAAGATGTTGATTGCCTTTAGGTCCGCAGATCTGAAGACAGACAGAGCGTTCCTGCTGTCTATCACCATCTGCAAAAGCCACAGCGACATCCACACGGTGAACATAATTGAAGACACTGCAATGGAAATACTGACGGTTGACACCTGAAGCAGAATCAGTATCGGAATTGCAATGTCAATTGCCCTGGAGAGTTTTTCCTTTGCGGCGGTCAATTTTGCCGGATGTTAGATAAGATAAAGCCTTCTGTAAAGGCCGTCTGAATTTATGAGTTCCTCATGTGTTCCCGACTGCACTATCCTTCCTTTGTCAAGCACTATGATCTTGTCCGCATTGATTATCGTTGAAAGTCTGTGTGCAATTACGATGCTTGTCCTGCCTTCCATCATCTTCTCGATCGCATTCTGAACAATATGCTCCGACTCGGTATCAAGAGATGAAGTAGCCTCGTCAAGTATCAGTACTTTCGGATCCTTCAGAAGAGTACGCGCAATGGAAAGTCTCTGCCTTTGTCCGCCGGAGAGTTTCAGCCCGCGCTCTCCTATCACGGTGTCAAATCCTTTCTCGGTCTGCATTATGAACTCGTAAGCATTTGCCGATCTGCACTTCTCTTCGAGCTCTTCTTCCGTCACATTCTCCCTTCCGAAAACAATGTTGTTCCTGATCGTGTCGTTGAAGAGGATCGTCTCCTGCTGAACTATGCCGATATTCTCGCGGAATGATGCCAGTCTGAAATCACGGACATCCACATCGTCAAAAACAATTGAGCCTGAGCTGACATCATAGAACCGTGCTATGAGGTCAGCAAGCGTTGATTTCCCGGAGCCCGACGGCCCGACAAGTGCAAGTACTGAGGATCGCGGAATTTCCAGACTAATGTCATTCAGCACTTCCTTACCTTCTTCGTAGGCAAATGAAACGTCCCTGATTCTGATACTGTGCTTAAGTTCAGTGAACGGAACTGCAACAGGCGATTCCTTCACTTCTATCGGATGGTCGAGGATCTCAAACACCCTGCCTGCGGAAGCGGAGGCGGTCTGCAGGCTGTTGTTGACTCCGCTTAGGTTCTTTATCGGGGTGGCTATCTGAAAGATGATGAACAGAAATCCTATGAACTCTTCAGGATCCAGGGATCTTGCTTCAAGAACCTCTCTTCCGCCGAACCATATTATAAGCACGGCGGCGAGTATCGAGAGAAATTCAGTCACCGGCCTTGTAAGCTCGCTTGCTTTTACATTCTTCATCGTAAGATCGTAAAGTTCGCCGGATTCCTTTTTGAAGAGTCTGTTCATGTAATCGGATGCGCCGAAGGCCCTGATGAGCTTTGAGCCGTAGATCGTTTCGGTTATTATAGAAAGAACGTCCGCCGCCTTGTTCTGCATCCTTATGCTTCTCCTCTTAAGCGATGCGCCGATCTTCACTATGAAGTAAACGGTAAGCGGAAAAACGACCATTGAGATAAGCGTGAGCTTCCAGCTGAGTGAAAATGCGAGCACAAGATAGATTATCATCATCACGGGTTCCCGCACAAGATCGAGAAAGGAAGCAGAAATGCCGGCCTGCAGTGCGTTCACATCGTTTGTCATCCTGGAGATAAGGTTGCCCGACCTCTCGGTATTGAAATATCTCTGCGACAGCGAATTGATCTTTGCATAGAGTTCTTCCCTTACATCTCTCACAACTCCCTTCTCCACCTTCTGCATGTTGATCGCCTGGAGGTATCCTGTCAGGTTCTTCAGAAGATAAGCTATGAGAATAAGTATGCATATGATCGCGAGACCTCTTGCATGGCCCTGTGACAGGATTGCATCTTCCATCCATTTCAGAGAGCTCCTTATGAAATTCCCTCCGGGTACAGAAGTCTGCTCCGTTGCTTCCGAGAGGAAGAGTGTCTTCAGCAGGGGAATTGTAAGGTACACGGCCACTGCGCTGAAGAGGGAATAAAGCACGGACAGTACAAGTGATGCCGCAAGATTCGGTTTGTACCGCTTTATATATTTGAACAGCCGTCTCGAGAGATTCATTTTTTCTGAAGCTCCAGAACTTTCATGTATGTGAGAGCTTTTGTGAACATGTGAAAATTGGCGATCATCAGTCCTTCTTTTCCGTCAAGAAAACTGCCCTTGAGAAAATACTGCTTTGCAAATTCCAGTCTCGGGTAAATGAAGAGCCGATAGAAGCCGACCCTGTGATCCTTCTTCTCGGCCGCAGACAGGTCCGCATAGTACATTATCTTCTTCATGTATTCATCAACCGATGTGACTGTGTAATGCTCTATGTCGGAAGTCAGTTTGCCTGTTGGGCCCTTTACCGTGTATGATTCGTGAACCAGGCGCTCGGTAACGCCTGCGCCGTCTGCTTTGAAAAATCTCATTTGATAACCGGGATACCATCCGCCGTGCTTTATCCACTTCCCAAGAAAGAAGTTCTTTCTCGGTATCATGTATCCGTTGAATTCTGCGGTGCCTGATGAAATCAATGACCTTATCTCTTCAGCAAGTCCGGCTGTGCATCTTTCATCGGCATCAAGCGCGAAGATCCATCCCCCCTCTGCCTTGGAGAGTGCGAAGAGCCGTTGCTCGCGGAAACCCTTCCATTCATTCTGATAGACTTTGTCTGTATGGCGCGCGGCTATTTCGGCTGTATTGTCAGTGCTGTAAGCGTCAACAACAATGATATTATCGCACCAGCTGATACTGCGCAGGCATGCATCTATGCCGGCTTCCTCGTTTCTGCAGATCACAAGTCCTGTAACTTTCTCCATCTGCGATCAGGTCTTTTGAATCCCGTTACTGCAGTAAGAGATGTTTCTGCTCTTAACTCCGAGAAAGTACTCCATATTGCGCGGCTGTTCAATTGTCTTCGGATGATACATGTGGTAAACTATCGCGAGGTTTCGAACTGATCTGAACCGGGCTCCGGTGAGACGCAATCTGTACTCAACGTCCGAATCTTCTCCGAGGCCGGGGCCTTCATAGTTCTCATCAAACCCGTTGATGTTCAGAAGCATCTGTTTGTGAACGGAGAAGTTGCAGCCGAGAATGTGTTCATCCTCGTTCATCAGCAACTTTCTCAGTCCCTCCTGACGTATGATGATCCCTTCCTCCGCATTATGCTCATAGCCCGGCTTTTGCTTGTTGAGCGCTGAATGGACGATGTCGCTGAAGCGTGACCTGGCGTATTTGCCGGAAGCGATCTCGGAGGAGGTCATTTCTTCAGAGCGCTTTCTTGTGAGATTCACTCTTCTTCCGCAAAGCACTGTGTTTGGTTCGGCATTGTTCAGATGGGCTGAAACGAATTCCGGGTGCGGAATGCAGTCGCCGTCAATGAAGATAATGTAGGGTGAAGAGGAGGCTGTGACAGCCTTGTTAAGTATCCTGTTCTTTCTGAATCCCTTGTCTTCCTGCGTGATATGTTCTATGTTCAATGTGCCCTCAGCCGACCATTTTCCGGAGAGTGATGCAATGTCTTTGTTCATGCCGTCTTCAGCAATTATCACTTCAATTCTTTTCATGTTCAGATCCTGATTCAGCAAGGCATGAAAAATGAGGTCCAGCTCACGGGTTTTGTCATACACTGATATGACGAGAGAGGCATCAAACATTGGGAATCAAGTTACAAAACGGACATACAACTTGTAATTGAAAAAATTCAATTTTAGGATTAGTTTGAAGTAAACAATCATCTTCAATGGCATTCAACTTCAACAAGCTCACAATAAAGGCTCAGGAGGCGGTTCAGCAGGCACAGGAGATAGCTTCAAACTATTCAAACCAACTGATAGAACCCGAGCACATATTCGCGGCGCTTCTTCAGGATCCGGAGGGAATAGTCTCATCAACTCTCCAGAAACTCGGCGCAAATACAGATCTCCTCAGGATCCGAACCGGTGAACTTCTTGAAAAACTTCCGAAAGTGTCAGGAGCCGGAGCAGGACAGACCTTTTCAAGGGAAGCATACGACGTGCTTGAAAATGCCGCAAAAGAAGCTTCAGCACTGAAAGATGAATATGTTTCGACTGAACATATACTGCTCGGACTTGCGGATACGAAGAAATCTTCAACGGCACAACTCCTTAAATCAAACGACATTACAAAGGACAACATCCTGAAAGCGCTCAGAGACATTCGCGGCACAAACAGGGTGACCGGGCAGAATCCTGAAGACACTTATCAGGCATTGCAGAAGTACGGTAAGAACCTCAATGAACTTGCAGTAAAGGGAAAGCTCGATCCTGTTATCGGAAGGGAAGACGAAATAAGGCGTGTCTTGCAGGTGCTGTCTAGAAGGACGAAGAACAATCCTGTTCTTATCGGTGAACCCGGAGTGGGAAAGACCGCGATAGCCGAAGGCCTTGCTCACAGGATCGTTCAGGGTGATGTGCCGGAGAATCTGAAGTCGAAGCAGATAGTGGCGCTTGACATGGGTTCGCTTATTGCCGGCGCGCAGTTCAGAGGACAGTTTGAAGAACGGTTGAAGGCCGTACTGAAAGAAGTTGAAGAATCCAACGGAGAAATAATCCTGTTCATAGACGAGCTTCACACGGTTGTGGGAGCGGGAGCATCGCAGGGTTCGGTTGATGCATCGAACATGCTGAAGCCGGCGCTTGCACGTGGCGACCTGAGGACGATAGGTGCAACGACAATTGACGAGTACAGGAAATATATTGAAAAGGACCCCGCGCTTGAAAGAAGGTTTCAGCCGGTGTTCGTGGGACAGCCCGACATTGACGACACGATCTCCATCTTGCGGGGACTGAAGGAAAAGTATGAGGTCCACCACGGGGTCAGGATCACTGACGGCGCGATTGTGGCGGCGGCGCAGTTGTCGGACAGGTACATTTCCGACAGATTTCTTCCTGATAAGGCAATTGACCTGATTGACGAAGCGGCTTCCAAGCTTAGGATCGAGATGGATTCGATGCCTGAAGAACTTGATAATCTTGAAAGAAGGATCAAACAACTGGAAATAGAAAAAGAAGCTCTCAAGAGGGAGTTATGAGACAACTAACAAAACACGGCATAAGACATTCACAGATGATCGGCTTTGCATTCATCGCGTTCTTTTTCCTGGCCACTGAACTTCCGGCGCAGGAAGATGCTTATGCGGGACTGAGCGGAAAGGTGTTCCTTTGCAGGATCACTGAGATCACTCCGCCGGATGTGGACCGCATGCCGAGAACTTATGACGAGGTCATAAGATTTGACAACGGAAAGATCAACAGCGATTTCCTCAAGAGGTTTGTTGCTGAAGACATTCCGTTCACTGCGGCGATCGATTACCGCAGGGCCGTTGCATTCACTGTCGTTGAATTCAGCGCAAATGCAAACGGAATATACAGCGACAGGCCGGTTGCACTTTCCTACAAGGGGAACGTAGTTGGATATGTAGGACTCAACGGCGAGATCACGGTTGCCGGTAACGGATTCGAAGAAAGGTATTCCGTTGAGACAAGAAATCCCTGATCACGGAGTGATTACTGTGATGTAATTCTTCGAACCAAAGTCTGCTATTGCATAGTCTGAAATGTCCACAAAATTATCACCGGTCAGATCTGTCAGCACATTTCCTGACACGAAATTCGCCGCATCATTGCTTATCAGCGATGCATCTGTTACATCAATTATTCCGTCACTGTTCACATCCCCTGAGTACATTGCATACACAACAGGATCCAGGTCAGACTGCAGGAGATTGCTTCCGTAGCATTTTGAGAGAGAATCCGTGAAGTCGTATGAATTACTATCATGCAGGATCTCCATCGGCTGACTGCTCCAAACAGTGATTGAATTCTTGTGTTTTGCCTCGAGATAATAACTACCCGGCTGAATCTGCCCAAGCTCAAGAATGGCAGTCCCGGAAACCGTATCCAAAATCCCGGCGGCGTGTTTTACGATGTTAAAAGGAGATGACTGTTCCCGCACATTCAGTTCAATCGAATCAGGCCTTTGGAGAATGTTCTCTCCGCTTCTGTAAATTCCGGATGGAAAAACCTTAAGTGATAGCCTGGACTCGGCCGGTATAGCCGCCCAGGACGAATAAGCTCTGTACTGTCCGTCGTAATCAGCAGACCAGAAAGTCACAATCCTGCTGTTTGAAGATGCCAGTCCGATGTACGAGCCAAGATAATATGCAATGCCAAACAGGATCTGTTCACGCGGCAAGCGCTTAAGCACAAATTTCATGTCGGAGATCCTCGTGTCGCTGAACGTATTTCCGCCGTCAGTTGAACGTGAAAAAAAAACCATCAGAGAATCATCGGTGGGAGTATCCCTTGTGTCGTAATAAAGAACATTAACATTGCCTCTCTTATCTACATCAAGCTGAGCCAGCACCTGGTAATTTCCCGGTTCCGAACTCTCCTTATTTATGAGTCTCTTTGGCTGCCATGATAGTCCCCGGTCAGTGGATTTGCTGATAACCAGGTCGCATGTATCGAGTGACGGAGAGCCGTCATCATTGTCTTCTGCATAAGTGATATAAAGGCTTCCGTGATCAGGGCCGCCGGATTTGTCAACATCAATAGCCGGAAGTCCGTTTACCTTTATCGTGTTGAGAATAAGCTGGAATCCCGATCCGGCTGCGCTGGATTCAATTGACATGTCGTTGCTTTCCCAACTGCTCCCCCCGTTGGTGGAGCGTGCAAAGCCGATATAATTCCTGAGATTTATGTTGATCGGCCATGTTACATAGATCTCGCCCTGCGGACCCGTAGCAATGCTTACACCCGTCCGGTTGTTCTGCAACCTCGGGCTTATTCTTTTAGGTGACGACCACGTTGTTCCGTCGTCAAGAGATCTTGAAAAGAAAATTCCTTCACGCGCACTGTAAACGATATAGCAATTTCCGTAATTCGGACTGCCCTTGAATTGGTCAATCTTCATTGCAGGCTTGTCAGGACCGTTCACATCGGGTATAAAATAAGTCGGTGTCCAGCTCACGCCACTGTTGGTTGAATATGATACGCCGAGCCCAAATGACGCTCCGCCCCTTCCTGCGATATATGCAATTATGTATCTGCTGCTGTCAGTAATTGCAATCAGGGGATCTCCAACGGTGGAGATGATTGAACCGGATTGAGTCTTAATTGCATCAGTACCGCTCCAGCTGATGCCTCCGTCTGTTGTTCTGTAGAATCCGGTTGTATAGCCTCCCGGGTAAACGTTTGTAATTGCCGATGCCGCAAAAATATTATCATTTTCAGGATGAGATACCAACGGGGTCTCAAGCTGAAGATGAGGAGAATTATAGACAACCGAAGGAGCTGAGAAGGAAAGCTCGGATGAACTTTGAAGGCCGTCAACAAAAGGCGGCCTGTAATTGTTTTTGCTTCCGGAATTCCAGTAACCAACAAAGAATCCGGACGAAATCAAAAGTGACGCAACAAAAAATCTCATGTCTGCTGAGGGCTTATTGTTTTCTTAACGAAGTGTTAATCAATTCCAATATCCATTCAGATTTTCCATCACAAACACACGTCCAAACGGATTATCAATTTAGTGACCATGGTTTCCCTTTTGTGAAGAAAAGCCATATCCTTCCGATTTAGATCTCCAAAATGTACACGGTCATAATTGCAATGGCAGATCGTATGTCACGGAGTCACGCACATCACAAAATTGGAAGCGCCGTAATCTGCAAATGCAATGTCTGTCACGTCAACGAACCCGTCTCCGTTGATGTCAGTGATGACATTTCCCGTGACATATTCAAAGGCATCATTCTCGATCTGAGAAACATCGCTCACATCAATCACCTCGTCGTTGCTCACGTCTCCGGAATAACACGCGTATCTTGGTGGATCCGAATCAACCAGTATCTGATTGTCTCCGAAAGCAGACGACATGCCAGCGGTGAAATCGTATGAGTTCGCTGAACCTGCACTGACCGCTACCGGAGCAGAGCTCCATACGCTGATGCTTTTTTTGTGGTCCGCCACTATGAAGTAATTGCCTGACTGCAAACCGGTGAACTCGGTTGCGGCAGTAAATGAAGTGCTGTCGAGCGGGCAGCGGGCCGAGTCAATGATCTGATACGGATATACCGAACTTCGCAGATAGAGTGTAACGGAGTCCCTGTTCCTTAATCTGTTCATTGAACTCAGGTAAGTCCCCTGTGGTATGAGTTTGACGGATAGTGCAGTGCTCAGCGGCATGGTAACCGAGTATGCCCTGTACTGTTCGTCAACATTATCAAACCATATTCCCAGCACTCTGTCTGCGGATGCGGCAAGGCCTATGTATGAGCCAATGTAACTTGGCACTCCGAACAGCCGCTGATCAGAAGGGAGTTGTTTGTACTTGAACTTATGAGAACTTGCCCTTTCATCTGCAAACGAATTTCCTCCGTCGGTTGACCTTGACATGTAAACCATGAATGAATCATTTGTCGGAGTGTCCCGCGTATCAACATAGATGAAGTTGATCCCCCCCTGCTTGTCAATGCAAAGCTGATGAAACAACTGATAGCTCTTTGATGATGCACTGCTTTCATTCACTCTCTTCTTTGAGCTCCAGGTTACTCCCTTGTTGGTTGAACTCATCATCACAATGTCGCAAGTGTCGAGGGCAGGGGAGCCAGAAGCCTTCTTCTCAATGAAGGAAGCGTAAATTCTGCCGTGATTCGGCCCGCCCGACTTGTCAACTGCAATGACCGGTAGTCCGTTGAGTTTGCAGAGGTTCAGGTTCATTCTGAAACTCGGCGCGCTTGCTTTTGTGGTGATCGCAAAGTCAGTGGAATCCCAGTTGATGCCGCCGTCCGTTGAGCTTGCAAATCCGATGTAATCGGTCTGATTGGAAAAGTACGGCCACGAAACATATACCTCACCGGCCGGACCTGTTGCAATGGATGCTCCCGTTCTAGAATTTCTGTTTGAAGGACATATTTTCTTCACGGTTGACCATGTCGTCCCGCTGTTGGATGAGTATGAGAAGAAAATTCCGCTGCGCTCGCTGTAAGCCATGTAGCATCTTCCGTAGTAAGGGCTTTGGGAATAGTTATCCACCGCCATTACAACTTTGTCTGCTGTGTCAACGCCCGGCACGAAATATGTGGATGACCAGTTGGCGCCGCTGTTCGTGGAATATGAAACACCAAGCTTGAACACGGAGCCGTTCATCTTAAGATACGAAACTATGTGTCTGTCATCGGGAGTAATGACTATTTGCGGATCACCTGTCGTCACTATGATCTCCCCGGACAAATTTCTGATCGCGTCAGTGCCGGTCCAGCTGGCGCCTCCGTTTGTTGTTCTGTAAAATCCGGTAGTGTATCCGCCGGGATAATAGCCCGTAATGGAAGCCGCCGCGAATACATCCTTGTTTACCGGGTGTGCCGCAAGCGGAATCTCAACCTGCGGGACATTGGAGGGAAACACCATTAATTCCTGTAACATGGAAATGCCAGATGCCAGAGCTGAGCCGTAACTGACGTTATTTGTATTCATTTCATCTGCCTGAAATGGAAGTTTTGTTTCTGACATCAAAAGCGTAAGAGGTAACAAAGCGGTAAGCAGAAGTTTCATTTTCCCAAAAGTTTATTTTAACCGACATAGTTAACTATCCGGCATTAAGCTTTTGGGGCGAACCTGTTTGGGGTTCAGATCCGAAACGAACTTAATGGAATTGCATAAATGATGATGAGTAATCTGTAAGCCAGGTATAACCATAACTCATCTGTTTAAAATCAGTTTTTAAATCTAATAAATCAAATAAATTTTTTGCACATGCGGGAATTTAATCGTGGAAGAATTCTGAGAAATGTTCTGAGCGGGAGAGCTGAACCGCTATGTCTGGATCACACCCACATTGAATTTCGGGATGTCGGGATTATTGTTTGATATCTCAATGCAGTGAGAAACAACCTGCCTTGTGTCAGCCGGGTCAATGATGCCGTCTACCCAAAGCCTTGCCGCCGCATACATGATGTTTGTCTGCAGGTCGTATCTTTGTTTTATCTCGTTAAGAAATTTCTTCTTGTCCTCTTCAGATATCTCTTTGCCTTCCTTCTTTAACTGTCCTATCTTTATGTCAAGCAAGACATTGCTCGCCTGAGCGCCGCCCATAACGGCGATCTGAGCATTCGGATAGGCGAATATGAATCTCGGGTCGTATGCCTTTCCGCACATTGCATAGTTTCCTGCGCCGTAACTGTTGCCGGTGATAATCGTGATCTTCGGAACAACCGAGTTGGCAACGGCATTTACCATCTTCGCGCCGTCCTTGATGATTCCGCCGTGCTCCGACCTTGAACCGACCATGAAGCCGGTCACATCCTGAAGGAACAGAAGGGGGATCCTTCTCTGGTTGCAGTTCATAATGAAGCGGGCTCCCTTATCTGCGCTGTCGGAATAGATCACACCTCCGAACTGCACTTCGCCTTTCCTGCTCTTCACTATGTTCCGCTGATTGGCGACTATCCCTACCGCCCAGCCGTCAATCCTCGCAAATCCCGTGATGACCGTCTTGCCGTAATTGGGCTTGTATTCGTCAAACTCGCCGGCGTCAACTATGCAGTTGATAAGTTCATGCGTGTCGTAGGGCTTAGTACTTTCTTCGGGAATGATCCCGTAAATATCTTCAGGCGCGTGAACAGGGTCGGAAGTCGGTATCCTGTCAAATCCTGCAGTTGCACTGTGTCCGAGCTTGCTTACAAGACTTCGTATCTTCTCGATGCACGCTTTGTCATCCGGCATTTTCTCATCCGTGATGCCTGAGACTTCCGTCGTGACCGTTGCGCCGCCGAGTTCCTCGTTACCGATCTTCTCACCGATGGCCGCCTTTACAAGATGCGAACCGGCAAGGAATATGCTTCCCGTTCCTTCAACTATCAGAGCTTCATCACTCATTATTGGCAGATATGCTCCGCCGGCAACGCACGGACCCATGATCGCGGCGATCTGAGGAATTCCCATTGCACTCATCACGGCATTGTTTCTGAAGATCCTTCCGAAGTGTTCCTTGTCAGGAAAGATCTCATCCTGCATGGGAAGGAAGACCCCTGCTGAATCAACAAGGTAGATTATCGGAAGCTTGTTTTCCATTGAGATCTCCTGTGCCCGGAGATTCTTTTTGCATGTGATCGGAAACCAGGCGCCCGCCTTAACTGTGGCATCGTTTGCGACTATCACACAATCCCTTCCGTGTATCTTGCCGATGCCGAACACAGTGCCTGATGAAGGAGCGCCGCCGTATTCCTGATACATCTCATAGCCGGCAAACAAACCTATCTCCATGAAGTGCGAACCTTTGTCAATGAGCAGTTCGATCCTTTCCCTGCAGTGGAGTTTGTTCTTTGAGTGAAGATTCTCTATCGCCTTCTTGCCTCCGCCAAGTTTTAGCTGATTTGCGGCTGCTTCAATCTTGCGGATAAGATTCTTGAAATAATCTTCTCGTACGTGAAATGTATGGTCCTTCTTGACGGTGTGCTTTAGCCTTGGCATGAAGCGGTATTGTTATTGTGTGAATTCCGGACGGTGTGTGCGCATCTGACGGGAAAGTTATTCACCATTCTCCGTCAGGCAATGATCCTGCGGTTTTCGCTGAGATAGACCGGGTCCTTCTTTTCCGTGATCACTTCTTTGGTAATGATGCAGTTTGAGACATTTTCCTTTGAAGGGATCTTATACATTATGTCGAGCATCACGTTTTCAAGTATTGACCTCAAAGCCCTTGCGCCTGTCTTTCTCTGCATTGCCAGTTCAACTACGGATTCAAGTGCATCCTCTGTGAACTCCAGGTCGACCCCCTCCATTCTGAAGAGTTTCTGATACTGCTTAGTGATGGAGTTCTTCGGCTCCGTGAGAATTGACAGCATGGTCCTCTTGTCAAGCGAGCTCAGCGAAGTGATGACCGGAAGCCTGCCGATAAGTTCGGGGATCAGGCCGAAATGTATAAGGTCATCAGGTTCCACCTGTGTCATGAGTGAGTCATGATCAATATCATTCTTGGAAAATACGTTTGAGCCGAATCCCATTGAGCTTTTCGCCACGCGCCTTTCGATTATCTTCTCCAGGCCGTCGAATGCGCCGCCGCAGATGAATAGAATGTTCTTTGTGTTGATGTTGATCAGCGCCTGTTCGGGATGCTTTCTGCCTCCCTTGGGCGGAACGCCTGCAACAGTCCCTTCAAGGAGCTTAAGCAATGCCTGCTGGACGCCCTCACCGGAAACGTCTCTTGTTATTGAAGTGCTGTCTCCCTTTCTTGAGATCTTGTCGATCTCATCAAGATATATGATCCCTCTTTCCGCTTTGTTCAGGTCGAAGTTCGCATTCTGAAGAAGATGAACAAGTATTGATTCCACGTCATCGCCTACATAGCCGGCCTCTGTAAGAGTTGTCGCATCAGCAATTGCAAACGGCACATCAAGTAGTTTGGCGAGTGACTGGGCAAGATATGTTTTTCCCGTGCCGGTCGGGCCTATCAGGAGAATATTGCTCTTTTCGATCTCAACGTCATCAATGTAACTGAAGTCATAGGAATCAATTCTTTTGTAGTGATTGTAAACAGCTACGGCAAGCGACTTTTTTGCTCTTTCCTGGCCAATTACATATTCATCGAGGAATTTCTTTATTGATTGCGGTGTAAGGTTGGACCTTACCTTGTTGATGGACTTTGTAGTATTGTAAAGAGTATTCTTCTTGATTATCTGCATCGCGTTGCCCACGCATATCTCACAAATGAACACCTCTTTGCCGTTATGATCAGCGGGGCCTTTGATCATGTTTGTGACCTTGTCAGCGTTTCTTCCGCAGAATGAACAGCGGGCAGACTGTGACTTGTTTGACTTTGTATTCATTTGTGAATTATTTGTGAGATAATTTTACTCTTCCGTTACGGTCAAGTGCGTGATGAGGGAGTCGAACCCCCACGGGTTGCCCCGCTAGATCCTAAGTCTAGTGCGTCTGCCAGTTCCGCCAATCACGCAGACTGTTTCAAAACCTGCAAAAATATTAATTTCATCTTCCAATAACAAACTAATAATCAGATTTTTGCATAAGATTGTTTTTCAAAACAAAGTTAGATAATTCACTTAATGTAAAGCATCAGAAGATTGTATATGATCTGCAGGATTGATTTCTGTTCAGTTTGCCGATTGGCCTGAGGTTCAATTCCTTTATTTTCACGGAGCCCGGGTGAGAAGGGCAGAGCTTCCCATGCCTGCGAATTATTTATCCCGGTTAGGGATCTTACCGATGAATGATGATTCGAAAGCGATCTGAGTGCAATTTCAATCATGAAGGCTTACAGGCATTAAGCCTTTTGGGACTGCTGATTGTCTGACATTTCAAATCAACTTGCCAATACTTGCAATGCATCTGGCTACAATAGCTTAATATTGAATTGAATAAAGGGCTTTCGATAACTAACTTGCGCCGTTTCAGATTTTATCAGGCCTGTAAGGCCGAATGCCGAAATGGCGGAATTGGTAGACCTGTCCGCCATAGAAGAGATAGGATAAGCTGTATCTATGAATGAGATTGGTTAATATGATGAAGAAGGGAGAACGACAGGCGGGCCTGTCCGCCACCGAAGCAATTGGAAATGCAGTAACTATGAATGAGATTGGTTAATATGATG
>JAIBBK010000015.1 GCA_019694675.1 Ignavibacteria bacterium
GTACGGAGATAACATACCAGGAATTTGAAAGGATCGTTCAGCAGCAGGCAGATCAGATGAGACAGCAGTCCGGTAAGGATGTGGATGATGCAACCCTTTCGAGCATCAGGGATCAGGTCTGGAACAGTCTGGTGTCACAGGCGATCACAAAGCAGGCTATTGACAAGTACGGAATCACAGTTTCAGACAAGGAGATCCTCGACTGGATATACAACCGGCCCGAGACATTGCCGGATCCGATAAAGCGAAATTTCGTGGACTCCACAGGTGTATTCAATGCGGCCTTTTATCAGCAGGCGCTTGGTATGAAGAACAAAGAAGCCACGCAATTCTGGTCACAGGTTGAGAATTATCTCAGGGAAACACTGATGTCAGAGAAACTGCAAATGATCCTTGGACAGGGTGTGGTTGTTTCCGAAGAAGATGTGCTTCAGAAATACAAGGATGATAATCTGATGGCAAATATGGCATATGCGTTTCTTGACCTTAACACCGTTACCGATTCTTCCCAGTTTGCTGTTACGGATGCCGAGATGAAGGAATATTACGATAAGAACAAAGATGATTTCAAGCAGGAGGAAGCGGTGAAGCTCAAGTATGTTCAGTTCATTGACCAGCCTTCTGCGGAAGATTCCGCTGCACTTCTTAAGACGATGGAGAGGTTCAGAAAAGACCTGCAGACAGCTAACGTAGAGGACTCTTCTCTGATAAAGCTCGTCATGGAAAATTCGAGCGTGTCATGGAATCCCGACTTTCAGAAGTCAAACAACTTTGAGGCTCCGGTTTCAAAATTCCTGTTCAGGGCTTCTCCGGGTGAAATTTCTGAAGTGATCAAGGGAGAGGACGGTTATCAGGTCATAAAGCTCCTTGATGTGAAGCAGACAGAAGACCCTTATGTCAATGCATCGCATATTCTGATTGATGTTCAGAACAGTGATACTGCCGGCGCCAAGGCGAAGGCACAGTCACTGTATGAAAGAGTTAAGAACGGTGAAAACATCAATGATCTTGCTGTCGAGTTCTCAACTGACCCGACAGCCAAGCAGAACCGCGGCGACCTCGGCTGGTTTATGAAAGGCGCGATGGTGAAGGAGTTTGAGGATGCAGTGTTCAATGCAAATGTCGGTGATTTGGTGGGGCCCGTGCAGACAAAGTATGGATTTCACATAGTGAAGGTGACAGGCAAGGAAGCAAAGGAGTTTAAGGTTGCACAGCTAAGCAAGTTTGTGACCCCAAGCGCAAGAAGCAAGCAGCTGACAAAGAAGAAAGCGGAAGATTTTTACGATATGGTTTCAAAGGGTGAGAACTTTGACAGTACGGCAAAGAAGCTGAATCTTCAGGTGGTGCCGACGCAGGATGTTACCAGAAACATGCAGATCCCTATGATGAATAAGAAGAATTCAACTCTTACCAACTTTCTCTTTGAAAGCAAAGTAAACGCTGTAACAGAGCCAACGAAAACGAATGCGGGCGTTTATATTTATCAGGTTGTTGAAAAGAAGGCGGAAGGATTTCAGAACTTTGATTCCATCAAAGTAAGCTTGATCAAACCTAAGCTTATAAACGAAAAGAAGTTTGCAGTGCTTACGAACATTGCAAATGACCTGGAGACAAAGATACAGAACGGAGACATAATGTCACTGAAGACAGTTGCTCCTCAGTATGTATATGAGCAGGTTGACAGCTTCACCGTGTCAAAGCCGGATCCGAAGATCGGGCAGGATTTTTCAGTCACAACCGCACTCTTCAAAATGAAAGACGGTGAAATTTCCAAACCGGTAAAGGGATTGCGCGGAGTTTACATTCTGAAGCTGAACAGCGTGACCCCCTTCAATGAGCAGGACTACATAGCCAAAGCGGCCGAGATCAGAAAAGAACTCTTGTCAACCAAAAGACAGCAGATCGTTTCAGAGTGGCTTCAGAAGATGCAGGATGAAGCTGACATTGTTGATAATCGGGACAAGTATCTTTGATATCAGTATAAGCAGAGCATGACAGACGAATGTCCATTCAGTAATGAGTGGACATTTGTTTTTTGGGGAACGGATTAGCGGAATCCGGCGGTTCTGAAATTTTGCATACCAAGTTACGGCCTAAAAGAGTAAATAACTTGCAATCAATCTGACACCAAATGCTGAGAGCTGCTTCATTCTCGATTTTTCTGGCCTCCGTAATTGCCGGAAATGCCGCCTCGCAGTCAGTTTCAGGGCAAAGCTTTGGTTCAGGGTTCACGCTTACGCCGTATGTGAGCTATGTGTCTTCCGCTACCATTCAGATTGACCCTTACGCTTCAAGTACTTTTGACCGCTCCCAGACTGTGGAGCTTTCGGGAGGATATGGTTACGGAATATCTTTATCAAAGAGGGTCTTCGACAAGAGCATAGCTTTCGGCCTTTCGGTTGAATACACGCATATACTTGATGAAGAGCTTTCGGAGATCTACGATAACGGGACTGCGAGAATAAGAGCCAGGATAAAGGAAGAGATCACGGTCATACCCGTGGAGTTGTCAGGCTATTTTGACCTTCCGAATTTCACACCTGACCTGAACATTTACATCGGCGGGGGCGTTGGCGCTTATTTCGGGGACAGGAAAAGGACGATCATCAACATAGAAACCAAGACCATTTCCAAGGAGCCGGGATTCGGCTTCGTGGCAATGACCGGCATGGGATACAGGTTCAATGAATATTTCGGCGGAGTCTTTGAGCTCAGGTTCAGGCAGGGAGAATACAGAGTAAAGAGTGAATTCTCGACCACCGTAATCACTGCCGGAGGAAACACTTTCGATATTGATCAGTCACTTGATTCAAAGGTCTTCCTTGACGGACTGAAACTTAGTCTTGGATTCTCATTTCGATTCTGATAAATTCGCACAATGAAATCACTCATCTTAATAATTACGGCAGTTACTTTGCTTGCCGGGTTCCCGCTTTCTGACAGCAGGACGGAGAATCTCACAACCGGCTATTCGCAAAGCAGTTTCTTCGTCAAGACTCACACTGAACTGAAGATATCTGAAGCGACCGGTAAGATCTCACTACGGACAGGCATCGAAGAGCTTGATAAAGCAATAGCTGAGCATGGCATAAACGAGATCACGCAGGTATTCAGGTTGAACAACGGGGACAGGGCATCCTATTACCGGCTTGGTATGAACACCATCTACTTGCTGAAGAGAACAGACGGAGAGATTCCCGGCATCAGGGAACTTGCAGAAAGACTTTCGGAGAGTGATGAGATCGAGTATTCCGAACTGAACTATCTGGGTTCATCTGCAGGCACAAAGGCAAGCTCAGCCGGCATTCCTGATGATGAGATGTTTTACAAACAGTGGTATCTCATGAATACAGGTTTCATTGGCTCTTCAGGAGGAAGAAGCGGCAAGGTCGGAGCCGACATAAACATGATAAACGCCTGGAACATAGAATCCGGAAGTGATTCAGTGGTAGTGGCAATACTTGATTCGGGAATTCAGGACGAACATCCTGACCTCCGATCAAGGATCTGGATCAACATGGATGAAATTCCTGGTAACGATCTTGATGACGACAACAACGGATACATTGATGACACGAAAGGCTGGGACTTTGCATACAATGACCGCAGGCCAAGCGACGGATTCGGGCACGGAACAAACATCGCGACCGTCATCGGCGCAAATACAGACAACAAGATCGGTTTTGCGGGTGTTGACAGAAAATGCAAACTCATGAACTGCAAGAATCTTAACTCCGATAACAGCGGTGAGTATTCATGGTGGTCGGAGTCAATTAAATACGCGGTGGACAACGGAGCCGATATCATAAACATGAGCGAAGGCGGAGACGAACCTTCGAAGGTCCTGAAGACTGCGATCAATTACGCTCTCGAGAATGATGTAATGGTGGTGGCGGCTATGATGAACAAAGGCGACAACAGGGATTACTATCCGGCAGTATATGATGGAGTCTTTGCGGTGGGAGCCACTGACACGGATGATCAGAGATGCAAGCGCTTCTCATGGGGCGGAGGAAGCTGCTGGGGAGGACACATTGCCGTGGTTGCACCCGGCAATAAGATCTACGGACTGGATTATGAAGATGATAATAATTACGATGTTTACTGGAGCGGCACTTCGCAATCAACTGCAATTGTGAGCGGGCTAGCCGCGCTCCTGCTTGCTCAGGACAATTCGAGATCATACAGAGATATTCAGAAAATTATCCGCGAAACTGCAAAAGATCAGGTAGGTGACCCGCGAGAGGATGTCAAAGGGTGGGATCAGTTTCACGGTTACGGAAGAGTGGATGCATTCATGGCTCTGACTTATTCGATGGACTTTCAGGATATTATGAAATACTCTCAACCGGGTACTGAGGAAAAGAAGGAGCTGATTGAAGAAGAACAGCCCGGGAAAAGCAAAGATGGCTCCACCAAAAGCAAGGTGGCCGAGCCTTCAAAGCCGGAATAGTTCGGATCAGAATTAAGAGATATGGATACAGGCATTCTGCAATACAAGCTTGTCAGACCGGGATTGCTGAAAGAGGTCATTTGGCTTGATGAAGTAAATTCAACCAATGAATATGCCGCGGCACGTAACCTAGGCTCTGATTCGCTCGTGATTACGGACAATCAGACCGGCGGTAAAGGAAGGTTTGGCAGGGTCTGGCACTCAACACCCGGTAAGAACATTGCCATGTCGCTGGTTAAGTCGTTTCGCATAGGCGTGGACGAAGTCCACAATGCCGGATTCTACACATCTCTGAAACTCCTCGAATCACTTCTGAAAACACATGTACATTTAAATGACAAACTTGCGCTGAAATGGCCCAATGACCTGATGATTAACGGCCGCAAGACGGCCGGCCTTCTGATGGACTGCAGGGATCTGAAAAATCCCGTGAAGAAGATCATACTCGGGATCGGTCTTAATGTAAATGAATCGGAATTCCATGCAGAGATCCGGCATAAAGCAACATCACTCTTTGCAGAAACCGGAAGTGAATCAGATCTTGAAGGTCAGATCGTCTCATTCATAAATGAATTCTATTCGGAGACTGACCTTATTAATGATACTAAGGAGCTTATGGGGAGATGGAAAAGCCATTGCTGCCATATTGGTATGCCGGTCAGGTTCAGACTTCTTACCGACGGCGAAGAGAAGAACGGCATCGTGAAGGATATCGGAGACGACGGAAGTCTGAAGCTTGAAACAGAAGACGGCAAACTGCTGTCATATTATTCCGGTGAGATCAGTCTGCTGCTTTCCGGAATGAACTCAAACGCCTGAATCCTGCCGGATCAAGAAGGCTTCTGATAAACCACATAAGTGCTGTTTCCGATCAATGAACGGCTGACCAGCCGAAATCCCTTCTCCATGAAAACCCTGTCAATTACACTGCTTGTGAAGTAAGAGAAACTGAACCTGGGATTCTCGGAGAATTTTTTCATATGCTCCCACGCCTGATCAAATCCGAGATCGATGTAATTGAAGATGAGATAACCGCCTGGCTTAAGAGTCCTGTATGATTCATTGCAATATGTATAGAACCGGGAAAGATTCAGTTCAATGAACACTCCGTTGCTGAATATCAGGTCTGCGCAGGAATCGGGAATTCCCGGGAAACTCAATCCGTCATTCTGTATGGACTCCACACGATCTTCATTCTCAAAATACTGTGTAAGAAAAGTTGCGATCCATTGCGAATGATCAACAAGATATAGCCGGCTTTCATTTCTGGTCCTGAGTTTATCGAGGATCTCCCTTGAAAATCTGCCGGTACCCGGCCCGACTTCAATGACGATATTTGTTGAATCGGTGAAATATGGAAAGACTATCTTCTCAAGGAGTTCGGATGGATTGCCCACTTTGCTGTTGATGAAGTCATTCACGTCCATTCCTTCTGCGTTTGCCTCTTCAAGCCACCTCGGAAAATTCTCCGCCCTGTTCTTACTTATGCCTTCAAGGTTTGGCTGTCTCTTTACTATCTGGTAGCCGAATCTCGAAAGGAGTTTCTTAATCACGCTCATATGTTTTATTATTTAGTCATATCCGTAAAAAGAACGCCCGGTTCAGGACCACAATACCGCATGTGATCATTCCGTAATTTCAGATTACATAAGGTATTATCCTCTTTGTCGATTTCCTGTACTCGCTGTATTCGCTGAACCTTGCCGAAAGTATCTTCTCCTCCGCCACAGACTTGATCAAAAGCACTGCAAATAACAGTATCCAAAGCGCAAACCTGAAGTCCTTCGGCTCTCCGAGCACCAGACACAGCGTCCAGGCGAGAAGCGATGTGTACATAGGATGCCTGACCACTGCAAACGGGCCGGTCGTTACAAGTTCTGCACCCTCTGCCGGAACAGGAAAAATGCTGAACCTGAATTTCATCTCAGTCATAGCCCAAAGAGCAAAGATCAAAGCGCCAAATGAAACGGCAATAAGAACTAACGATGACGGAAACAAGGGGCCGGAAAAAATTATCGCCGCAGAAAAAGAAAGCTGCAGGATCACAAGCAATGCATGAACCGCCTTGTTTCCGGTGATCTTCATTTCAGCCGTTCATGAAATCGCAGATCAGCCTGTGAAAGTGATGCGTGCCGGTTTCCCTTTTGGGCGAATACCTCCCGCTTACGTAGGAACCTGATGCAATTCCTTTCTGTACATTTTCAACTATCGCCTCATCTTCACGCTCAACTTTGTCAAGCTCAGCTCCTGCGCCCTCTTCAAGCAGGCTTCTGTCAAGGACGTAGCTGATGAATGAAACTCTTGTAAGGTCTTTCCTTACCGGACTGACAACATTTACAGAAATGCCCCACGGATAGAAATTGAACATGAGGTTCGGGAATATATAATAGTAGAATGCGGAAATGTTTCCCTTGCTGCCTGACTCGGGCGGAATATCTCTGAATGTGCCTGCACTGTTTTTGCCGTAACCCGTCTGAAGCACGGAGAACGGGAACAGTTCCGTTGTATAACTCCCGTAGTCCAGCTCTTCATTCAATGAGTTGTGCACAAATGGAATATGAAAACCCTCAAGATAATTCTCGCAGTAAAGAGCCCAGTGAGCGTTCACAAGGTAATCCCTTGAGCGTGAACTGTCCGCCTTCAGACTCCCGGTGTCGAACCACGACATTCTCTGAAACATATCATCCATGAAGCTTTGCAGTGGGGCGACGGGCCGAAGAGATGCAAACATGAACGGCCCCCACGAGTCAAACGGGACCCTGGGAAGGTCGTCTTTCAGAGACGGAAAATTCTTCACTCCTTCAAACTCCGGCATCGAAACAAATTTCCCGTCAAGAGTGAACTTCCTTCCGTGGTACCTGCATCTGAGTCCGTGCAATATGCAGTTGCCTTCAACCAAAAGATTTCCTCTGTGCGTGCAGACATTCGAAAGGCAGTTTACACGGTCATTGTCATCGCGTGTGAATATCAACGGCTCGTCAAGAAAGTCCTTCAGCAATATGCACGGCGCAACCTGTCCTGATACTCTTACCTGAGAGGAGTCGCAGGCTAACTGCCAGCTTCGTGAGAAGATCTTCTGCTTTGACGCTTCGAAATATTCTTCATCAGTGTAAAAGAATGAGGGCAGTGTTTCGGCTGATGTTATGTCGCTGTCAACGAATAGCTTTTTCAACTTCTTTCTTCCCAGATAATACAAAGGTTAATGATCGTCTCAACTGCTTTCTGCATATCCTGCACAGACACCCATTCCAGCACTGAGTGAAAAGCGTGCTCTCCTGCAAAGATATTCGGACAAGGCAATCCCATAAATGAGAGCCGCGATCCGTCTGTTCCTCCTCTGATTGATTCAAGCTTTGGTTCAAGCCCGGCGCGCCTCACGGCTTCAACGGCGTATTCAACAATCCTTGGTTCATTATCAAGAACTTCCTTCAGGTTCCTGTATGATTGCTCAACGCTGATCTCAAATCCGGACTGTCTGTAAGCCGCCACAACTTCCCCGGCGATCTTCCTTATGCGATCTTCCATTAAGCCGAGGTTAGATGTCACAAAGTCCCGGATTATGAACCTGATCTTCACCGAGTCAACTGTCCCGTCTATCCTTACCGGATTAACAAAGCCCTCTTTTCCGGATGTGGTTTCGGGCGACATCTTATCTTTGGGAAGCCTGTCAATGATCTCAGCTGCGATCTTTATGGCATTCTCCATCTTTCCTTTGGCAAACCCGGGGTGAATGTTGAATCCTGTAACTGTCAGTGTCAGAGAGTCAGCTGAAAAAGTTTCGTCCTGCACACTTCCGAGATCCGCGCCGTCAATTGTGTAGCCGACATCCGCTCCGAGCTTCTTCATATCAACTTTGTCAACCCCTCTACCGACTTCTTCATCGGGAGTGAACAGGATCCTTATCTTGCCGTGCTTCACCTCCGGATTGTTGACTAAGTAATGCACAGTATCCATGATCTCCGCCACACCTGCCTTGTTGTCAGCTCCAAGCAGTGTTGTCCCGTCAGTGGTGATGATGTCGTTTCCGATCTGCTCCGCAAGCTCGGGATGCTCCGATGCCCTTATGCTCTGTGAAGGGTTGTTCGGCAGGGCAATATCGCCTCCGCGGTAATTCCTGTGAATTACAGGATTCACATTCTTTCCCGGAGCATCCGGTGAAGTGTCCATGTGCGAGCAAAGACATATTACTGGGACTTTCTTTTCCGTGTTGGATTCAAGAGTTGCATAGACATATCCGAATTCATCAAGTTCTGCATCAGCAATTCCGATTTCATGCAGCTCCTTTACAAGCAACCTCCCCAGGTCCTTCTGCTTTTCAGTTGAAGGGTGAGTGGTTGAATTATGGTCGGACTGCGTGTCGATCCTGACATACCTGAGAAATCTTTCAACGCATGTAAAACTGTAATCCTTTATTCTGCTCATTTAGAATTTTCAAAATTTAATTTGATGTTGTCCGTGCCTATTTAACTGTTTCCGCAAACTCCTCTGAGAGTTCCGTAAAATAATGTACAAGTTCAGTATCACTGCTTTCTGAAGGGAAGTGAAGGAAGAAATAGGAACGGGGAAGTCCCTTGTCCCTCCACTTTCCGAGTTGAACAAACCACTCATCAATGCGTTGTCTGTCGGTTGAATGCCCGTATGCAATGAATCTTATAAAAGCAGTGTGGCTGGTAAGTTTCAAATTGTTTATGTATGGCTTTGTTTCAACTGAATCCGTTATTACAATGCCCTTCCCTGTTGCCTGAAGGATCTCAAGAAGCCTTGTCGCCGGTTCCTTCCTGCTGATGAGCCCAAGACGCGGTTCAACACTGAGACTGAAGTCATCCGGAACTGCCGAAAGAAATGATTCAAGAATCCCGAAGTCAGATTCACCGAAGCTGTTGCTCAGCTGAAGGAACACGGTACCGAGTTTGTCTCCGAACATGTTTACGCCTGACAGGAAATCTCTCATTTCATTTGCTGTATCGGAAAGAAGTTTTTCATGAGAAACAGACCTCGGAACTTTCGGACAGAATCTGAAGCCGTCCGGAGTTTTGTTCTTCCATCTCAATATTGACTGCGGTTCTGCGCCGTTGTAGAATGTTGAGTTCAGTTCAACCGTATTGAACTTTCTTGAATAGTAGTGCAGAAAATCGGATGACTTCGAGTTCTCAGGGTAAATGCTTCCTCTCCAGCTTTCATATCCCCACTGACTGCATCCGTAATAAAGCCTCATTCAGATCTCGGCTTTTCCGATCTTCATCTTTTCCGAATCATCAAGAGGAGAGCAAAGCTGAAGAGCAGCGTCATTGTCCTCCAGAAAACTTCCTGCATCCTCAGGAGTTATGAGAGCCGGCATCCTGTTATGAACTTTCTTCATGAATTTGTTCGGCTCGCAGGTTATTATTGATGAACTCACTTCTCCTTTGATATCCTTATCCGTGAATATCCCTCCTGCGAAAAATATCTTCTCTTTGTCAAGCGAGATCCTTTGCGGAATTTTCCTGCCGCCGGAAGGAACCCACTCATAAAATGCGGTCATGGGAAAGAGGCACCGCGAACCGGCAAAAAGTTTCTTCCATTTTGCTGATTTTGAAACGGTCTCGATCTTGCTGTTGAATATGTCCTTCTCAATGTTCGGATCGAGTCCCTTTGTCAGGCGTGACGGATCGAATATCTTTGATCTGATGCCCCACTTCATCACCTTCAGGAGAAATTTGCCTTCCTCACATACGATCACCTTGACCCTGTTTGTCGGTGCGATGTTCTCCTCTTTCAGGATGTCGCTGAGGTCGTAGGCGATCTCAAGAGTCCCCGCATAGCTTTCAAACAGCTCCTGCAGTTCCTCATTGCTTGAGGCATTCTCGTATCTTCCGCACATGATCTATATTTTTACTGTAAGAAGTTCTTTCCAGTTTGTAGTGTATCTTCTTGAGCGGTAAGACATTTTCATCTTCCAGTTTTGCGCTGTCCCTGATGAAGCAAATCTCAGGCTTCCTCTTCCCTCATCATAGTTGATCCTGTCCACGGCACTCATAAGGTGTTCACGCCTTGCATGGTCCGTAGAATCCGCAAAACACAACTGCATCGAATCGTCGGGAATGATCCCTGAGAGCATCACACCGGCCTTGATGTATTTGATCCCCGGGCGGTATATCTTTCTCAGAGCCGATTTTGCCGCTTCTATGAACAAAGGCGTGAACGATGAAGGGCTGTCAAGGGCAGTAAGCTTTCCCTCCGCATGCTGAATGTGATGAAGTTTGTGATGATTGGTCTGGATGAAAACATATATGAACTTCGCAAGAGAACTTTGCAGTCTGAGCTTTTCAAGTGCGCGCTCGGTGTATTGAGAAACCGCCTCTTCCAACTCCGCAATATCTGTAACATACCTGCCGAATGACCTTGATGAGATTATTTCCTTCTTCGGGTGCATCATCTCGTCCAGTTCAATGCAGGGCTTTCCGTTCAGCTCCATCTGCATTCTTACGCCTAACACTCCCATTTTCATTCTGATCGCCTCGGCAGGGCATCTAACAAAATCGTTTGCGCTCATTATTCCGTTTGCCATGAAGAATCTTCCCAGCGCTTTTCCTATTCCCCAGATGTCAATCACCGGCACGCGGGAAAGAAGCCGGCTCTTGTCCTTGAACTTTGACATGTCAAACACGCCGTCTAAAGACTGGTTCTTCTTGCAGAATTCGTTTGCGATCTTTGCAAGTGTCTTCGTCTCCGCTACTCCTATTGAGACAGGCAACCCCGTATTTCTTTTCACGGCATCTTTGATCATTACTGAATATTCCTCCGCACTGCATCCGGTAGGTGGCTCCATGCTTATGAATGCCTCATCGATCGAATAGACCTCAATGCAAGATGAGAATTCTCTCAGGGTATCCATCACTCTCCGCGACATGTCAGCATACAACGCATAATTGGATGAAAAGTAAGCAACATTGTTCTTCGTGATCAGATCCTTTGCCTTAAAGAACGGAACTCCCATTTTTATTCCAAGCGCCTTTGCCTCGCTGCTTCTTGCCACTATGCATCCGTCGTTGTTGCTAAGTACAACAACCGGCCTGCCCTTCAGGCGAGGGTCAAATACTTTCTCGCAAGAAGCGTAGAAGTTGTTGCAGTCAACCAGTGCAATGAGGTTCTTCACAGGCTAATGACAGCTTTTATTACAACACCCCATATCTCGGTATCGGCAGTAACCTCGATAGGGCTGTAGTTCTCGTTCTCGGGTTTCAGGAAGTATCTGCCCTTTGTTATCTGAAGTTTTTTCACGGTGAATTCACCGTCAACAATTGCCACTACCGTGTCTCCGCTCCTTGGTTCCTTTGCCTTGTCAATTATAAGGATGTCTCCTTCCTTCAGGTTTGCATTGATCATGGAATCACCCGTGACTCTTGCAAGGAATGTGGAGGATGGATGCTTGATAAGGTACTCATTCAGGTCAAGTTCCTTTTCAACATAGTCGAACGCAGGTGAAGGGAATCCGGCAGGAATAAGGTTTTCCACGAATTTTAGTCTGATACGCTTGCCGGATGAAGGGCGGAAAATTTCCAGTTTAGCTTGCGGCAATGTTTTATAAATTTTATTTAAATTACTCAAATTTCATCTGAGCTACAATATTAAGAACGGGTAACTGCGGCAGTACAGCCGCATTGAAGCATTTACTTATTATTTCTGAAAACCTATGTTGAATCGTTTTTACACACTCAGCTGGGAGAATGTGCTGAACGGTTACGTCTCCGGTATATTTCCAATGGGAAATGAAGACGGAACCGTAAGCTGGTTCGAAGCGGATCCGAGAGCCGTGATACCTATTGCAGGAGAGGATGATAACCTGCGGATATCAAGGTCGCTAAGGCAGGTCATAAGCAGAAATGAATTTGAGATACGGCATAATACCGCATTCGGGGATGTGATAAGGAGCTGTTCGAAACGGGAATACTCATGGATCAATGACCTGATCATTAATGCATTCACGGAACTAAACGAGCTTGGCTTCGGGCATTCGGTTGAAGCATGGAAGGAAGGTAAGCTTGAAGGCGGGCTCTACGGTGTTGCATTCAGAGGTGCATTCTTTGGGGAGTCAATGTTTTACAGTTCGGCAAATGCTTCAAAGGTGTGCGTTGTCAGACTCTTCGATGTTCTTAAGGCAAGCAGATTCAGGCTTTTCGATATTCAGATGATAACTCCGCATTTCAGCCGGCTCGGAGCGGTTGAGATATCCAAAGAAGCCTATATGATTCAGCTTGAAAACGCTATGGCAGTTGACAGGAAACTACTATTTGATAATCATCAAAACAGAAAACCAAACAACATATGCGACGATCAATAATTGCCCTTGCTCTCATAATTTGTACAGGAACGTCAGCAGTAAGCCAGGAACTGATTGAAACAAAGCTGACTGAAACGCCTGCGGGAACTGTGGCAGATGTTTACGAAATGGTATTTGACAGAAAGAGCGGCAGGTTTTGCAGGCTTAAATGGAATAACGACAAGACAAAAGTGAGTGTGGTTGATAATGAAACAAATTCAGAAGAAGCCAACTACATTTCTCCTATGCATGTTCGTTTTCTCTCAAACGGCAAGCATGTTGCTTTTGGTGATAACTACGGGTCCGACTACAGTACTTCAAATTCAATTCTGATAGTCGGTGGACAGACCGTCCTGAAGTCAGACTTCATTGACTGGACTACTTCATATGTTAATTCAAAGGACGAGGTAGTCTTCTCCAGAAAGCAGGGCGACAAGTATTTTCTTACTAAGTTTTCGGAAAGCCGCGGGGCGGAAGACTCCGTGCCTTATGATGAGATAAAGGCTGCATTCAGGATCAACCCTGATGCAAATATGGAGGGCGACGAATATGTAAATGAAGAAAATCTGTTTTATGATAAGGAAGGAAAGAGGGTGTTCATTGCACTTGAGAACGGAAAGGCATTCATTCTGAATGAGAACAAGGCGGTCGAGACTCCGTACAGTGACATTGATTATACAAGTCTCTGCTATGACAATAACGGCACTCTCTGTTTCATAGCCAAAGAAAATGGCAAGCTCTTTGAACCCGGGCGAGGATGCTTTGTTGTAAGAGGGGATAAGAGGATGAGTGAATTCGACTTTGCATATCCTCCTCTGTATTTTGACAGGCAGAACAGCGTTTACTACATGATAGCCGACTCGACCGGCGAATACACATTCAACTATGACATAGTAAGAGACAATGACAGGTTGGGCGGCGACAAGTCGAATCGGGAAATGTACAATTCAGGCATTTCGGAAATAAGATTCAATGAGAACGGCGAACTCATTTATGTAGCTTCAAAGATTGAAAAGAATGAAATTGAATCGAGTGAGTACGTGCCGCTTTCTTACATGATAGATAAGAAGGGCAGGCACTTTCTCGGATACAGTATCAGGCCGATTGAGTGGAATGGCAAAGGAGAGGCGCTATACGCCGCACAGGAAAGTCTCACTGCAGGGAACTCCGATCTCTTCCTTTGGAAGAGCGGGAGAAAGGAGAAGATCAACAAGCAGAGGTATGATGACATTTACGGATACGGTTATACGAAGAGCGGAGGGATCTATTATCTTGGACTGATATCGGATACAACGGGGGGAACTTACAAAAGCACTACAGATTTTGTAATGGACGGCAAGAAGATCGGTTCATACAGCTTCCTTTCTTATCAGTCTCTCGGTGATTCGGTCTACGCTATGGCTCACTCGCCTTCGGGTGATTATGCATTTGTTGCTGAGGAACAGTTGAACGATACAACCTACGGAAATGCGGTGTTCATGAATGGCACAAAACTCCCATTTCCCGAGACAGCTTCCGGAGGTCCCGGATATTTCAGAAGTGTTTACAGTCTTTTCTATGCTGTGAGCGGCGAGATGTTCTACCTTGCAGTTACAAAACCCGGTGAAGATTACACGATGGACCTTAAGGAAGTGTTTGTGAACAACAGGTCATTGGGAAAGATCTACAACTCGGTCAGCGCAATCTCCTACGATCCCTCCGCTAACGAAGTCTCATTCATTGCAAGCAGGGGAAACGAGGTATTTGATGTTAAGCTCAGGTTTTAGGTAAGTCACTCGCTGTAACTGGCTGATGCCGTTATTGTTCTGCCGTCGGTAACTACGGTGACACAGCCTGTGAGGTCGGTCCTTAGCACATTGCAGTCCGTGTATTCGTATCGCTTCATAACTTCGCCTGAAGGGTGTCCGAACTTGTTGTTCCTTCCGCAGGAGATGACCGAAATATCCGGTGAAGAAAATGCTACAAGACCGGAAGTACTTGAGGTGATGCTCCCGTGATGCGGGGACTTCAATATGTCAGCACTCAGTATCCCGGCATATTTCTCTGTTATTTCCTTCTCGGCTTCATGCTCAACATCTCCTGTGAACAGGATCTCCGATTCTTTATACTTCAGTAAAAATGCCACGCTTGTATTGTTCAGATTTTCTTCAGCACTCATGCCGTGTCTGCCGGGATGGAGAAAATACAGTCTGATGTTTTCAAAGCTCTCGCAAAGATCTCCTGCAAGGGGAAACTCCAGCGCAATTCCTTTCCGGGCAATGAGATCGAATAGGCCTTTTGCAGCACCGTCATCAGAGCCGGCCTCAGATGCGAATACCTTGTGCACATTGAAATTGCTGATGATGTACTCCGCTCCTCCGATATGATCATTGTGGTTGTGAGTGAGGATCAAGAGGTCTATGTCGGTTATGCCTTTCCTTCTAAGAAATGGGGCAATTGTCCTTTCGCCTGTATCATATCCCCGGAAGTTACTTCCGGCATCAACGATTATGCACTGGCCCCCAGGTGTAAGAACTACAGCCGCATCCCCCTGCCCAACATCAAGAAAGCAGATGCACATTTCCTGCCTGCGCGTCCCAGTAACGCAGAATATGATCACTGCAAGGAGTATTGAACAGACTATTCTGAAAGGTATTTGGGAAACTTTGGTGACTGAGAATATAACCGCAATGATCACGAATATCCCTGCCGTTTCATACAGAGTCAGTTCCCTTATATGGAAATAAGCTCCCGGCAGACCCGCGGCAAGTCCGATCATGCCAAGCTGAATTGACAACAGCACGTCATTTGTAACTGAGGCCAGCAAAGACAGTTCATTCGAGATCAGTGAAAGAACGATCTGCATGAAGCCTATGGCAAGCGAGATGTTAGCCATCGGAACTGCAGCCATATTGACCGCCAGCGAGATCACGGAGACTTTGCCGAAGTACTGTGCAGTAATTGGCAGGGTCCCTGCCTGTGCCGCAAATGTTGTGAAGAATGCCGCCGCCAGGGCACGCTTCATATTAAGTATCCTGCCGCGCTTCTGACCCTCCTTTCTAAGAATCACTTTGTCGATCTTCTCATAGATCCACACCATGGAAATAACTGCGGTGAATGACAGTATAAAACCCGCATCAAAGAGCTGGCGCGAATCTGCGATCAGTATCGCCGCCGCAGAGATGCCTGCAAGATTGTAGAAATTGCTTACCCTCTGCATTCTTGTTCCCGCAAGGGCGAGTATTCCCATTATCGAAGCTCTTACAATTGATGCCGTGCTTCCCGTGAGAAGGCAGTAAAAAGCAAGAAAGACAATGATTACCGCCAGCGAAACGGCAGGGCGTACACGGAGCACAGACAGAAGCAGTGTAAGAGAGATCACTATGTAAGCGACGTTCAGGCCTGATACGGCAATCAGGTGAGTCACGCCTGCATCTGTGAAGTTGTTTCGGACCTCTTCGCTGATATCGGACCTGTCGCCTGCCACAAGCCCTTTCAGATATTCGGCATTGTCGCCGTCAAGCTGATCGCTGATGCAGTTCAGTGCGTACTCTTTGGATGGGAAGATGATATCTCGCATAATTAAGCTCATGTTTCCGTCACCTCCCAGCTCCAGACTGCCCAGGCCGTATGCACGGAAGACAAAGTAGATTCCCTTCAGGCTGAGATATCTCCTGTAATCAAATTCTCCGGGATTCCGGCTCCCGGGGGGTGTCTCAAGTTTTCCCTTCAGTAATACTATTTGCCCCGGACTGATCTCAGGGCTCATTGAGTCTCTCTCGGAAAGGGTGATGCTGACAATTACTTCTCCTTCAACCGGAAGAGTATCACGGTGGATCAGTTTATGTACACTTACCGGAAATCTGATTCTTGTGCTGTCGGCATCGGGAATATCACTGACTGTTCCGGCAAGCTTGATTGTCCTTCCAGTAACATTCTTGGGAAGACGGGCAAGTGAATCTGCCGGTAACTCGTAGCATGCAGAGTTGAACAACAGAAGTCCCGTGAGAACAACGATGACTCCTGCAACATGCGATCTTCCTCTTCTGATAATCAATACCGCACAAAGCAGTGTAATTACCACGATGCAGATCTGGGATCTGTTCACAGGCAACATGCTCCCCGCAATTATTCCCATGCTTAACAAAGCAGAGAGCTTCAGTCCGGGCATTGTATTCAGTCCGCTCATTCGCATACTTGTCCTTCCAAATTTACTTCAATTGCAGTGCAGTATCAAAAAGTTTTTCAGGACTTTGTGAAAAAATACAGGCAGAACTCGGGCCAAAGCTCCGGCAGGGCAATTTTCCTGGTGAAGGCAATCGGGACTTTCTAAAACTTTCTGAATTGCATAACTTGCCCCGCATGAACACATCTGAACTGATCAAAAAGAAAAGAAACAACCTGTCTCTTACAGGAGAGGAGCTGAAGTTCCTCATTGACGGATATCTGAACGGTGAAGTTGCCGATTATCAGATGTCTGCTTTCCTTATGGCTGTCTACTTCAGGGGAATGACAGACGATGAGACATTCCGGCTGACTGAGCTGATGATTGACAGCGGTGTAAGGCTTGATCTGTCCGGCATCAGAGTTCCGAAGATTGACAAGCATTCTACCGGAGGTGTTGGCGATAAGACATCTCTGATACTTGCCCCGCTTGTTGCATGCGAAGGCATTGCGGTTCCAATGATCTCGGGCAGAGGGCTTGGCCATACAGGCGGCACGCTCGATAAGCTCGAGTCCATACCCGGCTTTGATGTGAATCTCAGCCTTAAGGAATTTACCGGTCTGATAGGATCCGCGGGAGTTGCGCTTGCCGGACAGACAAAAGACTTTGCACCCGCAGACAAGAAGCTGTATGCACTGCGGGACGTTACCGCAACGGTTGAATGCATACCTTTGATCACTTCAAGCATTATGAGCAAGAAGCTTGCAGAAGGCGCGGACGGTTTTGTGTTTGATGTAAAAATAGGAAGGGGAGGTAATCTTCCCGGACAGAACGAGCCGGTTGAGCTTGCAAAGAAACTCATATCAACTTCGAGGAGAGCAGGCAAGAAGGCTATTGCGGTCCTGACCGATATGGAACAGCCCCTTGGCAGAAAGATAGGGAACTGGCTTGAGGTTGAAGAATCAGTTGAGCTGATGAGCGGCAGTATGATCCCTGACCTGTTCAAACTTACAGCTACGCTTGCCGGTGCGATGATCTTCCTCGGCGGGAAGTCCTCGGATATCGCTGAAGGGGAGCAGATCGCTGTTTCAAGGCTCATGGACAAGAGCGCACTCAGAAAGTTCGAAGAGATAGTCGCACTTCAGAAAGGGGAAGTGGGGTATCTGAAGGACTGGACCAGACTTAAGAGAAGCAGGATTGCAAGAACTGTCTTCGCCGGCGAGAGCGGATTTGTATCCGAACTGAAAGCAGACATTATCGGACTTGCATCAATAGACCTTGGTTGCGGAAGGAAGAAAATATCAGATGATATTGATCCGCTTGCCGGAATCGTTCTTCATGCGAAGATCGGAGATGAGGTAAAAGCCGGTGACCCTGTTCTTGAGATGTATGCAGACACACCTGAAAGGCTTGACAGCGCTGAAAAGCGGATTGCAGGCGCAATATGCATCTCACATAATAAACCCGAAAGCAGGAAGCTTATAATAGACATTCTTGACTGAACCTAAAACATCCCCATAAAAAACAAAATATGGAAGAACCTGTTGTAACGCAATTAGAAGAGACCAAGCCGAAGAGAAAACTCGACAGCACTCTGGCAAAGATAATGCTTGCGCTTATCATACTTGCAACTATTTTCTCGATCTACATGACAGTGAAGCTGTTCATACACGGCTTTACATTCAGATAGCAGGCAGTGTCATTGTCCGATCGAACTTTCAATGCTCTTTTCTTTCAGAAGGGGAGTGATCCTGTATCTGTCTTCACCGAATTCATCATACATTGACTTAAGAATGGCATAGACCAGTTCCGGTCCGAGTCTTTCGCTCCACTCGATCGGGCCATAGGGATAATTTGTCCCGAGTTTCATTGCAGTGTCAATGTCCTTGGCGTTGGACGTTCCTTCCTGAAGCACCATGTAGGCTTCATTGATGATCATTGCAATAATGCGCATTGCCGTCATACCTGGCCTGTCGGGTGATTCGATCACTTCCTTTCCGCACGATTCAAACAACTGCTTTGCCGCTAAGAATCTGTCATCGGATGTGAAGCTTGTCCGTGAAAGCTCTACCGCGCCTGCAGACGCGAAGCCGGGATAGAATGCTCCTCCGGCGAGTCTTTCCGGCTCCTTCAATGCCTCGCATTGCTTCAATGCCGTTATACAGAGCGATGCGGATACAATTGTTGCTTTTGAATTTTTTTCCTGAATGAAATCAATGATCTTAAACTTCATTTCGTCCCCGAAGTTCGTGAGCTCAAATATGATCTCAACTTCATCAGTCAGCTCGTCGGTTATTTCGCATTTGTCTTTTATAAGGGATGAGAGCTCGGATACAAGCTGTTCATTGTCGCCGATAAGAAATACTTTTGTCATTATAGATGAGTAAAAATGAGAAATTAGGGAAGTATCTCAACGAGATCTTCCGGAAATACGGGAAGAAACTTTCTTCCAAAGATCCTGTGTGGAACCTCCATGACCTCACTGAGGAGAGGGATATTGAGATAGCCGCACTCTTTGTATCATGTTTTTCTTACGGAAAGGTTGAACAGATCAATTCTTTCGTAAGAAGATTCGCAGGCAGGATCGGTAACGATTGGCATGAATTTACCCTGAATTTCTCTGAACAGAAAGATAAAAAGTACTTTGAGGATCTGTATCACAGGTTCAATACCCCGAATGATCTTTCTCGACTGATACGCTCAGTGAACTCCGCGCTGAATTCACACGGCAGCCTTAAACATCTTTTTCTGTCAGGGCTTAAGGATGACGATGTGAATATTGTGAATTCTCTTGACAGTTTCAGCAGTGCACTTTGCGGATTTGATGCGCCGGAGAGGTTCAGATATCTTCTGCCCCAGACTTCAAAAGGATCTGCCTGCAAGCGTCTTAATCTTTTTATGAGATGGATGGTAAGAAAGGACGAGATAGATACGGGATGCTGGGCTGAAGTCGGAACAAGAAGGCTTGTGATGCCCGTTGATACGCATGTTTACAATGTAAGCAGAAGCCTGGGCCTGGTGGACAGAAAGTCATGCGACATGAAGTTCGCCGTTATGCTTACTGATACTCTGAAAATGTTTGATCCGGATGATCCTGTTAAGTATGATTTTGCCCTTTGCCATATCCGGATGGACAAGCTATTCTGATCTTGCCGGGAAACAGTCGAACTGTAAGTCAATTCTCGATACGTTCCCGATAACAAGCACAGTATCCATGCCTTTGCCGGATGCGCTTGTCTCGTATGATACAAACCCCTCCGCTTCAACATAGAACCTGTCTCTTGACCGGAGATTTCCTGCGGCATTGTCTATTGCGGCAAGATTGCTCTTGCCGGAGATCTTATATTTTGCTCCCGAAGAACAATCCTGAAGAACATTCTTATCAGCGATCGAGATCATGCCTTTGTAAATGTTAGTTGGGATCTTACTCTCTTTGGCAACCGTCTGCTTCTGCTTATGCTGAACGTCCGACTTAGGCGGTTCGCATGAACTTATGAGCATGACAGGTGCAACAAGCAGAACCATCAGCAAAAGCGTTCTTGCTGAATTTTTAATCTCTGACAAATTCATATTGTCCGCTGAAGAGTGATTTTCAATTATGATTGAATCATTTATCAGGCTCAAAATCGAGCACAATGGAATTCATGCAGTACCGCCTGCCCGTGGGAGGCGGGCCGTCGTCAAATACATGTCCGAGATGTGAATCACATCTTCCGCACATTACTTCGGTCCTGAACATTCCGTGAGATGTGTCATCTGCATAGATCACGCTTCCGGGCCGGTCTGTTTCAAAGAAGCTCGGCCACCCGCACGAGCTTGCAAACTTTGAATCAGACTTAAACAGCTTGTTCCCGCATACTGCACAATAATAAGTGCCGATGCCTTCGAAATCCCAGAACTTCCCCGTGAACGCCCTCTCGGTTCCTTTTTTCCGGGCTATGTAATAAACGTCCTCAGGAAGCACTTTCTTCCATTGTTCATCGGTAACCGAAAGCTTTGATGTGTCTGTTCTTGAATAATACGGATTGTCATTCATTGGAATCTCAAGTTTAAGGTTTGACTGTGATGACTGAAGTTCAGCGCTGTTGAGCTGAAACATTGAGAGAAAATACAAAAGTGTTCTTATGATCATACGGCAATAAACTCGCGGCACTGCAATTTAGTTCACCAATAGTTTATCTGAAATGCATTGTGCGGTTCATTCAAAAAATGAAAAGCTGATCAGAAGCTGATCGCAAACAGAAAAAGGGTTGAATAGAAAAGAAGCTCTCCCGGATTGAACGGAAGAGCTTCCTTATTCTCATGCATCAGTTTGCTTCATCAGCTCATTAATACATGTCGCCCATGCCGCCCGGAGGCATCATAGGAGCTTTCTCCTTTTCGGGTTTTTCAACAACTGTCGCCTCTGTCATGAGCAGAAGTCCTGCTACCGAAGAAGCGTTCTCAAGCGCAACCCTTGTAACTTTTGTCGGATCAATTACGCCTGCCTTTACGAGGTCTTCGTAATTCTCGGAAGCTGCATTGAATCCGTAGTTGCCCTTGCCTTCCTTCACATTGTTGATAACAACCGAACCCTCAAGCCCGGCATTCTGAACTATCTGCCTTATCGGCTCTTCAATAGCCCTTCTGATTATGGCAATTCCGGTCTGAATGTCATGGTTCTCTTCCTTTAGACCGTCGAGCTTTGATGAAACTCTGAGCAGTGCAACACCGCCGCCCGGAACAATTCCTTCTTCAACTGCGGCTCTTGTTGCATGAAGAGCATCTTCAACTCTTGCCTTCTTCTCTTTCATCTCCACTTCGGTTGATGCTCCGATCTTGAGAACTGCAACTCCGCCGGATAACTTGGCAAGTCTCTCCTGAAGTTTCTCTTTGTCATAATCTGATGAGGTCTTGTCGATCTGTGACTTTATCTCATTGATCCTCTTCTTAATGTCTTCCTTGTCGCCGGCACCTTCTACGATCGTTGTGTTGTCTTTGTCAACAACAACCCTCTTTGCTGTTCCGAGATAGGAAAGCGTCGCATTCTCAAGCTTGTATCCCTGCTCTTCAGAGATCACCGTTCCCTTTGTCAGTACTGCGATATCCTCAAGCATTGCCTTTCTCCTGTCGCCGAAGCCTGGTGCCTTAACGGCTACAACCTTAAGCGTGCCTCTGAGCTTGTTTACTACGAGTGTTGCAAGTGCTTCGCCTTCAACATCTTCTGCGATTATCAGCATGCTTCTTCCTGACTGAACAGCCTTTTCAAGGATCGGAAGAAGGTCCTTCATCGTTGAGATCTTCTTGTCGTGAATGAGGATGTAGGGGTCATCGAGTTCGGCTTCCATTGATTCTGCATTCGTAACGAAGTACGGTGAAAGATATCCTCTGTCAAACTGCATACCTTCCACTACATCAACCGTCGTCTCTGTTCCTTTGGCTTCTTCAACCGTGATCACTCCGTCTTTTCCGACTTTGTCCATCGCTTCCGCAATGAGGTCTCCGATGTACTTGTCGTTGTTTGCGGAGATAGCTCCCACCTGTGCAATTTCCTTGTTCTCTTTGATCGGTGATGAAAGGTCCTTAAGTCCCTTAACAAGCGCCTCAACGGCCTTGTCAATGCCTCTCTTAAGGTCCATCGGATTAGCACCGCTTGTCACATGCTTCAGGCCTTCCCTGTAGATTGCCTGTGCGAGTACCGTGGCTGTGGTCGTTCCGTCACCAGCAACATCGGATGTCTTTGAAGCAACTTCCTTTACCATCTGTGCACCCATATTCTCGATCGGATCTTCAAGCTCGATTTCCTTTGCAACCGTCACCCCGTCCTTTGTAACGGTCGGTGCGCCGAACTTCTTGTCAATTACAACATTTCTGCCCTTCGGGCCGAGCGTGACTTTCACTGCATCTGCAAGTGTGTCAACGCCTTTCTTCAACGCCGCTCTTGCCTCAGCATTGAACGTGATTATCTTTGATGCCATTTTGTTATTCTCCTTTTTGTTTTAAAATTCAGATTACGGCGTAAACGTCCGACTCCCTCATGATCAGGTACTCTTCGCCGTCAATTGTCACTTCGGTTCCTGAATACTTTCCGTACAGAACCTTGTCTCCTACCTTGAGCTCAAGCTTTATTTCTTTGCCATCGTCAGATACTTTTCCTTTTCCGACGGCAACAACTTCACCCTTCATCGGTTTTTCCTTCGCTGTGTCAGGAATGATCAGTCCCGATGCAGTCTTTTCCTCTGCTTCTGCAGGCCTGACGATTATCCTGTCGCTTAATGGTCTTACTTTCATTTTTTACCTCTGTTTTTATGTTTTTGAAATATTATTAGCACTCTTTGTTGGAGAGTGCTAATATAACTCTATTGGAATTACGATGCAATAGCTTATTTCCTGCACAAAAACAGTCTTTTTGCCGCCAATCCTACAATCGCATAATACAAAACAGGATCCTGAAAGTATGACAAAAATCATGTTTTTAGGTGACAAAAGTCATAGCGCAACCAATTCAGTAATTATATCTTTGTTTCACATGAATGAAGTAAGGGACAAGGTTTCCGCGTTCTGCTATCATTGCGGTGAAAGCTGTGATGACAGCCTGATCGTTTCAGGCAGTAAGAATTTCTGCTGTGAGGGATGCAAGGCTGTATTTGAAATTCTTGAAGGCCACGACCTGTGTGAGTTCTATAACATTGACGGCGAGGCGGGTCTGAAGATAAAGGAGCTTCCGCTTGAACAAAGGTTCGATTATCTCGATGATCAGGATGTTGTCCGGAAAATAGTGGAGTTCACTGATAAGAATATTTCATCGGTCACCTTTGCAGTCCCTGAAATTCACTGCAGTTCCTGCATTTGGCTGCTTGAGAGAATGAATAAGGTCAACCCGGGAATACTAAGTTCCAGAGTCGATTTTCTTCAGAAGCGTGTAACGATAGTTTATGATAATGTGAACACTTCTCTTAAGAACGTTGTCAAGTCGCTCGCCTCTGTAGGCTACGAACCCGATATAAATCTGGACGCCGCTACTGAATCAAAGCCGGCAAAGAAATCATACAAAGCAATCTATGCCAAGATCGGCATAGCGGGGTTTTGTCTTGGAAACATTATGCTCTTAAGCTTTCCGGAATATCTGAATATCGGAGATTCGCTTGACACAAATCTCAGAAATGTTTTCAACTACCTCAATATTCTTCTGGGCATTCCAGTCATCACTTACTGCAGTTCCGATTACTTCTCATCTGCATGGAAAGCTCTTCGAAACAGGTTCATCAATATTGACCTGCCGATCTCACTTGGCTTGCTTGCATTGTTTGCAAGAAGCGTTTACGACATTCTCGTGCATGGCAATGCGGGATTCATGGATTCCCTTTCAGGACTTGTATTCTTCCTGCTGATAGGAAAACTCTTTCAAAGCAAAACTTATGATTCGATCAACTTTGAGCGGGACTACAGGTCATACTTTCCGATATCGGTGACCGTAACAAAGAACAAGTCAGAGTCAAACATTCCTCTATCAAAGCTGGAAATAGGCGACAGGATAGTGATCAGAAACAACGAGATAATTCCCGTTGATGCAATACTCTTCAAGGGAGAAGGATGCATTGATTACAGTTTTGTGACGGGAGAGTCCGTTCCGGAACAAAAAGTGCTTGGCGAAATAGTATATGCGGGCGGAAGGCACATGGGCAGTGCGATAGAGCTTGAAGTGCTGAGAACTGTTTCGCAGAGCTATCTGACTCAGTTATGGAATGACAAGGCGTTTGACAAGCGTTCAGCATCCATCTCGAAGATCACGGACAGGGTTGGCAAGTACTTCACATATGCGATACTGCTTATAGCATTCGGTTCTGCGGCGTACTGGCTGCCCACTGATGCTGACAAGGCTCTTACTGTATTCACTACGGTTCTGATCATAGCATGCCCTTGTGCTCTGGCGCTTACAACACCATTTGCCCTCGGAAACAGCTTACGGATTCTGGGAAGGAACAAATTGTATCTCAGGAATGCATCCGTAATTGAGAGCATGGCAAAGGTTGATGCGGTTGTGTTTGACAAGACTGGTACAATTACCAGTCCCAGGAATCTCAATATTGAATTTGTAGGAAGTGAGCTGACAACTGAGGAAAGATCGATCGTAAAGTCACTCGCAAGAAATTCAACTCATCCTTTAAGCAGGATGATCAGCGAATCGCTTGAAGGAACAGGTTACACTCCGGTTTATGAATTTGCCGAATTACCCGGAGAGGGTATTTCCGGAATTGCCGGAGGTAAATTTGCAAGAATGGGAAATATCAGATTCATAATTGGAGAAGACGGCGGGAGTCTGAAAAAGTTCAGCTCTGATCTTAAGAAGAACGGTGTTTCGACAAATGTATTTCTCTGCATAGAAGGGGAGATCAAAGGGTTCTATTCACTGAGAAGCCGCTACCGTGAAGGTATTGAGAATGTCATTGAGGATTTTGGGAGAAAGTATGAAGTAAGCCTTGTCTCCGGAGACAACAGTCATGAGAGGAGCGCATTGAGTAAGCTCTTTGCAGATGAGAATATGCACTTCGGACAGCTTCCTTCTGATAAGCTTGCATATGTAAGAAAAAAACAGAAACTCGGAAAGACAGTGATGATGATAGGCGACGGCCTTAATGATGCCGGTGCTCTGAAACAAAGCGATATAGGCATTGCGGTCAATGATGATGTTACAAGTTTCTCGCCGGCATGCGATGCAGTGATGGATGCCGGTGCGTTCAGCATTCTTCCTTCATTCATGGGATTTGCGAGGTCCACCATGAACATCATCAAAGTGAGTTTTGCAATCTCATTTCTGTATAATGCTGTGGGACTCTATCTTGCATCTCAGGGCTACTTCTCGCCAATGATCGCCGCCATACTGATGCCCTTCAATTCAATATCGATAGTTCTGTTCGTTGTGGGCATGACGAACCTGTGCGCCCGCAGAAGGGGGCTGTCATGAGCGTCATCCTTGTTCTGATTGGCGCAAGCCTTATCGTAGCGACCGGCTTTCTTGTTGCTTTCGTCTGGTCTGTAAGAAACGGGCAGTATGAAGACAGGTACACACCGTCAGTAAGGATGCTGTTTGAAGAAGGCAATGACAAATCAAAGAAAGATCTCTTCACCAAAAATCCCGGACAATGAAAAGAATGAATATTGTGGTTGCGGGAAACAGTTTCGCGGGCTTCACAGCAGCCATAGAATTAAAGAGGCTCGTAGGATATGACCACGAAGTGATCGTGATCGGTAAGAGCCCATACTTTGTTTTTGTTCCGTCACTCATCTGGTATCCTTTCGGACTGCGTAAGGAAGACGACATCATGTTTGACGTGAGGGGACCTATGAGCAGAATGGACATAAAGTTCATTGAAGCCGAGATAGTCAGATTTGATCCGTTTGAAAAGCAGGTGTGGCTTCATGAAGAGTATCTTCCGTACGATTATCTGGTGATTGCAACAGGATTCAAACCCGATTTTGAAAGCGTTCCCGGGTCAGGCCCTGGAAAATTCAGCCATTGCATTAGCGATCTTGACTGCGCCCGCGAAGCAAGAAGAGCATGGTCAGAATATGTCAAGAAAGGCGGACCCATGGTGATAGGCAATGCACCGAACGCCGCTAACTATGCAGCCGGCTATGAATTTCTTTTCAATGTAAGATATCAGCTTGCCAAGGAATCAAATCTCAAAGACTCGACAGTGAACTTTGTCACTTCCGAACCATACCTTGGACATCTGGGAATAGGCGGCGGAATGCGGTTCAGGGAAACTGCGGAGAAACTGCTTGAGAACTATTCCATACCTTTTGATGTGGATACGGCTATAACCGAAGTTCTCCCGGAAAAGGTGGTCCTGGAAAACGGAAAGGTCATTGAGTCGAAATTTACAATGATAGTGCCGGGTGTTGTCGGTTCAGATGCTGTGAGAAACTCGCAATCGGTTGGAAACGAAAGAGGCTTTATTGAAACAAACGATGAATACAGGCACCATGAGTTTCCGGAGATCTATGCTGCCGGAATTGCCGTGCAGATCGAGAATCCGGATGATGCAGAGCCGGGATGCTCATTGCCCAGAACAAGCTACCCGACTGAAATGATGGCCAGGACCGCGGCATGGAATATTTTCGCGGACATTTTCGGCAAGGAGAAGATGTCTCTTCCTTTCAGCGACATTAACGCTTATGAAGCGATTGATGCGGAGAACCAGGGCACAATGCTGATCGGAGCGCACATGCTGTCGCCAAGAGGATTCGATGTAATTATCCCCGGGCCTCAGGCACACTGGGCAAAGATTGCACATGAAAGATACTTCATGCTCTCAAGGAGCATGGGAATAATCTAATAACTGACTGCCATGAAATTCGATCCTAGTACAAGCATACATGACTATCTGGTGTTTGGTGAATTCGGAGACGTGAACCCTTCAATAACTGATTCATCCACCTTCACATTCATGAGCCCAAAGAGAATGGAAGAGATCTTTGACCATGAAATAGAAGGCTGCTTCCTGTATTCAAGACACTGGAATCCCATCAACAAGTTTCTTGCAAATGCGCTTGCGAGGCTTGAAGACACTGAATGCGCACAGGTTACCGCATCCGGTATGGGTGCTATCAGTTGTACTGTCCTTGACATCTGCAAGAGCGGCGATGAAATAGTCTCCAGCAGGACAGTCTACGGCGGTACATATGCGCTCTTCAAGAATTTTCTTCCAAAACTCGGGATCACCGTAAGATTTGTTGACCTTAAAGACCTCGAAGCGGTCAGGTCGGCGATCACTCCGAAAACGCGTCTGATCTACGGAGAGTCAATAAGCAATCCTTTGCTTGAAGTGACGGACATTCCCGGATTGTCAGAGATAGCCAAAGAGAAGGGGATTTTGCTTGTGATAGACAATACTTTCAGTCCGATGGTGATCTCTCCGAAAAGACTCGGAGCGGATATTGTCATTCACAGCATGACGAAGTTCATAAACGGGACAAGCGACTGCGTTGCAGGATGCATATGTGCAACGCATGATTTCATAAACACGCTTACGGACATCAACAGCGGAGCCACAATGCTTCTCGGCCCTGTGCTCGACAGCTACAGAGCGGCAAGCATTCTGAAGAATCTCCACAGTCTCCATATAAGAGTGAAGAAGCACAGCGAGAATGCAATGTTCCTCGCGGAAGAATTTGAAAAGCTGGGTGTGAAGGTCTTCTATCCCGGGCTCAGATCGAATCCCGACCACGAACTTCTGAACAAACTCATGAATGACGGTTTCGGCTATGGCGGAATGCTTGCAATTGATGCGGGAGATTATGAGAGCGCCGGAAAGCTCATGACAAGAATGCAGGAAGAAAAGGTCGGATATCTCGCCGTGAGCTTAGGCTACTTTAAGACTTTGTTCAGCTCACCCGGGCACAGCACTTCCTCTGAGATCCCGGAGGAGGAGCAGAAGAAGATGGGACTGAGCGCAGGCCTTGTAAGGTTTTCGATCGGTCTTGATAATGACATCACAATTGCTTTTGAAAGAATAAAGAAATGCATGAAGGAAATTAATTAATCAACTAAAGGAGAATCCAAAAAGATGGGAATGGAGAAATTCTATTACGACAATAAGATCGTACGGAATTTTGCAATTGCAACGATCGTATGGGGCGTTGTCGGAATGGTTGTCGGATTGCTGGTGGCTGTGCAGATATATCTTCCCGAATTCAACTTCGGACTGCAGTACACGACATTCGGCAGAACCAGGCCTCTTCATACAAATGCAGTTATCTTCGCTTTTGTAGGAAATGCAATCTTCATGGGAATCTACTATTCCCTGCCGAGATTGTGCAAGGCATCAATGTTCAGCAAACTGCTTGGCAGTATACACTTCTGGGGCTGGCAGCTGATCATTGTCCTGGCGGCAATAACACTGCCTTCGGGAATTACAACAAGCAAAGAGTATGCTGAGCTTGAGTGGCCGATTGACATACTCATTGCAGTCGTATGGGTCGTGTTCGCGATCAATGTGTTCGGCACAATTGCGAAGCGAAGAGAAAAGCACATTTACGTTGCGATCTGGTTCTACATTGCTACAATAGTCACGGTGGCTGTTCTGCACATTGTCAACTCAATCGAACTTCCGGTTTCATTCCTCAAAAGCTATCCGGTTTATGCCGGCGTTCAGGACGCTCTTGTGCAGTGGTGGTACGGACATAATGCAGTTGCATTCTTCCTTACAACTCCGTTCCTCGGACTTATGTATTACTATCTGCCAAAAGCTGCAGAAAGGCCGATCTATTCTTACAGGCTTTCGATACTGCACTTCTGGTCGCTGATATTCATTTACATCTGGGCAGGACCTCACCATTTGCTTTACACGGCTCTGCCTGACTGGGCTCAGTCACTGGGAACAGTATTCTCGATCATGCTCATTGCTCCGTCCTGGGGCGGTATGATCAACGGCCTGCTCACGCTCAGGGGAGCATGGGACAGAGTCCGCGAGAGTGCAGTGCTGAAATTTATGGTGGTTGCGGTTACAGCATACGGCATGGCTACGCTTGAAGGCCCGATGCTTTCGCTTAAGAATGTTAATGCAATCGCACACTACACGGACTGGATCGTAGCTCACGTTCATATCGGTGCGCTCGGCTGGAACGGCTTCTTCACATTTGCAATGCTCTACTGGCTGATGCCGCGTCTTTATAATACAAAACTCTATTCCGAGAGGCTTGCCAATTTCCATTTCTGGATCGGTACACTCGGCATAGTCTTCTACGCGGCTCCGCTTTACTGGGCAGGAATAACCCAGTCACTTATGTGGAAGCAGTTCACTCCCGAAGGGATTCTGCTTTATCCGAACTTCCTTGAAACAGTAGTGAAGATCATCCCGATGTACATAATGAGATCCATCGGCGGCACTCTCTACATAGTCGGAATAGTTGTGATGGTTTACAACATTGTGAAGACAGTCAAGTCAGGCAAGCTTGTGAAGGAAGAGCAGGCGGAAGCTCCGGCGCTTGTGGATCCGACATCGGGCACTTACAAGTACAAGCACAGATGGCTCGAATCAAGGCCGGGAAAGTTTGCGATATTGGCCACAGTTGCCATACTCATAGGCGGACTGGTAGAATTCATACCGACATTCCTAATCAAGTCCAACATTCCCACAATTTCCAGCGTGAAGCCGTACACGCCGCTTGAACTGCAAGGCCGTGACATTTACGTTAGGGAAGGCTGCTACGTCTGCCATTCACAGATGATTAGGCCGTTCAGGTCAGAGACGGAGCGCTACGGTGAATATTCAAAGGCGGGCGAATATGTCTATGACCATCCGTTCCAGTGGGGCTCAAAGAGGACCGGGCCGGACCTTCACAGGGTCGGCGGAAAGTATCCGAACGTATGGCACTATCTGCATATGTCGGATCCCAGGTCTATTTCCCCCGGCTCAATAATGCCTGCTTATCAGTGGCTCTATGAACAGGATACCGATGCCGGTTCAACTGCGGCAAAGATTTCTGCAATGCGGTCTCTCGGTGTTCCTTATCCTGACGGCTATGAACAGGTTGCGGAGGAAGAACTGCGGAAACAGGCTGACAAGATTGCCGATGACCTGAAGAAGAACGGGCTCATGGCTGACAGCAATAAAGAGATAATCGCGCTTATCGCTTATCTCCAGAGGCTTGGCACCGATATAAAAGTACAGACAAATTCAGCAATTAAATAACAAAGGAGAGAACATGTTCAAGGAGATTTTTGAAGGCATACAGGGAATTGACATTTACCCGATCTTCTCGTTACTGCTGTTCATGTCCTTCTTTGTGCTTGCTGCAGTCTGGATCGTCAGACTCGACAAAGGTTACATCGAAGAAATGGAGAATCTTCCACTTGAAAATTCAGAGAACAAAGACAACTAAAAATAATGAGTAAAAGAATAAGTTCAATTTTGCTTTCATTGCTTTGCATGACGGTCTTTGCGGCCCCTGCCTTTTCTCAAACAGCGGTTACGGAGCCGGAGACGGACATGACGACGTATTACATCATACTTTTCGCAGTCGTGTTCATGCTTATGAATGCGATATTCATACCTCTTCTCAAAGACTCACCAATGTACGGAGATGGTGCAGTTGCTCTGGTTGAGAAGAAGTCAGCTTTGAGGGGCCTTTACGACAAGCTTTCCGGGCTTAAGCCGATCTCTCAGGAGAAGGAACTGCTTATGGATGAAGACTACGACGGCATTGCGGAACTTGACAACAACGTTCCGCCATGGTTCAACATACTCTTCTACAGCACTATTGTGTTTGCAGTCATCTATCTTCTCAACTATCACGTGCTCAAGATCGGCAGACTGCCGTTTCAGGAGTATGCCGATGAGGTTTATGCTGCAGACATGAAAAGGGAAGAGCTTATCAGAACGGGCGCATTCATAAATGAAAACACGGTTACACTGCTGACCGAGAAAGCAGCGCTTGATAACGGCAAGCAGGTGTTTATGGCAAACTGCGTTCCGTGCCACGGGAATAATGCCGAAGGAACAGTCGGTCCCAATCTCACTGACCAGTACTGGATCCACGGCGGCGGGATAAAGAATGTGTTCAAGACGATCAAGTACGGAGTCCCTGCAAAAGGAATGATCGCATGGCAGACCCTTTTCAATCCAAAGTCAATGCAGGAAGTTGCGAGTTATGTGATCTCACTTCAGGGCACGAATCCTCCGAACGGCAAACCGCCGGAAGGAGACAAGTTCACTGAAACAGCAATTGATTCAGCTAAGACCGGCTCTGATTCCGTGAAGACAACAAGCGGAGAGCAGGTCAAACAAACCGGGGCAAAGGATACCACTGCATCAAAGACAGGTGCTTCCGACACTGTGAAGAAAGGCAAATGATAAATTGGAAACTCTTGAAAGAGAAGATCCGGTAGCAAAGGAAGTTAGTCACGACACTTTCCGCAACACGATCTCAATTGTCGAGAAAGACGGGCACAGAAAGTGGATCTATCCCAAAAAACCCAAAGGTAGATTTTACAATGCCCGGACCTTTGTAAGCTGGATACTTCTGATAATACTGTTCGGCGTTCCGTTCATAAAGGTTGACGGAAATCCGTTCTTTCTCTTCAATATTGTTGACAGAAAGTTCATAATCTTCGGACAGATATTTACCACGCAGGATTTCTATCTGTTCGGACTGCTTATGATATCAGTGTTTGTATCGCTGTTCCTTGTTACTGCGGTGTTTGGAAGAGTCTTCTGCGGCTGGGTCTGCCCTCAGCCGGTGTTTTTGGAAATGGTGTTCAGGAAGATCGAATACCTGATCGAGGGAGATTACATGCGGCAAATGGAGCTGAACAAGTCGCCGTGGAATGCGAAGAAGATCTTCCGCAAAGGGCTGAAGTATCTGATCTTTTTTTCGCTTTCATTTCTGATCGCGAACATATTTCTGTCTTACATAATAGGAATCGATGAGTTGTGGAAGATCATCAATGAGCCTGTGTCTCAGCACCTGACCGGATTCATTGCGATCACGATATTCACATTGTTCTTTTACTGGATCTTTGCATGGTTCAGGGAACAAGCCTGCATACTTGTCTGCCCTTACGGCAGAATGCAGGGGGTTCTGCTTGATAAGAACACCACCGTAATTGCATACGACTATAAGCGTGGTGAACCAAGGGGCAAGCTCACGGAAAAAGATGCTAAAGGCCTTGGCGACTGCATAGACTGCAATCAGTGCGTTGTTGTTTGTCCGACGGGTATTGACATAAGGAACGGCACACAGCTCGAATGCATCAACTGTGCCGTCTGCATTGATGCATGCGATTCGATCATGGACAAGATCAACCTTCCGCGCGGGCTCATCAGGTACGACTCTATGGAAGGGATCAGGACCGGCAAAGGATTCAAGTGGACGCCGAGAGTCATCGGATATATGAGTGTGCTGCTGATCCTGCTTTCCGTTACTGCTTATCTCTTTGCAAGCAGGAAAGACGTTGATGTGAACATACTCAGAACGCCGGGACTGATCTATCAGAACCAGGGTGATGACAAAGTGAGCAACATGTACAATTTCAAAATGAGCAACAAAACGTTCAGCGAAATACCTCTTACTTTTGCGCTGAGCGGAGCTGAGGGAGAGATAAGACTTGCCGGTTCAGAGTTTTCACTTAAGCCGATGGAAATTCACGAAGGAACTCTTCTGATTGTGATACCAAAGGCAAACATAAAGAAGCTTAATACTCCTGTAAGCATTGTGGTATCGGGAAACGGCAAAGTTATTGACGAAGTGAAAACAACATTTATCGGTCCGCCGAACTAAAATGAAGAGAATAAGCGACAAAGCAAGCTGGAGGCTTTTTGTAGTTCTGCCCATCGTTATTTTCGCGGCGGGAATGATCGTAATGGTTACGATCTCAATGACAAGGAACGTTGACCTTGTTGCGGAAAATTATTACGAAAGGGAACTGAAGTACCAGCAGGAGATCGATCTCAAATCAAATTCAGCAGATCTTGACAATTCGATCAGGGTTGAAGGAGGCCTGGGTACGGCCACAATTATTTGCGGCAAGCCGGAACTGCTTGACGGAAAATCAGGCGAGGTGATCCTGTACAGACCTTCGGATGCATCAATTGATTTCAAATCGGCATTTCTGATTGACAGCGAAGGCAAGCAGGTCATCAAAGATGCGAAACTCAGGAGGGGATTGTGGAAACTCAAGATCAGTCTGACGGGACAGGGAAAGTCATACTCAGTTGAGAAAAGCGTATTTGTAGAATGAACCCGGAACTGTTTTCTGCTGTGATAATTGGTCTGGCCGGGAGTTTCCACTGCGCGGGCATGTGCGGACCCATTGCATTGTCCGTCAGCGGTGGCGCGCCGCGCGAGCTTGGATTCTTGCTGCGCAAGATCACGTACAATCTTGGCAGGATCATCACTTATACTGCGCTCGGACTGCTGTTCGGATTCATAGGAGACAGACTGAGGCTGTTCGGGCTTCAGCAATGGCTTTCGGTGTTTGTCGGCTCCGTGATAATTCTTTCGGTGATAATCTACTATCTGAGGTACAAAAGCCCGGTCTCCGGAAAGCTTTACAGACTTATGACTCCGTTCTTTTCACGGGCAATCGGATATCTGAAGGGTAAGAACAGCTATTCTGCAATGCTGATGATCGGCATGCTGAACGGACTGCTGCCTTGCGGCTTCTTATATCTGGGACTTGGAGGCGCAGCAGCCACAGGAGGTGCCATTTCCGGTGCCGCATATATGGCATTGTTCGGCATTGGTACCGTGCCCGTAATGCTTGGTGTTACCATGTTCGGTAATTTTGTAACAGGAAAATTAAGAGCCGGTATAGGAAGGCTCGCGCCGGTGCTCATGCTGGTTCTCGGTATGCTGTTCGTGCTGAGAGGCCTTAATCTGGGAATCCCGTACGTGAGCCCCAAAGACAGCGTAAATCCGGCTGTAATGAATCATGATCCTCAGTGCCGTTAACCCGGCCTGAATGATACCGTTCTTTGATTTGCCATTGTGACGGAATTGTAAATTGTTTCTGTAAGGATGTTAGTCTATTTTTAAAGAAACATCACTTCCGTTCCGGTATGAACAGAAAGCTTGTAACCCCCGCATGTGAATTTTGCCAGGCCAGGTATTCATCTGTATTTGAAGACCTGAACTCCGGAGAAACAGCATATCTTACGGAGAACCATAACTGCAACTATTACAAAAGGGGACAAGTGGTCTTCCTCGAAGGTAATTTCCCGATGGGTATGTTCTGCATAAACACAGGTAAGGTGAAGATTTCTCAGGCGGGAAATGAAGGCAGGGAGCAGATTGTGAGACTTGCCAAAATGGGTGACATCATTGGTTACCGGGCGTTGATCAGCGGCGACGCATACACTGCCAGCGCAACGGCCATCGAAGACTCAATGATATGCCACATTCCTTCAAAAGTATTCTTCGAACTTCTCCGCAGAAACGCAGGGCTTACTCAGAGTCTGATGAAACTGCTTGCCGGGGACCTGAAGGATGCCGAAAGAAAGGTCACACACTTCGCTCAGAAAACTGTTGCGGAACGGCTTGCGGAAACGCTTCTCATGCTTAAGGACTATTACGGGCAGGAAGACGGTGCGCCGCCTGATTCTTTTATGATCACCAGAGAGGAGATCGCAAGAATAGTCGGAACGGCCACTGAAACAGCAATCAGGATAATGGCAGATCTCAGAAAAGAGGGGATCATTCAGATCAGCGGCAGAAGGATCAGTATCTTAAACAAAGACGCGCTGGTCAGGATAGCAAATCTGTATGACTGACGGCAGTCTTCTAAACGGAAGAAGATGTTTGAACGATTTTCAAATTCGTTTCTGAATGATTTCAACCTCGACCTGCTTCTTGGAAAATTCAGGAGCATAGGATTCAGATATTTCAGAAAAGGGGAATTCATATACAGGGAGAATGATGATGCCGCGGCTGTTTATCTCGTTCTTTCAGGTGAGATAAGCATCGGCTGTTTCTCGGATGATTCCGATGTCAGGGCAATTTCTTACAGTAAGTCCGGCGACATTATCGGATTTGACGACGCACTCTCCGGCAGCAGATATACAAAATCAGCCTTTGCGGCAAGCGATGTTAATGCAGTTGAGATTAGCAGGTCGGAATTTCTTGACCTTACACGGAGAAATGATGAGTTTAATCTGTGGATGCTGAAATATCTCAGCAGAAAAATTGACATGCTTGCGTCATGACCCTTTCGCAGTCTGCGCCTTCATTTTTTTCTGAATGTGATCCATGATCTTCACGGAATGGATGGTGGAGTTTTCAATGAAGTACTTGTCTGTGTTGCCTCCGCTGCAGGCTACTCCGGCCAGGTAGATCCCTTCTGTGTTTGTTTCGTGTGTCATTTTGCTGAAGTATCCCTTCTTGCCGGAAACGATCCTGATCCCGGCTTCTTTCATAAAGTCAAGGTCAGGATGGTAACCTGTCATCGCAAAGACAACATCGTTCCTCAGCTTGGTCTTTCCCTGCGGCGTGTCTATCAGGATATGCCCTGCCTCTATTTCAATTACTGAAGACCCGAAGAATGCTTTGATTGAGCCTTCGGCGATCCTGTTCTCAATATCCGGCCTTACCCAGTACTTCACCGACTTTTTTATGCCTTCCTCCCTTACCACCATTGTCACCTTCGCTCCGATTCGGAACAATTCAAGCGCAACATCCACTGCAGAATTCCCGGCTCCCACTACGGCGGCTTCAAGTCCGGCATAGGGATGCGCCTCGTCAAAGAAATGTTTCACTTTGGATAATTGCTCGCCGGGAATATTCATCATGTTTGGATTGTCGTAGTAACCGGTTGCAATGATCAGATTCCTGCACAGATAAGTTGACTTGTTGGTTGTGACCCTTATGGTTCCGTCCTGCTTCTCGATCATGTTGACCCGCTCATATAGTTTTATGATGAGTCCCTTCGCTTCGGTTACCCTGCGGTAATACTCAAGCGCTTCCCTTCGTGTCGGTTTTGTTCCGTGTGAAACGAACGGAACATTTCCCAGTTCGATCTTATCTGAAGTCGAAAAGAATGTCATGTTTGTCGGATAATTGAACACCGAGTTCACGAGGCACCCTTTCTCAATAATAAGATATTCGATTCCTCTCCTTGCCGCTTCTATGCCGCATGCAAGACCGATAGGCCCTGCGCCGATAATGACTGCATCAATGATCTTTCTGCTCAAGTGGTTTTCCGATTCAGATTTTTGTAACCTGTATCATGTTTGCCGAATCGCTCTTAGTTAACGGCATCGAAGAAATGAACACAACCCTGTCTCCTTTGGAGAAGCCGCTTTCGGTAAGCCTTCTTCTCAGCAGGCGGACTGTTTCAATCAGGCCCCGGCTTTCTTCGATCCTTACCGGCTCAACTCCCCAAACAAGATTGCAGATCCTGATGATCTCTTCACTGCCCGTTGCCGCGACTATCAATGCGCCGGGACGATGATTGGATAATATCAAAGGCGATCTGCCGGTGTGAGTTATTGTCACAATTGCCCTGGCGTTGACCCTTGTAGCTATCTCTACGGCAGAATTGCAGATCGTATGGAGAGTGTTCTCGGGAGAGTCCTCAATGAAGATCTCTCCGAAATATTTGGTCTTCTGTATCGTCTCTGTCTTACGGATGATCTTGCTCATTGTCTGCACGGCAATTACAGGATAACTTCCTGTGGACGTTTCTGCCGAGAGCATCACGCAGTCTGTACCGTCAAGTATTGCATTTGCAACATCCGAAGCTTCGGCCCTTGTCGGAGTGGGATTCGATATCATGGACTCGAGCATCTGCGTTGCAGTTATGACGGGTTTGATCTTCTCATTGCATTTTCTGATGATCATCTTCTGAATTACGGGAACATCTTCAGCGGAGATCTCGACACCCATGTCGCCTCTTGCCACCATTATCAGATCGGCTGCTTCGATGATCCTGTCAATGGACTGAACCGCTTCGGGCCTTTCGATCTTTGCGATCACCTGTGCCTGCGATCCCTTCGACCGGAGCAGTTCCTTGAGAGCATAAACGTCTTCTTCTGATCTTACAAAACTCATGGCTACCATGTCGATTCCGTGCAGAACACCGAAGTCTATGTCACCGATGTCTTTTTCCGTCAGTGAAGGCAGGCTGAGTTTTGTGTGAGGGAGATTCAGGCCTTTGCGGGACTTAAGCATTCCGCCAGTTTTGACCTCACACCGGATCAATCCGTATGCAGGGTCGATCCCTGTTATCTCAAGCCGGAGCTTTCCGTCGTCTATGAGAAGTGCTTCTCCGATCCTGGCATCGCTTATCATCCCGGGATAACTTGTTGAAATGATGTCCCTGTTTCCGAGAACTTCAGCGGCTGAAATGCTGATCTGATCGCCGCTTTTGATAAGAACCTCGCCTCCTTCGATCAATCCTATCCTCAGTTTCGGGCCGGAAAGATCCTGAATCACGGTAATGCTCTTGCCTGTTGACTGCGATGCTTCACGAATGTTATGAATATATTCGAGGTGCGTATTATGTTCGCCGTGAGAGAAGTTAAGCCGTGCAGCGTCCATACCTGCAAGAACAAGTTCTCTGACCGTGTCAACTGTGCCTGACGATGGGCCTATGGTGCAGACTATCTTGGTTTTCTTTCTGTTCAGAATGCTGTAATGTGTTTAATGCAAAATATGAATTGCGGATCATTGCAGAAAGCACAATGGTAATGCATCTGGAAATGATCGCATTCGTGTTCAAAAAGCTTTCCGGACTAACACTGCGGTTTATATGGCAGGTCTGTGTTGAATCATAATGAGATTGCCAATGCTGAATTTTCCCTTGTGCAGACTATCTTTATATTCATGTGTCTGAAACGACAATCCGGGATCAAAATAGTTTTCAATTTCCTTAATATACCGAATTGCATATCTTACAATTTCCCAAATCTTATCCGTTCAGCATATATTGAAAGACCTTAAAGGTGCGGTCGTACTCATAACAGGGGCTACGAGCGGTATTGGAAGATCAACTGCAATAAGATTTGCACGCGCGGGGGCTAATCTCATAATCACGGGACGGCGCGAAGAGCTGCTGGGTGAACTGAGCTCTGAGCTAAAGAAGGAATACGGTATCAATGTATGCTCTTACAGAGTGGATGTCCGTGATTTCGAAGCAGTAAGAAACGCTGTTGATTCGTTGCCGCCTGAGTGGAAGGGGATTGACATACTGATCAACAATGCGGGCCTTGCAAGAGGGTTGTCGAAACTTCATGAAGGCTCGCTTGACGACTGGAACGAGATGATTGACACGAATGTGAAAGGACTTCTGCATGTCTCAAGGTGCGTCATTCCGCTGATGGTTGAGAGGAAACAGGGGCATGTGATCAACATCGGCTCAATAGCGGGACACGAAGTGTACCCGAATGGCAATGTTTACTGCGGCACAAAGTACGCTGTGGATGCAATCACACAGGGTATGAGGATGGACCTTAACGGAATGAATGTAAAGGTCACAACAATTGATCCCGGGCTTGTGGAAACCGAATTTGCGATCGTCAGGTTCAGAGGCGATTCAGTGAGGGCGAAATCGGTTTACAGCGGAATGACCCCGCTGACTCCCGATGATGTAGCGGATGCCGTTATGTATGCGGTAACGTGTCCGGAGAATATGGTGGTTGCCCAGATGGTTCTCCTGCCTGTCGCTCAGGCAAGCGCAATGGTGGTTGACAGAAAATCACAATCGTAAAAATTTCAGACAAAAGAAAAATGAAGATGATGAAGTCATTGGCAGTAACTGTTCTGTTCACTTTGCTTATGAGTGGTTGCGGACAGAAGCAGGAGAGTACAACCGGCATTCCACTTAACGGCGGGATCAAAGGCGGCGGAGTTTACAGGATAAATGAGCTTGAGAATATAAGAAGCCTTGATCCCGTAGGAATCAACGACGTGGTCTCTCACCATGTTGCTCATCAGATTTACGATCTTCTTGTTGACCTTGATACGAGCCTTAACCTCGTTCCACAGCTTGCTACGCGCTGGGAGATCTCTGAAGACGGAACTCTTTACACATTCCACTTAAGAAAGGGCCCGAAGTTTCAGGACAATTCATGCTTTCCTGACGGCAAGGGCAGGGAGTTCAATTCTGCCGATGTGAAGTATTCGCTTGACCGCGTTTGCGATCCGAGAACGGGCACGCTGGGTTTTGACTATTACAAGAATTATGTAGAAGGTGCCCTTGAGTATTTCGAAGAGGTTTCTGCTGCAAGAAAGGAAAACAGGGAACCGAAGATCACAGGCGTTTCAGGTTTCATTGCAAAAGATGATTCCACGTTTCAGATAAAGCTGAAGAAGCCGTTCGGTCCGTTCATCTATTATCTTACGCTGGCTTATGCATATGTGATTCCGAAAGAAGCAGTTGACAAATACGGAAAGGACTTCTTCCAGAATCCAGTCGGAACAGGCCCGTTCATCTTTGTTGACTGGAAACCGGACCTTGAGCTGAACATGAAGAAGAATCCGAATTACTGGGAGAAAGATGCTTACGGAAATCAGATCCCATACATTGACGGCATCAAATTTAAGTTCATAAAGGAAGTCTCACAGCAGTTCCTTGAATTCAGAAACGGAAACATAGATGAAAGCTACAGACTGCCAAACGAATCCTTCAAGGAGATTGTCACAACCGAAAAGACTCTTAAGCCTGAGTTTGCATCTTTCATTCTTCAGAAGACCCCGTCTCTGGCAATACAGTTCTATGGTTTTCTTACAACAGGGAAGATCTTCAACAATGAAAAAGTGAGGCAGGCGTTCAATTATGCCATTGACCGGGATAAGATCCTGAGGTTTGTTCTGAACGGACAGGGATATATGGGAGCTATCCACGGAATTGTGCCGCCTGCAATGCCAAAATATCATACCAAAGACATCAAGGGTTATTCATTTGATCTTGAAAGAGCCCGCAAACTAATGGAGGAAGCCGGATATCCGGGTGGTAAGGGATTTCCCGATGCGGTTCTCCAGATAAATTCCGGAGGGGACAGGAATATCCAGATAGCGGAATCAATTCAGAGCATGCTTAAGGAAATTGGCGTGAACATGAAGCTAAACATCATGCAGTTTGCACAGCACCTCGACAATATTGACGCAGGCAGGGCCGATTTTTACAGGCTTGGCTGGATCGCCGACTATCCCGAACCGGAGAGTTTCCTCAATCTGTATTACGGCAAGAATGTCCCTAAAGACCCAAAAGCGATCAGCCCGATAAACAGCACAAGATTTCAGAATGCCGAATATGACGCCTTGTTTGAGAAGGCAATTGCCACAACAGACCAGACCGAAAGATATAAACTGTACAAAGAAGCCGAACAGATCGCGATAACACAGGCCCCGATGATGCTTATCTACTATGATGAGGATTACAGGATGCTTCAGCCCTATGTCCGCGGCTATTCCCTAGACCCGATGCACAGAGTGAATATGAGGTATTTGTGGCTTGATAAATAGGATTAGAGTCTTTATAATTGTCGCAGTTTCAAATCAATTTATAGTTCTTTTAAACATTTCGTTAATTAAAACGGAGGCTAAACGAATGGTGAAAACCCGACTGTCCGCAGTCATGCTCATTCCCGTATTTGCTTTTGCGGCTATGGTCATGGTCGGATGTTCAGGATCAAGAGAAATTTCAAGAGAAGACTCTGAGATCTACAGTTCGAAAGATGCTAATGGACACAAAGGAAAACAGGAGATTGTTTCCACCAGCAGCTTAACGGAAAAGACTGAGATCAACAAAGAGAATCTGGAGGCAATATCAAGCAGTCTTGCAGGATTCATCTCCAGCCCTGAATTTTCCGCTAACCTGGACAAGGATGAAGTGATGTTCAAGATCATTGAATATCTTAACACTCCCTACCTGTGGGGAGGTACTTCAAAAAGGGGTATTGACTGCTCAGCTTTTATTCAGACAGTGTTCTATCAGTCGCTTGGAATTGCACTTCCAAGGACATCGCTTGAGCAATCTAGCGTGGGTGAACCGATCGAAAAGGCGGATCTGAAATTCGGTGATCTGGTGTTTTTCGACACAATGAGAAAAGGAAGAGTTTCTCACGTGGGAATGTATCTCGGCAATGGATTCTTTGCACATTCCGGTTCAAAGAGCGGTGTTTCGGTTGCGTCACTTGACGATGAATTCTACACCAGAACATATCTGAAGGCAAGAAGAGTAGTTGAGAACCAATGACAGATCGTTAAATTTCAAAATGTCCCGGGCTTTGATTTCAAGGTCCGGGATTTTTGTTTACAGACAAAATTCCGTGGCTCGGTAATATGTGGTCTTACATTTTAAGAAATCTTGCATATTCACTCCTGATAATCTTCGGAGTGCTTACAGTCACATTCTTCCTGCTCTATATTCTGCCCGGTGACCCCGCAAGGATGATGCTCGGACAACGCGCAGATGTTGCCTCTGTTGATGCCGTACGGGAGGAGCTCGGACTGAACAAGCCGCTGTATGTTCAGTACGCGAGATTTATGACAAACGCTTTCAAAGGTGACCTTGGAAGGTCATATGCCACCAACAGGAACGTTGTAACAACAATACTTGAGAAGTTTCCCGCAACGGCATTGCTGTCATTCAGCGCTTTGTTCTTCTCATCCGTTATCGGAGTTCTTATCGGAATCATCTCCGCTGTAAAGAAGTACACATTCACAGACAATGCCGCCATGATCTTCGCTTTGTTCGGCATATCAATTCCTTCATTTGCATTCGGTCTCATCATGGCTCTGGTTTTCGGGCATTTGCTGAAGTGGTTTCCCATATCCGGTTACATTAATGACGGCTGGCAATATCTGGTTCTGCCAATGGTCACTCTTGCACTCAGGCCGATGGCCATCACAGCCAGGATCACAAGATCGTCGATGCTTGAGGTTATGAACCAGGATTATGTTAGAACAGCCAAGGCAAAAGGCCTGTCACAGGGGAAAGTGGTCTTCAAGCACACGCTCAGGAACGCGCTGAATCCGGTTGTTACAACCATCAGCGCCTCGCTCGCGGCTACGCTTGGCGGAGTGTTCTTTATCGAATACATATTCAACTGGCCCGGAATCGGCCTGCTTGCAGTTGATGCCATTTTCAAGCTTGACTTCCCCATGATTCAGGGTACCGTGTTGTTTTCGGCAATTGTGTTTGTCATCATCAATTTCTTTGTTGATATCGTATATGCAATGCTTGATCCCAAAGTAAAATTGTCCTAGCAGGTTTTGACACAGGAGAATACCGAGAATATCAAAAGGCTGGAAGATTCGTTTGCAATGCTTGACGACAAGAGCCATTCACTTTGGTATTATTCATGGAAGCGGCTGAAAAGAAACAAGCTTGCCATGATAGGCCTTTGGACTCTCGTATTGCTTGTGATCATTGCTTTGTTTGCACCGGTCATTGCGCCGTTCGATCCCAATCTTCAGATACTTGAATTTGCAGCGAAGCCGATCGGATTCGAGGGAGATGTGGTGCAGGTCAGACAGCAGTCAGGAAATTCGGAAGACAAGTTTGTAGCTGTAAAGTCGATAGTGTCTGAAGACGGAGACAAGATCGTTTTCAAAGGTTATGATGATCAGGAATTTTCAATTAACAGGCCTGAGATAATTTCTGACGACGGTAAGATCATTCGAAAAGTAAAATACTATCTCGGAACGGACAGATTTGGCAGAGATGTGCTCAGCAGGCTCATCTATGGGAGCAGAGTAAGTCTTACTGTAGGCCTGATCTCGGAAAGCATCGCAATATTCATAGGAATAATACTCGGGTCCATGGCAGGCTTCTTCAGGGGAAAGACGGACGCAGTGGTAATGTGGTTTGTGAATGTGATCTTCGCCTTTCCTGCCATTCTGCTTATCATTGCACTGTCGGTCGTTCTTGGAAAGGGGCTTTGGCAGGCATTTGTTGCCATAGGACTTACGGGATGGGTTGATATCGCAAGAATAGTTCGCGGACAGTTCTTCTCTCTGAGGGAGACTGATTTCGTTGAGGCCACCAAAGCAATCGGGTTCAAGCCATTCAGAATAATGATCAGGCATATACTGCCGAATGCACTCGGGCCGGTGATTGTAACAGGAACCGTAGGACTTGCCGCTGCCATAATATTTGAAGCGAGCCTCAGTTTTCTCGGACTCGGTGTTCAGCCGCCCACGGCAAGCTGGGGGCAGATGATATTCGACGGCTATAAATATATTGTAGTGGGGACCAATTGGGGACTTGCAGTATTCCCTTCAATTGCCATCATGATCACAGTGTTTGCCGTGAACCTGCTTGGCGACGGTCTAAGAGATGCATTCGATCCGAAACTGAAACAGTGAGATTGCACATGCAGGCAGGTGGCCTGCATCTTCGGCTTATCCTCTCAATCGCAGAATCATCTTCTGCTTCCCGGTGAAAAACAATCTTCTCCCTACCTTCTAGTCCGTCTTCCTGAGGCGAAATTCCACTTGCTTCAGCTTCCCGTCAGTGACTGCCTCAATCACAGCATTAAGGAAATCAGGTTCTGTCAGGTCGTATGTTATCTTTTGCGGAAAATCATGATCAGGATTCTCAAATACGAATAACTTTCCCGATAAACCTATCAGCCTGAATTTTACCGGCGCGGAGTTGTGGGAAACATCAGCCACATAATAGATCTCGTCATTCTCCTTCACAATACTCAGAGCTTCCGGATTCCTGATCCCGCCCTTCATCAGCAGATAGGCCCTGCCTTTGAGTGAATCGTCTGATTGAACCGACCATTCCTCATGGTACACCCCGCTGCCCTGAATGCCTTCCCACATTCCGGCAAGAATGTGAAGTCCTCTTATGTCCCTCATATTCATTTTTAGTGTCAAAGATATAGAACCGGATTTAAAATACTCAACGAAAAATTTATGCACGGGAACAAAAATAGATGTTGCAACATTATATGTATCTACATATATTTGTATATGAAACTGAAAGAAGCAATAAAGCAGGGGAGCTTCAGCAACGAGTACCAGAAACTGGTTGTCAACATTATCTTCACCGGAAACTGGATCACACAAAGGAACAATGAGAAACTGAAGCAGTTCGGCCTCACCGTTCAGCAGTACAATGTCCTGAGGATCCTCAGGGGGCAGCATCCGAATCCAGCTTCGGTGAATCTGATCATTGAAAGAATGCTTGACAAGATGTCCAACGCATCGAGAATTGTTGACAAGTTAGAACAGAAGAAGCTTGCAACAAGGGCATTCTGCAAGGATGACCGCCGGAAAGTGAATGTGGTCATTACCGAAAAGGGCATGAAGCTTCTGGACGAAATCGACAAAGAGCAAAAAGACTGGCTGAAGGCATATCACACTCTGTCAAAGTCTGAGGCTGAAGAGCTCAATAATCTTCTGGACAAACTGAGAACAGAAATCAATAATCAAAAAAAATAACAAAATGAAGAGAATCAGAATGACAAGCCTGCTCGTATTCGCAGTTGCACTTGTATGGGCAGGATGCTCAAAGCAAAGTGAAACAGCAAAGAACGAATCAGGCAGTAAGAAGAACGTAACAGAAAACACCGCGAAACAGGAGACCGGCTCAGTGAAAGTACCCGCCGGTAAAAAAATAGCAGTAAATACAACTTCAAGCAATCTTGCGTGGGAAGGAAAGAAAGTCACAGGCAAGCACAACGGAGTAGTGAAGATCAAGTCCGGTGACCTCTATGTGGACGGGCAGAAAATTACTGGCGGTGCATTTGATATAGACTTCTCAACCATTGAAGTGATTGATATTAAGGACCCGGAAATGAATTCAAAACTTGTCAACCATCTTAAGTCGGATGATTTCTTTGCCGCATCTTCGCACCCGGTAGGGAAGTTTGCAATCACTGCCGTGGAACCGATGAGTGATGAGAAGGGACACAATATGAAGATCAACGGAACTCTTACGATCAAAGGCATAACCCAGCCTGTCTCATTTCCGGCAAAGATCACAATCGACGGAGACAAGGTGGAAGCAGTGGCGGATCTTGTAATTGACAGAACACTTTGGGATATCAAATTCAGATCGGGTAAGTTCTTCCAGGACCTCGGGGACAATCTCATATATGATGACATTACAATCAAACTTGATCTCAAGGCGGGTGTCTGATCGCAAAACAAGGGAACTGCAGATATGATCTGCCGTTCCCTTCTTAGATTTTCATTTCAGTTACAGATGTTTATCAATCTGATATTGAATGTCGAATCCAAACAAAACAACATTAACAGTGGAGACAGGAACGATCCGGTGCATGAAAGGAAGTGAAATTGCGGAATTGTCTTTTGCGTGCATAAGATCATTGCACATGACGGAATATTTGAATCAAACCAAAAATGAAACTGTATGAAGGCACTATACATTTTCCCGCATCCGGATGATGAATCGTTCGGGCCCGGAGGTTGTATGTACAAGCAGTCACGTGAAGGAAATGACATCTATCTACTGACGCTTACAAAAGGCGGCGCAACAAAGATCAGGTTTGATCTTGGCATGACTGTGGATGAAATGGGAAATATAAGGGAAAAGGAAATGCAGTGCGTGGCTCATACGTTGGGGCTGAAAGGACTTACTGTACTTGACCTTCCTGATTCAGGACTCAAGCATATGGATCCAAGAATCATAGAAGAAGCCGTAAGATCAGAAATAAAGAAGATCAGGCCCGATGTAATAGTAACTTATGCCGTGCATGGAATAAGCGGATTTCATGATCACCTTGTTACTCATGCAGTTGTGAAGCGCGTATTTGCCGAATTGAAGAGCGAAGGCAACGCTCCGGCAAGGCTGTGTTTCTTCACGATTGACAAGGACAGTGCCGAAAAACAAACTCACTTCAGATTGTCGCATTCAACTGATGAAGAGATAGTCATTAAGGAAAAACTTGAACCGGGCGACCTTGCAAAGGGGAAGGAAGCTCTTGATTGCTATGTGACGTACAGGGATGTGATCAAAAAGGCCGGAATCAGTGATCAGCTGCCTGATCCAGTCTGTTTCGAAGTCTTTGATGAGAAACACGAAATAATTTTGAACAGCATTTTTCAAAACTTAAACAACAATAAATAATGGATAAAACAGGGAAGATAATTCTCGTTACCGGTGCAACCGGAAATCAGGGCGGAGCGGCTGTACGGCACTTGCTCAAAGACGGATGGAAAGTAAGAGCTCTTACCAGGGACTCATCAAAACCTGCGGCAGATGAGCTGAGAAAGCTGGGCGCAGAGGTTGTAGCAGGAGATCAGAGTGATCCGGAATCTTTGAAAAAAGCTTTGGAAGGCGTGTACGGTGTGTTCAGCGTTCAGAACTTCTGGGAGCACGGATACGAAGGTGAGCTCAAGCAGGGCAAGAACCTCATAGATGCCTCGAAGAATGCCGGTGTTAAGCACTTCCTCATGACTTCTGTAGGGGGAGCTGAGAGAAAAACGGGACTTCCGCATTTCGATGTGAAGGCGGAGCTTGAAGTTTATCTGAAAGCGTCCGGGCTCAATTACACAATACTGAGGCCCGTGTTCTTCATGGAAAATTTCAACGGCTGGTTCAAGCCTGCCGAAAGCAACGGCAAGTGGACCATCAGCATGGCAATGAAGCAGGATACCAAACTTCAGATGATCGCAGTTGATGATATCGGTTATTTCGCAACCCTTGTTTTCAATAACCCTCAGGAGTATTCAGGCAAGGAAATTGAATTGGCCGGTGACGAGCTTACAATTCCTGAAGTTGCCAAGATCTATACCCAGGTAACTGGCAATGAAACTGTGTTCAATGAATTGCCTGTCGAGGCGGTCATACAACACAGCGAAGAGGTTGGAAAGATGTTCAAATGGTTCATAGAGAATGGATATGAAGCCGATATACCTGAATTGAAAAAACTTCACGGAGGCATGAAGAATTTCAGAAGTTGGCTCGAGTCGTCATCGAACTGATAAAATAAATACAGCCCGCTGGTGCGGCGGGCTGTATCTTTATTTCCTGCCCGACTTAGTTCTCACTACTTTGTTACACCCTGCAAAACCTGCAAGTGCTTTCAATTCATCATTCACGGCTTCACGGAATTCCTTCAACATCATACCCGACGGATACTCAGAGATAACTTCAAATTCTTTTTTGTCTCTGTGTGCTTTACAGTCAATCATTCCAATGAACTCATTGCCTTTGAGCACGGGAAGACAATAGTACCCGAAACGCCTTTTGTGGTGAGGCACATAGCATTCAAGACTGTAAGAATATCCGAAAAGCTTAAGAAGTCGATCGCGCTGAATAATGAGATTGTCAAAAGGAGATAGTATCCTGACTTTCCTGCTCGTTGATCTGTGAGTTGCATTGAGCGTTTCATGTGAGGCCCTGTGAAGGATCCTGTCTTTGCCAATGGCCACATTTACAATGTCACCGCTTTCGATCAGTTCATTCATCGCAGATGCAAATTCACCGGCGGGCTCTCTTCTGAGATAAAGGATCTGTTTGTCAGTAGCCACGCCGTTTGAAATAACTGCGGTGGTTATGATGTGCTTCAGATATTCCTTCTTATCAGGAAAGGCAGTCGAAGCACTTTCCGGCAGAACCTTTTCCGGCAGATCATAGTATTTTGCAAATCCTCTTCTGGACTCGACCATCAGTTCACCTGCATGAAACAAGACTTCAAGCGCCTGCTTTGCAGGTTTATGATTCCACCATCCTGCACCACCTTCACGCTTTCCTTCAAAATCCCTTGAACTCAGAGGGCCTTCGGCCCTTATTCTGTCAATGATGTGCCGTACAAGTTTCCTGTTGGCAGACATCCATTGCCTGTACTTTTTTGAATAGATCTCTTTTCTGGGAAGTGTGAATCTGTAATGACTGACGGGAAGAAAAGCCGCGGCATGGCTCCAGTATTCAAAGATGCTTCTTTCATCCTGAAGGGACCTGTCAAGCATATGGTGTGAGTAGTTCTTTAGTCTGGACCATAGAACATGATGATGCGCCCGCTCCACAATTGATATTGTATCTATCTGAACATATCCTATCAGGCCTACAACTTCGCCTACAGATCTGCACTTGTCAGGAAACTGCCGCGAGATTATCAGTTTCCGGGCATCCTCAATCGAAATGCTTAGTGCCATAATGTTTTCATGATCAGGAATTGTCAGCGAAGGTTCTTACTTCGCGGGACCGATCAGATCTGCAACGATCTTGGCAGAACTGACCACTCCCGGAAGTCCTGCGCCCGGATGAGTGCCGGCTCCGGTAAAATAGAGATTGTCAACATCTTCGCTCTTGTTATGAGGCCTGAGATAAGCGGACTGTGTAAGAATCGGCTCAACTGAGAAAGCGCTCCCAAGATGTGAATTCAGATCATCCCGGAAATGTACCGGGTCAATGAAGTGCTCCGCAGAGATGTGGTTCTGAAGTCCGGGCAGGTAATTCTTTTCAAGAAAACTCATGATCTTGTTCCTGTACTTCGGCGCTTCAGTTTTCCACTCAACCCCGGCCTTCAGGTGCGGCACGGGTGACAGAACATAGAATGAATCACAACCTTCCGGAGCCAGAGAAGGATCAGTTGCTGTGGGCCTGTGAAGGTAGAGCGAAAAATCATCCGCAAGGCGGTAGTTAATGAAGATGTCTTCAAGCAATCCTCTGTATCTGTCGCCAAGGATTATCGAGTGATGAGGAATATTGTCATACTTCCGGTTGGTACCAAAATAGATGACAAAAAGCGACATGCTGTATTTGAGCGAATCAAGTTTACGGTCAGTATTCTTCTTCCTGTGCATTTCCGGGATCAATGTCTTGTATGCAGTTGCAAGCTCGGCATTGCAGACTACAGCATCCGCTTCCAGTCTGTCACCGTTCCTCAGCCTTACTCCTTTCACCCGCGGGCGACCGTTATTCTCCACAAGTATCTCATCAACTTCGCTGTTCAATCTCACTTCTCCTCCAAGTTCATTGAACAGTCTGAGCAATGCGTTCACAATGCTGCCCGTGCCTCCGATAGCATACCATACGCCCCATTTCTTCTCAAGGAAGTGTATGAGAGTATAGATATTTGTCGACTGAAACGGGTTACCTCCGATGAGCAGCGGATGGAAGCTGAATACCTGCCGAAGTTTTTCATTTCTGATGTATTTTGAAACATAACCGTATACGGACCTGTAGGATCTGAGTCTTATCAGATCGGGAAGTATGCCGGCCATATTTGAGATCTTATGAAACGGCTTGTCAATCAGCTCAAATCCGGTTTTGAAGATGTCTTCAGTCGTATCTATGAACTTAAGATAACCTTCCACATCACCGGGCTCGAATTTTCTGATCTCGTTCAGGATGCTCTCTTTGTCTCCGTTGTAGTTGAAGAAGGTTTTGTCGCTGAAATAGATCCTGTAGAACGGGTCAAGAGGAACCAGCCTGTAATAGTCTTTCGGGTCTCTTCCTGATAAAGTGAAGAGCTCTTCAAACAACCAGGGAGCCGTAATTACAGTCGGTCCGCCGTCAAATTTGTAGCCGTTCATTTCATAAACGTAGCCGCGTCCTCCCGGCTTATCGCGTTTTTCCAGCAGAGTCACTTCATGGCCGCATGACTGCAGTCTAACTGCAGATGCAATTCCGCCAAAGCCACTGCCTATGACAATTATTTTCAATGTCTGATACAGGAATTAATTGCAGGTTGGGTGAGGGTTACAGGGAACAAGGAAAAGTTCTTGTAATGTGAGATCAGATCTCCTTCAACAGATCATTCAAGAATGACCTGAGTTCTTTCAGATCCGATTTCAATGCCTTGCTCTGTGCATCCGGCGTATGGGGTTCTTCATTACTGAAAAGCTTCAGCTCTCCCTGTCTGCCGGAGTAGTTTCTGCTGCTTTCTGCTTCTTCTGATCTTCGTGCCTCTTCTTCTTCTTTTACTGCAAAGTTCTTAAGATATTTTCTCGCACCCTCAATTGTATATTTTTCCTCACGGAGAAGCTTCTTGATCAGAAGAATAAGCTTTATCTCTTTGTTGGTGTAGATCCTGTTGCCGGACAAGTTCTTAGCCGGCCGCAACTGTTCAAACTCGGATTCCCAGTATCGAAGCACATACTGCTCAAGCTCTGTAAGCCTGCTAACCTCACTAATGGAGTAGTAAAGCTTCTTCATTGCGAAACTCTTCTTCATGGGCACAAAAATTTTTGCAAAATAGATATATAGAATTCATATTGCAACACATTTGATAAATACCTTAGCTTTAACACAGTTAAGCTATTGAATTTAAATAGTTGATTGAATTTGCTAAGTTCTCGAAATTTTAAGTCAAGTCATGAACAATGTACTAAGATTACTTGCGGTAATGATCCTTCCGCTGCTTCTTGCATCATGCGGCGAAAAGCCGGAAGTGATATACAAAAATGCAAGAATATATACGCTTAATGCTGGAAATGATGTTGCAGAAGCGATTGCCATCAAAGACGGCAAGATACTGGATATCGGCAGTTCAAAGGATCTCGAAGAAAAGTACAGCGCGGATGATGTCGTTGACCTCAAAGGGGCAGTTGTCATTCCAGGACTTGTTGACACTGAGGGATCTATCATTGAGTTCTCCAGGAATCTTAACTTCATTGACCTCTCCAATGCAAGAAGCCTCAAGGACATCAGGGACCTTCTTGTTTCAAGGGCTACCAATGCGAAAGGCGGTGAGACAATCGGCGGATACGGTTGGAATGAACTGAATTTTGCGGATACTGAATTGCAGCAGTTTGACAAGGAATTTCTTGACGAGATCGTTTCGCAGTACAATGTATTCCTTCTCAATGCAACAATGAGTACGGTATGGGTAAATTCGAGAATGCTGAGCACGATCGGAATTGATTCTACAACCAAGAATCCGGAAGGCGGAGAGATTCAGAAATATGAGAACGGCGAACCGACCGGACTCCTCTTTGACGCAGCTGTAGATCTGGTCCGTGACAACCTGCCGCGGCCGCTCAGAACTGATATGATGAGTCTGGTGGAGCGGGGAGCCAAGGAGATCACCAAGTACGGCATAACGGAAGTGCATGACAGGACCGTGAACAAAGATGCGATAAGCATGTTCAAGGAACTGATAGACAGCAACAGGTTCGACATCAGAGTGTATGCCGTATTGTCCGGAGAGGATTCATCACTTACCAATGAGTATTTCAGAAAGGGAATTGAGAAGGACTACAAGGGCAAACTGACCATAAGGGCAGTTTCGCTGGATTATGACGGAGCGTTTGACATCAGGCAGGCCGTGATGAGCGATCAGTATATTGGCGAGCCGGGAAAGAATCTTCCGTATGTTACAAACAAAGACCTTGAAAGGACATATCTGGGAGCTCTGGAAAAGAACTTCCAGTTCAGGGTAAAAGCCGTTGGCGACAAGGCAGTCTCCAATGTGCTGAATGTCCTGTCATCGTCCGGCGGAGAGGTGAAATCAAAAGATCTCAGGACAATGATCGAACACTGCGAATTTGCATCACCCTCGGAGATCAGCAAGATAGGAAGTCTTAAGCTTATTCCCTCAGTCAGGCCGGATATCTCCATGATCACTCTTCAGATCGCAGGCGATATGACAAAGCCGGAAGTCGTTTCCAGGATCGGCATGTGGAATTCGCTTGTGAAGTCAGCCGGCATGATCACTTCAGGTTCAGACTTTCCTTACCATCAGATAAATCCGTTTGTGCAAATGTATTATCTGGTAACGCGCCAGCCGGTGGACACCTTGCTGGAAGGAATTGCGAACCCCGGTGAGAAGCTGAGCATTCTGGATGCGCTGAAATCCTACACAGTCTGGGCGGCGTATTCTTCATTTCAGGAAAATGAAAAAGGAACTCTGGAAAAGGGAAAGTTTGCCGACCTTGTGATCATCTCAAAAGATATAATGAAGGAACCGCCGAAGTCGCTTCTTGAAACGAAAGTGCTTAGAACGATGATCAGAGGAAGGATTGTGTATGACAATATATTTGATCCTGAGAAACTTTAGCAAACAGGAGTAAACAGGAAATTCAAACAACCGTAAGTGAATTTGTATCGTCAGCAAGACAGCGGCTGGAAGAGGCAGGGATAGACGAAGCAAGACTGACTGCGGAGCTGATCATGTGTGAAGTCCTTGAATGCGGAAGGATGGATCTCTATCTGAATTTTGACAAACCATTGCAGGGACAGGAAACCCAAAAGCTAGAGAAATTTCTTTCCGGAAGACTCAGCGGTGAGCCGCTTCAGTATATCTTTGGGCATGCCAATTTTTTCGGATATGAGTTCTTTGTTGACAGCAGTGTACTGATACCGAGGCCGGAGACAGAGCTGATCGTCGATGCTGTATTGAAGAGCATTGAATCGGCACATAGAAAGTCAGCCGAGATCCTCGAGATCGGCTCGGGATCGGGCTGTATATCCATTGCCCTGGCCAAGCAGCTTGATGACAGGGGAGTTGATTACATAATTAACTCACTGGATGTGTCGGGTCCAGCTATTGAAACTGCGAAGAAAAACATGAACAGGCATCTTCCTTACAACGGCAAGTTGAGCTTTCATCAGAAGGATGTGTTTTCCATATCATCTCTTAAGCGCAGGGTTGACTACATCATTTCAAATCCTCCTTACATTTCGGCGGATGAATATGAACGGCTTCCCGGAATTGTGAAGAATCGCGAACCGAGAACCGCATTGACAGACAGCGCAGACGGGCTTTCTTTTATCCGTAAACTGATAAGCTTATTTACTCCTTTCAAAAACAGTACGGAGTTGTTCTGCGAGATATCCTTTGGACAGAATATTGAGATCACAAACCTTCTGGACTCAGCTGGAATGGAGAAGTATGATTTCATTGCTGATCTTTCGGGTATCCCAAGAGTTTTACATCTGAAGGGATGATAGCGCTGATTCAGAGAGTTGAAAGGGCCAGTGTCGAGATCGAAGGCAAAGTTCACTCAAAAATTGGAAAGGGATTTCTTATCTTGCTCGGTGTCAGAAAAAGCGATACGGCAGAGAATGCGGAAGCGCTCGCTCTCAAGACTTCAATGCTGAGAATATTTCAGGATGATGAGGGTAAAATGAACCTGTCACTGAAGGATACGGGCGGAGAAGCGCTGGTTGTTTCTCAGTTCACACTCTGCACAGATAACGGCAAAAGCGGCAACAGGCCAAGTTTTACGGAAGCCGCACCGCCTGAGACGGCAGAAGAACTCTACAATCATTACTCGGAATGCCTAGAAGCAAACATCGGTAAAGGAAAAGTTGGAAAGGGGGTTTTTGCCGCTATGATGAAAGTCGAACTTGTGAATGACGGTCCGGTAACAATAATACTCGAAAAGTGAGATCTCTGAACATACATATCATCGGATTCGGGAAAGTTGGAAGCGCTTTGGCGTACGAGCTATACGGGAATGGATTTGAAGTTTCGTACATCACCGACAGACATGCAGATGATTATGCTGATGTAGATCATGAATTGAGAGAAACGAAGTTTCAAAGTGAACTAACGGCTGATTCCGTGATGCAAAGCGATGTACTGATCTTTTGCGTACAGGACAGGAATATTGAAGATGCCGCCAAAGAAGCAGTCAGATTGTGCGGAGATGTTCGCGGAAAGTATTTCATTCATACGTCAGGATCAAGAACAAGCAGAGTGTTCATTGAGGCAGGCGCCGAACCGGACTATTGTGCTTCGCTGCACCCGATCCAGACATTTGCCGAAGTAAGCAGATCATCCGGAACCTTGCTGAAGAACATTTATTTCGGGATTGAAGGCGGTGAGAAAGGGCTGGACTATGCCGGATCGCTGGCAGAATCTTTCGGCTCAAAATGTATCATCATCCCCGGTGACAAGAAACACCTTTACCATGCGGCCTGCGTGGTGGCATCTAATTTTCTCGTTACCCTGATGAACATAGCCGCCGAGTTCAGTTCGGAAGCCGGAATCCCGAAAGCGGAAATGTACACAGTGTTCAAGCCCATTGTCGAAAGGACGCTTGACAATATAGAAAGGGACGGACTTGTGAATTCACTTACGGGCCCGTTTGAAAGAAACGATATCCAGACGATTGCCGGTCATCTGGATTCGATCAGCGGTGAACTGCCAAGTCTTATTCCGTTCTACACCTTGCTTGGCATGGAAACAGTCAGGGTTGCATTCCGGAAGGAAAGTCTTAACATGAAAAATGTGATAAGCATACTTGATCTCATGAATGATTATGTAACCGGCGAACAAAAATTATCGGAGCAGCTGAGCAAAGAATGAGACTGATATATTTGATGATTGTTCTAATTGTGACTGCATCCGGCATTGGCATGGCTCAGGGAACAGGTGCTATGAGCAGATCCGGCAGCGGGGTTTCTTTGTCCGGCAAAGATTCTCTTCAGGCCCCCAAAAAATCAACGTCAAAAAAGACTAACATCGGCGGGGTGTTCGTAGCGCCGACAATGGGGATCTCGTTCCCGACCGGTAAGTTCGGCGACCTGTCAAACTCAGGATTCTTTTATGGTGCGAAACTTGAGATAGGATACAGCAGGCTTTATCCATTTGTGCTCGGAATTGTCTTCGAGAACCAGTCAAACCCCGGAAATCCTGAATTCACGACCACAAATTTTCTTACGCAGTTCGACACTGAGATAACCTACTACGGTGCAAGCGTTGACATAATACTTAACAAGTATATAAAGTCGAATTTCACCACTCCTGTCTTTTCACTTGAGGGGAAATTTGCAAACATAAAGAGAACCGTGGCTCCTGATACTTCAGTGCCTGAGATCCCGCGGGAAGAAAGCATGTTCACTTATTCTGTGGGGCTTGCTTTCACTTTGTATATCTTTGATGTCGGTGGCAAGTACACATTTGCCGGAGATTACTCCAACCTGACCTTTAACGCGAAATTTCATTTTCCGCTTTTCAGGTTTTAGAAGGTTCGTCCTTTCCATTTTATCTTCTTGCCGAAAATAAAGCTGAACGGCAGAAGCAGTCCGTAAACCGAAAGATAGACGATGAACAGGGGCGAGAGAGGGAACAAATGATTCATCCCCATCCTGATTGAGGTCCTGGATGTTAACAGGATCTGAGACAGGTAAACTGCAATACTAAGAGCAAGCCAGAGTTTCACTCCGAGAAAAAGAAATCCGAACAAAAGCATGAAAGCGGAAGCATAAAGCTCAAAGCCGGTAATGTAGCCGAGTGCATTGATGCCGGTGCCGCCCCTGAACCATCTTCTCTTCTGGCTTGACAATTCACCAATATCGGCGCAGCCGGCAGTCATAACAAGCGAACCCCGGTCAACCGGATAAAGCACCCTGCCTTCTCCGAGAGAATTGATCTTGCGCATAAGCGCAAGATCTTCTGTAACCGAAAAATCGATGGCGGAATATCCGCCCGATCTTTCATACGCCTTCCTTGTGAACGAAAGATTGTTTCCGATGCAACTCATTATCTGACCCATGCCGCAACTCGCACTTGCAAGCGTCAGGAGATAGATCCAGTCGAGGCACTGCAGTTTATCGAACAGGGACTTTTCATGTTCGATCAGCGTGAATCCGCAAACCATTGCAACATCTGCCTTGTAATGCCTTACGGTGCTTGTGATCCACGATTCAGGCACGGTGCAGTCTGCATCCGTAAGCAATATCACTTCACCTCGGCTCAGTTCAACTGCCGTATCAATTGCATTTGCCTTCCCTTTGAGGTTTGAATGAAGGATATCACGGGAGTTTATGACACGGAATCTTGACAAGCCGGCAGTTGATTCCTGCATGATCCTGAGCGTTGAATCTTCCGACCGGTCATTGACAAGGAATATCTCGATCTTCTGTTCGGGATAGCGGAGTTCCTTTAGTGAATTGATGCATCTGAGGATGTTCTGTTGTTCGTTCCGTGCAGCAACTATCACAGTAACGGTCGGGCTTGTGTCTGAGATGTCGTTGTCGAGTGAGATCGATCTTGTGAGTCCGCGGTAAAGATAAAGATGCAGCAACACATAGCCGATCGTGACAGCGGCAAAGAAGATCTCCACTGCTGCTTATTTTCTGATTGTAAGTTGACCGCTACTTAACAACGGCGATCTTAATGATCTTCTCTTCAGTTGCTCCGTCAACAACAGCTTGCACAAGTGCGTAATAAACACCGCTCTGAACATCCGATACATTCCACGGCACTTCATTGTCTGCGTTTGAGAATGTTGTACCGCTGAGAGTAGTAACAAGCTCGCCGGAAAGATCCATAATCCTTATTGTTACCGAAGATGCATTGCCGTTAAGGTAGTATCTGATAAGAGTGTTGCCCTGGTAAACGGGATTAGGCCAGTTGTAAACCCTGTCGGGCGGGAGCTTCCCGTTATACACAACTGCGTTGGATCCTGTGATGAAATTATTATTCGTCAGATACTGGTCCTTAAGATAATTTTTCCAGAGAACCTTTGCAGAGCTGTAACTCACATTCGTTTTCATCGCATAAAGATAGCCGTCATCTCCGGAAAGCAGTATTCCCAGTGTATCATTCAGATTTGCCAAAGCCGGTGTTGAAAAGTTTGTGGGACCCACTTTCACAGGATAGTTGTCCACTGTTTTGCCGTCAACTCCGTAAGCATAAAGGTCTCCGTCAGTTGATACGAAAATCACATCGTAGTTGCCGTCCGCATTGACATCGCAAACGGAAATTCCTGATTTGATCTCGGCATTAACCCTTGCTGGAAAATTGTCAATAAGAACTCCGTTCGAATTGATCGCATATACCTTTCCGCCGGCGCTGAAGATTATCTCCTGTCTGCCGTCTCCGTTAAGATCTGCCAGAGATGGCGGAGATGTGATCTGCCCCAACTGATATGCGATATTAAGTTTGCTGCCGTTGATGAAAATCTCGCTTGCTGAATTAACGGTCAGAAGGTCTGTTGAGGAAGAGTTTGTGAGCGCACCGTAAACCGCATAAAGAATGTTTCCTGCCGCAAATCCAAGCTCGCCTGACCTTGAGAGCGCGATCTGATTGATGCTTCCGTTCAATGAGTCTATTCTTGAGATGCTTTGCTGTGTGGATACCTTGTAAACGGCGCCGTTGCTGAGTCCCACCGCCGCATCGCCAGAACCCGGCGTAATGATCAGCGGTGCGGAAGTGATACTTCCTGTTGTAGGAAGGATCGCTTCTGTCAGAACAAAATTAGGAGACATGAATGAGACCTTGTTGCCGGAAACTGATGCAATGAATCTGCCGTTCTGTTCAGAAAGAGACGGGATCTGGCTTCCGTAGCCGGGTACGACAATGCCGGTGTCTCTGAGCGGTGTGCCGTCACTTCTGAATCCGAAGATATTCGATCCGCTATTGGCAAAGATCTCTTCTGATGCATCGCCTGTTAAGTTGAATGCGATCGCCTGCGTGTTCACTCCGGAAAGTGTGCCTATGCGTTTCGGAAATCCCGGAAGGGGAGACAGTGCGCCGGAACCGATGCTGACCTTGAAGGACATGAGCGTGTCAAGCAGGCTGAATTCCGTAATGCTGATGTTGTTATTTGCGAGCGAGTAGCTCAATGAACTCGGAATGCTCGTAGGCGTAAATGCATTCTGGTAGATATTTGTGGGCACGCTGTGGTATCCGTTGAACCAGTAGTCAACTGCGGTGCCGTCTCCCGTGATGTTTCCGAACGGAGTAGAGAATGTTACGCCGATCTGCTGTGCACCCTTAGCTTCTTCAAGATCAACGCCTTTCCTGTCAATGTTGTTATTTATTGTGTTGCCTGCAATGTTTGCGTCAATAATGTTCTCGTCAATGTGCCAGATGAGTATGCCGCCTTTGTAACCGTTATCGGCATCTATCAGTCCCGGAAGGCTCCAGTCAAAAGTCTGTACGTCCGTCACATTTCCGCTGATCCTGTACAAGCTCGCATATGTGCCGGAATAGTAGAAGCCGTTTTCATCATCGTACTGAAACACAGTCGAATCACGGAATGCCCTGTTCCTTGAGTAGATTGTCTGTCCGTCATTTTCAGGATCCCGGTTTCTGTTTTCCAGAAGGAAATACTCCTTGCTGTTGATAAGAACCTTGTAAACACTTGTATCCCGCGGTATATCCTTTGAAACGGTCGGAAGCCTGAATGTGCCTGAGCCGTTAGCGATCGTTACCGGTTCGACCCAGCCCAGGTATATCTTCTCCCATGCAGACGGTTCGGGCGGAAATATCCCGTTGTAGCTGAAGAGAGATTGCCCGTCCATCAGCCCAAACCTGCCGATCGCAGTCTTTCCGTTTGAGGTGTTGAACAGATCTGGAAGTCCGAGATAACTTCCGAAGCTGGCCGTAAGAATTCCGTTCATACCCAATTCGAGAAGTGCCCTGCCTGAAAGCAGGTCAAGCTCCCTCAGCTCCGTTGAAGGGATCACAAGTGAGTTTTGTATAAAGGTGCCTTCGGATGTCTGGTAACCGTTGTAGTTGTTACCGAAAAACTCTTTCAGGTTCTTAAGTCCGAGATACACAGACGGAATATCGTACGGAGTGGGATCAAAGCCGTAGATGGAAGTCAGGTCAACATCTCTGCCTACGCCTGCATGGAATATCACGAAGGCGGTGCGCTGATTCTGGTATTTTGAGAAATTTACGAAAGAGTCCGCCCTTGACCACGCATCAGTGAATAGATTCCCAAGCTTCGCATTATTCTCGTTTCTCTGAGGAGAATATGCTTCCATCTTGTTGGGAAGATTTATGACAGTTCCGTAAAGATCAAAATTGAGCAACAGCTTTCCCTTGGATGCCTTTCTGTAGTAGTTCTGAAGGAATGTCAGATGATCGGCAAAATATGAACTGTCATAAGGCGGCGCATCTACAACCGTATCCCTCCCGGTACTTTGGTTGAAGTATTTGTTTGAAAGGTCAAACAATCCGTTGCCGGTGCTTCTGTTATCGTTGTCTTCCTGAAACTGCACGAGTATTGCCACGACCTTCACCGAATCAACTCCGTTGAAGTAGCCGCGCTGTGTCGAAGCTCTGTTCTCGGCGCCAAACTTCAGAGGATGTGAAAGAACAGGCTGGAACCGTGTTTCCTGTGCCGGAAGGGCATTGATAAGGAACAGGGAAATCAGAATTGTCGCTGTGAATCGGATGTCAGTCATTTTTAAATTTGTCATAATATTAAAAACCATAGTTCAATTTCTCAAACTATGGTTTGCAATAAACTCAATGTTTATACGGATCAGAAATCAACCAGGAGTCCGAACCTTAAAGTGTTTGCAAGCGGGTGATTTTCCTCAATCGTGTTAATGTAACTGAAGTCAAATCCAAGATAATCGTATCTCAGACCTGCACCAAGAGTTATGAACTTCCTGTTTCCGATTGACGGGTCTTCGTAAAAGTAACCGGCCCTCAGTGCGATCAGCTTTGGATTGCCGTACCAGTATTCTGCTCCGATTGATGCCTGAAAAGATTTTACGATACCGCTTACGCCGCCTTTCCATGATGTGAAGAGAGCTTCGTACCACGGATCAACTTCTCCGGGAACAAGCACGTTGCCGGCAGTATCCACAACCGCATCAGTCCTGTTGACCATAAGTTTCGAAAAATCGGTTGCAATTGTAAGCGTGTTGAATTCCGACTTTACTACATCATAAGAGAATGCAAGCCTCAGTGTGGTTGGCAGTGGATCAGCCTGTGCGGCATCAACGTATGAAATCGCCGGGCCCATGTTGTTCAGGTTCACGCCAAACGAAAACTTGTCCTTAAGGAAGCTCGGCGCTGTTTTGACCGGGCGCCAGATGGAGGATAATCCGAATGCAGCGCTGATACCGGTTCCTGTTCCCTGTTCATTTCCGACTGTCAGGTCATTAGGAGACAAGCGGCTGTAAATGAACGTACCCTGCACGCCTCCGCTCCAGTCCTTTCCGAACATTGTAGCATAAGCGGCAGAAAACGAAAGCTCATATGCCTTGTAATTCCTGTCAGGCTGGGGGTTTCCGAATTCATCAGTAACAATAACCTCTCCGATATTCAGATAGGTAAGGCTTGCGCCGATTGTTCCGTTGATGTCCTTGATGTAAGTTCTCGATGCGATATAGTCATAGAAAAGGTCTCCGATGTTCAGACCTGCAAGCCACGGTGAGTGAGTGAAGTTGATCTCGGTGCCCTTCTTCTGATAAGCAAGACCTGAAGGATTCCAGAACATTGCTGAAGCGTCGTCAGAAATTGAAGTTCCGGTTTCTCCCATTCCGCAGAATCGGGAATTGGGTCCGATAAGGAGAAACGGTACACCGGTTGATACGGTATTTTGTGAATAGGCGCTGCTGCCGGATGTATGCACAATGCCTGCGAGTATGGTCAAGAATGCAAGCGCCGACGTGATTTTTTTCAGGATCAATTTTAGTCCTCCGTTTATTTATTTGAGTACGACAAGCTTGCCGGTTGAATTCTGTGCAAAGCTGCCGCTTTCTGTTTTTATGTTAACTTTGTAGATGTATGTGCCGTTTGCGATGTAATCGCCGTCGTTATCCCTGCCGTCCCAATCTATGCTGACGAACTTATCAGTAATATTGCTCTTATTCAATTCTTTAATTAGTCTGCCGGCGGTTGTGTATATGAGTATCCTGGCCTCGATGGATTCGTCAAAGTTATGCTGAAACATGAAACTGGTTGCATCTTTCATCGGATTCGGGAAGTTGTAAACTTCATCAAGCGCAAGATCGCCGGTGCTCTTGACCTGAAAATCAACGATCGCAGAACTGTAGTTATTATAAGTGTCCCAGGCAGTTATCTCAAGCTTATGATTGCCGTCTGGCAGATTATCAAAGGCATATTCAAGCGATCCGTTCTGATATCCGGAAGTGCTTGTGTAAAGGCCTGTCAGATCGATCTTCTGATTTGAGTTTTCGTTGAGAACTGCCTCGATCTTGTGTCCGATAGAACCTGTGAGATTCAGCCCGTTCTCGTCAAAGAAATCAACAATGAGTTTCGGGCTTTGATTTACAAGGTCTCCGCTCCTGAAATTCCTGTTGTCAAGGAATACGCTGATGCTGGGGCCGGTTGAATCGGGAGCAGCAGTGGTGTCAATTCCGTTCATTATGAAGTTGTCCGAATATCCAAGGCCGTCAACGGTATTGTCGCCAAAGTAGATGAGCATCTTTCCTCTTCCGGTATTGTATGAAATATCTCTCGGCACCACAAATTCAACATTCCACAGTCCGTTTGCCACTGTTGCCTTGCCCGAATAGATCGCGCCGCCGGGCTGTTTGAAACTGAACTGATATCCGAAATCAAGCATCACTATGTTCTTGTCAACATCCAGCACCCGGATGTCCAGTTCGCCGTTGAAGTTGTTCCAGAAAGTTGAATCACTCTTCAGTACACTGCCGAATATCCGGACCTTCTGAAGAGCCTTCATTTCGAAAAGGGAATTGCCGGGAACGCTGTTGATGCTGTCTATTCTTGTTCTGTACTGTGGCAGTCCGAGTCTGAGAGAAGGGTCGCCGATCAGCGCGAACTTCATGTCATTGTCGTAATACAGTTCCTGCTTCACATTGTAGATGGCCTTACCGAGCCGTAATCTCTTTTCCAGCGTATCTGCTTTGAAGAGATTGTCGTAGAGCTTGTTATTGTATATTGCGTTCGGTATGCTGTACACCGGCCTGACTGCGGCGGATATTCCGACAGCGCCTTTGTCTTTTATGAAAACAAGCTGTTCAGCCGCGCTTATGTTAAACGGATCATCCCACCGTGCAAGGTCACAGCTTGCGATTGTAACAAACGGATACCTGTTCTTATTGTTGAGCTGAGGAATTGAAGTCTGCCTTACAAAGACATGTTCATGAGCCCAAAGGTCAGTGCTTCCATGACCCGTATAATTGATCACAAGCCTGCCTTCATTCCACTTTTTCACTATGTCCGAATTCACTCCGGGCTTCCTTCTTCCCTGCGGTGTTATCTCGGAAGGATATGTGACAATATAGACCTTGTCTTTGTAGATGTAACCGGGTGAATGGTTCTGCGCCACATCCTCACACTGGTCGGTGTGAAGGCTTCCTTCCTGGCCGCCTGTGTTTTCCGTAGTCCATCCGTCATCAGCCACGTACATTACTTCGGTACGCCATTTGTCAAAATTAACCGGGTCCTCGTAAGCAATCACCTTATCAACCACGTTGTTTGCTTCTTCAAGAGAATTGACACAGAATCTGCCGGATGCCATGTCGACTATGTTGGTTCCTGCCGGAGCCGGATAGCTTTCTGTGAATTCAACCATATAATCATCACTGCAATAGCTGTCAACGTCATCAGAAAAATCGGAGTTCTTCTGAATGGGCGGCACCCAGTTCTTAATATTGTTATTGTACAGAGAGTAAATGTTCTTGTAGTCGTAGCTTCCGTCACCAAAGAACAAAACATACACAGGCCTTTCTGTCCAGTTGTTGTAAGCGTATTTCAGGAAGTTTCTTATCGCAACAGGATCTTCGAGGCCTGATGCAAATTCATTGTAGATCTTACTGACTTCCACAACAGCGGTCTTAAGATAATCGGGCCCTGGCTTCTCTCTCTGAGCTTTGAGCCTGTTTGCGGCGCTCAGAAATTCTTTTGGCGTTACAATTATGAATGATGCTCCTGAGGCAAGATCACCTTTGAGATTCTGATTATCTATCCTTCCGGAGATCGCCGACGGAGTCCTGAAATTACCGGCACTCGCCACATATTGCTTTGGAGAGGACATCGAATTCTGTGCTTCAAACCTGACAGTGCCGTTCCCGAGCTGAACGGGGTTTGTTATTGAAGGGGATGAGTGATTTGTTACATCGAAAACGTTCACATCATTGGAAGTGAATCCGGAAATAACGTAAAGCAAAGTGCCTGATGTGTCTGGCGATGTGAAGCTCAGCAGGTTGTTATCTGCCTTGAATTCCCTCTTATACAGAACCTCCAGAAAATCATAATACCCTATGACATTGGAAGAATTTCCGGCGGAAGACGGAAGGGATGCCCTGAAGTCAATGTTTCTCTTGCCCGGATTGAGAGTATATGAAACTCCGTATCTGTTGTCGTTTAGGTAAGAGATGATTATGTGCGTAAAGATACTCGACAGCGGCTGTACATACTGATTTACCTGAAATCCAGAACTCAGGTCTTCCAGCCGCCAGATCTCAGGGAAGAATGAACCGTTACCGAACCTGAATCTGACATTGACATCGGAACCGTCAATGTAACCCTTAAGCTCACGGTTGAATGAGAATGACTGGTTCACACTAATGCTCTGACTTACCCAAAGATAACCCGTCGAGCCGAGGTTGTTCACTTCGGGTTCTTCAAAGAACTTCTCTGTGAAATAGGGAAGTGGCTGAAGTCCTGAGGTGTTGTTTGAATTTACAGTTTGCATCCTCAGGCCGTTCGCTCCTCCGTAAGTGAGCCAGTAGTAGTTTGAAACTGAAAAGTGATTGATCTGCTTCAGCCAGGTTCTTGCAAGCGTGTCGTAAGTCCAAGAGTTTGTACCTTTCCCGTAAAAAAGAACATAGTCCCCGTCATTGAATATACCGTCACTCTCGCCCGCTACAAAGATCCTGTTCTCAACTGGATCAACAGGTGTTGCAACCTGATTGTCATAGGCAAGTTCGCTTCCGTCGTTGCCGTAGATCTTTATCGTTCTTGGATCCAGGTTATCCACATCCACACCTGCATTCCTGAGGTAATTTCTGTCCAGCCTGAAGATCCCGGTTTCCTTTATCTCGATCTTGTGGAAGTTTCCGTTTGCAAATATGCTGTTTGCCAGAGGAAGATCGCGGACATTCTCAAATTCCTGCGTTGACCAGCGCGCGGCGGATGAGCCGTTGATGCCGAATCCTGCCGAGAATGATCTTTCCTCAGGAGACAGAGGTTTCCTTCCGTAAAGAGGCGAGCTTCCGAACACCACTCTGAATTTAATATAAGAATACTTTCTGACGATGCCTGTTACCGGATTGAACTGAACCGGGTAAACATTGGCATAACCTACATACTTGTTTCTGACTGAACCTGCAAAATTAATTTCACCCGCTGAGCGAGGATAGAATTCCGTTGAGTTGTATATTTGCGGATCGCCTTCATACACCGGCGAATCATACTTACCTGCCTGATCCTTTGCATATCTCGGAACGGGCTTTATGTCACCGTTCGGAAACTCTTCAAAACGCGAGTCAATGATCTCAAGCCTGTTGCCTGCTTTGCCGGGAAGTATCAGCGGGAAAGACCGCAATCCGACATCCGGGGCTCCGCGCTTTGAGGTTTCGGATATCTTGTTCTTAAAGCTGATCTGATCCGTGAACTGCGGACGGTATTCGATTTCAACATAGGAATCGTTAGCTTCGATAAGTTTGAAATCAGGAGCTTCCTCTTCGGACCTCTTATTCTCCTGGGAACGTGCGGAAAAGGGGATTGCAGTCAGAATGATGACCAGCAAAGCGAAGATTGCCGGAATCGATCGGGAATTGTTCCTGGAATGCATAGTTGATTTGAGGTTAATTGTCATCAGGGATATTCACCAAACAATCGAATTCCATAAAAATTTCGCACAAATAAAAAAGACCATCTCAGAAAGATACTTCCCGATCTTTTAAAATGGCCTTTCTTTGAATGTTGATACACAGAGACTTTTCGTTTTTAAATGCGTACAGAACGTCCTCTATATATCAGCCTCCATTAAGTTTTAAATTACCGCAAATATATTGCTGACGGGTTGTATTGTCAATGTTCAAATGCTCAGGCTACGGTCTTGCGCTTTGTAAGTCCCATACCTTCGAGAACGTCTAGATGGTTCATGGCATTCTTTGCGGCTTCCTGTTCGGCTTGTTTCTTTGACTTTCCCTTTCCTATTCCAAGGCTGCGCTTGTTAACCGACACTTCAACCGTAAAGAGCTTATTATGCTCGGGGCCTTCTTCCTTAATTACAATATACTCAGGAATAAAGTCTGTATGAGCCTGTACATATTCAAGGAATCTGCTCTTGTGGTTTTCGTCAAACTGATTGAGCCACTTCACATCCAGCTTTTTGAATATCTCTTCATTCAGAAACTCCTTCGCAGACTCATAACCGGAATCCATAAAAACAGCACCTACAAGGGCTTCATAGGCGTCTGACAGAATTGTGTCATAACCCTCATCAATAGATCTCTTGGCAGTAAATGAAGCAAGAAGGAACTTTTGAAGTCCCAGGTTCTTTGCGCGTTCTGCAAGAAATTTCTTGTTCACAAGGATAGAGCGGAACTTTGTAAGATCACCTTCCTCATTAAGCGGAAAGTTCTTGTAAAGATACTCTGCCACAACGAGATCAAGCACAGCATCTCCGAGAAACTCAAGCCTTTCGTTTGAGATTATTCCGATGCTCTGCGGATTGCTCTTGATCTTAAGAAAAGATCTGTGAGTGAGAGCGGTGATGAAGTAATTCCTGTCAATGATCTTGTAATGAATTGCCTGCTGAAAATCATTGAAGTCGAAATAAGCAAACTGCAGTTTGTCTGACTGCAATTCATCTTCATGCTTGTCTTTTCTTTTGGGTATTAGTTTGAGAAGATTTCGCCTGAGCTTATCGAACATCTGGTGATTTGAGAGTGCGCGTTTAATTACTCTTCGTATTTTCTGAAAACAAGTGCTGTATTGTGGCCACCGAATCCGGAATTCTCCGAAAGAACTGTCTTCACATCCTTCTTCATCGCTTCATTCACAACGTAATTGAGATCACATTCAGGATCTCTCTCTTCGTAGTTGATCGTCGGAGGAATTATGCCGTCTTTAATAGTAAGGACAGAGGCAATTGCCTCTATCGCTCCGGCGGCGCCGAGCAAGTGTCCGATCATGGACTTTATTGAATGAACGGGGACCTCATAAGCCCGCTCACCGAAAATGTTCTTTATAGCCAGTGACTCGTTCTTGTCATTGTAATGAGTTGAAGTACCGTGTGCATTAATGACATCAATATCATTGACCGTCAGTCCGGAGTTCTGAATGGCAAGCTTAATCGCCCTTCCGACTCCTTCTCCTTCCGGTGCAGGTTCGGTAATATGAAATGCATCAGCAGTGAGTCCGAATCCTGTCAGTTCAGCGTAGATCTTTGCACCTCTTGCTTTTGCGTACTCCAGTTCTTCAAGAATCAGCGTTGCTCCTCCTTCACCCATAACGAAGCCGTCTCTGTTCTTTTCAAACGGCCTCGATGCTTTTTGAGGGGCATCGTTCCTTGTTGAAAGAGCTTTCATGGAATTGAATCCGGCTACTCCCATGGGGCATATCACTGCTTCAGATCCGCCTGTCACCATTACATCCGCATCGCCGCGTTCAATAAGCATTGCAGAATCCGCTATTGAATGCGCTGAAGTAGTGCACGCCGAGATTGTCGCGTAATTAGGGCCTTTCAGTCCGTACTTCATTGAGATCCGGCCAGCGGCAATGTCGGCAATAAGCATGGGAATAAAGAACGGGCTGATGCGGTCAGGATTTCCGTCTCGCTTGTAGAGATTGTTTTGCTGATTATGATATGTCCACATGCCTCCGATCCCGGATCCGTAAACAACCCCGATCCTTTCCCGGTCAAGCTTTTCAAAATTCAGTCCTGAATCTGCAACCGCTTCATCGGCAGATGCAAGCGCATACTGTGTGAACGGATCAACACGCTGTGCAAGCTTCCTGTCCATGAAGTTGAGAGGATCAAATCCTTTCAGCTCGGCTGCAAACTTTGTGTCATACAGAGTTGTGTCGAAGTAGGTGATATAATCCACTCCGCTTTTACCCGCAATAAGATTTACCCAGAAGTCGGGTACATTCAGTCCAACCGGACTTACAACCCCCAGGCCGGTAACTACAACTCTTCTTTTCATTTGTGATTAATGTGTGATGTGTATTAAGCAGATCAGTTGGCGCCGACTTTTTCCACTATGTAATTGATGGCGTCGCCGACCTTCATGATCTTCTCCGAATCTTCATCCGGGATCTTTATCTCAAATTCTTCTTCAAACTTCATAACAAGCTCAACAGTATCAAGCGAATCTGCACCAAGGTCATTGATGAATGAAGCTTCATTTGTAACCTTAGATTCTTCAATTCCAAGCTTGTCAATAACTGCTTGTCTTACCTTTGCTTCGATTTCTGAGCGGGTCATTTAGAATTCTCCTGTTTGTTAATTTTTTGATTTGCAATATAGTTATTCGTGCCATTCTTTTAAAGCATATTAGAAGTGCTGACAGCACTTATGATCATGTTCAGATCTTACGGCTGATGATGATCAGTCTTCATCAGTCCGGGTATACTGCCGAAGTAGGACTCTCTAGCCAGTGAAGAACTCAATACGATCAGGCCGTCAATTGAAATTGTGCTGTCAGATGTTGTCTTGCCAAGCAGATTAGACTTAACTCCCATATCACCTGCGATCTGAATCACATATTCGCTGTTCTTGCCTGAGCAGGAGATGATTATACAGCCCTGTGACTCGCCAAAGAGTCTGAGGTCATTTCTTTCGGCATCGCCTGCAATATTCGCATTGCATCCCATATCTTCAATTCCTCCGGTAATACAGCATTCGGCTAAAGCAACTGCTAAGCCACCGTCTGAAATATCATGTGCAGAATTGATAAGCTTCGAAACGGCAAGCCGGTTCATGAGTTTGATGAGCCGCAGTTCAGCGTCAGGATCAATTTCCGGAGAGTCACCTTCAGTAAGGCCGAAGATCCTGTTCATGTATTCAGAGCCACCGAACGTCGGCCTGAAGTCCCCAAGGAGAATTATGTCGTCACCGGCATTTTTGAATCCTGAACCGACAGCAAGGTCAACATCTTCCAGAAGGCCTATCATTCCTATCGTAGGAGTCGGGTAAACGGCGTAATCCTTTGACTGATTATAAAAACTAACATTACCGCCTGTGACGGGAGTATTGAGTATCTTACAGGCATCTCCAATGCCTCTCACCGCCTCCGAGAACTGGAAGTAAACCTCAGGATTGTAAGGGTTGCCGAAGTTAAGGCAGTTTGTGATCGCAAGCGGAACAGCCCCCGTGCAAGCCACATTTCTGGCGCATTCGCAAACGGCGATCATGCCGCCTTTGTAAGGATTCAGATAAACATACCGGGAGTTGCAGTCAACCTTCATAGCCAGGGCTTTCCGGGAATCCTTTATCCGCACAAGAGAGGCATCTCCTCCGGGAAGCATTGAAGTGTTGGTTCCAACCTGTGAATCATACTGAGTGTATACCCATTTCTTGCTTGCTATGTTGGGAGAAGAGAGCAAGCGTGAAAGCACAGAGTTAAGATCATCAGGAACTTCAAGCGATGAAAAGTCAAAGGAACGCTTTGACCTAAAATACTCCGGCTCACTTTTTTCCCTCACATATACAGGTGCGCCTCCTCCGAGAACAAGTTCCTCTGCAGGAATTTCAGCAACCAATTCTCCCTTGTGATAAACCACTATCTCCTTTCCTTCAGTCACTTCTCCGATCCTGACGCAGTTGAGATCCCATTTCTCAAAAATTGAAACTGCCTCATCTTCGCGGCCCATTTTTACGACCACAAGCATTCGTTCCTGAGATTCCGACAGCATGATCTCGTAAGCAGACATGTCAATATCCCTGAGCGGGACATTATCAAGATCTATTCTCATCCCGCAGTTGCCTTTGGCGCTCATCTCGCTTGTCGAGCATGTGATGCCCGCCGCGCCCATATCCTGAATGCCTTCCACTATTCCTGCGCGTATCACCTCAAGTGTGGCTTCAAGCAAGAGCTTCTCCGTGAACGGGTCACCCACCTGTACATTCGGGCGTTTTGATTCTGACTCTTCCGAGATCTCTTCCGAGGCGAATGTTGCACCGTGAATACCGTCCTTTCCCGTTGAAGAACCAACTATGAAAACCGGATTTCCGGTACCGGAAGCCTTTGCCGTTGCCACCTTGTCATGCTCCACTATTCCAACGGCCATTGCATTCACAAGGGGATTATCGTGATAGCAGTCATCAAAATAAACTTCACCCGCAACCGTCGGCACGCCGAAACAATTGCCGTAACCTCCGATACCCCTGACCACATGGCTGAACAGGAATTTGGAGCGTGTATTTTTCTCTTCGGAATCACCGTCAATAAGTCCGAATCTGAGCGAGTTGAGGGCCGCAACCGGCCTTGCACCCATGGTGAAAATGTCCCTTAGGATACCGCCCACTCCCGTAGCAGCACCCTGATAAGGCTCTACGGCCGACGGGTGATTGTGCGATTCGATCTTGAATGCCACTGCAAGCCCGTCACCTATATCAACGAGCCCCGCATTCTCCTCGCCAGCGCTCACCAGCAGTCTGCCTCCTGAGCGGGGGAGCTTCTTCAGTTCAATTATTGAATTCTTGTATGAGCAGTGTTCGCTCCACATTACAGAAAAGATCCCCAGCTCCGTAAAGGTCGGCTTTCTTCCGAGGATCCTTATGATCCTTTCATACTCCTCTTCGAGCAGTCCGTGTTCGAGCGCAGCAGCAAGTGTAATTTCCGGATGATTCATTAATGTCAATGAGTTACGTTTTATTCTGCAGTATGTAGTTCTTAAGATGATAGAGGTCTGTTCCGGCCACAACCAATAGGGGCTTGAATATTACATTCACAACCGGTATGAACATCAGCAGGAAAGAGATTGCTCCAAAGCCCATTGAAGTGAGGAGCTTTGAGTTCACTGTTCTCAGTTTAGTCCTGAAAACAGCTCCGTGCCTTGTCATTGGGTAATCCAGAAAATCAAGCGCATTGTAATAGAATGAGAACGGAGTACCTACTGCAATCGATACGACGCTTCCGATCATCGGAACGAAGTTTACGGCAAACAAAGGTATCATGACCGAGAAGTAGAAGAGCAGTTTCTTCAGTTCCTCCCTGATGCTCACAGCAACTTCTTTGAAGAACGGAAGTTCAGCCGAACTCTTTACTCCGAACTTTCTTTCCTCGACGTGCTTTGAGATGAACTCATTGAACGGAGCGGAGATTATCCCTCCAAAGATCACAAACAGAAAATAACACAGGAGCAGGACGAGAAGCAGTGCGGCCGCTTTTACAAGAAACCTCAGGGTATCGAAAACAAAGCCATCCTTCAAGGCAAAGACATCTTTGCCTGCGGCAGTATCCATTATCCATCCGTAAACATAAAAAAAGATTGTCCCGTAGATGACGAGGTTTATCACCATCGGGACAATCGAATACGCAATGAGCTTCGGAAATCTGAAGAACAACCCGGTGCATCTGAACGGATGAAGAAAACCGAAAATGAATTCGTTCATTCAGACCACCTGCAAGATATTACTTTGCTAAAGATTTCAGTTCTTTCGCAATATCGAGAGCTTCCCAGGTAAAGGTCTTTTCATTCCTTCCGAAATGGCCGTAAGCGGCTGTTGCCCTGTAAATCGGCCTTTTCAGCTTAAGCCTCTTAATGATTCCCTGAGGAGTCATATCAATGTTCTTCCTGATGATCTTTGAAAGCTCGGCGTCAGGCATCTTTCCCGTACCGTTTGTATTGACATAAACGGATACCGGCTCTTTGACTCCGATAGCATAAGAGACCTGGATCATGCATTCGTCCGCGAGGCCTGCCGCCACAACGTTTTTGGCAATATGCCTTGCAGCATAAGCCGCGCTTCTGTCAACCTTCGACGGATCTTTTCCTGAAAACGCTCCTCCGCCGTGAGGCGCCTTACCTCCGTATGTATCAACTATGATCTTCCTTCCGGTAAGTCCGGTATCTCCGTGCGGCCCGCCGATCTCAAATATGCCGGTCGGGTTCACGTGAATCTTTGTATTCTTGTCAAGCATGTGTGCTGGTATAACCTTGTCAATGAGATACTCAATAACATCCTGCCTGATCTTTGACTGCTTGATTCCGTGGTCATGCTGTGTGGAAACGACAATTGCATCAATTCTCCTGGCCTTCCCGCTGTCATCGTATTCGACAGTTACCTGAGATTTGGAATCGGGCCTCAGATACGGCATCAGGTCAGATTTCGTTTTCCTTATATGAGCAAGCTCTTTCATGAGTTTGTGCGCAAGCACTATCGGAAGAGGCATGTACTCCTTGGTTTCATTTGTTGCATAGCCGAACATCATTCCCTGATCTCCCGCACCGCCGCGGTCAACGCCGACTGCTATGTCGTGTGACTGCTTATTGATGGCTGAAAGTACGTTTATCGAGTGATAGTCAAACCTGTATTCCCCTTTAGTGTAGCCGATATCCTTCACAACATCTCTTACAAGTTTCTGAACGTCAACAAAGTGGTTTGTCGTGATCTCGCCTCCGACGAGAACCAGCCCTGTTGCGCAGAATGTTTCGCATGCAACTCTCGCATTCTCATCATTTTTCAGTATGTCGTCCAGTATTGCGTCAGAGATCTGATCACACACTTTATCCGGATGCCCTTCACTAACGGACTCCGAAGTGAAAAAATAAGACATTTACTTAATTCTCCTTAGATTGGTTTAATTGAATTGTGCTTGTTAAAAAAAAATCAGGTGCTTTCGAGCACGAGTTCCGCAACATCCTTGACCTTCACTTCGTCGGCCTTGTCCTTTGCCTTCACTCCGTCGGTGAGCATTGTCATGCAAAACGGACATGCTGAAGCAATTGTGGATGCACCGGTGGAAAGCGCTTCTTCGGTTCTTTCAATATTGACACGCTTGCCTTCGGTCTCTTCAAGAAACATTCTGCCGCCTCCCGCGCCGCAGCAGAGACCACGGTCGCCGGAACGTTTCATCTCAACAAGTTCGGTTCCGGGAATGCTTTTAAGAGATGTTCTTGGCGAGGAATAAACGTCATTGTATCTGCCAAGGTAACAGGAATCATGGAAAGTAACTTTGCCGTCAATTTTCTTTTTCGGAACGATTTTCTTCTCACTGAGAAGCTTTTCAATGTACTCAGTATGATGAGTTACTTCGAGCTCAATACCAAATGCAGAATACTCATTCTTAAGCGTATTCATGCAGTGTGGGCAAGCGGTTACAACTTTCTTCACATTGTATTTCTTCAGTGTCTCAACATTCTGCTGAATCAGCGACTGTGCAAGGAATTCATTGCCAAGCCTTCTGGCAGGATCGCCTGTGCATTTCTCTTCGCTTCCGAGCACACCGTATTTCACGCCTGCCTTGTTAAGCAGTTGTGCAAAAGACTTTGTCACATTCCTGTACCTCTTGTCAAACGCTCCGGCGCACCCTGACCAGAATACAACATCCAGTTCGTCTGCAGACCCAAGGCTGGAAACTTTCTTCAGGCTGTTGGGTTGACCTTCGCCTGCAAGCTCATCTGAAAGTTCGTCTATCCAGTCATTGCGCTGATCCGGAGAGAATGCCCACGGAGATTCATTGTTCTCCATATTCCTGAATACTGTATTCATCTCCTGCGGGAACTCCGATTCCATCATAACGAGATTCCTTCTCATTTCAACAATCGGCGTCACATGATCGATCATCACGGGACACTCCTGAACGCAAGCCATGCAGGTTGTGCATGCCCACAATTCCTGAGGGGAGATGTAATCTGTAACAAGATTCTTCTGAAGCTCCTCAGATGATTCATTCTTCCTGACCATTTCAGGCCCGGCGTTCATTGTGCGCTTGCGGATCTTGGTGACAATGAGCTTCGGATTGAGGAGTTTCCCTGTTGTATTGGCCGGACACACCGAAGTGCATCTTCCGCATTCTGTGCAGGTATATCCGTCGAGTATATTTTTCCAGGTCAGATCGGTAAAATCTTTTGCGCCGTACTGAGTAATGGACTCGTCTTCAAAATTTATCGGCTTAAGGACCACTCCGACAAACGGTATTCTGTAATTCGACAGGAATGTATTGATCACTGACGAGAGGACATGGAAATGTTTCGAGTACGGCAGATAATTCAGAAACGCCAGCACAATGACTATATGTGCCCAGAAGTAGAACTCATATAAGGTTTCAGAGCCGTGGCTGAAGAAACCTGCCAACCATGCTGAAACCGGACGGTAGCCTTGTGAAGTCCCGAGCAGTATCTTTTCGACGCTCATGCCGAACATAGTGATCATAACAAGCGCGATCATCATAAGAATGAACGAAGCATCCAGCTTCGAAGAAGAGTCAACTCTCAGGCGTTGCGGAGTACCGACATATCTTCTGAAGAGCGAAAAGATCACAGTAACCAGGACCATTGCACCAAAGAAGTCCTGAAGAAAAGTAAGTATGCTGTATAAAGGCCCGAGGAATGCGAACGAAAAGTCCGGGAAAAAGCCTTCTATTATTGACTCAAGAACGACAAACAGAAGTACAACGAATCCCCAGTAGATAACCAGGTGCAGAATTCCGGCAAGCCTGCTTCTGAGAAGTTTGGTTTGCAGGAAAGCAATGTTGATTGTGTTGGAGAGTCTCTGGGGGATATTGCCAGTCCTGTCTTCCGGTTTGGCAAGCTTAAGATACGAGAGGAAATTTCTTGCCGAATAAATAAACAAACCTATTGCACCAAAGAAAACTGCGGCAAAGATAACAGGTCTGAGCATCAAGTTATTGGTTAGAAGAATGTGGCAATTTACTTATTAGTGCAGAAAGTTAAAAGATATATATGGCTGAGATTGCAGGGTAAGTGAGGGAGCGGGCGCCGGAATATATATTCCGGCGCCGCACCCGGAACATCATTTTACAAGCAGCATCTTTCTGACCTCACTCCTGCCGTTTGTGCGCAGTTCATAGAAATACACACCGCTGTTGAGCCCGTACGTGCCGGCATTGAAAAGGAACTCGTGCCTTCCGGAAGCATAGAGATCACCGCTTATCAGGGTCGCAGCTGTCCTGCCCACTGCATCATATACCCGCAGACTTACTTCTTCCGGCCTTGCCAATGTGAAGGTTATATTTGTGGCCGGGTTGAACGGATTGGGATAGTTCTGCCCCAATGTGAAATCATCAACAAATTCATTCTGATTCTCTATGTCAGTAAGAGTTATGTTCACCAGAAAGTTCTCCGCAAAGTTCCAGGAATCGTTGTCAGAGCTCACATCGTTATTCGTTGAATTGCCGTTTGCAAAGATAGTATCCACAACGTTAGGAGTTGACGGTGCAATATATCTGAAATAGAATTTGAGAGTGTCTCCAGTAAAGAGTTTTGGTTCTTTGTGAGTAAGCTCAAACCCCGCACCGGGAAACTGCTCAGCCCTTCTCAGGAAAGTGTCTATAGGACTTGCAGTAAGATCACCAAGGCTTGTGGCAATATCACATCCGCCGGAAACAGCCGGTCCGTTGGCTACAGACAGTACATAAGTTGCTGTGTCATTTATCCTTAAAGATGAGGGACCAGTGATCCTCACTGAAACTGTATCGTTGGGTTCCAGGCCATGGCAAACACAGCCGATCGCCTCGCCGTTCTTCTTTGTGAATCCGACAATTCCGTCTTTGAATGCCATGAGATTGCTGTACAGCACGGACAGAAATGCAATTGTTATTAATGCTGCGATTATGTTTCGGAGTTTCATTGTAAGTACGCTTTTGTTTTATTTAACTTACTTATGCATATATGCATTTGCAATTCATTTTCTGAAGGCTGACAACTTGAATTCATTGAATCATATTCACAGAGGGGTATTGAAGACTGAAAAGGATCTTGCGATCGCTGTTATGGGACCAACAGGTTCGGGCAAGACGGAAACATCTTTCCTTGTTGCAAGAGAATTCAGAGGCGAGATAATATCCGCAGATTCCAGGCAGGTGTACAGGAGAATGCCTGTGGCAACCGCACAGCCGGATGAAAGAATATTGTCCGGGATCAGGCATTACTTCATCTCAGAACTTGAACCGGAGGAGGAATTCAGTGCAGGGGAATTTGCCGGGAAAGCCCGCAACATTGCTGTGAACTGCTTCAGTAGAGGAGTTCAACCGATCATCACCGGCGGAAGCGGACTGTATATGCGTGCACTGACAGACGGATTTTATGAACGTGAGATCAGTTCACCTGAGGTAAGGTCTGAACTGAACAAGATACTTGAAGAGAAGGGCAAATATCACATCCATAATATGCTTAAGCAGGTTGATCCGGCATCTGCAGAGAGCATAGCCCCGGAGTTTTCGAGGAGGGTCTTCCGGGCGCTTGAAATATACATGGTAACAGGAAACAGGCTTTCAGAAATGAGCATGGTCAACACCAAACCGGACTTTGAAACTTTGAAATTTGCAATTGACCTGCCGCGTGAAGAGCTTTATGAAAGGATAAACAAGAGAGTCATCTCAATGCTTGATTCAGGTTTAATAGAAGAAGTGACGGAGCTGATGAGTCGTTATCATTACAGCACTACGAATTCAGTCAACACAGTTGGCATAAAGGAAGTGATGATGTATCTTGAAGGCAGGCATGATGAGAAGGAGATGATAAGACTGATACAAAGGAATACGAGAAGGTATGCCAAGAGACAAATGACATGGCTGAGAAAAGAAAAGGGACTGACATTTATTGCAGCTCCTTTCAGAGGGCTTCCGCTAAGTTCCGATATATCAGAGTGGGCCGCAAGTGAAATAATAAAGAGGACAAGAAAGTTCATGGAGTCCGGGCTAAGAACATGAAAGTTCAGTAAAAATAAAATTCTTGTCATTTCACGGCTTAAGTAATATATTGTTCAACTCCCCAATAAGTTTATTGCTTTCCATCTGCAGAGAATAATTTTCTCTGACCCCAAATGCAGCCGGATCAGTCACAAAACACATTCTGTTCATAAGGTGATCTTTGCAGATCTTATAAATATGTAATCAACTCAAGTAAAAATGAGAATTATCTTACTGATTTTTCTTTCCGTACTATTTGCTGTTTCATCTTATGCCCAATTGGGACATAACAACATGTATCTGATCTCCAATCTGAACCAGCACAGTTCCGCAGGGCTTTATTCGGCGATCTGGGGTTATGAGGCGCCTGACGGCAGGGAGTATGCTGTTCTCGGCTGTTATGACGGCACTGCCTTTATAGATATTACTGATCCGGGAAACATCAGGGAAGTGGATTTTGTGCCAACAGTAAATGCTTCGAGCACAAGCAATATTTGGCGTGAGATGAAGACATATTCGCATTACGCCTACATCGTATCAGAAGTTGGCAGCAGCGGAATTCAGATCGTTGACCTGCAATATCTGCCGGACTCTGTAAGATATGTTAAGAAGTATGTACCGGCAGGGCATGTAAGTTCACATTCCATTTCACAGGAAGGCCCTTACCTTTTTCTGAACGGCTGTAACGCAAGCTTCGGCAATGGCGTGACTGTGATTGATCTTTCGGTTGACCCGGAGAATCCCGTGAAAAGGGGAGGGTTCAATGCATCTTACATACACGACTGCAGAGTAGTCAATGACACAATTTATGCCGCCAATATTTATGATTCGAAAGTCAGTATCATCAATGCTGTTAACAAGAATTCACTGAGTCTCATAACGTCATTCATAAATTTTCCAAACTCCGGACCGCACAATACAGCTCTGTCACCGGATGGCAATTTCCTGTTTGTGACCGATGAGATCGGCAACACACCGAGATTGATGAAGATCTGGAATGTATCGGATTTCGGCAATATCACATTTGTCTCAAGCTGGCAGCCGACCGGAATCACTTCCTCAGTTGTTCACAATGTTGAATGTTACGGAAACTACATACTCGCAGGCCATTACACTGCGGGGTTAAGAATGGTGGATGTGTCTGATCCCGCACAGCCCGTTGAAGTGGCATGGTACGACACTTATCCTGCAAACAACGGGGGAACATACAATGGGTGCTGGGGTATGTATATGTTTCCTTCGGGAAAGATCGCTGCGTCTGACAGGCAGACAGGATTATATGTATTGAAGACAGAGTTTGATGTGAACGTGGCAATTGAAGGATTGTATAACCCATCAACCAACAGGCTCAACAGAAAAGATACTGTAAGGGTCTATCTCAGGGATGCAAAGGCTCCATACGGAATGATTGATTCTTCAGTTGCTGTACTCGATTCCGTTTCTCTTACTGCCAACTGCAAAATGAACTATGCTCCAGCAGGCGAGTATTATGTTGTGGTAAAGCACAGAAATTCTGTTGAAACATGGAGCCGTGCAGGCGGTGAGGTCTATGATCCGATGACCATCGAAACATATTCATTTCTCAATTCGGCGGACAGGGCATTCGGAAATAACATGATGCAGGCGGATGCAAGCCCTGTCAGGTTCGCGATCTTCAGCGGTGATGTCAATCAGGACGGGGCCGTAGATGCAGGTGACGCATCAATGATTGACAATGACGCAAGTAATTTTGTTTCCGGATATGTGGTTACAGACCTGAACGGCGACCGTACCGTCGACGGTTCTGACATGCTGTTAGTAGAATTCAACGCATCAAATTACATTACGAAATCGGTTCCATGAACTGCTATAAACCTGGTTCTTTACAAGTCAAGAAAGGATGGCTTAAGCTTTGGCACAGCCCGCTAACTTAAATCAAAAATGAAGCAAATACTTAAGAGCAGGCTTTGCAATCATTCTGCAGGTACATTCTGCCTTCAGAATTTAACCCCAAAGGAATTTCCCCAAATGTCTGAAAAACATTTATTAATAAAAGGGAGAGTTCATGAAATTCCTTTACAAGGGATCATTTGCGATTCTGTTCCTGCTACTGTTATTTCCTGCCGGGCATCCTGTTAAAGCTCAGATAAAGTTGATCGAAACATTTGAGGGAGCCGTATTCCCTCCGGACGGCTGGAGCAGTCAACTGCTTCAAGGATCCGGAGTGGATTGGAAGGCTTCCGACAAGTATTGCAGATCAGGGGAAGGCTGTGCCGTCAGCGAGTTTGATACGACTTACGGTGCATCAATTCTTATCACCAAGAGATTTGTTCCGTCTGCCGGCGACTCTCTTGTATTTTACCTGCGGCAGACTTTCTACAAGATATACGGTGACACACTTCGGATACTTGCTTCCACATCAGATTCACTGCCTGGATCATTCGGCACACAGCTTATGAAGATATATGACGGAAACAACTATCCTCCGCACCAGTTATACAGACGATACGCGATAAGTCTTGATCAGTTTGCAGGGGAAACTGTCTGGATGGCATTTCAGCATATAAACACAAACGGTGAAATACTCAGACTTGATGACGTTTCTGTTGGGAACAGACTTGCAAGCGATGTTTCCGTCGTCTCGCTGATCTTGCCTCAGGGGCCTTTTGCAATGTGCTCTTCTGATTCCATGGTGATGCAGGCGGTTGTAAGAAACGAAGGCACTCAGAATCATACAGGCAACATCACCATTTCTCTTAAGCTGACCGGCCCTCAAACGACAATTGTATCTACATCCGCCGCAGTCATGCCGGGAGAATCAGTGACAGTGACATTTCCTTCCGTTACTCCTTCCGTTCCAGGGGAATACCTGGTTTCTGCATTCACTCAATTGCCGGATGATCAGTACAGGCAGAATGATACAGTGAGCCGGAGTTTCTCGGCAAAGCAATACAGCTCAGGTATGGGAGACGGTGGGTATTTCTTTTCAACTTCAATCCCGTGCGGCACTTCCGGAAATGCAAGTCCGCAGTTTCACTGGAAGGATACATCCAACAGCATAAGCCTTCTGGAAAACGGAGCAGATGTTTCTCAGGGAAGACTTGTGGGCAACACTGACGACGGTTACTTCGCACTTGGTGAAATCGTTAATGCCGGAAAGAGGATCAAATTCTTTGAGTCAGTTTATGATTCGGTTTACATTTCAACGAACGGATTCATTGCATTAAGCAAAGGTGCCATTCTCAATGATCCCTTTCCGCCTGATACTTCTGCAATCGGTGCACTGAATGCTTTTGCTATAGCGCCGCTTTGGATGGATTATGACAACGGCAATCCCGGTTCATCAAACAGAATTTCGTACAAGTTTGCCGGCAATTATCTGCTGGTAACCTTCGACAAGATGAAAGCGAAGAGCGGTGACTCGAGCGACTATGCGTCATTTCAGGTCATGATCGAACTTGTTCAGAGCGACCTGAGAAATTCGAGAATACTATTTCAATACAGCAACAGTTCGACAGGCCCGTCAATGAAAGAAAAGTTTCTGGGCCGAACCGAGCCCGCCTGTTTTTCCGGACTGATTTCAGGGAACGACAATTCTGTTGCTCACAGACACAAGTCAAGAGATAAATATTTTGAATCCGGCACCTTGTATTCCGACGATCTTGCATTGCAGTATGGCCCCGTGCAGGAAGAACTCAATGCACGGCGAAACGGATTGACTGTGTTAGCTTTGCTTGAGGGATACATGACAAGAAGTGATACAGTTACTTTCAGTTTGCATGATTTCGAGAATCCGCAAAGAGTAATTGAATCGCATAAAGCTGTTGTAAGCCCGGGCTCTGTGGCAACTTTTGCATTGTCCTTTGCGGAAGAAGAGGCTGGATATTTCATAAGAGTTATGCACAGGAATTCAATAGAGACATGGAGCAAAGACAGTGCGCTGTATTTCAGGGACGGAGAGCTTATCTATGACTTTTCAAGAGACAGCACAATGGCCTACGGCAACAATCTTGCGGTGTTCAACGGCAGGGCTTACATATTCAGCGGTGATGTTAACAACGACGGATTGATCGATATTACAGACGGTTCTGCAGTTAGCAATGACGCGCATGAATATGTAATGGGATTTGTGCCGACAGATCTTAACGGAGACCGGATAGTTGATTCATCGGACATGATAATTGCCGACAGAAATTCAGAGAGATATGTTGTAACGAGAAAACCGGAAGGCGGCGCCGAGAACATTTCGGGCTCAGCCGGTCATTGACTTTTCCGGAGTTCAGATTCAATTTGCCGGCGGTTTGGAAACAAATTGCCGGTTTTTATTTTGACGGGACCAATTGCTGACCGGCAATAGAGCAGTCTTGTGGAATTCATTGAATTCATTGCGTTCAAAAAGTATTTTGATAAAAATTAATCCAACATAATGACATTCAACTTAGAAGATCCTGAAATGAAGGAAACCAGGCAGGGTTTTGCCGATGCTTTGGTTGATGAGGGAAAAGTAAATCCTGATCTGGTTGTGCTTGGCGGAGATGTTACCGGTTCTGTCAAAACCAATTTGTTCCGCGACGCGTATCCTGACAGGTTCATCTCTGTGGGCGTGGCTGAACAGGACATGATTGGAACAGCGGCCGGCTTGGCGCTGACAGGGAAGATCCCGATAGCATCCACTTACGGCGAATTTGCAACCGGCAGGCCGTTTGACCAGATAAGACAGTCGCTCGCTTACAGTGATATGAATGTGAAGATCTGCGCATCTCACTGCGGCATTACGGTCGGGGCAGATGGTGCAACGCACCAGTCGTTTGAAGACGTTGGCATTATGAGAATACTTCCCGGAATGAATGTCATTACTCCCTGTGATTACAATCAGACCTACAGAGCTGTGAGGATGGCAATCAACACTTACGGACCTTTCTACATAAGATTTTACAGAGAGAAGTCGCCGAACTTCACGGACATGAACGCACCTTTCGAGTTTGGAAAGGCAGACACACTGATAGATGGCAATGACGTGACCCTGATAGCCAGCGGACTGCTTGTTTGGGAAGCGATACTGGCATCTGAAAAACTGAAGAAGGAAGGCATAAGTGCAAGGGTTGTGAATATGCATACCATAAAGCCGATTGACGTTGATACAATTGTGAACTGCGCCAGGGAAACCGGGCTTGTGATCACATGCGAAGACCATCAGTGGACATGCGGTTTGTTCGGTGCGGTAGCCGAGGTCCTTGCACTGCATCACCCAACTAAAATGGACTTCATCGCTATCAATGACACATTTGGCGAAAGCGGCATAATTGCTTCTGAACTAATGAAGAAATACGGAATAGATGCAGATGCGATTTATTCTAAAGTCAAAAAGAACTTAAATAAATAAACAGGATCACAAAGAAATGTTAGCAGGTAATACATTGGAAACAAATCTTCAAAGCGGCGTAAAATCAAAATCATCCGATGGTGCACTGAAAATTGTACTGTCTCTGCTGCTCATACTTGTGATAGTTACCGGCCTTGCGGCTGCAAAGTACTTCATGCACTGGAAAAATGACGGCACATCGGGGAGCGCTGTTCAGAATTCACAGCAGGGTTCGGCGAGCGAGGACAAGAACAAGAACATAAGTGATACTCGCGAGAACGCAATAACAAAGGCTGTACAGAAAGTTTCGCCAGCGATTGTGGGAATAAATGTGGAAGAAGTGAGGGAATATCAGGATCCCTTTTCGATGTTTGAGAATGATCCGTTCTTCAGGCAGTTCTTCGGCAGCAGGCCGCCTCAAAAGCAGGTTGTAAAAGGCCTCGGGTCCGGATTCATAATCAGTGAGGACGGATACATTCTGACCAACGACCATGTTGCCGGCAATGCAACGAAGATATCTGTAACGATGACCAACGGTGAAACTGTTGAGGCAAAGCTGATCGGTTCCGACAAGAATTCGGACGTCGCCCTTCTGAAGATCGAAAAAAGCGGACTTAACTATGCAAGACTCGGGAATTCTGACGATGTTATAATAGGTGAATGGGTTATAGCTCTGGGCAATCCATTCGGTTTGTTTGAGATCAACGACAAACCTACAGTTACAGTCGGAGTTGTCAGTGCAACAGATATGAAAGTGAATGCAGACGGAAACAGGGTTTATAAGGATATGATCCAGACCGATGCATCGATCAACACAGGTAACTCCGGCGGCCCGCTTGTAAATGCCGACGGAGATGTGATAGGCATGAACACGATCATCTACACCGGAGGCCAGTTCAGTTCGGGAAGTATCGGAGTGGGCTTTGCGATATCCATCAACAGGGCGAAGAAGATCATGCAGGAGATCAAAGAGAAGGGAAAGATTGAGAGGACTTTTAATGTTGGATTCAGGATACAGGCCGTTGATGAAAGGATCGCAAAATACCTTGGTATGGAAAAACCGAGGGGAGTGGTGGTAACTGACATACAGAAAGGCGGACTTGCCTATGAAGCAGGCCTGAGAGCAGAGGACGTGATAATAGAAGCTAACGGAGAAACGATCGGCAATGAGCAGGACCTTGTGTTTGTCATAAATGATCTGGAGAACGGAGACATTCTGAAGATGAAGTATTTACGCGGCGGAAGCGAAAAGGAATTGTCGTTTGAATTGAAACCGGCGAAGCAGTAAAGAAAAGGGCGCAGAATATATATTCTGCGCCCTTCAGAAAGCAAGGAAACAAATGATCAGTGAAACTTCAGAACCGGCTTATCCTTGGGCTTGTTCTCAGAATGAATTTCGATCTCGGCTTCCTTCATGTCAATGATGTTGCTCTTTGAACTCAGGTCGCCCATCTTAGAATTGCCGTTGAATTTGGCGCCCGCTTCGGTCACAAGCTCTTCCACATTGATATCACCTTCCAAAGAACAGGATCTCCTCAGCTCAAGCCTGTGAGCTTTGATGTTGCCCTTTACTGTCCCTGAGATGGTAATCTCTACCGCATTGATGTTGCCCTCAACGGTTCCCTTCTCACCAATGATGATGCCGCTTTCACCTCTGAGATTGCCGACTATATGGCCGTCGATCCTGGTGGTGGACGGTGAAGAAAGATTTCCCTCAAACTTACAGCCATCACTTATGAGTGTAAGGACCTTCTCCTGCTGAGGTGCAGGCGTCGGCCTTGCAGGTGTTCTTACTTCTTCCGTGTAAACAGGCTCTTTTGTCTTGTTTCCGAACATAGTGTTAAGGTTAAATTTCATGTTGGGATAATGTTAATGAGCAAAATTACGAATATTAAATTTTAATAACAATATTAGGGTGGATACTTTTATGAAGCTTGCACCTTTCTTCCTAATGTTTATCATTAAGCAGTCAGCATCATCTCAATCCAGTATATGAAATTGAAAATTCGCAGGTCAATGGGTATTTTCTCAAATGCAGAATATAATGATCGCTGAACTGGAGGCGGAACTCGCTTCCATTGTCGGCAGGGAGTTTGTACACACTGATAAAGAGACCAGGCAGATCTGTTCCAAAGACTATACTGAAAACCTTTCATTTGAACCGGATATAGTTGTAATGCCTGCCTCAGCAGAAGAGATCTCTTCCATTGTCAGGTTGGCAAATGTTCATTCGGTGCCCGTAATCCCGAGAGGCGGTGGTACGGGCCTATCCGGCGGCGCATTGCCAGTCTACGGTGGAATATGTGTATCAATGGAGAGATTCAGGAAGATAATCGAGATTGACACTGAAAACCTTCAGGCCGTTGTTGAACCGGGTGTTATCACACAGGTTCTTCAGGAAGAATGCGAGAAGCACGGCTTGTACTATCCTCCGGATCCGGCTTCGAGAGGAAGTTCTTTCATTGGCGGAAATCTCGCCGAGTGTTCGGGAGGTCCGAGGGCTGTGAAGTATGGTGTTACTAAAGACTATGTGCTGGGAATAGAGTTCGTTGCTCCTGAAGGCGAGATCGTTAATGCCGGAGGCAGAGTTCTGAAGAATGTCTCGGGATACAATCTCACACAACTTATTGTCGGAAGCGAAGGCACCCTCGGTATCATCACAAAAATCTTTCTCCGACTTATTCCACTGCCTAAGCACAGAAAGGTGATGCTTGCTGCATACAGGAGCATAGATGACTGTGCAAAAACGGTTTCAAAGATCTTCCAGTCGGGAATCACTCCTTCGGCTCTTGAACTTATGGAAAACTCAGCAATGCAGGCTGCTGAAAGGCAGTTGTCTAAGAAGTTTCCCAACAATGACGCAGCCGCACAGCTTCTGATTGAAGTTGACGGAAACTATGAAGATGCACTTGATAAGGACATACAGTCGATCGCGGAAACAGTGATGGATAACGGAGCTTATGATGTGATACTTGCTGAAGACAGGAATAAAATGGATGAACTGTGGTCATTGAGAAGATGCATCGGCGAAGCCGTGAAATCGATTTCGGAATACAAGGAAGAAGATACCGTCGTGCCCAGGGCGAGGATCCCGGAACTGATACGCGGTGTGAAAAAGATCTCAGGGAAATACGGCATAACAACAATCTGTTACGGGCATGCCGGTGACGGCAATGTTCATGTCAACATTCTGAAAGACAACATGAATGATGATGCATGGGAGAAGAATCTTGATACAGCGATAAGAGAGATATTTGAGCATACTGTTTCACTTGGAGGTACAATATCCGGCGAACACGGCATAGGATATTCACAAAAGGCATATTTGCCTATCGCCCTGGGAAAGGCTGAGCTCGGGCTGATGAAAAAGATAAAGCATGCTATGGATCCGAACAGTATTATGAATCCGGGCAAAATCTTCGACGAAGGAAGTTGATCTTTTCGGAGACCGTATTAAGGGTGCTTTATGCACATACAGATAAGATGGGTGTTGTGAACAATGCACGCTATCTTGAATATTTTGAGGCAGGAAGAAATGACCTGCTGAGAATGCTCGGTTCTCCGTACACGGAACTGGAGAAGTTGAATGTGGGCCTGCCTGTAATTGAAGCCTATGTCAAGTTCATTCAACCGGCAAGATACGATGAACTGATCACCGTAAGGGCAGAGATCAGGAACGTTCCGTCAGTCCGGTTCAGGATTGATTATGAGGTATCCGGAAGCGAAGGCAAACTCGTTGAAGGCTACACTGTTCATGCATTCATTGATCTTCAGAAGCTCACTCCGGTGAGACCGCCCGCTTACTTTTTGGATTTGCTGAGAAAAAAATTCTGACAGAATGACAGATTACTACAAAGGGTTTGATTTCAGACAGGCGGAGAGTCTCATAAACCTTGCGCTGAAAGAAGATAAGGGAACCGGCGATGTCACTTCAAATCTTCTCATACCGGCAAAGAAGAATTCTGTTGCGGAAGTCCTTGTGAAGGAGTCCTGCGTTTCCGCGGGCCTCCGGATCTTCAAAATGGTCTTTGCCGCAATTGATGCACGCATCAGAGTCACTTTCTTTGTAGGTGAAGGAGAACGCGTAAGAAAAGGGCAGGTAATAGGTGAAGTATGCGGGAATACCAGGAACATACTGCTTGGAGAGAGACTTGCACTGAATCTCTTGCAGAGAATGTGCGGCATTGCAACGGGCACCAATGAACTTGTCAGAAAGCTCGGCAATCCTGAGATAAGGATAATTGACACAAGAAAGACAACTCCCAATATGAGGTTGTTCGAAAAGCTTGCCGTAAAGATCGGAGGAGGGGAAAATCACAGAATGGGACTTTACGACATGATGCTCATAAAGGACAATCACATAGAGGCAAGCGGCGGCATTGAAGGAGCTTTAAGAAAATTGAAGGCAGGGAAAAAGAAGGCACTGCCTGTTGAAATTGAAGTCAAGGATCTTGATGAGTTAAGGATAGTGGCGGAATCGGGAAAGGGACTGGTTGACAGGGTCATGCTGGATAACTTCAAGCCCGCTGACCTTAAAGAAGCGCTGAGGATTTGCGGCGGCATGTTTGAGGTGGAAGTGTCAGGCGGGATCAATTCAAAGAGCATTTCAAAGTATAAGAAATTCAGTGGAATAGATTTTATTTCCGTAGGTGCACTCACGCATTCGGCAAGATCTGTGGATATCTCACTGGATTTTATTACTTGATAGTTTTTATGCGTAAAGATAGTTTTGACGCAATCGTAAACTAAACGGGCAAATATGAAAAAACTCTACGGGCATTCACCGTTCATTCTTGCTTTATTCGTTTCTGTATGCCTCATACTCGCTTGCGGAGGCAAGAAGGAATCCGAAGTAACCAAGGAAGAAACCAAGAAAGAAAAGACAAAAGACGAGTCCACATCCACTACATCAACGGGGACTGGAAGCAATCAGCTTTATTTCGTCGAAGAGTATACTGCTGACGGTCAGGAAGTAGGCAAGAGTGAGAAATTCTTCATTAAGTCAAAAGGCGGATACATAACCGCAATGCTTAAGACATCACAGCCCATAGGTGTAGGATCAGTGGATGTACGGCTTGAGCGTGAGACAATTAACGGAACTGAGATCATTGACACTCAGCCTTATAATGTTTCACCCGAAAAGGATTACTTTTTCTTCGACAAAGTCACATTCTATAAATCGGGGGATTACAAGGTCACAGTGTTTAAGAAAGACGGAACTCCAATTGCTTCGGGAAAAGTCAGAATAGAATTCGAATAAACAATTTCAAAAACAGAAAGGAGAAACTAATTCATGAAGAAAATTTTCGTTCTTGGTTTGTTTGCGCTTATCTTCGGTTTCATGACGGAAGCAAAGGCTCAAAGATATCCCGTACTCTATTTCTGCGAGAGTTATGGCAGCGAAGGCGAAACGGGAGTGAGCGACAGATTCACCACCGGCTATCTTACCGTAATGGTAAAGGCAGACGATGCCATCGGGCTGAGAGACTGTTCAATTCAGCTTGACAAATACAATCTCAGCAGCGGCACTTTCTCTTTTTACAAGAAGTTCAAGTATTCGGTTGAGCCGGATATGAAGTACATATTCTTTGCAAGGAATGATGAGAGCGATCTGAGTTTTGACACGCCGGGGATCTACAGGGTCTTTCTTCTGGATCATAATGACAGAACGGTTGCAAGCGCTTTGGTTGAGATAATTTCAAAATAATTTAACAACGGAAATGAAATCGAAAATTTTTGCAGCGCTTTTTTGCGCCGCACTTCTGGCAGGATTTGCATCGGCATCCAGTGCTCAGACAATGTACTTCTGTGAAGGCGTCAGCAATGACGGCGACCCGATAACCCCAAGCACGGTCTTCAATATAAGTCCCAGCGGAGGGTATCTGAAGGTTCTTGTCAAGCTTCCTTATTCACTCAGATCTTCGCAGGTTATGTATGATGTGTATCAGGTTGATCCCGAGGGCAACGAAACATTTGACAATACGATCTACCAGGATACAGAGTCAAGCTGGGACTGGTTCTGGAAGGAAATTACTTTTTACAAGACCGGAAGATATAATGTCTACGTCTATGACCGGGACAGAAATTTCCTGACATCAGGCCAAGTAGTGATTCAGTATAAGGACTAACCAAAGCTAAAGGCGATTCGAAGGAAGGTTGTTTCATTGTCAGAAATGGCCTTCCTTTCTTCTTTCCTATGATAGATAAATTAAGAAGCCTTTCCAAAGACACTCTTATCTACGGTGTCAATACAATAGTCGGAAGGTTTCTTAACTTTCTGCTCGTACCTTACTACACCAATAAGTTCCTTCCAGAAGAATACGGTGTAATAGCCCTGATATATTCCTACATAGCGCTGTTCAATGTATTCTTCTCTCTCGGACTTGAATCAGGATACATGAGGTTTGCCTCACTTAAAGAAACAGGAACCGAGAAAGAGAACTTCTCCAATCCGTACACAGTCAACGCAGTCAATTC
>JAIBBK010000049.1 GCA_019694675.1 Ignavibacteria bacterium
CGCTGTGTTCCGTTGTCCTGCGTTCCTCCCATGACATGAGATGCATTGGAAGGGTCTGCGGCGATCCTGTAGAACTGTGTCAGTGTGTGGTTGGTGTTTAGATTGATCCAGTTCGTTCCCCTGTTTGTTGATTTCCAGATACCTCCGTCATTCACGCACAGCATCTGGTTTGAGTTTGTGGGATGAAAGTCAATGTTATGCTGATCAACATGCACAACACCTCCGCCGTATCCGTATGTAATGTTCGAGAAATTCGTGCCGCCGTTAGTGGTCCTCCACACGTCAATAGATCCTACATACGCGGTGTTCGCGTCAAACGGGTTCACATGCATGTAAAAATCATACCATCCCTGTACGCCTTCAAAATTGTGTCCGGCGCTCACCTGGAAGAAGTTCTGTCCGGCGTTGGTTGACTTGAACACGGAAATACTTCCTGCCTCATACGTCGCACAGTAAAGCACTGAAGGCGCTGTCCTGCAAATCGCCAGATGATTTCTTTCTTTCATCACGAGTGTTGAGTTCACGGCAAATGAAATTCCCCCGTTTACCGAGATCACATAACCCGTTCCGCTGCCCGATGCATAAGCCGTGTCCCCTGTCGGAGAAAATACAATATCGTCGCATCTTCCGCTCAGAATCTTGCTCCATGTCGCGCCAGAGTTCGTGCTTCTGTAAAGCCCGTCGTAACTCATTGCCGCAAGAAGCTGGGAAGGATAGTTCGGCCTTATGACCAGTTTGGCAGTGTAAGTGCCGGCCGGAAGCCCCTGCGAATTGTTGCTCCATGTTGTTCCGCCGTCAGTTGATTTAAGGAGGCCTCTGCCGTAGTAAGAAACCACACTGTATGTAGCTTCGCCGGTTCCGAAATAGATGATGTTCGGGTTTGTGGGATCGATTGCTATTGAACCGCATGCAAGCGATGCTTCGTAATCAGACATGGCGGTCCATGTATTGCCGGCGTCGTATGACTTCCACACTCCGCCATTTGCAGATCCGACGTAAATGATGTTCGGATTCACGGGATCGTATTTGACGGAGGTCATGCGGGAAGTGATGTTCGAATAATCAAAATAGAAACCTGTGGTAGGGCCTATGGAGGTCCATGTATCGAACAGGCCGGTCATTCCGAACCCGTGTGTTGTCCGGAGAGCATCCTTCTGACTTACGGCCTTGCCGTATGCATCTTCGGGAATGAAGTTGTAAGGATACATCCTTTGCTCGTAAAACCACCTCTGCCTCAGAAAGGCTTTCCTCTTTGATGCGGCGTTTCCGCTGACCTCATATGGGTTGTCAGGTATAAGCAGGTCCTGTGCGTTCGATACGGAAAGTGAAAGAAGAAGTAGTCCGATTACTGCTAACATGCGTTTCATGGCATTGCAAATTTTGATTTTTGATCATTACGTTCTTTGCTTCAGCCCGTTTGCATATGCAGTAAAGACTGCATGCCCTGCATAAGTGAAAGGCTTGTTACGGCCTTACTGCCGACACATAGGCTGATGCGTTGTTATCGGCAACCGAATAATCCGTGGCATCAATAAATCCGTTGCCGTCAATATCAGATCTCAAATAACCCGTTGCGAAATTCAGTGCATCGTTGTCGATCAGAGCAAGGTCGGTGGCATCGATCGTTCCGTCACCGTCAGCATCTCCGCTGAAGATGCACCACAATCCTCCCTTCAATGTCATGTTGCCGCCGAACGCACTGTTCTGAGTTTGAGTGAAGTCAAACTCAGCAGATGATGTTCTTGAAAACAGGACCGGCGCGGAGCTCCATGTCTCAAGAGCGTTGCGGTGCTTAAGCTGAATGTAATAGCTCCCTTCCTCCGCTCCGGCAAATTCGAAGACCGCATTTCCCGATCCGTCGGTCATCATCAGAGATGAGTCGGCAATTCCATAGGGCGAAGCGGAATTCCTCAGATACACACGCATTGTGTCGGGAATCATTGCCGTGCCGTTCCAGAGGCCTTCGGCAAGAACCCGCAAATCCAGCACAAGATTCGGAATGAATTCAACAGTGAAGTCATGAAATGCCTGACCTGTATTCAGGTTGCTGTTGCCGGTTATCCTGGCAAAGTGAATACCGGCCGATGCATCAAGAAGAACACTGTCTGCAGTGCCGGTAAAGTTCTTGCCTGCAAGAACACTTCCCGAACTGCCGAGCAAGGCGATCGTTGAAACACCCGCGCCGGAAGAAACAGCTTTGAGTTTCAGCTTTCCGCCCGAATTGAGATTGAATCTGTAAACATCCGTATCTGAGTTTGATCCAAAGCTCTGCGCTGTAATGCATGCTGAGTAAGTTATTCCCGTGCTTATCCTGTAAGCAAATTCCTTTCTGTCCGGCTCATCAAGCCCGCGTATGATTGACCTGACGTCGCTTGTCTGCTGAAGGTGATTTCTTGTGTTGTACAAAGTATCGGCAATCCCCGCAGGCTGCGGCTGACTGCCCGAGTACAGCCACTGCCTTGAAGTTGATACAGCAAGGTCGGTCCCGAGTCCGAGGTAATTTGATGTGATGTAAGTGTAGATTACGTTCGGAGGCAGAGGCAATGCGGAGTTGAAACTGTTGCCCGATGATATGCCTGACACCTGATCTCCCGTAAGATTGTTACAGTCAATGTCACGGTTGTAGAAATTCGTTGTCACATTCAGCTCATTGTTGGAAAACAGGTATGCTCCCGCCTGTCCGTTTGTGTAGCTGATCCTCATATCGCGCATTGCCTCGCTGTTATTGTCGATTGTGAACAGAGGAATTGATGTCACGTTTGTTCCGAGATGAGGTGTACCGGTAGTAACCACCTTTGCAACTTTGTGGCCGATTACTGTGTCCTGCGGGTCGATCCACCATTTCGGCGAACCGTTCTCTGTTCTCTGAAGGTACTCTCTGATTGCAAGGCCTCCCATTGAGTGGCCGACCAGTATCACTTTTTCGGCCCCAGTGATCCGCAATACGGAGTCGATCGCAATGCTCAGAGCGAATGCCTGTTTGCTTATGGCTGACTGATTTCCAGGTGACTGACTGCTTCCGGGTGTAGTATTGCTGTACAGGATTATCCGCGGATCTGAAGGATTCCTGTTCCAGAAATTTCCGAAGTTCACAGTATAAATGTCTGATGCTCCGATCACGTTCACGATGTTTCCTCCCGCATCTCTCAGCGGACTGAGCACATCCTGCATGTATAAGGTGGTATCGCCTCCGCGGGCGTTGAGAACGAAGTGCAAAGTGTGGTCTTCATTCATTTCCCACACCGTGGAAAGCTGTGCAGTGACGGTGTTCCATGTCTGATCATCGGAGTTGAGTCCGTGGACAAATATCACCGGATATGGAGACATTCCCGATTGTGCGTCGGACAGGTTGATGCAAAAGACAACTGCGATAAGTGCAATCGTGGACCGGATCATTATACTGAGATTTTGATGAATTGAAGATTCAACATACCTTAATTTTGCGGTCCGAAAAACGGCAAAAAATAATTAAAATCTCCTGCAGAATTTGTGGCAGGAGATTCACGATTTTCTGCACAACCGGTATTGGAGATTGCGGCTATTGTGCCGCTCTGTTCCACACACTGCTGCCGAACGGATCGCCTTCCTGCGATACCTGTTCAAGTCTGTCGGATGAAATAATCCTTATGACAAGTTTACCGTGCTGCATTATACTGCCTTTCGGTACATCGGCCCAGATCAGGTTAATGATGTCACCGCTGATCGTGCCGTGAGCAACATTTGACCATGTCGGATTGACATTATCATCTTCACCGAACCACAGTATTTCGTTGCCAATCTGACGGATGTAATATTTGCCGTTGTAGTCACAGGAAAAGATCCCTTCTATGTTAACAACAACCGGCTCCTTCACAAGCGCATCGTCCTGCGCATTTGCAGTGACCGACGACATGATAATGAAGGCCGAGCAAATCATAACAACTGCAAATAGCCTGTGCATTTAGTCCTCCTTTTTTTTGATCTCTTTATGGAATGTACAGCATTACTGCTTCGCCTTGATGCTCTGCAGTAACTTGGTTATCTCGCCTTTGTGCCTGAGCATTGTGCTTTTCTCAGACTTGCACTTGAAACTGATGATCTTGTCTTCGGGAGTTTTCAGGATATAGATGAATATCTGCTCGCTTCCCGAAACCTTGTCGATCTTCTTAACAGGCATCTTGTTAATTACAATATCATCCACAACAAATAGCGTGTCCTGAGGGAAGATTGATTTGATTTCAAATTCTGACAACTGAATGGCTTCGGAGAGACCCTGCGTGCCAAGCACCTCCGCTTCAATTGTGAGGTCTTCGGCCTTCGGCATGAGCAGAAGCAGAATATGCTCCCTTGCTACCCAGCCATCCGGCAATGTCATAGTTAATCCTCCTCCCGCAAAATCAAACTGCGAGGGCTGAGATGCTGAAGGAGCAGAAACGAACAGGATCAGGAAGAATCCGATGATGATTTCAAACAGTGATCTTTTCATGG
>JAIBBK010000063.1 GCA_019694675.1 Ignavibacteria bacterium
CTTCTTGTTGGGGATTGCGGAACTACCTGGAGAGTGAACAACAACATGGCATACCCCTATACAATAAACACAAAAGAGAACCTGTACTGTATGGATGAACCCAGCATAAATTTCGACCAGTATCTTTGCGGAGAGGATGGATTATTCATGGTAAACGGAAGGATTACTCAAACCAATACTGCTTTGGATTTGAAATCATTTCGGATTACTTATGACAACAAAGCGATAGCGGTTGGTGAAGCCGGCACTATCCTGCACACTGCCGATGTGACGGAGTCACCATATGAAAAGAATTTGAATGGAAATAACATTCGCGCCTGGTTCATGAATAACGGCCGTTTCAACAATCACAGCCACTCAAACGGTGGATTTGAATGGCCGAAGGGTTCAAACAAATATGCTAAATTTTCTTCGGGCCTCATACTGGGAGGATTGGTCGGATCAGATACATTGCTTGCTGTCTGTGATTATGATTCAGAGTTTCTTCCGGGGCAGACAATCGGCGGAATCCCGCAAGGGAATGGTACAATGGATTTTAAAGTATTCAAAATTGTATTCGGTGCAGGAGATTCGGACAGGACCGGTTGGCCGAATGCCCTGCTTGGAAATTCCAATCAGGGTGCGCCTGTTTTCTTTGACTCATCAACAGGCACAGCTAAGCCAAATGATTTCGGGAATCAGACAATGTTTTATTCATATACTGACAGTTATACTGAATCACACAGACACTATGCGGGTAGAACAAGTCCGCTTATTTGCGATGTTAAGCAGATAACATATTGTTTCAATCAGCCTGAAGAGCTGAAGAATGTCATTTATCAGGAGTACAGGATCATTAACAGAAGTAACAGACAGTGGGATGAGTTTTACATAACGTACTTTTCAGACGATGATCTTGGGGATAGTGAAAATGATGCCGAGGCAACCGACACAAGCATGAGGCTTTCCTATACATACAATTTCGATAATAATGATGTGGTTTACGGAACAAACCCGCCGGCCACAGGATTCGCAGTGATAAGAGCTCCTTACGTCCGAACAGGGTCTTCCGGTGATTCGATTGAGTATTATGAAGGAAGACTGAGCCGGTTAAGGACCGGCATAAGGGAAACTCGACTCAGCGCAAACATTATCTTCCATGATGACACCTGGCAGCCAAATACAATGAAGGAACTGTACAATACAATGAAAGGACTGAAGAAGACCGGCGAATCCTATATAAACCCGGTTAACGGCCAACCTACAAGATTCATGTACAGCGGAGACCCTGTAACAGGCACAGGATGGAACTCAACTTCTACAGGTGACATGCGATTCTATCAGAGCTTCGGTCCCATGGCAGTAAGTCCCGGCGACACACAGATCGTTGTCATTGCACAAGTAATAGCGCGTGGAAACAGCTGGCGAAGCATATCAGAGCTCAGAGAAACTGCTGTACAGGCCAGGACTTTCTATGATAATATGTTCAGAGGAGTTGTTATCAATGCATCATCTAACTCCACCGAACTGCCGGCAAAACACAAGCTGTATCAGAACTACCCCAATCCGTTCAATCCCTTAACTGAAATACGATTTGAACTCTACAAGCCTGCTGATGTCGAGCTTACTGTGTTCGACATCTCAGGAAGAAAATTCAAGAATTTGGAGAACAGGAGATTTGACGCAGGCGACCATATAGTCCGTTTCGATGCAGGAGGCCTCAGCAGCGGCATCTATATACTTCAATTCAATGCAGACGGAGTTTCGGAAAGCATGAAAATGGTTTACACAAAATAGTTTGCAACAGTTACCTGTATAAACAGATGCGCCGCAGGATTTCTGCGGCGCGTCAGGATCATTATTTACGGTGTAAGATCACTTAATTGTCGTGCTGTGCGCCTGATAACATTAAATGCCCGACAAATGAATCAGATTACTTCACAAGCATCATCTTCCTTGTTTCGCTGAAGTTGCCGCTGACAAGTTTGTAGAAGTAGACTCCGCCTGCGAGCGAGCTTGCATCCAATCTGACACTGTAACTGCCGGACTGCATGAATTCATCTGCAAGCGTCATGACTTCCTTCCCGAGAACATCATACACCTTTAATGACACGTTGCCGGGCTGAGGCAAGGTGAAGGCAATGTTTGTAGAAGGATTGAAAGGATTCGGATAATTCTGCATGAGAGAGTAATCCGCCGGCACTTCACCTGAAACGGAGTTCACGCCGGTAGGAGAAAGCGTGTAGTTTACAAGCCTGATATTGTCGAGGTAAATTCCGTCAGCCTGTATTGTTCCATTGCTGACAAGAGAGAATCTGAGCTTCATTGCTGTAGAAGCTTCCGCAAGTTCTGAAAGGTCAAGCACGTCCCTCGTCCATGTTCCCACAGTGCCGGTGAAGAACTTCTTTGATCTCCAGCTTGTGCCGTTATCCTTCGATACATCAACATAGGCATTATCAAATGCGTCAATAGTGTGCCTGTACCAGTAACTGAGGAAGACAACCGGAGCGGAAGAGACGTTCTGCGCCGCTGTCAGTGTCATTGTCCTGTTTGTTGAGTTGGCATAGTTTCCCGTGGGACTGTCGGCAAATGAGTTGTTGGGTGAATACGATTGCGACGTTGTAACATTCCAGCCCGTTGACACTGTCCATCTTCCCATTCCGTTTTCGGCGCTGTCGAGAACGAGCACATTACCGCTGCCGACAGGGATATAAAAGTTCTCAGTGTGAATGATCTTGCCTTCCTGCTTTATGGTAAGATTCAGTTTAACTGCAGAATTGATCTGCACGGAATTACCGACAGTGAAGCCGACATTAACCGAATCACTTGTGAGTGAATTGACCAGCGTATAAGAGAAAAGATTTGACTGAAGATTCACCTGACCGTATGGAGTCAATTCTAATCTTACATTAGTTGCATTCATCAGTCCCTTGTTCCTGAATCTTATCAGCATGCTTCCTTGCTCACCCGGTGTATAGAATTCCTTGTTAAGGGTTATGCCCCGCGTTTCAACATAAGGGCCTGCCGCAAGCGTAAAGTGAATGTTCTGCCGCAGCGTTGATTGAACAAGAGGAAGAATCCTTGCCTGTGTGGGCCAGAAGCCGTCACTGCCTGTTCCCACTTCGGGCGTGAATGCTATTGCGCTTGCATGTCCGGAATCGTTGTAATACCAGTCATCGGTAACTCCCCTCACACCGTAAGCCACCGTTTGATTAGACCTTCCCATAGTGAAGTGATTGTCAATGAGCATCTCCTGTGAGAACTCCTGGAATTTGGGTTCATCTGGTGTCGGCGCATCAACATATCCCCACGGGCGGATAAGATAATTTCCGTAAGTGTGATAACTCAAAATGCCTTTGAAATTGCGGGAGTTAACAAAGTTCATCATGTTGACCGTTTCCGGCTCGGAGAAAGGAGCTTCTCCCCTGTATGTATCACTGGAGGGAGTTGTTGATGAACCGTTGTTAGTGGAATTCCAGAAAGCATATGTTCCAAAGTTCCTGTTAAGGTCAATGCCGTAAGTTGTTCCCGACACAAGCTTTCTGTTCTTTCTCCACATACCGCCACCGTTCGGATTTGTTGAGCGGTTGTATTCGTATCCGTCGGGATTGATCACCGGAGTGAAGTACAGTTCACGGTTTTCAAGTATGTATGTGGCGAGCGGATCAATATTGTAATTTTCAAACAGCCAGTACATGAAGTAGATGTTCTGCATCATGCTGACAGGTTCTCTTGCGTGGATCAGCGAGTGAAACCACACCTCAGGCCTTCCGGTAGGAGCATTCGGGCTGTTTGAAACTCTGACTGTCCATTGTGGTCTGTTTTCAATTGAATTACCGATGCTGAATTTCTCCGATATCAGGTTCGGATATTCAATTCTCATTGAATCAAGTTTGCTGATCACCTCGGCAAGCGTGAGGTATCCCCCCATTGATCCATATATATTGTGAGTGACATTGAAATCACTTGCTGATCTTTCCAGTGCAGCCGCTATCTCCGCATCGGTCATCTCCGGAAGAGAATTGTAATAAGAGTGAAAATCTGCAACCTCAATCTCGAACGGAACACCCGAACGCCTCAGCATTTCCAGTTCAGGTTCGGAGAGCCAGGTCTCAAGATATTCGCCTTCATGCTGATGAACATGATCAAAGAAGAGGCCCTCTCTCATGATGCTCTTCATGTCAGCATCGTTCTTTACGTAAACTTTTACAAGTGAGTATTTCGGAGAGAGAGCGCCGGATTCAGGAGATGAATTGGATTCAAATGAACTTCCCATCATTGAAGCAGAGAATGCAATTGCCGCAATGACTGCAAAAAAGATTTTTACCTGTCGCATATTTGTTGTTGTTTGGGGAACGATTTTGTATACAAATTAGTCAAACCCTTCTGCTTAATCAACATCACTGTGTCCGCATAACTTCCGCCAATGAGCGCCAGGCATTCCGTTTGATTGCACAGTCAGTCGTGAAAACCACGATCAATGTGGGTGAACAAGCATTCAGGAATATGCCGCATGATACTTAATTGATTGTGTGATACTGACACCGACTTAAGTTGCCGACATAAGAAGGGTGTTGTCAAATCACAGCAGAGCTTCCTGCGCAAGCTTCGCGGCTCCTATGAGTCCCGGATATTCAGCTGTTATGACAAATACCGGACACTCTCGGACATATCCGGAAAGCCTTCCTTTGCCGAGATATGCGCTGACGAATTTACTGCTCCTGATGAACCCGATGTTCTTCGCCGGGATTCCGCCCGCAAGGAACACACCGCCTTTCGCATTGAAACTCAGGGCCATATTTCCGGCATGCGCGCCGAGAATAGAGGAAAACAACTCCATCGCTTTCACGCAAGTCTCCGATTCCTCTGCTGTAGCCTTAGCGGAAATGATCCCGGCCTTGCCCTCTCCTTCCGGAACCGGCACTTCACCGCAATTGCCAGAATTGTCAACATCATCTATAAGGAAATCATAGATCGAGCAAATTCCGTTACCGGAGAGCACTCTTTCCAGACTGACATGCCCGAACTTTGCGGAAAGGAATCTGTGAAGTCTGTACTGAAGTTCATCCTGAGGGGCAAAGTCAGCATGGCCGCCTTCAGTCGGGATGACGCTTGTTAAGTTCCCACAATGAGCAATCACTGCCTGCCCGAGCCCCGTACCCGGCGCTATTACAACTGAGTTTCCTTCTTTCACGTGCATGGCATTTCCGTGAATGCATTCGAAGTCAGAACCGGAAAGCAAACCGATCGAATGGCCAATCACTTCCAGATCATTCCTGACGAGCACATTAGGAATTCCTGTATGCTTTGCTATCAGATCAGAGTCAATATGCCAGGGAATATTTGTTGCAGAGCATCTGCCTTGTTCAACCGGTCCCGGAACGCCGACACAGAACACTTCCGGCATGACTCCTGCAAGGAGCAGAAAATCATTCACTACGGATTCGAGAGAAGGATATGAGCGGCTTGGATATTCTTTCTGCAGTATTGCATTTGCTCTTCCTGAGATGACTTTACACAATGCAAGCACGGTCTTTGTAGCTCCGGCATCCCCTGCCAGGACGGCTCCCGGACTCATCGCGAAGCCAATTGATCTTCTGAGGGAAATGCATCAGAAGTGACAAACCACGTAAGTTCCCCATGCACCGGAGAAACAAGCTCAATGGGATATTTCAATTTCCCTTTTTCTGAAGAGAACACATCTGTGATCACATGCAATTTATTCTTTCCTACGGCAACTACTGCAATGTTTCTTGCATTGTTGATAACCTTTCCTGTGACCGTGATCCTGTTCTGCCCTCTCGGATCTTTTGTGACCGCAACAGGTTCATCCGTTTCAAACAACGATTCCTGTCCGGGAAAAATGGAAGCAGTATGTCCGTCTTCCCCAACACCAAGCATAACAAGGTCAAAGCAAGGCAGGTCATTTTTTACTGTAAGATTTGCGCGCAACAATTCAGCATAATCAACCGACTCTTTAACCGGGTCCGATTCACCCCTGATCCTGAAAATATTGTCCGGCGGGATCTCAACATTATCGAGAAGAAGTGATTTAGCTCTTCCGTAATTGCTTTCGGCAACATCGGGCGGAACACACCTTTCATCCACCCAAAAGACAAGCACACCCGGCCAGTTGACCTGCGATCTGTATTCAACAGAAAGTTTTCGAAAGATCTCATCGGGTGTTCTTCCTCCGGAGATTGCAACGGCGGAGAAACCTATGCGCTCAATCCTGCTGTTGACGATCTCAGCAAAATACTCACAGAAGCTTATTGCAACTTCACTTTCATCTTTCCCTATCACCACCCGGCAATATTTCATCACAGGTCCTGAAGTAAAAAATTATAATTCACAGTATTCGCCTTCACCTTCAAGATTTCTGCAGGGGTATCTCCATTTAAAATCCTTGCCGGCGATAAGATCATCCGCGCATTCGGGACCCCAGGTGCCTGCAGGATAGCCCTGAAGCGGTATTGAACTGTCGTTCTTCCAGGCATCAAGAACAGGCTGAATGAACTCCCAGCTTGCAACGACCTGATCATTTCTGATGAACAGCGTTGAATTTCCGAGCATGCAGTCGAGAAGAAGTTTCTCGTATGCACTTGGAAGATCGACATCACCGAGGTCAGAATAGTGAAAGTCCATATCAACGTTCTTGACCTTCAGTTCTGTGCCCGGTACTTTCATTGCAAACTTTATGAGAATGCCTTCATCCGGCTGAATCCTGATAACGAGCTGATTGTAAGACTGTGCGATATCGTCTACATCTGTAAAGAGCCGGTACGGAGTTGACTTGAAGTGAATCACGATCTCGGTCACTCTGGTTGGCATTCTCTTGCCAGTCCTGATGTAAAACGGAACTCCACCCCACCGCCAGTTATCAATGTAGGTCTTGAGTGCGACAAATGTTTCCGTTCTCGAATCAGGCGGGACTCCTTCTTCCTGCCTGTAGCCGGGGAGGACCTCTCCTTTTATTACAGAAGATGTGTACTGTCCGCGAATGACCATTGACCTGACCTCGGACGGTTCATAAGGTCTCAGCGATTGGATAACTTTCAGGGATTCATCTCGCAGGGCTTTCGCATCAAACACTGCGGGAGGTTCCATTGCAATGTAGCTGAGAAGCTGTAAGAGATGATTCTGAACCATGTCACGAAGAGCGCCGGTATGATCGTAATAGCCTGCACGGTTTTCTATTCCAATGCTTTCGGAAGAAGTTATCTCCACATGGTCAATATAGTTTCTGTTCCAAAGCGGTTCGAATATCCCGTTTGCAAATCTTGTCACGAGGATATTCTGAACTGTTTCCTTTCCCAGATAGTGGTCGATTCTGAATACCTGTTCTTCCCTAAAGTATCTTGTGATCTGTCTGTTGAGTGATACTGCAGATTCGAGGTCATTACCGAAGGGTTTTTCAAAGATCACCCTGGTCCATGAGTCATCCGACACAGGTTTGTTAAGCCTGCACTTCCCGAGATTATCTGCAATACCTGCAACAGCTTCATAGGGCACAGACATATAGAATAGCCTGTTGCCGCCGGTGTCTTTTTCCGCATCAATTTCCATAAGCCTCTTGCCCAGTGCGTGAAACGATTCCTGATCATCATACTTGCCGGTGAAGTATTCAATGTTATCCAGGAAATTATTCACCTTTCCGGATTTGAGAAAATCTTCCTGACAATGCTGTCCGATGGCAAGTCGCATAGAATCTCTGAACTCAGCAGTTGGAATTTCCTTTCTCGCAAATCCTATCACCGAAAAATTTTCCGGAAGGAGACCGGCACTGTAAAGTTCATACAATGAAGGTATAAGCATTCTTTTGGTGAGATCTCCGCTTGCACCGAATATCACCATTACGCAGGGCTGAGGAACCTGGACAGTCTGAACGAGTCCGCTATGCTGCATAGAAAAAGATTTTCAATTAGAATTATCCTCCGCTTTCTTCACCGCATGGCCTCCGAATTCATTCCTCAGCGCTGCAAGCACTTTGGCTGCGAAAGAATCATCCTGCCGGGAACGAAAACGCATGAAGAGAGAATCCGCAATTGCCGGCGCAGGCACACTCTTTTCAATAGCATCGATCAGCGTCCATCTTCCCTCACCAGAATCTTCAACATATCCTCTTATTCCCGCAAGTTCAGGATCCTTGCCAAGTGCCGATCCGATCAGTTCCAGCAACCATGACCGGACAACGCTACCGTGCATCCAGAGCGAAGTCACTTTCTGAAGGTCGAGTTCGAAACCCGATCTCTTAAGAAGCTCGAAACCTTCCGCATAAGCTTCCATCAACCCGTATTCGATCCCGTTATGGATCATCTTCACATAATGTCCCGATCCCGATCCTCCGGTGTAGAGGTAACCGCCTTCCTGTGCAAGCGAAGATACCGCAGGCTCGATGAATTCGAATGCTTCCTTATCGCCTCCTGCCATAATGCAGTATCCTTCACTGAGTCCCCAGATCCCGCCGCTTGTACCTGCATCCACAAAACTGATACCGATGCCTGCAAGCTTCTCATACCTTGACATTGAATCCTTGTAATAGGAATTACCTCCGTCAACTATAATGTCGCCTTTCTCCATCACCTTCGAAAGCCTATCAATCGTATCGTCAACGGGATCTCCGGAGGGCACCATGATCCATGCAACTCTTCTCGGACCGAGCTTTGAAACGAAATCTGCAATGTCGTTTGACGGCAATGCACCCCTGCCTGCAAACGACGACACAATTTCAGGGCTCCTGTCATACACAACAACTTCGTGGCCTTTGCCGATGAGCCTCAAAGCCATGTTCCCACCCATTTTGCCCAAACCTATGATTCCAAGCCGCATGTGAAAAGATGTTTAGATTTAGTAAGATAATTGTGCAGACAATCCTCCGGCAAGGGAAATCTCAAAATGCATTTAACTCCTCTGATCAATAAAAACAGCATGAAGTCATACGACAATCATACTCAGCCGGAAGTGAGATCATAACCAGTAAATTCAGAATCAGACAATTCTTCAGATCACCTTCTTCAGGCAATCATAGAATTTCCGGAGGCCCTTCTCAGTACTCTCTCCAAGATTCACTCTCAGGACCCTCCGGTTCCATTTCTGCAGAGCTTCATAATCGCCCAGGGCCTGAGCATTCTTGAGTGTTGCGAAAGAGTAAGTTCTTCCGGGAATGCTAATGTCGAACTTATCTCCCGTAACAAACTGAATGAACAGACCGGTGTTAGGTCCGCCTTTATGATACTGACCTGTCGAATGCAGAAATCTCGGACCGAGACCAACGGTTACGGCTGATCGTTCCGCAGCCTTTATCAGTTCCCTTATCCTGTTAAGCTGTTTAAGATTTGACTTACTGCCTTCTATATACGCCATCAGCGCAAAGTAGTCGCCTTTTCCTTTACCCGAGAAAAATGATCTTAGCAGATCCCGCGAGGTCATAAGCTTCTTTGTCTTCGACCGTGCCTTTGCCGGTTTGAGCAACGCATTCATGCCAACCGGGCCGTCCTTCACCAAAGGTTTCTCTTCAGGAAGCTTTCCGTTCTTTTCAAAATCATTCAGCACACGGGTTGTATTGTCTTTGCTCTCCTTTACGTTTGGTTCATCAAAAGGATTGATGCCAAGCAACACTCCCATAACTGCTGTTGCAAACTCCCACAGATAGAACTGCCCTGCAACATCATATTTATCTGAAAGCATGATGGTTATTGACGGAAACCCTTTACGTGCCAGAGCGGAGACCTTCTTCTTCAGCTTCACGTCCTTAGAGAGGAAGGTTGATACGAAGATCCTGTCTCTTCCGTAAGCAGAAGGCTTATCAGGTGTTTCACCTTCAACAGGCAGAATTCCTTTCCTTTCTTTTCCCGTGCTTTCTGCAACGAGCTGTTCAAGCCAGTAGCCGAAGGACTTAAGTTCATTTGTATAACTAAGTGTAAGCTTGTCCCTTCCATCCAGAGCCGCAATCCCTGTGATGATGCCGATCAAAGCTCCGGGATTCTGAGACGGATCGAGGTTCGAACACAGGTTCATCATGTTGCCTGCATTCCGGAGAAATTCGATGAGGTCAATGCCCATCAGTGACGCAGGTACGAGTCCGAAATACGACAGTACGGAATATCTCCCCCCAATGTCCGAAGGATTTGTAAAAACTTTGCGGAAACCGTTTTCCTGTGCAAGCGACTGAAGAACAGTACCGCTATCCGTGATCGCAACAAAACGCCTTCCCGGTTCCTTTGTTCCGGCATCATTAAGCATTCCAAAGAAATATCTGAACATCGAATCAACTTCAATTGTTGAACCTGACTTACTTGAAACAATAAACAAAGTCTTTTCAAGGTCAATGCTTTCCGAAACACTTCTCACTGCTGAAGGATCTGTTGTGTCGAGTACGCGGAGTTTCAGATACCCTCTTGCGGTGCCGAATACGCTTGAAAGCACTTCGGGCCCCATACTGCTTCCGCCCATACCGAGCAGAACTGCTTCAGTAAATCCATCGGCGATCACTTCCTTTGTGAACTCATTTATCTCATAAACATGGTTTGTCATTGTGTATGGCAGAGAAAGCCATCCGAGCCGGTTCATTATCAGAGATGAATACTTTTCATCCTTCTTCCACACCGTATGGTCCTTCTCCCAAATCCTTTTGATGATATTCTTTTTCTCAAACTTCTTCATCGTTGCAAGAACCTTGCTTCTGATCTTTCCCAACCTGATGTCTTTGTTCTTCAGTTTCATTTCTTTCATTGCAGACTTGTTTTGTTTTTCTCAAGCAGTTGTTCTGCCTGCTGAACTAAATTTTCGACTGTGAATCCGTACTCTCTAATAAGCACATCGCCCGGCGCCGACTTCCCGAATTCGTTTATCCCGATCACCGATCCGTCACATCCAGTATATCTCTCCCATCCGAAACCCGAACCTGCTTCAACAGCAATTCTGATTTTCATTGCTTTCGGCAGCACGGATTCTCTGTAACTTGCGGATTGCATTTCGAACAATTCCCAGGATGCCATATTGACAACTCTTGCACTGATACCCTTTTCAAGAAGCGCATCAGAAGCTTTCAAGGCAAGCTGAACTTCTGAGCCGGTGGCAATCAGAATAATGCGGATCTCACTTCCGCAGTCTTTCATCACGTATGCACCTTTGGAGATCTCCGAGGCCGGTGGAAAGACGGTTCTGTCGAATACCTGGACTTTCTGTCTTGTCAGTATCAGTGCAACCGGGTAATCTGAGATACCGAGTGCGGTCTTCCAGGCTTCCGCGGTTTCATTGGCATCAGCGGGACGAATAACAATGAGGTCCGGAATTGCCCTGAGGGATGCAAGCTGTTCAACGGGCTGATGAGTTGTACCGTCTTCGCCGAGTGCGACAGAGTCATGCGTGAAAACAAACACAGGCCGGATCTTCATTATGGCTGCAAGCCTGATAGCCGCACGCATATAATCTGAAAAGATCAGGAATGTTGCTCCGTAAGCCGTCATGGGTTTCGTAAGCGAGATGCCGTTCAGCAAAGCTCCCATTGCATGTTCGCGGACTCCGAAGTGCAGATTCCTGCCACTGTAATCAGAAGACTGGAATGAAGCAAAGCCGTTCAGGAAAGTATTGTTTGACGGGGCAAGGTCGGCAGAGCCGCCGATCATGAAGGGCAGTGCCTTTGCGATACTGTTCAATGCAGTGCCGGATGCCTGCCTCGTTGCCATTCCGCTTTCGGATGGAGGAAATTCCGGCAAGAGATCATCAACATTCACTTTGCCATCACAAAATTTTTCATACATCGAAGACAATTCCGTGTATTCAACCGAGTATTTTGTGTAAAGCTCTTTCCATTTTCTGTGCTCTTCAGAACCCTGACTTCCTCTGCTTCTGAAATGTTCAAGCACATCTTCACCGATGAAAAAATCCTTACCGGGATCAAATCCCAGATTGATCTTTGTGAGTTTCAGCTCATCTATTCCGAGCGGAGAACCGTGTGCAGATTCTGAATCGACTTTGTTGGGACTTCCGAATGCTATGTGAGTTCTGACCTTTATCAGAGATGGTTTACCGGAAGTCATGACAGCTTCTTCGATCGCCTTTGAGACAGACTCCACATCGTTTCCGTCTTCGACCGTAAGCACATGCCATCCGAACGCTTTGAACCGCTCTCCGGCATCCTCAGTAAAGGCTATGCTTGTATTGCCTTCGATCGAGATACTGTTGTCATCATAGAGATAGATGATATTGCCGAGTTTCAGATGGCCTGCAAGCGAAGCCGCTTCAGATGAAATTCCTTCCATCAGGTCACCGTCGCTTACGATGCCGAATATCCTGTAATCGAACAGCGGATAACCCTGCCTGTTCAAAACAGATGCAAGATACTTTTGTGCTATTGCCATGCCCACACCTGTTGCAAACCCCTGACCGAGAGGTCCGGTAGTGGTTTCAACGCCCGGCGTGATATGATATTCCGGATGTCCGGGAGTCTTGCTGTCGAGCTGTCTGAAGTTCTTGATGTCGTCAAGAGAAAGATCGTAACCTGTAAGATAGAGCAGACTGTACAACAGCATGCTTCCGTGCCCGGCCGAAAGGATGAACCTGTCCCTGCCAGGCCATTCAGGATCAGCCGGATCAAAACGAAGATGATCCATCCAAAGGGCATAGGCCATAGCGGCCGCACCCATTGGCATTCCCGGATGTCCCGATTCTGCCTTCTGTACGGCATCGGCACTGAGTATCCGGATAGTATTTATACAGGATATGTCAAGCGGTGTCATAGAAAATTAAAATACACAAATAATGAGTTTTATTTTACACCATATTGCAGTCATGAATGACTGCTCCGGCTTCCGCAAGTTTCAGCTGAAGCTGAAACTTGCCCGGGAATTCAAAACGCATCCTGAATATGTATAACCTTGGAAAATCCCGCTCTCTGAAGATTGAACGGTTTATGAAGTCATCACAAAAAAGGCCGGACTAAAGTCCGGCCCTCAAAATCCAACCTATCATCTTACACCGGTCACTTCACCAGCATCATCTTCATTGTCCTTGCAAAACTACCGGCCTGTATCCTGTAGAAGTACGCACCGCTCGAGAGATTCGAAGCATCCCATTTGTATTCGAAACTTCCCGCCTGCAGTTTGCCCGAGAACAGTCTTGTCACTTCCCTTCCCGAAATGTCAAACACTGAAAGAACCACTTCGGATGCCTGCGGAAGATCGAACCTTATCTTTGTTGAAGGATTGAACGGATTGGGATAGTTCTGATAGATCTCATACTTTTCCGGAATGACGCTCGCGATCTGATTAACGGAGACGACGCTGTGGCTTCCCGCATTAGTGAGTTCTGTACTTACATTATTAACATAGGCAAACACTTTTGTCCAGAACTGGCCACCGCCCGGATTTACCCATGCAAGATTCAGCGCATTGTTGATGTTGAGTCCGGCTGAGTGCTTTAGACTCATCTTTACAACAAGTGTTCCGCTGCCTGTTGAAGAAATGATGTATCCGTTTCCGGCGCCTACGGGTGAATTGACGGCCAGCCGGAGAGTGTTACCGGCTACCGAAGGATTTCTCGGCCTTTGGTTTTCCGGCAGGTCGGAGCCGATGATCCTGTAAGTGTACGTACCGGAGCCGTTTGCAATTGCAGTATTGAAGGTAAGAAAATACTGTCCGAGCGCATACTGAAACTGGCTTACAGCTCCCGGATTTGTATGCTTTATATGAACATCAAACACAAGAGAATCGCTTGTGAAGACTGCATTGTCAAGCGTGAGAGAGTATGTCGGATTCTGAGCCGTCGAAACAGCAGATGTAACCAGAACCGCGAAAAGAACAATTGCGGGAATCAGTTTTTTCATTTTTACTTTTTTTCTTTTTTAAAAAAATGTTGCAGGATGAGACTCGCAAGGGTCCCATCCCGCAGTGTTTCATATTTCTTATGTACTCCGCTATTCGGAATTACGGACAAGGCTTGGAGCAGGCAACAAAGTTGAATCCGTTATTGTCAGCAATGCTGATGTCGGAAGCATCAACAACGCAGTCGCCGTTGAGATCCGTTATAACACATCCCGAAGCGAAGTTGAATGCGTCATTGTCAAGCAATGAAATATCAGAAGCATCAACCACACAGTCATTGTTCACATCACCTGAGTACATTGCCCACGTGCCGCTTACATTGACCTGGTTGCTGCCGTATGCCTGTGACTGAGCAGTTGTGAAGTCATAGTTATTGGCGGCGCCTGAAGTGAATGAGTATTGTGCCGCGCTCCATGTCTCAATGCTGTTCTTATATTTTACAACGAGCCAGTATGAACCGGTCGGTACATAATCGAAGCAGAAAGTTGTTTGCTTGGTTGAGAGATTTATCTCAGCTTCGCTGGATGCAACAACCTGGCATGAACCGTTCACAAGCGTTCCTATAAGTTTCGGGTTACATCCGGGCTCGCATGGAGCCGTTACATTCACAAGTCCTTCCGGAATTGCCTTTACGACGAAGTCTGTCGGAACAGGAAGTGCGTAAGTCTTGGGATTGAAGATTGCCCATCCGGCTGTCCAGTTGACTGACCCGAAAGCGCCCTTGTATGATACAACTTCAAATCCTGAAAGATTCGGATTTGAGAAATCAGCGCCGCTAAGTGCAGGAGATCCGCCTGTCGGCACCCAGTTGGTAATGTTGTTTCCTGACGGATCAGGATAGATGTTGTACGGGCTTGTCAGGCCAACCGATGAAGTTGTTGAAAGCACCGAGTTGCTGAAAGAAGGTGTCTGAAGCCAGTTGGTCGGCGTAAATGATGTAGCTGCATTCGTATCTGCTGTTCTGAGGTTACCGGCAAGTATCGTGTTTCTGATCTGAATTGTGTCACCCGTTGATGCGTTCCATACGCCTGCGGCGTCAAATCTGAATCCGACTCTGTAACCCATCACAATTGAGTTATAGATCTTCGGAAGACTGCTTCTTCTGAGGTGTCCGCCTCTTTGGTGAAGTGCGTTTACAGGTGTAGAGGTGGTTTCAAACGGCCCTACCATTGTTACATTGGAAAACACCATGCCTGTCCTCGGCTGATTGTAATTTCCGGCGGAGTTGTTGTCAATTTCCCATCCGTTCGACTGGCTCACGTCAGCAATGTCTTTGTCTTTCACTGAAAGAAGGAACTGCGCTTTTCCTCTGAAGCCGTTGTCACAGTCAAAATCATCATCAACGCTTTTATATGCTATAAGTCTTTTGCAGTTTACGTTACCTCCGAACCACTCAAACGCATCATCACCTGCATAGCTGACCTGCACGTTCTCAATAACGGTTCTGCTTCCGACACCGCCCATTGTGAGCGAGTTGATCTCATTGCCCGAGATACCGGTAAGGTTAATTCCGGCGAATTCAATTCTCACATATCTGATGACGCCCGAACTGTCATTGTCAATTCTCGGCTGACCGCCGTATATTGGGCCAAGGCCCGGACCGAAGCCTTCAATTTCAGCTGAGTCTGCGCCTGAAGCCGTATTGATTCCCGATCTTCCGAGAACGATCACACCGCCCCAGTCACCCGGGTTTCTTGAACCTGACGGCTTTTCGCTTGTAAAGACGATCGGACACTCAGCAGTTCCGTTAGCATAGATCTTCGAACCTCTTTCTATTATCAGTGTTCCTTTTGTTTCAAAGTCTCCAAGGATAACAGTACCCGCAGGGATGTTGATTGTGGCGCCGTTCCTTATGTAATTGAATCCCTTCATCAGGTAAGTTGTGGTCCTGTTGAGGTTCAGGTTGCTTGTGATAACTGAACTGTTCAGCGTTGTGGAATCAACTGCAGCATTTGTTCTCACTGCACTGAACATCAGCATCACTGCGATTGCAATGGTGATGATTGACTTCATCATTTCTCCTTTTGATGTTTTAATTTGTTATTTGAATCTTTTGATACGCAAAACTACTTAGCAAGTATTTTGTAAGGTTAACTTACACATTAACAACATTACGCTTGTATTACTTAATCATTACACTGTCGGAGTCGGTAAGTGAATGACTCAATTGGTTCACCAAAATCAATGCTCCGTGAACAGGAATCTTTTCCGTTCGCATTGGTCTCAGAGCCCATTCGACAATGAGCGTTCCTTTCCAATAGATTTCACAGTGGGTTACAGTATCCGGCTGAATGTACATGGTTGCAAAGTCTCTTATGCAGTTGAATCGCTTCATAAGAGAAACTGTTTTGGAATTTATTCTGACTCCGGACCTCATCATTGACTCGTGTTGAGTGGTTTAGTCACTGCAGGGATGCTGTTGAAAACTGCAAACAGCACAGTGATCGCACATATCAGTGAAGGCATTTTTATGATCCTTGATTTGGACTGAAAGAACAATTCGTTGCTTGATTTAAAGAACAATTTGTGATGATGAGTTTTATTTATTGAACGGTTCTGTCAAGATGCATTCCTTTGAGCCGCCAATGCCGGTGACTCTTCTCTGATTTCAACATTGCCGTCACTGTCAATGACAATATAGTTAGAAGGTATGTCAGTCCAGCATCCTGTATTGAAGTATGCAACACCTTCATTACTTACTGAAATGCTCTGGTGCGTGTGTCCGCAGATAACTGCGTCAGCGCCTTTCCCTCTTGCATATTCAATTGCTTCAGTGGCAACCTTATTCGAAAGCCTGAGCCAGCTCTTGCTTCTGCGCTTGATGAATCTTGAAATGCTCTGAGTCTCGCTGTCCCATTTCTGAACTTTGTCGTAAACGTATGACGACACATTGCTGATCAGCACATTCTCGGTCAGGAACTTGTCGAACTGATGCCCGTGAATTGCCAGAAACGTTTTACCATTGGATTCCCATACATACTCGTCATACACTTTAACTCCCATCATAAGCGACATGATCTCGGACAAGCCTTCATCATGATTTCCTTCCACCCATACAACTTCTTTATTTCGGTCCGGATTGGAAAGTTTCCTGATGTACGAAAGAAGATTCCAGTGATCCTTCTTAAGTCTGTTGAAATTCAGATCATCAAATATGTCCCCGAGAAGTATCAGCCTATTGAAATCATGGCTCTCAAGAACCTTTCTTACAGCTTTCGGGCGTGCAACTTCAGAACCAAGGTGTATATCCGAGACAATGATCGTTTCAACCTTTCTTTGTCCGGACTCTACTTGAAACTCTTCCTGATATTGATTCATGTTCTTCCTTCATTAGGTTTTTTGAAATGAACTTAGAACTTGTATGACAGAGTAAGAGTGTAATTTGTACCGAAAGTATTTCGCAAGACCTCTTTGTCATAGGATTGTCCTTCAAGATCAAATTCCTGCAGGAAGATCTGATCTTCGGCGAGAATATCTTTAACGGTAAACTTCGCTTCGAAGTTGGTAAGAAAGCTTTTTGTTGCACTGAAGTCTATGACATTTCTGCCCTGCTCTCTTACATCATTAAAAGGTATTTTGCCTACTTCAACTATTCTCTCACCAAACCTGTTATAGAGCATATTCAAACTTAGTCCGAGATCATAGTTATCGTAAAACAATCCAAGGTTCAGCAGATAAGGAGACTGACCCTCCATCCTTCTTTTGGAATCAGTTGAACCTATCTGAAGTCCTTCAAGATCAACCTCAGAGTTCACAAAAGTCACATTACCGTTGAACGACAGGTCATCAAGATACTTAGAAATGAAGCCGAGCTTCTTTCTGACCTCGATTTCAATACCGTAATTGACAGCCCCGTTCTTTGCATTTTCATAAGTATATGACGGTCTGAAATCACCTGACTGCACCGGGACCACAACTCTCTCGATTGGCTGGTCAAACTTCTTGTAAAACAAACTTGCAGAAAGAATTTCACCTGCATCCGGAAACAATTCATACCTGAGATCATAATTTCGAATCAGTGATTCTTCAAGGTCTGGATTTCCGGAAGTTTCACCCTGCGTGATGAAGTCAATGAAACCGAACGGCGCAAGCTCCCTGAGTTCCGGTCTTGAGACGGTCATTGAATAGGTTGCCCTGATATTTGTATGAGGATTAAGTTCATATGTAAGTCCAAACGATGGCAGATAATCTCTGTTTATCTGATAAACATTGATCGGTTCCTGAGTAGTCCTTTGGAAGCTCTGAAGTTTCTGCTCGTTGTATTCGAATCTTAGTCCGAGCACGAATCTGAAATTGGAGAAGTACCCGTCAAACATTCCGTACCCTGAGTATGTGTTCTCGTTCGCGTCATAGGAATCACTCTTGTTGGTAGTCTCAACATAGGAGATTATTGTGGAATCTATATTCCAGGGGCCGAGAACAGAATCCGGCGGCTGGAAAAGTATATCGAACGGTGATGTAAAAGTCTTGATTGGTGCAAACAATCTTGCATCAAATTCCCGTCTTGTGTCAGTGGCCAAAATTCCCGCTTTGAACTTACTCTTAAACTTTTTGCCGAAATTCATGAATTTCATTTCATAGTCAAGATTGGCAAAGCGGCCAAGGTCTGTTAGCTCAGAAAAGAACCTTTCCCCGACTCTGGCATTTGGCACGATCGTAATTGGAACAAAGAAAGGCGTCTTGTCACCCTGAACCCTTTGATAACTGAGAGTCTTGTAGTCCGGCTCATTTCTGCTCGCCTCTGAATAGGATGCATTCCATGATACATTTATTGCAGAGCGTGTACCAATGTAATGGCTTCCGGAAAACTGGGTAGTGAAGAGGCTCCTTTCATTGAAGTAGTAACCGTAAAGCCTCTTTTCATTATTTGATTCTATAAGATCAATGCCCTCAAAGTACTGAGTGAAATCATCCGAAAGAAGAGAGTAAGTGTTTTTTATGCTGAATTTGTTATTGTTCCCGACCTTGTAGTTCAAATTCAGAAGAGCTCCGCTGAGCACGCTGTACACTGATGACCGTCCATCAAGGTCAAGAAGTGTTGTTGTGTCGTAGTTGTATATGTTTCTGTATATTTCCGTGTTTGCGAACTGGTTCCTGTAAGTGTATGAGCCGAGGATCCCGAGCGGATTTCCGCCAACGTTAAAACTGTTACCGAGTGAAAGCTGAAAGCCGCCGTTCAGTGGTGCCTTGTTGTCATTCTGCTGCCAGTTATTTTTCAACGTCTTTCCGTAGTTGTTGAATCCCGAGAAGGGAGTTGAGGGGAAGTTCGAGGGAATTTCCCTCCCGCCGTCATCATATCCGGAATTCCAAAACAATAACTTACTTTGGCCTGCATCATAATCGTAAAATCCGCCTTTAAGTGTTGTTGTGTTGAGAACTGTTCCTGACACCTCAAAGGAATACGTGAACTGATCAACAAAATCCTTTGTGGTTAGCTGAACAAGTCCGCCCGATGTGTTTCCCTGCAGATCCGGAGTAAATGATTTTATTATGATGATATTCTCAAGGAGCTTGGATGGGAATATGTCGAATGTAAATGACTTCTTGTCTGTCTCTGTACTCGGCACAGATACGCTGTTAAGTGTTGTGTTGTTGTACCTGTCGGAGATTCCCCTTACAAATACAAACTTGTTTCCGACAATATTTACGCCTGTAACTCTTTTTACCACATCAGAAGCATTTGCATCGGGAGCACGCTTTATTTGCTGTTCACTGATTCCGTCCTGAATTACGTCGGAGTTCTTCTGTTCTATAAGAAGCGATTCTTCATTTGCAAGAGTTGGATCTGCCTCGATACTAATCTCTTCAGTAACAACGCCTTCTACAGAAAGCGAAATATCAACGCGTGTTGCTTCACCGGATACAACGACTATATCCTTTATTGTCTTAGACAAGTAACCGATATAACTGATTTCAAGGCCATATTTCCCCGGTTGCAAGTCTTCAATTACAAAATTGCCGTCAATGTCTGTAATTGCTCCTGCGGCAATCCCGGAAACTTTAACGGTTGCGCCAATCAGCGGATCGGAAGTTGTAGCGTCTAATATCTTACCGACTATAGACTGAGCAGAAGAAACATTGGAAAGCAGAAACAGAAATGTCAAATGAATGGTAAAGTATATAATCCTGGTCATTCGGGTTTTAGAATTTCATCAAAAGTACTGATGACAGATTTACCACGAATTAATAAATCGTTACTCGTTTAATTTAATTGTTACCAAATGATTACGCACATAAAGATTTGATAATAAAAAACTCCCCGAACGTCCGCCCGGGGAGTTTTAATTTGCCTGTGATCTGCGATAAGAAGTTATCCGAACACGTTCTTGAAGAATCCTTTGCCCGCTTTTTCCGCTTTCTTTTCTCCATGTGCGTGCCTGCCGGGTCGCTTCGGTTTAAAATTCTCCGAATCCGCAAGCTCCTTCAGCATCTCTTTCTCCTTCCCTGTTACCTTTGAAGGAATGAAAACATTGACCCTGATTATCTGATCGCCGCGTCCGTGTCCCTCAAGATGCCTAATCCCTTTTCCTTTCATCCTCAGAAGAGTGCCGGGCTGTGTTCCGGGATCTATGGTCAGTTTGACATCGCCACCGTTAAGGACAGGAATTTCCGTTTCAGAACCGAGCACCGCATCTGCAATGCTGACTTCAAGGTCCAGATAAATATCATTTCCTTCCCTGACAAACACCTTGTGCTTCTCTTCCTCAATGTAAAGGTAAAGGTCTCCCGAATTTCCTCCGCGCTTTCCGGCATTGCCGTGCCCACGCATCGGAATATACTGGCCTTCGCTCACTCCTGCAGGTATCTCCACCTTTATCTTTGATTCACCCTTCACCACTCCTTCGCCGCCGCATTCCTCACACTTGTCCTTTATTATTCTGCCCTCGCCGTCGCAGTGAGTGCACTGTGTCACATTTATGAACTGTCCGAACATTGAACGCGATACGTGCCTGATCTCGCCCGTACCGTTGCAGTGCCTGCACGACTCATAGCCGTTGTAACCGTTTGCTCCCGAGCCTTCGCACTTTGAGCATCTCCTGAACTTCTTCACCTTGATCTCCTTCTCAACTCCTTCGGAGATTTCTTCGAGCGTGAGCTTCAGATTTATCCTGAGGTCGCTTCCTCGAATACCCGTCTCGTGCCTTCGCCTTGTCTGGCTTCCTCCGAAAAAGTCATCAAAGATACTGCCGCCTCCGAAGCCGCCGAATATATCGCCGAAGTGGGAGAATATATCGTTCATATCCCTGAAGCCGCCGGCACCGCTCACTCCCTGGTGACCGAACCTGTCATACATTCCTTTCTTGCTTTCGTCCGACAGGACTTCGTATGCTTCCGCAAGCTCCTTGAACTTTGCTTCCGCTTCCTTGTTGCCGGGGTTCTTGTCAGGATGATATTTCATGGCAAGCTTTCTGTAGGATGCCTTGATCTCTTCCTTCGAGGCACCTTTTGAAACATTCAGTACTTCATAGTAATCTCTCTTCGTCATCTTGTGCTTATTTATCCTCGTTATGTGCGGGAAGTTCAGGCTCGGATGATACCATCACCTTCTCATGCCTGATGACCTTTCCGTTGAGCTTGTATCCCTTCTCAAATGATTCAATGACTGTATGAGGAGGCAAGTCCTCTTTCGGGATCTGCATCAGCGCTGTACTCAGCTCAACATCAAACGGTTTCCCCACAGTGTTGATCTCAGTAAGCCCTTCCTTCTCGAGCACTCCCCTGAACTTATCATAAATAAGTTTGATGCCGGTCTTGAGCGTTTCAAAGTCCTTTGTCTGCCCTTTATCCACTGATTCAATGGAACGCTGCAGATCGTCATAGACCGGAAGAAGCTCTTTGATGACCTTTTCGATCCCGTACGCCGTACTGTTTATGAGATCATTCTCGGTCCTTCTTCTGTAATTTTCAAACTCGGCAACTTTTCTCTGAAGAAGCTCCCTCAGTTTCTGCACTTCGGAATCAGCGCTTTCAGGACTTCCGTCTTCTGTCAGTCCGGCTTTCTCATTCTTCTCGGCTTTTTCATTGCCGTCTTTTACGTTTATATGATTTTTGTGTTTGCTCATTATTTGATTATGTGATTTCTTAAATGTCAGTGGCTTGAGATTTCGTTTATCAGCCTTGACGTGAATCTCAGCAGTGAGATCATTCTTGCATAGTTCATTCTCTTTGGGCCGATCACCCCTATGTTTCCCTTTACATCCCCCATGCTGTAGGAGGTTGTGACCACGCTGTAATTCTTGAGCTTTTCGTCCTCGTTCTCACTCCCGATCGTGATCATCATATCATTGTCCTTCTGAGGAGTGTTGTGAAATATGTGAATGACTAGATTCTTGTCCTCGGCAAGCTCGATAATGTCTTTGAAATTCCTTGGATTGCCGAACTCCGGCTGAAGGATCACATCTCCCGTTCCGCCAACAAAAATATTCTTCCCCTTCTCTTCTTCATAAGTGATCTTCTCAATTGTGCCCAACAGCTTGTTAATTACGATGTTGTCCCTGTTGCGCGGATCGAATTTTCCCGGCGGATTCAGCTCTCTTATCTTTCCGAGAGCCATGCCGCGGTATCTTTCATTGAATGATGATGCAATGTGGTCAAGCTGGTTCTTTGGAATGTCGCTGTCAAGTTCCAGGATCACAGTCCTAACAATGCCGGAATGAACGTTCAGAACAACAAGTATCTTGTTTGATGAAAGCTTTACAAACTCAAGCTTCTCGAATATCCCCTGCGATATTATCGGTTCCGACACAACCGCAATGAGCTTTGCCACCTTCCCGAGTATCCTCGATGTTTCCGCAAACAGGTTTTCTTTTTCCGTGAGCGTCATATTGGCTTCTTCAAG
>JAIBBK010000014.1 GCA_019694675.1 Ignavibacteria bacterium
ACACCCGCATGAAGTAGTCCACGTCAAACTTCATCAGTGGATTCTTGTAAGAGGACCTTCCGGAAGATTCGGCAATTGATTCTCCGTAAATGAGAAGCGGAATGTTGAACCGCACTGCGATCTGAAGAGGAAATGCACCGACTCCGGCATGGCAGTGCCAGCATGTGTCCCCGATCGCATCAAGCGACCTGCGGGCAATTCTGTTCACAAGGTCCCTGCTCGGTGTGAACATGATGTGGTCAACGTTGAACTTCTCAAGTGCATTCATAAGATTGTACCAACCGGTTTCGCTGTACCAGTTGTGGCTGAATGTCACGGCAAGCGGCTTCATGCCGTAAACTTTGGTTAGCACATGCATCTGAAAAGTGCTGTCCTTTCCGCCGCTTATTGGAAGAATGCAATCGTAATTATTCCCTGCTTTGGCCTTTGCATCATCGAGGATCTTCCTAAGCTCTTTTTCTTTCTCGACCCAGTTAATATGTATCTTCTGTTCGGATGACTGGCATGCCTGGCAGATTCCGAGGTCGTCAAACTTCACCCCCTCCTGCGTTGCGGGAATACAGCACCTGATGCAGTACTGAACCCCATCCATTTCGGGCTTGCCGTATCTGTCGTCGTTCATTATCTGCTCTTCTTGTTTTTCTTTGTCCAATAGTCTTTGGCGAGTATTGCATAAGTAACGGTGTCGAGATATTCCCCTTCCTTGAACATAGTTTCCCTTGAAACACCTTCCTCGCTCATGCCGCACTTTCTGCACACGCCTGTCATGCCTTTGTTGCGGAGCGTCTGCCCTGACGACACCCTGTTCAGGTTCAGTCTCTCGAAAGCATAAGCGATCATGAGTTCGTATGCTTCGGTCCCGACACCTTTGTTCCAGTAATTCTTGTCTCCGATGATTATCGCAAGCTCGGCAGAACGATTGACCCAGTTGATCTTCTGAAGCGAAATGTTGCCTATGTGCCTGTTGTTCTTCTTCCACTTTATCGCCATCACCACTTCCTTTCCTGATGATGCAACTGAGCGCACATACTGCAGTGTAAGTTCTTTCGTGTTCGGAAATACAGCATGCGAATTGTCCCTGCACACTTCGCTGTCATTCAGCCATGAAACATACTCATCCGTAACTTCGGCTTCCGTAAGCGGTGTGAGGTATATGTTCTTTCCTGTAAGAAACGGATTCTTCATGCGTTCGCTCCTTTTTGTTGATGCAAAGATGAGAATATCAGATCAAGACATCTTCCGGTCGCGCCTTTGTGAAGTGCGGCAAGTTCATTAAAGGACGGAACCTTGGCATTCATCGAATGAAGGAGATCATCTCTTTCGGCCTTTGAAAAAACAATTCCGGCTGATGCCATAGCTTTGCGCATTGCTTCACTCATCGGCACTAAATCAAGACTGATCGCTTTGCAACCGGATGCGCGTGCCTCGAACAGTGCAATCGAGTTGTATCCGATCACAACGGGCCTTCTGATTAGAAAATTATCTATCCTCTCACCGCTGTCTGCGGCCTCAATCTGAAGATTCATTTTTGAAATGTTCCGGAGAGCTTCGGTAAGTTCCTTGCCCGCTGTCTCAAGCGGATGCATCTTTATTATAAGTTTTCCTCGCTTGTTATTCTGTCCGAGATATTGCTCCACAGCTTCTGCAACAATTGTCACAGGATGAATATCTGTATTCTTCAGTTCAATGGTCCCTGACGGTTGCGAAAGAAAAAGAAATAATGAGTCTTCTCCTGTGCCTGTTCTTCTTTCGGGTGAATTGAATATGCTGTCGAGATAAGGGTGTCCGGTAACCTTTATTCTTTCGGAAGGAAATCCTTCATTCATCATGTCAGTCTTTGTTGCTTCGTCCATTACAAGTATTGTATCTATGATGCTCTCCAGCGGGTGGTCTGCATACAGCCATCTCCTGCCGTAGTGTTTCCAGAAATCAATGATCACATAACTCCTAAGTGCCTTGTTGCGAGCCGCATTCCTCAATTGCTGTTCACCGCTTCCTCCGCCTGTTGCCGTAAGCAGAATGTCAGGATCATGCGAATCAAGAATGGCGCAAGCTTCTTCATATCCAAGATCGCTCCTTATCATGTATTTCTCTGCATGCTTCAGATCATCAAGCAGATAAATGCTGTGCACGCCCGCAAAAGCAGTAACTTCCGCAGTGTCTCTTTCAACAGTTCTCTTCAGCACGGGCATCACTGCAAGCGCACCGCCGGGATCATCAAACGCCGCAAGCAGCTTCGGCTTCCGCATTCAGACGGGAACGGACTTCTGCATCTCATACTCCTTAAGATCTGCAACGTTTTCGTAAACTTTGTAATAGGCATCTGTTACATCCTTAATGTCATCCCATGAGAAACTCGGCCTCATGTATTCATGAGTGAAGACCTCATCAAAGAACATTCTTTCCGTCACCGGACAAATTCCCCTGTCATAAGAAACTTCACCTTCATATCTCGGACAATTGAATGAACACTTGTGAAGTCTCTGCTGATAAATTGGCTGAAGATAGAGCGGAGGCGCAAACCCGCATCCTATGATCGGCGTTGATTCACGGAGGACCATTGGCGGAAGCTCGGCTTTCATTGCATCAATGAATGTGTTCCTGCTAACACCTACGATGTCCTTCTTAAACTTGAATGCCTGTATGTAGTAAACATGCCTGCAGCCTTCCTTCACCACCGGCGGAATGATACCGGGCAGTTTGCCAAGCATTTCGGAAAGATGCTCAGCCCTGCTTATCCTCTCGTCAAGCAAATGAGGGAGCTTTTTCAACTGCTCCGTCCCGACCGCCGCTTCCATTTCCGTCATTCTGTAATTGAATCCGTAAGTGTTCCAGATGTCCATTGTCTTCTTACCTTCCACAACCGCTTCTCCGTGATTCCGTATCAGCTGAACCTTCTCCGCGATCACAGGGTTATTGGTCACAATCATTCCGCCCTCACCTGTATGAATATGCTTGTGGTAGTTAAGGCTGAAGATCCCTACATCACCAATCGTTCCTACAAACTTTCCGTTGTATGTTCCCATCGGTGATTGCGCACAGTCTTCAATAACCTTCAGTCCATGCTCGCGCGCAAGTTCCATTATTGGATCCATATCGGTGGGATGACCGGTAATGTGTACAACAAGTATCGCCTTTGTCCTTGGTGTGATCTTGCTACTTACGCTTTCCGGATCCAGGCAAAAAGTGTCTTCGTCAATATCCGCAAAGACGGGCACTGCGCCATAAATAAGCGGAGCTATTGCTCCTGCAGTCATGGTGTAGGGCGACACGATCACTTCGTCACCGGGACCTATGTCGCATGCACCGATGCAGGCATTCAGGCCGGAAGTGTTTGAGTTCACAGCCATGCAGAACTTGACTCCGAATGCTTCCGCCCAGTCTCTTTCAAACTGTCTCACCATGGGGCCACCGAAAAAATCCGGATTCCATGAACCGACATACTGGGAAAGGTTGCCCGAATCGAGGACATTCATGACTGCGCGCTTTTCTTCCTCGCCTATAGTATTGCTTTGAGGAAAGATCTTTGTGCGCACCGGCTTTCCGCCGAGCAATGCAAGCTTAGACATTATACTGCTCCTTTATTCTTTTTATCATTTCGAATATATGTATTGAGCCGCTTCCGGGACAGAGCAGATGTTCTCCGTTTGTGACTGCGCCGTATATGTTCCGGTAAGCAGCTGGCAATGCTTCTTCAAACTTCACCGGTGCAGACTCAGTAAGTTCATACATCATGTAACCGCTGAAATTTCTGTTTGAAGTGACTGCATACTTCTCTATTTCATTCCTGTAGTTGAACTTCACTCTTCCCTCGCTCCCGACAATGTCAATCTCCGCGAACGATATACGTGTCGGTTCAAGCGCAATGAAGATGACCTCCATGCCTCCTTTGTAACCAAGCCTGAACGAATAGCTGAAGTCAGTTTCTCCCAGCCCGCTCCTCGAGGAGAAAGTGACAACCTCTTCGGGCATTCCGAAATACATAAGCACAAGATCAATGTAGTGGGACGCATTATGTATCAATCCCCTGCCGTAGTAGAATGTGACTGTGTTGATCATTCCGAGCTTCCCGCTTTTCAGCATTGCTCCGATATCACTGAACTCCTTCAGGAATCTTCGCGTGTAATTCACCTGAAGCGGTACGCGCACTTTTTCATACAAAGCCGTGATCTCAGAAACTTCGCCGCTGCGAAGCCCGAGCGGCTTTTCGCAGAAGACCGCTTTCGGGCTGCATTCCAGAGCGCTTCTCAGTAACGGCACATGCGTTTCGTCACTGCTTGCAATTGTGATCACGTCCGGCTTCGTTTCATCCCACATCTTCACGGTATCCGTGTAAACGGGTATTCCGTACCTGTCACTTATTTCTTTCAGTACTTCTTCATCAGTGTCCGCAGCGCCGCA
>JAIBBK010000013.1 GCA_019694675.1 Ignavibacteria bacterium
TCTCAAACTTTCAAAGATAGACTACCATCTAGCCGAAGGGCTGAAGGACGAACTTTCCAATCTCGGTTTCAGTCTTAACTTTGCAGGCAACGACACGGTTGAGATCACCGGAGTTCCATCCGACGTGCGGCTCGGCAATGAGAATAAGATACTCCAGGAGCTCATTGACCAGTTCAAAGAATACGAGCTTAAACTGAGTCTCGAGAAGCGTGACAATCTTGCAAAATCATTTGCCTGCAGAAGCGCGATCAAATCCGGCGACAGGCTGACGAACGCAGAAATGACCGGACTGATTGACGAGCTCTTTGCTTGCAGAATGCCTTACGTGTGCCCTCACGGCAGGCCTACCGTAATCAGGATCACCACAGATGAACTTGACAAGAGGTTCAGCAGAACCTGAATCAGTATCGCAGTCAGTCATCACCCTCATCATCATCCGGTTCATTACCTGAAGGAAGCTCCAGAACTTTGATCGTTCCGATCGCATTGCCCGCAATGCCTTTGACGGAGTGGTACATGTGATTGGTATTCAGCAAGACCTTCTTGATCTGCTTCTCCCTCTTCTTCCATATTCCCTGCATGGCGCGTTTCTCAGATTCAAGATCTTCATTCATCTGAACGAATCCCTCAACAATCGACTCTATCTGTTGCCTGAATTCGTTACCCGTAAGATAATCGTAAAGCATATTCATCTTGTCGCCTTTGTTCTCCTGCGTTGCGACCGCTTCCCCGAGCATCACCACTGATTCCCTTATCACAAAACAAAGCGCTTTGAATTCCTCGAACGTGCAGATCCAGACACCGTCCTTCTGCCCCATCCTCTTCCAGTCTTTGGGGAGAACATTAGTCACAAGCACACCGAATCCCGCGCCTATGTTTCTCATATCCTCTTTGAACTTCTCAATCCATGAAGGCTGAAAGTCCTTGGTCCTTTTGCTTTCGTAATAGATCACTCCGCAATTGTTGCGCGAATGTGTGTTAACGGTCTGCACACAGTCAGCGCCCCTTGCGCCTTTCTTTATCTCTTCTATAGTATCCAGCGGAAAGTTCTTCTTCAGGAATTCCTCAATCGCCAGCTCCTGAACTTCACCCTGCAATTGCATCGAGCCCTGATCGGCCTTTCGCTTTGCTTCATCAAGCTGCAACCTAAGATCCTCAATTACCTTTTCCCTTTCTTTCATTTTCATCAGCGTCTCATCTTCAACCAATCTCCTGATCTTCTGCTTTTCATTATTCAGTTTGCTGCTGAACTCAACTTCCTTTTCCATGGAGATCTTGTCTGCAAGTTCATCTTTTTCCCTTTTCAGTCTTTCAATTTCTGCTTTGGTTTTGTTAAGATCTTTCAGTCTCGCAGATTTTTCCTCAAGCTCGGATTTCAAAGAAACCAGATACTCTGTATTTTCATCTTCAAACTTCTTTCGAATTGTTTTTTCCATATTCTGCATTTCGGACTTCAACTTTTCACTTACACGTTCATTTACAGATGACTCAAGTTCTTCCATCTGCCTCGTGATTGCTTCTTCCTTCTTCTTGATCTCCGTCAGTTTGTCGCTGTATTCCTTTTCTTTTTGAGAAGACATATCTCGGAACTTCTTCTGCATCTCATGTTCGAGCTGACTGTAAAGAACCTCATTTACATTGATCTCTGTGCCGCAATTCGGACAGGATATTATGTTCTGATTTTCATTCATGATTATTTGTATTAAGTATGAAGATTCCAATCTAAGAATTTCTGTAATAGTTTTAATGCAAAATTGACTGTTCAGATTGCAGAACAGACACACAGCAATACTTCAATGCTCTCCTCTCACCAAGCCGCCCGGCCTGCCCGCTCAGGAACTCAGCAGAAACTGTGTGAGCAAGTGTGTTACAGAAAATTATACCTCCTGAAGCAGATTCCCGCTTTCGCGGGAATGACACTTCTGCAAGGCGTAACCATATTGGCCCGGGAATTCGAGAATCCGGCATGTTTTGCTGTATATACAGCATTGCAGTGGAATGGCTGAATCAGAATTGAGTTGATTTAGGTCAGATCGTTTTGACTATAATTCATAATGACAATGAGTGATTTTACTTACAGACAAAAAGTAACAGGGCTCATTTTTTATTCCTGACAAGTGAAGTAATTTTGACATACTAATCAACTCTGTAAGAAATTACAGGGAAGCAACAAATCAAAATGAGGAATAAAGAAATGAAAGCGAAACAAAACAGGATTGCTTTTCCGGTGAAGTTTGAAGTTAAACCGGAAACTCCGATCCAGCTCAAGGCATTTCTCTTTTCGCGAAGAGGAAAACTTCTTGAGGCAGTAAATGTTGCCAATGACCAGGCGGCATTCAAAACGCAGGCTTCAAGCCCGTCTGAATTCAGAGTATTGTTTGCTCCCGTCAGGAACGGGATCGAAGATGCAGAGAGTATAGACGAACTCATCGAAAGATTCAAAGCCCACGAAGCAGTTCTTAAGATCAACACCAAAGGAAACTTCGAGATACTTCCCATACCAAAGTATATACTGCCTTGGTGGCTCTTCAGGAAATGCAGAGTGAGAGGAAGAGTGACAAAGAAATTCAGGATACATGATCTTTGGGAAGACAAGGGGCTTTGCAGGGTGAGAGTCCACATTTGCGAAGTGGACAGGATCAGACTTCTGATCGAACGCATTCCCGACAGGATCTTCAGAATCATTCCCGACATTATTCTGAATCCAAGACTGCCGTTCCCAATTCCTGAACCCGAACCCGATCCGGGCCCATTTCCGGGTCCTGATCCGAGAAAAGATTTCTCAGGCTCATTCAGGCAACAGCCGGTTCTTCAGAATCTCAGGAAGGCCGCTTCACAAAAGATCGGCTCCCAGATGCTTAAGTCAGATGCCGAAACTACTGCAAAGATGATCCTCGACAATGAATCGGTCACATCAATGCTGATGACGCGCGATGTTTCCGCGATCAGGAATGCCATTCTCAACAATTTCGAACTCTTCCATCCGTTCTTCTGCCACATTCACTGGTTGTGGCCATACTTCTACAGATGCGATGAGATAAAGGTTGTGTACACAGACGAGAATGGAAATTTCGAGACTGACATTTACTACAACATCCTGGGGGATCATCCGGATCTTTACTTCTGGGTTGAGGCTTTGATAGACGGTGTCTGGACAACTGTTTACAATCCCGGAAAGGCATGCCACACTTACTGGAATTATGTATGCGGCAGCATGGTAAACATCAGAGTTACAGATCCGAGAGTTGTGTGGCAGTGTGAAGAAGTCATCCCCGGACAGATTGTCTGGGTCAAGACGGTCGGACACGGAACAAGCGTTGCACACATTCAGCAGGATAACTCAACGGGAAATCCCATACAGGGTGTATCAATGAACAGGATCGGATTGAGTGACAGATTCGAACCGGCCGGGAACTACAGAAGACCTTTTGGGAAGAATCTGTATTTCATTGTCCAGTTCAGCAGCGGCCTGCCTACGAACACATACAAGTACTACAGATGGTCATACAGAAAGACAAGAAATGCTGACCTCTCACCAAATGCAGGCTCATGGAAGACACTGAACAATCCTGTCGAGAAGCCCTACACGTATGAATACATTGGCGGCGACGGAAACCTTCACTTTGATGCAAAGTATTTCAAACTCGGACCGTTCGATGTGGGAACAGGAAATGATCTTTATCTTATTCCCCCTGATTCTCCGTATGAGAGTCCGGTGAACGCAGGCGAGTCAAATGCGCACTGGGACCAGAACACGGTAAGCATCTCTTTTGATTCGAACCTTGAAGGCGACGGTCTGTATGAATTCAAGCTTGAGCTCTTCAATAGTGCGGGTAACAAGCTGATCAACATTCCAAACGCGATGTTCCAGATTCCGCACTATGACAGCTTCTATCCCTCCGTCAATGCTCCTGCAGACTATCTCGTCAACAGCGGCGGCGGAAACTGTGATGCGTTCACGATGAATATGAGGATTGACAACAGCGCCTGCCAGGCAGAGATATACAAGCTAAAGGTTGACGGTGTGGAGACCAATCCAACATGCTGCGGATTTGTAAAATACGGAGCAGGTTCAATGCTTGAGATTGCATTCAGGGCATTTCATCCCAATAATTTTGCGGATTTCAACTTCGTTGTTCAGAAAGGAACATGTACAGACACAACGCAGTCCAATGCAACAAATGCAAACGGCATGGTTATAGCAGGAGTTAACGGCTATGCAAGAAACCTTGCCAGTATCTACAGCAAGACATTGACCGTGGGCGATCTGCTCGGGATCTGTACAAACGAGGGAAAGGCAGCATTTGCAGAGCATCTCTATGTAAATGCATTGTCAACTGACGGAAATTATGAACTTGATGCATTTGATGCCTGGGCGCTTGCGGCATTTGCCCTTGAACCGATGTAAGAGATTCCTGTCAGCAGGATGCAATTGAACTGTAAACCCCCGGCGCAATTATCGGGGGTTATTTTTTTGTCAATGCTGATTGAGTATGAACACACGGGCAGAAAGCGTATGACAACTCAAGAGAACTTTAGCAAAAACTGACTAATTTTGTACCGAATGTCTGATGTGTTTGAAACAGCGGGGATGGCGACATGCTTCTTTGACTGCAGCTTAATTCTCCTTAGCGAATCGGATTAGAGGTCATCCTCGCTTCAGCCCTCCGGCAAAACTGCGTATTCGAACTCCTTTCGTAATGCAGTCCCGGGGGGCCTTTTTTATGCCCCGCTGAGCCGAAAAATCCTGCAAAATCTTCCATTCCCGATGAACCTATTGACTTGCGATAACTGATCAGTATGTTGAACTTTGGCGAACTGAAAAATCTTTTGAGCATAAGTAACATATTGAATAACTAAATCAAACACTACCATGAAAACCAAATCACTTCTTGTTCTTCTTTTTGGGTTTCTTGTGACAACCGCATCGGCACAGAATTCCGGGACAACATTTGACATCTACGGATTTGTGATGACCGATGCCGGCTATGACTTCTACACGCAGGATCCAAACTGGTATGACGTTATGCGTCCTACAAAGCTTCCGTCGTTCAAAGGCGAATTTGAGCCGGACGGCAAGACATATTTCAGCGTGAGGCAAACCCGCTTTGGAGTGAAATCAAGCACTCCCACTTCTCTTGGAGAGTTCAAGACACAGTTCGAGTTTGAACTTTTCGGAACCGGAGTGGATGCAGGACAGACCACTTTCAGACTCAGGCATGCCTACGGAGAGCTGGGCAAATTCGGCGCCGGGCAATACTGGAGTCCGTTCATGGACGTTGATGTATTCCCGAACTCACTTGAATACTGGGGCCCGAACGGCATGGTGTTCTTCAGGAACATACAGGTGAGATATATGCCCATTCAGGGCCAGTCAAAACTGACATTTGCACTTGAAAAGCCGGGTGCCAGCGGCGACGGAGGAATCTATTCCGACAGAATTGAGGTGAAGGACATAAAGCCGCAGTTCTATCTGCCGGATTTTTCTGCAGAGTACAGATACGGTGATAAGTTCGGTTATGTTGAGCTCGCAGGAATACTAAGGAGCATCAAATGGGTTGATACCAGGGAAGACACTCTGTCACTTGACGGCAGTGCACTCGGATGGGGTATTAATCTGAGTTCCAATCTGAATATCACAAAGAATGATGTACTGAGACTTCAGGGAGTTTACGGTGAGGGAGTTGAAAACTATATGAACGATGCTCCTGCCGACATCGGCCTTGAGTCGAATACGGGCGATCCGAAAAGGCCTGTCAAAGGTGTTCCCCTACCGGTTTACGGTATTGTGGCTTTTCTGGATCACACATGGAGCAAGTACTTTACAAGTTCTGTCGGATACTCGCTCGCCAGCATTGACAACACAGACGGTCAGGCGGGAACCGCTTTTAAGAAAGGCCAGTACGCTCTTGCCAATCTTCTTTATTATCCCGTCAGCAACATGATGGCAGGTGTTGAATACCAGTGGATACAGAGAGACAACAAGGACGGATTCAAATCAAAGGACATGAAGGTTCAGTTCTCATTCAGGTGGAACTTCTCCAGAACATTCTCAATGTAAATAACAAAAAACATAGCGATGAAAAAAACACATTTCAGCAACAGAAGTACCCTGGCGGCAATCGTTGTCTTGTTCCTGCTTGCCATAACGCAGGCAATTTCAGCACAGACAAAAGCAGACATAGAATCAGCAATCAACGAAGCTTATACCAAATACGAAAATGTGACCGAGGGCAAGAATGCGGATTATATCCCGGCTCTTGCGGAGGTTGATTCGAAGATATTCGGAATCGCCCTTATCACCGTCGACGGAACGGTTTATACAAAGGGAGACCTGACATCCAAGGTCTCGATTCAATCCATTTCAAAGGTCTTCACGCTCGCAAGCGTAATCAATGATCTCGGACCTGATATTGTGGCGAGCAAGATAGGTGTTGATGCAACCGGAATGAAATTCAACAACGCGGAATTTGTAGAGAGGAACAAAGGCAAGCAGGGAAATCCGTTTGTGAATGCGGGAGCAATTGCAACAACCAGCATGATCAAGGGTGCCGACTACAACGAAAAATGGAACACGATCATGACCTTAATGGAAGGCTTTGCGGGAGAGAAGCTCGAAGTCAATCAGCCCGTATATGAATCTGAGGCGGCAACGAACCAGCACAATCAGGCGCTTGCTTTCCTGATGGCTTCTTTCGAAAGCATGTCATGGGATAATCTTCAGACAACGGACCTCTACACTAAGCAGTGTGCAATTAATGTGAATGCAAAAGACCTTGGCATGATGGCCGCAACACTTGCCAACGGCGGAACGAATCCCGTGACAGACAAAACCATAGTATCACCTGAGACTGTCGCTCATGTTCTTTCTGTGATGTCAACTGCAGGACTCTATGACGACAGCGGCATCTGGCTTTACAGGACCGGCGTTCCGGCGAAAAGCGGCGTAGGCGGCGGAATCATAGCAGTTGTTCCAGGAAAGTTCGGCATAGCCGTAATAGCACCCCCGCTTGACGATGCCGGCAACAGTGTAAAGGCACAGCTTTCAATTGACTACATCATTGAAAAGCTCGGAGCTAATCCTTATCTCGTACAGCCAAGGTAAGAGCCGGTTCTTTTTTACAAGTGGATTGAATATCAGCGGCGTCAGAGCCATATTGAAGTATGCAGACCGCCCTACACCGCTAAAATGTTCAATCCACTTTTTGTATAAACAAAACATTCCAATGACAAGGCCATTTTCACTGCAAGCAACCATGAAAACTATCCTGCTTACAACCGCCATATTGCTCACGACAATTGCATCTTATGCTCAGGATGACGTACCCGACAGATCCTTTACGGACACTTCAACCGTTTCCAAAGAGGAGCTTGAGCAGATCGAGAGTTATAAGAATGAAACTGCAGGCGAATTCACTCCGGGCAGAGGGTTCACCGCGTTCAAAACGAAATTTGCGAGCCTCAACATCAGCGGATACCTCCTTGCAAGGTACATCAATCAGCTTCCTGCGAAGCAGACATTCAGAGACCATCTGGGTCGAGAGCAGGTAATTGATCCGAGAAATGACGTGCAGGTTCACAGGGTGTTTGTCTGGTTCACCGGATTTCTCGGAGTTCAGCGATTCAGGTACAATCTTACTGTCTGGGGACTACCGACAACCCAGCAGGTACTTGTGTTCGGCAATCTTACTTACGCGGCTTCGAATGCATTTAAATTCGGTGTGGGTATCGCACCAAACCTCGGAGCAAGATCTTTGCAGGGTATGTGGCCGTTCTTTAACGGATCAGACAGACAATTAACCGAGGAATCATTGAGGCCGGGATTTACAGGAAGTGTATGGATGACAGGAGAGATGCTTCCGAGGCTGAACTACAATGTTTCAGTTGGTAATAACATAAGCCAGCTTGGAGTAACAGGATCTCAGCTGACAAGAGACCTGACTACAAGCGCGAGTTTATGGTGGATGCCGACAACGGGCGAGTTTGGTGAGCGCGGAGGCATGCTTGATTTCGAAAACCACAAGCAGCCCGCGACAAGGTTCGGTGTTTCATACACTCATGCGAGGGATGACAGATTCGATCCGGTGTCAGACTCAACTTCCGCAAATACGCAGACAAAACTTTCTGACGGAATGAATTACTATGACAGGGGTGCACTTGCCGATGGTGTGACAGTTCAAAGAAGCAACTACGATCAAGGCTCAATTGATGCGGGATTCAAGTACAAGGGATTTCATTTTCAAATAGATTACTTCTTCAGGTATTTGTCGAAGATCGCGGCAGACGGTCCGCTTCCGGTCGAGTCAATTTTTGATCACGGCGGCCAGGCAACAATTTCGCAGATGCTCGTACACAGGACGCTCGGAGCATATGTTTCATCTTCCTATATCTTTGACCAGTTCAGGAGAAACCCGTGGGAAGTAATTGCCGGATTGAGTTACTATCCTGTACAGTCAAGAAGCTGGAGGATAAACGGACAGGTGATCTACGTTGACAGGTCTTCGGCAAGTTCGTATTTCGGATATTACCTTGCAGGTCTCAAGGGTCCAATAATTGGAATAAGCACAGATATTTTACTCTAAAAAAAGAAGCATGAAAACAATAAGCGCGATCCTCGTTGCACTGTTGTTGTTACTGAACGGCAATGCAACATTTGCACAGGATACTCAGGATGACGGGTCACTGTTTTACGATTCTCATTTGCATCTGACCAACTACATCCAGAAGGGTCCGTCCATCAGGGACTTCATGAAAGTAATGGGCGACAAAGTCGGAAGATCAACATTGTTTGGAATTCCGCTTCAGCAACAATGGTCATGGATGAATTCCGGTGAAGATGCGCCCAAATACTACCTCGACTCGGATGCACCTCTTTACTATTATTCATTCACAGATGCGTACATAGCCGAACAGTTCAACGAACTGACGGAAGACGAGAAGAAGCGGTTTGAACCGATGATAACGGGATTCAATCCTGCGGACATGTACGCCTTTGATCACATTAAGAGAGTGCTTCTCACATTTCCGGGAGTGTTCTCGGGAATCGGTGAATTCACCATTCACAAGGAATTTGTTTCATCCAAGGTTGCGGGTGAGGTTGCAAGCCTCAGAAATCCGGCGCTTGATACTGTCTTTTCAACTGCAGGAGAGATAGGACTTGTTGTTATTCTTCATAACGATATCAACAAACCTTATCCGAAAACCTATACTCAGAATTATCTCAAGGATGTATGGGATCTCTTCCGGAGACATCCGGAGACTACCATCATTTGGGCACACTGCGGACTGGGACGTGTCGTTGCTCCGGTCAAAGATCAGGTTGTGTTCATGGAAGATATGCTGGACGATCCTTCACTGAGCCATGTTCATTTCGACATATCATGGGACGAAGTTGCCAAATACATAGTATCAAGCGACGAGGCAGTGAAGAAAGTTGCTGAGCTGATGAACAGGCATCCTGACAGATTTCTCTTCGGTACGGATGAAGTTGGACCGACCGATCAGGAAAAGTACATGAAAGTTTACAACATGTATGAACCCTTGTGGAAGGCACTCACTCCGGAGACAAGCGAGAAAGTAAGGAAGGGAAATTTCGCAAGGTTGTTTGACGAGGCAAAGCCGAAGATCAGGGCATGGGAGGAAGCCAATAAGGGCAAGTTATTTTAACATCGGACAAACAGGATCTGAATTGAAGGCGCGGGGATCACTTGACCCCGCGCTTTTTTTTTACCCGCTAAGAGCCGGGAGTTACATATACACTTGCATCAGAATTACCTATTTTTGCAGACGTTCCTTTCCAAACATCATAACAACCAAACATGAAAAAAGCCATTCTACCGATTTCATTTTTGACCACCCTAATGTTGTTCTGTTTTCAATTCTATGCAAATGCACAATCTGTCGGCAATACTTCGGGTTTCCATTCCGGAAAACTCAACTTTAGCAAGAGCACCGAAGTTAGTTCTGACACATCCAGGTCATTTGGCACATATACTCCCGGTGCCGGATTCACCGTTGCAGATACAAAAATGGGAAGTATGAATATCAGGATCTTTTCTTACATCAGATATCTTAATCAAAAGGGGCTCGAAGCAGAATATGTGGACAGCTTTGGAGACACAGCTACGGTTAAGAGAAGAAATGATATTCAGCTTAATAAGGTGACCATCAATTTCCAGGGCTGGTTACTTGATGAAAAGTTCCGGTACCTGTTTTATGCATGGACAAACAATACGGCACAGGGACAGGTATCACAGGTTGTTATTGCCGGCAGTCTTAGCTACAAATTCAATGATTATATAAAGCTGAGTGGCGGTGTAGGCTCCCTCCCGGGCACGCGATCTACCGAAGGCACTTTTCCGTTTTGGGTAGTGAACGACAACAGGCTGATCGCGGATGAGTTCTTCAGGCCATCATACACAATGGGTTTTTGGATAGACGGAATGATTGCAAAAGGTCTGATGTATCAGGGAATGATCGGAAACAATCTGAGCCAGCTCGGTATAGATGCGGGACAGCTTGACGATGACCTGAGTACTGTTTCTGTGGCGTTGAAATGGTTTCCCACAACGGGTGAGTTCGGAAGGAACAGCAGTTACGGTGATTTCGAGAACCATCAGAAAGTAGCGACAAGGCTGGCAGGTCACTTTACGATAAGTAATGAGGACAGGCAGAGCCAGCCGAATTCCGATGCATTTGACAACACGCAGATACGTCTCTCGGACGGTTCTGTCATATTCAAACCGGGATTATTCGGCCCGGGAGTCAATATAAAGAAAGTGCAGTACCGTATGACAAATTTCGACATTGGCATGAAGTACAAGGGTTTCTCACTGGATGCGGGATATTTTTACAGATGGCTGGATAAGTTCGGCGGTGACAATCTCGGCTCGCTTGGGTTCACCGAACTTACTGATGACGGATTCCTCCTTCTTTCATCTTATATGGTAGTCCCTCAGTTCTTTCAGATTTACGGCGGCTATTCAAAGATCTTCGGCAACTACGGCAATCCCTGGGGAGCAAGAGGCGGCATAAACATTCATCCCTGGAAAGACGAAGTCGCAAGGATAAATCTTGAATATCTTTATCTTGACAAGAGTCCCGTCGGCGGATTGTCTCTGCCGTATCCGGTCGGCGCAAAAGGGAGCATCGTGCACCTTGATTTTCTTGTCAATTTCTGATCCCTGACAATTCGGAATGATCCGGCTTTGAATTTCAACGCCGGATCTCCTCCGTCTGACTTCTTTTATAATCCTGCGACTATGCTCACTTCGAAGAACGGCTGAAAATCACTGAACGGAGAGTCCTGATCATTAAGCACATCCACTTTCACACCCGCATTAAGAAATACATCACGCGACAGTTCTTTAGTATATCCTGCACCGAGAAAGAGGAAGTTTACATCACGCGAGATCTTCCCCTGTGTGGTCTCGGTGTTATATTTCTGGTAAGAGTACTCGCTCATCAGGTAGAATTCCTTTGCGGGATTGTATTGAAAGTATGCCCCTCCACCGAATGAATTGTCGGTTGCCGTAACTTCCTCCTGAGATGATGTGACCTGTTTATCCCAAGACATACGGTAGGTCGCATTCACACCTGCTGAAAAGCTCCTTGACAGTCTGTATCCGATCAGGGCAGACAACCGGAGTTCCGTGAAATCTCCGAATGTCATTCCTGCCACGCCTCCGAGCAAAAACTGCTTGTACTTGGCCGGTGCAGTTGCCGAACTTTCTTCATTGTCGGCAAGCAATTCCGGCTTTGGCTGCGCAATGGCTCCGCAACAGCCTGCCAGTAAGAATATTGATAGAAACAGAATCTGTTTTGTATTCATTTGATTATTTTGATTTAGGAGTGACGGTTATTTTATGAACTGGATCATTTGAAATTTTCAGTCTTCTCAACAAAGCCAACTTCGATCGAATCATGACCTAATCTCGTCTTCAGCCATTCAACAAGCCTTTTTCTGTCTGCATTCTTTATCTCGGCCGAGGTTTCAAGCATCACCTTAAGACTCTTAGCCGTATCTTCACCTGTCCCGGACCTTATCATGCCGAGCGTTATGTAACTGACTTCCGGGAAGTTGACTCTTGCTTCTTTAAGCACCTGAGCAGAAAGCGCCTCAAGCTGACGGACACTGTCCAGACTGAGAATCAGCTCATTGATAACGAAGTCCTTTGCTCCGACTGCGCTTTTCAGCTCTTCTATCTGGCCCTCTATCTTCTTCCTTTCTATCACTGAAAGCCCTTGTCTAATCTGAAGCTCAGCGTTATTCAGTCCTGTGGAAAGCATCCTCAGATTCAGGGAATCCTTTTGCTCCGGGCTTACACCCCTTCCGCCGTAAGTAAGCATGATCCTGTTGCTTTTGGGGTCAATTTCTTTTCCAAAAAGATAATTGCCCTCAATTGACGTCATTTCATTTACAAAGCGGGTCGCTCTGTTCTGAAAATCCATTTCCTGCCTGAACTTGTATGCAAAATAAACGCTGGGGATCAAAGTTGAAAACACTATTATGTTGACAAGCCTTCTTGCCCTGCGTTCTGCAACCTTGGTACTGACTTCCTTCTGCGGGAACTTAAGAAGCTTGACTGTCACAAATGTAGCCCAGGCAATGAACACAGTATTGATGAAGAACAGGTAGAATGCTCCAAAGAAGAATGCGGCATCCCAGTTCGCAAGCCCGAATCCTGCCGTGCAGAGGGGTGGCATAAGAGCAGTTGCAATAGCGACCCCGGGGATCACATTCCCTTTCTGCTTGCTCGAAAGCGCGAGTATTCCCGCAAGTCCGCCAAAGAAGGCAATGAGCACATCATACATAGTGGGCGAAGTCCTCGAAAGCAACTCTGACTGCACTGTGTTTATTGGAGAGATCAGGAAATACAGGGTTGATGCCGCAAGGCTGACCAGCACGGCAAACATGAAATTGTAAAATGACTTCTTCAGCAATGAAAGATTGCTTATTCCCAGCGCAAGCCCCATTCCCATTATGGGTCCCATCAGCGGTGAGATCAGCATCGCGCCTATGATCACTGCTGTTGAGTTCATGTTAAGACCGAGCGAGGCAATGAAGATCGCAAAGACGAGTATCCAGAGATTTGTTCCCCTGAATGCCGCGCCTTTGTCAATATTCTTTATTACTTCCTCAACCGGTTCACGTTCGCCGAAAAGCCTGAATGCGGCGAGGGTTCTGTTGACTAACTTATTGTTGATTTGGCTTAACTGTTTATGAGAATTGCGGTCAAAATAACTATATAGAAGTAGGTTTTCCACTTCAATCAATTCCGTCACTAAATCTTCCGCAACACTTAGCTAAGCCGGGTGAAGAGTTGCAGTGCAGAGAACACGCGCCCGAGATTATTCTCAGGCGCGTGATTCGTCAATATATAGAGTCTGATCAGTAAGTGTTACGGCCTTATCAATCCGACAAAGTTACTGACATTGTTGTCTGCAACAGAGGCATCGGAAGCGTCCACAAATCTGTCACCGTTGAGATCTGTATTCAGATAACCTGAAGCAAAAATATTGGAAGCATTGTCTATCTGAGAAAGATCGGTGGCATCAATGCTACCGTCCTGATTTACATCACCCGAAAAGACAGAGAATACGACCGGAGCATTATCTGTCTGAATGAGATTGTTTCCGTATGCCGCACCGGATGAATTCGTCATATCATACGAAGTTACCGGATTCTCTATCGTTACCGGCCAGTATGACCATGTCTCGAGTGAGTTCCGGTGCCTGACGATCAAATAGCAGTATGTGTCCGGCAGATTGCTGAAGCTGAAGGTACAGTTAAGCGTTGCCGAGTCTATGACTGCTTTTCCCGAATCAACTGTTTCTGTGACATCCTCATATCTCCTGAGATAGATTCTGACAGTGTCCCTGACATTCAGTTTGTTTGAGACAGGATTGTATAAACCCTGAAGACTGAGCTTGAGATTAATTATTTTGTTGCCTTCGTAATCTGAATAGGCGTTAGTCAGACTGTCCTGAGTGACAGAACATCCGGCATATAAAATATTTATCAGATTCTTCTGTGAGCCCGTTCTTATTGATCCCACCGGCTGAGTTTTCCCCGATGCCTTTTGGCTGTTTGTTTTATAAGTGAAGATCACACTTGATGAGACAGCGATCTTTATAACATTCAGTGAATCGCCTCCGGAGGTCATACAAATTGCAGAGAAAGGATTCAGTCCTTCACCGGCCGCCACTACATGAGTAAAGACCGAAAAACTGCTGGATATGTTCTGCAGGAAAATCAGGAGCTGCCAGTCATTTGAGTATCTGGAAAAGAACGGCATATTGTTATGGCTGAAAGTTACTACCATTTCCTGTACAGGGCTTGTTTGCTGGATCGCCAGGCATGGCTTTCTGAAAATCTTCTCACCGTTAATGATGGTCCTGACAGCCTTAAGCGTAAATGAAGTTGAAGGTGTAAAGGAAGTCCTAAGCAGATATATGCCGACTTCGTTTTCTGAAGTTCTCCTTTCAACAGCAATGTAAACTGAATCAGAAATCCCTTCTTTGTAGTCTGCGCTCGGAAAGTAATCCGCAGTGCCGGTTGTAAGTATAGAGTTTGTCCACGTCGAACCCCAGTTGATCGTTCTGAAATACCTTGTCCTGGTTATGCCTGCAAATGCAGGCGTGTTATCGCTCTCGGTGAACACAACTCCGAAATATGTTGCCCCTGCATAGAAAGCCCCGTCGCTCAGTGCGCTGACATGGCAGAACTTCTTGCCGGCGGGCGGAACTGCTATCTGTGCATTTGTAGGAGCTGTACCGTTGCTTCTTACAGAAAAGTAATTCACTGTTGCGTTTGAGAGGTTTGAAACTGAACTCAAAGTGAAGAATACAATTATTCTTGTTGAGTCGGCTTTTGAGTTATCCCTGGATTCAACAAGCATTGATAAGCTTCCCACATAACTTGAGTACTGGTACCCGATGATATAATTCCATGTGCTGCCGTTATCGGTCGATTTCCTGACAGTAATGACATTCGGGTAGGTTGGCGAATTCTGAAGCCAGCAGACTGCCGAGTACAGCACACCGTCTTCCCCGACTTTGATGTCCATCGTCTTGCCGCTGTCTATGGAAGGCTTGATAAGCCCTGACTGTACGATCTTGTCCGACGAATGCCAGTCTCTTTCTGTATCTTCGGATATCTCCATTCCCGGAACGGCCGGAAGGTCCCCGGTTTCTGTATCATCCGGAATCAGTCCGCTGATCTGAAGTTCAATTGCGCCGGCAAGGGAGGTGTTGCCGCTCTCCGCCGCCGACTTGTGCATTTTCTCAAGCTCCGCCTGAGAATTATTGTCCGGGCTGTAGTTCTGGGCAAACACCGGGAAAGCAAGCAGAGTGAAGATGGCAATGACCATTGATGTTCTTTTCATGTTGATTTGATTTGGTTTTAGATTCTTTTGTTAAATTCTGCACAAAATTATCTTTGTCCGGTGGTGATATTAAATAAATTATCATTTGAACCTTGACAGGTGTGAGTTTCACTTTCATGACATTTTACTTATTTTTTGCAAATTTTTTGAGAAATGGCCGGAATTAACCTTGACAGCTTAGGCTCGGAAACTCAGGAGAGAAATTATCTTTACAAGGTACTTTCAACATTCTCCGATGAAGAATGGGTGGAATTTGAGAAGTTTGCCGCATCGCCGTATTTCAACAGAGGAAGGAATTTCGGAGTGCTTATGAAAATACTGAAAAAGCACAGGCCCGGATTCGAATCTCCGGAACTCAGAAAGAGAGATCTTTACAGGAGGCTCTATCCGGGCAAGGCTTACAAAGAAAGTGTGATGTATTCGACTTTTTCAAGACTGGGAAATCTGGCGGAGGATTTCATGATCCAGAAAGAATATGAGAAGGACGAAAAACTAAACAGGGATTGGGCAAGAATGACAGCATATGCAAGAAGGAACCTCCCGAGGAAGGGACCTGCACTGATAAAGAAATTGTCAGACCGGTTGAATTCGGGGAAGATAACTGTACGCCACTATTTTGATGCAAAGGAAGTTGCCAAAGAGGTTGCTTCATATTTCTATCTTTTCGATCAGAGACATAAACTCCCTGAGAACATACACGAAGTGCTGAAGAATTCGCTCTACTGGCATGTCACGGAATCTTCCATGTTCCTCAACTCTCTGTTCTCTCAGAAGACGTTTGACAAGGCCGAATATGATGCAAGTCTGTATAAGGAACTGAGGGAATGCTTCGATTTCGAGAAGTTCCTCGGCATTCTGAAAGTGAAAGATAAGAAAAACTATACCCTGATGCTGATACAGTATCTCAATGTAGAAGCAAACCTGCATCCGCTCAGAGATGAACCTTACTTTGCGCTGAAGGAACTTGTTTTCAGCGGCCTGGCATCATTTGACCGGGACTTTAAGGAGTACTTGCTTGACCGGCTGGCGGAACTGTGCTCGCTCAGAGTATTGGCGGGCAACTCCAAGTTCAATAAGGAAGTATTCGAAATAAGGAAGAAGCTCGTTGAAGAAGATCTTTACTCTGACGGTGAGAACAGGACCATCAGACTCAGCAAGTTCCGAACTACTTTCATTGAAGCACTGAACCTCAGGGAAATTGAATGGGCTGAGATGTTCTTCAGAAGATACATCCACAAGCTGAATCCGGCCGTTATGGAAGATGTGAGACTATACTGCGAAGCACGATTATGCTATGAAAGAAACGACCCCGACAGGGCCATTGAACTTGCGGTAAAGGCAAACATTGATCAGGTCTTTTTCAAACTCGACCTCAAGAACCTGCTTGCAAAAGCTTATTATGATACTTCTTCCGTCGAATCACTCTATTCACTGCTCAGCACCTATTACCAGTTCATAAGAAATTCCGGCAAGAGCAAGGAGAATTTTTTCAAACGGCATGCAAACTTTGTGAAGTATATGAAGAAACTTGCGGCAGTCCGATTCGGAGTCAATAACTCAGAAGACGTTGGCCTGCTTCTGAAAGAACTTGCCAAAGCGAATGTCAGTGCAAAGTCGTGGCTGATCGACAGGTTCAGGCAGTTGAAATGAACTTCCTGTTAAGCCATTTGTCCTTCATCCGCAGAGACTCTTGTGATGAACCTGCTGAACCGAAAGAAAAGCAGACTGACATTCAATCCCAACCGGCATGGAGAAGAGTTATGAAGGTGATTTTCTTAAGTAAAACCAGTTCCAAATACAACTGACATTCAACCCGTTCATTGCCTAAGAACTGAATGAGGTAGTTGACAAGTTTTTTTGATGGATGTCTTTGCAGAGAAAGTCAGACAGAAGGTCAGCAGAAAGAATGACACTGCGAATTCATGAGAAACATGGCGTGGAGTCAGCGGGAATTCCGGCATACGCTTAACAGTCAGGTTTCCGCTAACGGAATGTACTGCAAATAATTGTTCTTAATGCCCTGCCCTTGCTTTACTCAATTGTCTCCTTACCAGCATGTTGTTTATTGCAATCAGTAAGCCGCCCATCATAAAATATGAAACAGCGATGAGAGCTATGTTCCTTAATACAACCGGATAGCCCAGCTTTACCGCATCAAGAAAGTAATAAGGATACTTCATAGTTATTGCCCCGCGCACCATTGCATATACGGCATATACAAGAGGATAGAGAAGCCAGTTGAATGCGCTCTTAAAATTCAATACTGTCTTCTCCGTGAAGAAAACCCAGTACATCAGGTAATATAACGGCACAACAGTATGCAGTATCTGATCCGCCACATACTGATAGCCCTTCGGATCCCAGATGTGCGCCAGGAACAGGTGATAGATCAGTCCGACCGCAATGATATAAACCAGCAAAGCAGTCTGAACAGAATGACCTGAGAAGAACTTCCCTCCCTTGCTTCCCGGTGAAACCGTAACAAAGGTGAAGAATAGTGCAATCAGGAAATTCGTCCAGATCGTCATGAAGCTCAGATACTTCACAGTGTCTGCTATGCGTGAATCTGAGACGGACATTGACAAATAGTACTGAAGTATCACTCCTGTCCAGCTAAAGATCATGCCCAGATTAAGTACCGCCTTCTTCATATGATTCTGTTTGATTGAATTAAGTGATCTGAGAAACTCATTCCGTGCTCACTTTTTCAGTTGCTGTAGTAAGTTGCTGATCTCCGACTTAAGGCTTTCTGATTGCACCAGGCCGGGAAATTTCTCTGCCAAACTTAGCGCGGCATGGCACAATGAACCGGCTTCTTCAGTTTCATTCTGTAATGCATGAAAGATCGCAAGGTGGTAATTCAGCTGTGCGAGCCTCAGTCCAAAAACATCCGGCTGAACATCTTCGAGCTTCTCAATTATCTCAAGAGCTTTGTGCAGATCCTCTCCGCCGCCACTCACATCACTTGTGTTGAGCTTAAGCATTCCGATATTTTCAAGCGACTCGGCCAGCTCGTCGGAAAATGATTCGGGAGATTTCTTTGCAAGGTTCCGCCTTATCTCAAGTGCTTCTTCAAACAGAGTCCCTGCCTTCCCGAAATTCTTTTGCCTGTATTCGAACAGTCCGTATCCGTTGAGCGTGGTTGCAAGATCCGGCCCGTGGGCAGCAATGTTCTGTGCGCAAAGCTTCCTTCTGATCGCAATGCAGTCGTCAAATATTCTCCTGGCGGTCTCTGAATTTTCATTGCCTTCCTTTTTTCCGATGTAAGACACAAGTGACTGTCCCATATTGTTCATAGCCCTTGCAATGTCGGGATAGTACTTGCCGTTTGCATCAGCATTCAGATCATAGAGAATATTGAGGGCCACTTCGCCGGCGTTGAACGAATCCAGGTGTTTTCCTTTGTCAGAAAGAAACTTTCCGAGATTGAGGAATCCCAGTGCAAGAGAATAAAGATGCTCCGGCTTCCCTGACTCGGACAGCTTCTTCTTAATTTTGAGTGATGCAAGAAGTATTGTTTCTGCGGACTTATGATCCTTCATCTCCATATACTGTACTGCAAGATTGCTGTATGCAGAAGCCAGATCTTCGTTTATGTCAATTCCTTCTTCCTTCATTTCTTCAAGCACCGAGACGCCTTTCTCAAAATTCTCCAATGCAGTCTTCTGTTCATTCATCTTCTGAAGACAATATCCAAGATTTTGATACGCTGAAGCAATGTCACTGCGGAACTTCTTTCTGTCACCGGGTGCATTCATATATGCTGATATGCACTCGTTGAACAATTCGGCGGCTTCCCTAAACCTGTTCTGCCCCCGCAGATAACTACCGAATGCAAAGAGGTTCTTCGTGTTCCTGTAAGACTTCATGGAATTTCTGAAATGGCTTTCGGCCAGCGCAAACCTTTCGGGCAGGTCATCTATAAGAAGCACGTTGTAGGCCTTCAGAAGAAACTCCTCCGAATTCTGCTCTCTCAGTTTGTCGGCTTCTGCCTTCTGTTGGTCAGCTTCTTCAGACATTCTGAGTATCCCGGCCTGCTCTTTCTCAAGGGTTTCTGTATCAAGTATCACGTCAACACTTTGTACGTTGCCTCTCAAAAATTCTTCGTAAGCCTTCTTAAGTCTCGCCTGATCCAGCTCTATCCTGCCGAATGTTCTTGCAAGCGAAATGATGTTCTCCTTCTGATCATTTAGCTCCTTTGTAATTCTGTCCAGCCTCAGCAACTTCTGTTTCCTTCTTGAAGGATCAACTTCATGGACAAGGTCCTTCCTCAATTCCTCCGCTTCATCCATCTTAGATACGACTGAATCGATATTGAGAAGATTGACATTGAGGTTTCTCGCATCTCCTTTGACCGAAACAATAAGATCTGAACTGTCGCTTGCAGAAATGTTAAGTCTGATCCATTCGTTCTCTGCCCTGAACTCTTCATCCCTTGCCTGATCGTCACCGGCATCAATGCTCTTTCCGTCTATTGTAACAAGTGAGAATGCTGTATCAAAGACCGGTGTTTCCGGCCTGCCGTTTGGATGGAGCGCGATCGCAAAATTGGAGGTGAGATTGTTTTGTATCAGATTCAACTGCGGCTTCTGCTTCTGTCTGCTGAGTGCCGAAACTTTCTCCCTCACATACATTGCAAGATCGAAAACAGTGATGTACTTGTCACTGCCCGTAAGATATTTTCCGTTCAGTCCTTCCAGCAAGGCATAGGTGAATACGCTCACGGGCCTGCTCAGAAATGACACCTGATCGCAATGTGAAGCTGAGAGCACTACCCGGTTCGGCTTCGACAGTGTCAGCGATCCGTCGCTTAAGGGATTATCGTCAGAAGCTATCATTCCTTCCGCGTGACAGCAATCAAGCAATACGACCATCCTGATTGTGTTGACTGCCTGCAGTTTATTCATGAGAACATCAGACCTTATTGTCCCTTTACCGAATCCCCTTCCGTCGTTGTTGTTGCAGATGATGTAATATCTGCCGTCATTTACTGCGCCGTGTCCTGAAAAATAGAAGAAGAATATCTCAAGTGGATCCTCCAGAGTCAGCTCAGAGATCCTGTCAAGCTCCTTCAGTATTGCTTCAGATGAAGCTTCAGAACCGTATTTCGAAATGACCCTTTGTGCCGGAATTTTGCAGAGGGAAGTCAACTTGCCGGAAACAGTCACGGCATCATCAACAGTCTGCGCCATGAGATTATCGGCTTCAAACCGCGCGCCTGCTCCAATCACAAGCGCCATGGATCTTTCAGGATCGAAAGGCCTTTTCATGCTTCAGCCGAGCATATCGCAGATCCGAAGGAGTTCACTCTCATTCTTTTTTATATATTTTTCTGCAAGCTCGCAAAGTTCAAACATGTTCCTGTCGCTCACGTCATCCATTTTTGAATTCTCTTCCGGGATCCTCATGTTCAGCCTTGCATACCTCTTGTCGCCGTTTTTGTAATCGGGCAAAAGGTGCGCCATTGTAAAGTCTGTGCTCTCCGAAACGCTCCTCATAAAAATGTCCGTGAGAAACCTTCCCCAGTTCAAAGCCCGCCAATCCTTCGCTTCCTTCAGAGGAATTGACTTAAGTGAATATCCCGTGCCTATTGAAAGGAGAAAGAACGGAAGATCTTCGTCATCGGGTCTGACCACAGGTTCAAATGCCTTGCCGGTGCGGATCTTCCACAGCTCCTTTGCTTCACTGTATGCAAGCACCGAAGGATTGTTGGCAAAGACTCCGCCGTCAACGAGTGCAAGCTCTTCTTCTTTTTCAAACTTCACTACGGAAGGTTCAAAGTAAACAGGCGCCGCCGAAGTTGACCGGCAGACTTCCCTCATAAGAAAATCTTCCTTCGGATCTCCTGATGCAAGCCTCGAAGAGAAGTAGAATGGTTTGCCTTTCTGAATTTCGTATGAAGTTACAAGCGTGCTTGCGAGTCCCTTGGAGAGCCGGGTATCTCCAAAGTAGTCCTTCAGAAGCCCTTCGAAGTCCTCTTCGTCATAAGGCTTCTGCAGTATCATATCGGTGATCTTTGTAATTGAACCGATCCTGCTTATGAGATCGTCCTGCCTCTCGCCAAAGATCCTTGATCCGTTCTCAAGATAGAGCTTCCTGAGATCAGAAGGCGAATACTTTGCGCTCCCGTCATCGCCCGGCGCCGCAAGCCCCATAGTTATTATTCCGCCTGTTGATGTACCTGATATCAGATCGAACACCTGACAGAGCGGATATCCGAGTTGCTGTTCTATGAAAGAGAGTATCGTGCAGGGAATGATCCCTCTTATACCTCCGCCGTCTATTGAGAGAATTCTAAGCTGCGGTTTCATGTCTGATTTGTTTTGAATGGCTGATATTTACGGAACGATCTTTTGAACAAAGTTGAAAGCGTTGTTGTCGCATAATGATGCATCCGAAGCATCGGTGACGTTATCACCGTTTACGTCTGATCTTACATAGCCCGCGATAAAATTGAATGAGTCATTATCAATTATGTTAAGGTCTGCTCCGTCAACGGTACCGTCCTGATTCACGTCTCCGCCGTAAAATGCATATCTGACCGGCGAAAGGTCAACCTGCTTCATGTTGTTTCCAAACGCCTGCGCGGCAGATGCGGTGAAATCGAAACTTGCAAGTGAAGATGAAAAAGTGACTCCGGAGGATCTGCTCCATGTCTCAATTGAGTTTCTGTGTTTCAGCATAATCAGGTATTTTCTCGAGTTGACTGCTTTTGTGAACTTCAGCGAAGCCGAACCGGAACTGCTCATCATTGCAATAGCGGAGTCAATGACAGTGAATGGAGAAATCGTATCTCGAAGATAAGCCCTCAGAGTATCCTGCCTCATCATATTCGTGACCGGGTCGTAGAATCCTTCAAGCAGGCACGTCAGACTGAGGACCTGCGATGGCCTGAATATGCTGTTGAAACTGTTTGCATATTCATATCTCGAAGCGCAATTTGCCACAGCATCCCAGTTTACAGACCAGTCCATCATTCCTCTCAGTCCCGGATACACCCCAGTCCTCGTGTATCTTGCCGGCTTTGGTGAAAGGCCCCTGAGATAGTTGATCGCCGCTTTGACTGAATCAGGAACTATGTATCCACCGCCTGCAGCGTTTGGGCATGCTGGCAATCCCACTGCTACCTGGTCCGCACGCAGTCCCGTGAAGTAGCCGCCTGCCGTGTTGAATCCGTGGATCACCGCTTCGGTTTGTGAAAGAATGAAATCAACGGTGCCCTGAAAATAAATATTGCCGTCAATCCCGTACATGCTTCCTGAGTTGTACAGCTGAACATGCAGAATCTCAATTGAATCCCTCAATGCATGAATCACAGGAAGATACGCGCCCCAGACTCCGGCATACGCAGACATTCCTCCCTGCACATAAGCTGTCTCGGGCGCCATCGTGAGAAGCATTTTCTTTCCGAACTGTGCCCTGTACAGATCCATGATCTTTCTCACCGCGTAGATGAGGTTGATTATTTTGGCATCAACCGGATTGGCGATCGTTCCGCCGCTCAGCGACAATGAACTTCCCTCAAGGTCAATATCCATTCCGTCAAATCCGTAGTAGCTGATAATGGACATCATTGAAGAGATGAAAACATTTCTCTTTACAGTGTCGGGAAGTTCAACGGGATCATTTGCGCCTCCGATAGAGATAAGCACCTTCTTACCTCTCATGTGCATAGTGTCTATCTTCTTTTTAAAGTCAGACTGCGATATGCCGTCCGGAACGAAAGTCATGTTATACGTCGTGCCGGAAGCCGGTATGGCAAATGCGACCTGGATAACGTTGTAGCTTGTATCAATTTGGGTCAGCGGAATATACGGGCACTGAAAGTCGTTCCAGTTTTGCCAGTAACCCACGAGCGCAGGGGCGGGTGCCTGAGCATTTACAGCTGAACCGGTTCCAAGAAAGATCAGGGCAGAAAATACCGCAATAGTCAGTGATCTGTTCATTCTGATTTGATTGGTAAAGAAATAAGGCACGGCGGCTTATGCCATTTGCCGGGTATCTTGGGTTTTGTGGATAAACTAAACTGACATTGCTATTTCTGCAACTTAAAAATTAATCACATAATGCTTCCGGTATCAAAGTGCAAAGGTGGAAGTGACTCGGCTATGCGGCCTTCAGTCACTGACTTACCGCTTTATTCGATTTGTTTTCTTCCTCTTTGCGGCCGAATTCAGTTCCTTAACTTTCTCTATCAGCCACACCTTGTTTGAAATGTCATTCTCAAGAAGTCTCTCTATCTCGGCGCACTCGCTGATGTTGCCGGAATTTCTGACCGAATACAATTTGGAAACGGCAGTCAGGAAATTTCTGTACTTGGCTTTTTCTTTCTTGGACAGAGTAGAATCATTTCTGAGCAGGTGCCTGTAAGTGTCCAGCAATGACCTCATAGTACCGTCAAGCCCTTTTTCATATGCTGTCATCAGCATAAGGTCTTTTATCTCGAACTTGAGCAGGAAGTGATTCAGCTTCACTTTCTGGCAGTTCTCCATTGCCTCATCATACTGATTGCTGTGAAAGCAAAGCAGGGCCCTTGCATAAAGGTCCATGTTATCTCTCTTATCTGCTGGAATCTCATTTCTGAAATTCTCGATAATGTAACGTGCATACCCGAATTCCTTCAGTTTGAGCGACTGCAGGATGATCGTCCTGTAAAGTTCCACAGGGATGTGAGCCGCGACTCCGGGTTTATAATACCCTTTTTCCAGTATGAACTTATAGACATTAAAGAGCTCTCTGTCAAAAGTCGAAATGCCTCCGTGTTCATCGATCTTATTCATGCAGTATTTGACAAGCCTGATAAGATGAAACCTCACATCGTGCGAATTCAGAATGCCGAGGAGCTTCATCAGTACCTTTTTGTATCTGAAGTAATTTGCCTCATCGCCGGTATCCGAAAAGCACTTGAACATCGCTTCGTGAATTTCAAAGGTCGCTGAGAGATGACTGCCTTTTGCCTCCCTCACAAACAGCTTGATCAGGCTTTCGAAATCAATGGCTTCAAAAAGCTTTTCCGTGAATGACTTTTGAGGAGGCGGTGAAAAAGTCCGGTTCACGGTGAGAACGTTTTCGTACTGCCTTACAAGTTCCTTAACAAAGAAACCCGCAATGTACATTGCCCGCTCATCAAGAAAGGTGTTGAATTCATTTGCATAATTCCCCCCGCTCTTGAGTTTTGTAACGGCAAGCCAGTTGCACTTATCTACTAACAGGTTTGACGAATCAAGAAAATGGTCCGCTCCGAATGATTCAGGATTCTGCAGATACTTTTCGGCAGTTTTGATGTTCTTTTCCATAAGCTTCCAAAGATCCCTGCGAAAGTACTCTTCTCTCAGCAAATCCCATTTTATAGGAATCTTCTTTGCTAAGTTGATACTGATAAGATAAGCGTCAAGCGCTTCTGCAAGATCTGCAAACAGATTCTTCATGGAAGAACGGTTATACTTCAGATGAGGAGCGATCTCCTTGCTGAGCGATTCCTCGGTAACCCCGTCCATTTGGAATTCCGGATGGTATACAACCAGTTTGCTGAACAGTGCGGCTACTTTCGGGCTTGGATTTGTATATGCAGAATTCATGAAGGTAGCACAGTCTGACAACTCTGACTTTGTAAGCGACTTTAAGATCTCAATAGCTTTATAGTTCATAGTCTAATTAGGGCTATCTGCCTTTTAATAATTTTATTAAAGCTATTTACAAGCATGATTTTTTTCAAGCAACTATTGAACTTCCGGAGAGCAGCCCGATTTTGCCAAGCGACTTTTGGACTTATTTTTCTTTTGACAAGTAAGGAGTAATTGATAAATTGCGGAGCTATCATAGAAGATTAGATTCAAATAGAGGAAGAAAGCCGGGTTCAGGATTAGATTTTCCCAAATATCTGATTTATGCCGGACAGTGCGAACCTGGCTACACAAAATGACTGTCCGGCAATTTTATTTATGAAAGTCACAGCTTAGTTATCGGAGTTTCAAATATCAGATTCAGCACCCTTTTGCAACAGGGATATTACTCCATTCTTATCCGATATTTTCAGACGAAGCTGTAGAGATTAGTTCCAGCCGGCAATCGCACATATCTGTGTGCTCTCCGGTCAATTATTAAGGTCCATTTATTAACCTATTTTAGAATAGCAATATGGGTAGATACAAATCCGTTCTCTTAGCTTACTCTGTTCACTTAGCCAGTTCAGTGGCTGCCCTTGCCGGTAGATTTTCGGCATCAGTAATTACCTTATCTCTTCTCGTTCAGTCCTTACACTCTTTGTCCGGCAGATCATACAGGAATCTGAGATCAAAGATACGTTCCGGACTCGCACCGGTAATTGTGATCTCAACACTTGTTGTAGCGATCTATGTGTCCGCATTCTTTGATAACATTTGGTGGGTACTGATATATGAAGGGACTGTGTTGGTTGACTTATTCCCGGAATAGATATGAAACGGAAGTTTTTTGAGCGACTATTCAAAAAAAATTTCCGTACGGGAGACTGGGTATTTACTTAAATTGAATAACAAATTTCAGTTGAAGGCCGCTTTCGCACCTTAGTAAGAAGCATTCATCATAGCCTGCCGGTTGTCAGCTATGTCCGGTAAACCGTACATAGCATCCTCCGGAATTCCTTGTTTGGTTATAGCCTGCAAAAATGTGAAACGCGGCTTTTTCTGAAATTCTGCAATACGGTCTTTAATCTGAAAGACCGCCAATCTTCGCTCACCGCCTGATTTTTAACCTGAACCGCCCGGATATGGGAATTTTCGGTGATTTTGGGTAATCTTAATGCTTGAGCAGACAACTTTTTGTTTTTCTTTTCGTCTCACTAAATAGTAAATTGAAGCCCAAAATTTAACCACACAATAGAACTGCATGCTAAGTTTTATCAAGAAACTCTTCCCTTCCAAGCACGAAAAGGACATCAATTCGATACAACCCTTGGTAGAGGAGATAAATGCGAAATTTGAGGAATTTGACAATCTGACCGATGAACAACTCCGGGCAAAGACCGCCGAATTCAAAGAGAAGATCGTTTCAGAGACATCCGAAACATCAGGAAGAATATCCGAAATTCAGGCAAAGCTGAAAGAAGAGGTTCCCCATAACGAAAGAATGGACCTTTATGATGAGCTCGACAAACTTGAAAAGGAGAAGTACGAAATAACTTCCGCCGTTCTTGACGAGATATTGCCGGAGGCCTTTGCGGTAGTTAAGCAGGCTTGCAAGCGGCTCGTTGGCAAGGAATGGGAAGCCGCAGGAAACAAGATCAGATGGAACATGGTGCCGTATGATGTTCAGCTTATCGGCGGCATTGTTCTTCATCAGGGCAAGATCTCCGAAATGGCTACAGGTGAAGGTAAGACCCTTGTTGCCACGCTTCCCATGTACCTCAATGCTTTGGCCGGAAGAGGAGTTCACCTTGTAACCGTAAACGATTATCTTGCCAAACGCGACAGTGAATGGATGGGAGAAGTTTATAAGTTCCTCGGCCTTACGGTGGGTGTGATCCTCAATGATATGGATTCCAACAAGCGGCGCGAAATGTACAATTGCGACATCACCTACGGCACCAATAATGAATTCGGATTCGACTACCTCAGGGATAACATGGTGGTTGACAAGTCATTTCTCGTGCAGCGTGAACACTTTTACGCTATCGTTGACGAAGTTGACTCTGTTCTGATTGATGAAGCAAGAACTCCGCTCATTATCTCCGGGCCTGTGGAAGCTCCTACACACAAATTTGATGAACTGAATGTGCGTGTGAAGCGGCTGGTGGATGCACAGAGAAGTCTTGTAAATACGCTTGCCGGAGAAGCCGAGAAGATAGTCGAGAAAGAGAATCCGTCAAAAGAAGAGCTTACAAAAGCCGGGCTTGCGATCTACCGTTCGAGCAGGGCGCTTCCGAAACATAAGAAACTGCAGAAGCTGCTCAGCGATCCGTCTAACAAGAAACTCATGCTTTCAACAGAGGCGGAATACCTGCGCGACAATGCGAAAAACCTCCACATTGTTGACGACGAACTTTACTTCACAATTGACGAGAAGTCGCACATAACCGACCTCACGGAAAAAGGAAGGGAATTCCTTGCGCCAAGTTCGGTGGAAAGGGACTTCTTCACACTGCCCGATATGGGCAGTGAGTTTGCTGCAATTGAGAATGATGAAGGCCTTTCAGTTGAGGAGAAGGAGATGAAGAAGGATGATATTACTAAGGTATATGCTGAGAGAAGCGACAGGCTTCATACCGTTCATCAGCTTCTGAAGGCTTACGGCCTGTATGAAAAGGACGTTGACTATGTTGTTCAGGACGGCAAGGTGATGATCGTGGATGAATTCACCGGAAGAATTCTCTCCGGCAGGAGATACTCCGAAGGACTTCACCAGGCAATTGAAGCCAAGGAAAATGTTCATGTGGAAAAAGATACGCAGACACTTGCCACTATCACGCTCCAGAACTATTTCAGGCTTTACAAGAAACTTGCCGGTATGACGGGAACTGCGGAAACAGAAGCATCAGAGTTCTTCGACATCTACAAGCTTGATGTAACTGTGATTCCCACAAACAGGGAATGCATTCGGGATGATGTGAATGATGTAATTTACAAGACAAAGAGAGAGAAGTACAATGCGGTGATCGATGAGATTGTGGCAATGAAAGAAAAGCGCAGGCCGGTGCTTGTAGGAACCACAAGCGTTGAAGTATCAGAAACAATATCACGGCTTCTCAAGCGAAGAAGCATCCATCACGAAGTTCTGAACGCCAAACAGCATCAGAGGGAAGCTCAGATCGTTGAGAATGCGGGACTGCCCGGGGCAGTTACAATTGCAACAAACATGGCCGGGCGCGGCACCGACATCAAGCTCGGTCCGGGTGTTTCCGAAGCGGGAGGACTGCACATAATAGGAACCGAGAGGCATGAGTCACGGAGGATTGACCGTCAGCTTCGCGGCCGTGCAGGCAGGCAGGGCGATCCCGGCTCTTCAAAGTTCTACCTTTCGCTTGAGGATGACCTGATGCGGCTTTTCGGAAGCGAGAGGATTGCAAGCGTAATGCAAAGGCTTGGAATCGAAGAAGGCGAAGCGATAGAGCATAAGATGATCACGAGTTCCGTGGAGAGGGCGCAGAAGAAGGTTGAAGAGAACAACTTTGCCATCAGAAAAAGACTGCTTGAGTATGACAACGTGATGAATCAGCAAAGGGAAGTGATATATTCAAAGAGACGTCAGGCGCTGATGGGTGAAAGGCTCAAGGATGAGATTCTGGAAATGGTTTCAAAGTCGGCGGAGGATATAGTTAAGAAGCATTATGAAGAAGGAGATATTGAAGGTCTGATAGATGAGGTTCAGAGGACATTTCTCGTAAGGCTCAGCATTTCTCCGGAACAGTTTCAGAGTATGGGCGAAGCCGGTCTGAGGGAATTGGTGGTGAAAGAAGCTACAGATTTCTACAACAGGAAGGAAGAAAGATACGGTGCAGACCTCATGGGGCAGATCGAAAGGTTTGCAATGCTGAGCATCATAGATGAAAAATGGAAAGAGCACCTCAGAGAGATGGACGATCTTAAGGAAGGGATCAACTTCCGGGCATACGGTCAGAAGGACCCGCTGATCGAATACAAGAGCGACGGCTTCAAACTGTTTGTTGAGATGCTTGATTCACTGAACGCCGCGGTTGTTAACTTCATCTACAAATTCACCGCACAGGCTCCGGAAGAGGCAAAGACAGCAAGAGCGCCCATGCAGCCAAGCCCGTCGAGGATGAGAACATACCATCAGTCGTCCGAAGGAATGGGTTATATTGGCGGAGGTGAACAGCCGGAACAGGATCCCAACGCCAGGCACACTCCGGTCAAAGTTGGTGAAAAGATAGGAAGGAATGACCCTTGCTTCTGCGGAAGCGGCAAGAAGTACAAGAACTGCCATGGCAGGACAAGCAAAGAAGCAGTCAACTGAGTGATGGATCTCAGCATAACAGATCCCGGGAAACTGACGGTACGTATTCAGGAACACATGGGCAGGAAGTTTTCAAATCCCGCCCATGTTTGTTTTCTGTTCACCGCTTCCGCCGCCGCCGGGAAGCTGAAGCATCTTGCAGACATCATGTTCACCGCCAAGTATGTGACCGGCCTAAAAAGGATCGCATCATACGGAAGTTACACGGAAGACGAATATGTAAAGAAGATATTCTCTGAATTTAATACAAACGTGCAGAAATTCATTACCATGCTGGATGATCTTCTGGATGAATCCGAGGAGCCGGAGGCGAGAGAGCTGAGGACACTTTACCTGAAGATGGACCAGGAGAGTCTTGCAAGGTCGCTCGTTCTTGCAGAGGACCTGTCCCTGTGCAAGGAGTATTTCAACAGAATCGAAGATTCAGAAGGCAAAGAAGATTCATGATTGCATCGTAACCTCGTTAAAGAACTCCTTCAGTTCATTTGACGGCTGAACGTTAAACTCCTTCTTCAGCCTCTTTTCATACAAGCCGTAAGCATATTTGAATTTCCTGTAGTCCTTTTCCCTGTTGTACAGAGAAAGCAGTTTCATCATGATCTCTTCATCGGTGAAATCCAGCTCAAGCAATCTTTCAAGGAGCCTTATCACAATTTCATTCTCATTCCTGTTCTCATAATGAGTTATGAGCTTGTGTATGACGTCTGAATAAATGAACTTCAGATTTTCCCGTACATCCTCCGCCCAGTTCCTGTAAGAGTCCTTTATGAAGTCGGATTCATACATCTCCACCGCCTTAAGCTTGTCATTCGTGCTTCCCGCCGCAAGCCTTTTGAACTCTTCCGTATCGGTTTGTATCTCAAGGTCAAAATTCTTCGAACATATCTGATACTTCTTGTCTTTAAGAATCATGAATTCCTTGCCAACATCATCAGAGATCAGTTCAGAAACAAACCTCTGAAGCGTCTTCCTTACCTTATTTATCTCCACATCCACGATAGCTTCATAGTTGACATCCTTTGCCTTGTAAAGTATGTCGTCTATTATCTTTTCCTTTGTAATGTCATCGTTGACGGAAGCTTTGTATATGCAGTACAGAAAGATCATCTTCGATTTTGGCCTGAGCCAGAGATTATCAGTCAGTTCCTTTCCGTTGATGTATATCCTGTTGTGCTTAAGATACTTCACTTCGAACGTCAGCTTCCTTCTTTCGGAAGAGTTTTCGACAAGCGGAATCACGCCCGGCAATGAAGATGCATATTCGCTTGATATGCCGTTGACTGCCGCATATTCGAATACTGACCTCAGACGGTTTGAGTTTGCCCTGAATATCACATAATTATCATAATGATACTCTTTGCAGATGGAAAGGAATTTCAGGTAGCGCTCTTTGAACTTTGCTCTGTCATTTTTCAGCGAATGGCAGAAACATTCATAGAAAGTAATGACAGCCTGATTGAAGACTGTGAAATTTTCCCTGCCAATTTCCTCCACCCTCTTCATCTGCCTTTCATACTCCTTAAAGTCTCCGAGAAGAAGCGCAGCTTCAAGCCTCAGTATCAGCTCCCTGGTCTTGGATACGCTGTACTTCCCGCTGTCCAGGTGGCGCATCACTGCTCGCGGGTGATTCAGCAGACAGTACGAGTAGAGTATCAGCGAATCAATGAAGAATACATAATTCTTCAGAAACGTATTCTTTCTCACAGCTTCGAGTTCCCTGATCGTTTCCTCAAATTCAAAGTGAAGGAATTTTCTCAGTATTGTCTGGAACTCATACTGATTCTTATAGGCGGAGAACATTGTCTTCTTCTTTTCCTTGTGCTTGCTTCCAAGCATTGCATAGAACTTCTCGAAGTCACGCCGGTTATAACTTGCAAAGAGAGCAAAGCATGCCTGACTGTAGTTAGAAAGATCAAAACTCTTCCGATTGCAGTTATTGGTAATGAAATTGACAACATCATTCCCGCATTTGAAATCGCCGTAGTCAAAGAATATAAGCATCGAGAAGACGCTTTCCACAAAGGTGTTCTCGTCGGAATCCTTCTTCAGGTCAAGTTCGCCCGTCTGCAAACCCGTAAAGATTCTCTTCAGCCTTTCGATATGCTTCCTGCTCTTCGCATTTTCACCCGTAGTGATATATGACTTGACCAGCGATACAATGAACTGTATTTCCTGTTCGATGCGGAGATTGAATCTGAGCAGGTGCTCGGAGATCTCAATGTTCCTGTGCGAGATGCCTTCCTTCAGAAAATTGCAGTTGCAGATCAGCATCAGCACTTCCACATAGTAGTTGAGTTCCTTCTTCGGGATCTTTCCGTGAGGCATCAGATAATCCACCTCCATCGAAAGGCCAAAACGCGACCTGAGCAGGCCTTCGAGATACTCGATGGCCTTATCTATCTCCTTGTCTTTGTAGACAAGCGTGTTGACTTTCAGAAGTATGTACTCAAGAGAACTGCTGAATTCTTTGTCATCAATGTTGCTTATCCTGTCATACAGGCCGCTCGAATGAATAAGCAGAAGTTTGTCCGAAGCATTGTATTTTATCCACTTCCTGAGCTCTTCGTAGTCACCGGCACGTATAAGATAATTCACGCCAATGAACTCTTCCCTCCATTCACCGCCGGAGAGATAGTGCCTGCCAAGGCAGGAGAGAATATTCTTCTCCTCTTCGGCGCTGATGTTCTCTTTGGCCTGGTTATTTAGAAACTTCTGAAACAGCTCATGAAATCTGAATTCGTCAACTTCCCTGTTAATGAAAAGATTTTTCTCGTGGAGCGACAGCAGTGTCTCATAACCGTTCTTGATGGAAAGAACATCCTCCGTGATCTTCTTGTCGAAGGATTCCGCATAGGATAGAGCGAGCAGAAGTTTCTTCTCTTCTTCTGTGCAGTGCGAGTAGATCTCATTTGCAAAATAGTCGAAAACGTCCGCACGGTTTCTGATGAGATCTTCTCCGGTCAGCGGCTCAGTATGGCCTGACATAAGCAGAAGCTGAATTGCAGTTATCCACCCTTCAGTTCCCTTAATGTACTCCTTAAGCAGTTTGCTGTCAACTGATCTGACTCTCTTCTTGTATGCCTTGAGAAGGTTTTGCAGATCTTCCTCATCAAATGAAAGGTCCGATCTTGTTATGCGTCCCATCCAGCCTTTTGCCATGAATTTCGGATAGTTCAGGAGTTTCGGGTCTTTCCTGGTAATGATGACAAAGCGGATATTTTCGGGCAGATAATCGAAGAAATAATTAAGCGCTTCGCATACTTCAAGACTGTCGTCAATATTATGGAAATCATCAAGAAAGATGAAGAGCTCCTTGTTGTTCTTCTTCAGGAAGGAATACAGGTCGCTTGAGAAGGAAGATATGATCAGGTTGACCTTCTCCTCGGAATGCATGTTCTGTGATCTTGTCAGCACTTTCCTCAGATTCTCGCCAACCGATCCGGGCTTCAGATATTTGCGGAATGCCATTGCAAACAGCAGGAAGAAGTTCTCAAGCGAATTGTCATACCTGCTGATACTGATCCAGAGTTTGAGTTCACTTCTGAGCTTATGAAAGAATTCCACTGCCAGGGAAGTCTTTCCGTAGCCGGCGGGGGCAGTGACAAGGATCAGCCTCTTGTCTTTTTGAGACGTGATCTTATGTAAGAGCCTCTCTCTAGAAAAGTAATACGATGTGACCTGCGGAGCTACTATCTTGGGTGTATGCTCGAGCTTGAGAATCAAATATCGCCTCCGTCAATTATCTGATTTCAAACTATCAAAGAAATCAAATAAAGGCAATTTATCTTTTGATTCTGAACACCGGCACTGTCACGGCTCAGCGGTTTCCTTCTGCCTTATTTTTATATCTTCAACTGACACAAAGGAACCTCCGCTTTCAACAGGAGCCTTGACGGGAGGTGCATCTATGTGGCTTAATCTGTCGCTCAGCTCGAGGCTTCTTCTGATCTTGTCCTCAAACTCTTTAAGTTTTTCTTCAACGGTCAGGACCTTATGCTTGTGAGCGATCATGTCTTCCCTGTATCTTTTCAGGAAGTAGCCGATCGTTTCAACGCGGATCTTAATGGAACCCGCGGGTTTGTTCTCGTCTATGTCTTTGAAAGAGAAATAGGGTGTTCCGGAGCTTTCTATGATCTCCTGGATCACGGTGTAGATCGGAGCGTCGTGACCGCACTTGAATGAAGACAGCTCAAGCGCAACTAGATTCGGGTGGCGTGCAGCAAACTTTGCCGCCCACACTTTCCTGGATGTATTTTCAGAATAGGAATTCTTCCATACGTCGCTGATATCGAATGGTGATTCGATAATTCCCGCCTTGACTTCATCTCCGAAAAGACGCTCCATGGTTTCATCATCAGTAGGAAGTGTATCCTGAAACAATATAGGATATCCGAGCTTCTGAAACTCTTCAAGTATCTCATGATTAATGCCAGGATCATTGTGGTACGGCCTCGCAAGCACTACGATCCCGATCTTGTCTTCCCGCTCAAGCATTTCAAGGACCTTTCCTGATTCCTCCTTCAGTTCGCCGATGAATTTGTAATAAGCCTTGTAACCTTCTTTAACGGCTCTCCTGTTCTCCTCATCTTCAAGCTGCAAGATGCTCCCGAAACATTCAAACATCTGCTTGGCTGTCATCTGCTCGCTGAACAGCTGTACAAACGGACAAAGGTATTCGGTGCCAAATTCCTTGAAGAGGTCCCCTTCCTTTGTAAATGCCGCTTTGGCAGCTTCAATTGTAGCGGTGATCGTGGGGCAGGAGTTATGTGCCTGAGCATGTTTCAGGTCAGAGGGCATATTGTCAACGATCGGAGCAAAAATATAATCGATCTTCTTCTTCTTGCTCTGATGATAGAGAAGATTGTGAATGTGAGGAATCACTACCTTTGAAGGGAAACAGGGGTCTATGCTTCCTCTCTTAGCTCCGGCTTTGTACATCTCTTCGGAGGTAAATTCGGAATAGACAAAATTTCCGGGCATAACTCCCAGCGCTTCAAGGTATGCAGTGAAAAACGGCGTATGCTGATACATGTTGAGTATCCTGGGAATTCCGAAGACGAGCTTTTTTCTCATTTCAAGCACTTCGGCTCTCTTCTCTGCATCCGCTTTGGCTTTCCTTGAAGCGAACAATCCTTTTTTGCTCTCTGAAATCTCCGTCACTTTCTCCGGCTTGTAGTTGATCCACGCCTTGTTTGCGGCGATGTCTATTATATTCGGATTCTGTTTTCGGATCTGATCAAGGCCTTCCTTTATGCCGCGCATTTCTGACACATCTTCAACCGTTCCCTTTTCGCATGTAGCTATGATCAGTCTTTGTGTGCCCTCTTCCATAGGCACCTTTGATTTTGGATTGACAACTTTATCACCTTCAATTTCCTTCTGAGCGATGAACTTCTCTCTTTCTTCCTCATATGAAGCGCTGGCCTTCAGCTCGGTCTTCACATCAATGAACGTTCTCAGACACTTGTTCTTGCAAAAGTAACATCTCGTCGATTCTTCCCTTGTAGTCTTGTAAATTATCTTTGACACTTTCTCAAGGCCTATGAAACTTGTCCTGTGTCCGTTATCGTATAGCCTTGCGGCCTCAATCCCGCAGCCTATAGCCCCGGCTTCGCCCGTATGCTTATGAACGAATATTTTCGGTGCAATGCCGCTCCCTTTGAATCTCTCCGTTATGAAATCAACCTGCGATTTGACTGCGGCGAGATTGTGCTGTGTTCCGCCCTGCAGTACAAAGGTTGATCCGAGTTTCGCCAGATTCGGGATCTGAGAGACATAAAGCCAGATGTTCTTCGGAAGCACATTTGCGAGCCCTGCCATGATCTCTTCCGGCTTCCATCCCTGACGTTGAAAATCAACAATGTCTGACTGCATGAACACCGCGCATCCGTAGCCGAAGGTCGGAAAAGTGCCTGCAGAAAACGCCTTGTCTGCAAACTCCTCAACGGGATACCCAAAGCCCTGTGCAGTTGATTGCAGGAAGTAGCCGTTGCCGGCGGAGCACTGCGTGTTGAGCTTGAAGTCCACGACCCTGCCCTGATTGAGGATAATGATCTTGATGTCCTGTCCGCCAACGTCGCAGATAACGTCTGTATCCGGATAGAAATGCAGGCCTGCCTGTGTATGTGCAACTGTTTCAACAAGCGCGACATCTGCCTTAAGCACGTCTTTGAGAATGTCTTTTGCATACCCCGTTGTTCCGATGCCCAGTACCTCAAGCACTGCACCGTCTCCTTCAACCTGCTCACGGATCTTTCCGAGGATCTCGATCGTGTCTTCAATAGGATTGCCTTTCGAAAGCTGATATGCCTTCACGAGAACTTCCCTTTCAGAAGAAACAAGAGCGGCTTTTGTAGAGGTCGAACCGCCGTCAATTCCAATGAACCCTCTCACAATCTCGCCGGGACTGAAACTCCTTGGAGTGAACTTCTCTACCGTGTATTCTCTCTTGAACTCAATGAGCTCTTCCTCGCTTTTCGACAAACCGGTACTGCTTCCGGAAATGATCTTCTTTTTCTCTTCTTCCCGGCCCACATTGATGTAGTACTCAAGGTCACCGGTTCCCGTGTAAACTCCGATGTGCTCTTCTTCATCCTTCCCAAACTCGACCGCTCCAATGGCTGCAAAGTACTGAGCGTTGTCCGGCACCTTGATCAGATCTTCAGGATCCACTCCTTCAGGAAGCTTCACTTTCCTCTCTTCCCATATTTTAGGAATGTTATGCTTCCAGCAGTCCTTCATCCCCTTAATGTATGTGTTCGGACCGCCGAGCAGAAGCACTTCCGGCCGGAGTGTATTGCCCCGGGTCAGGACTGAAATATTCTGCTGAATTATCGACTCGAAGAGAGAAGCCATGAGCTCATCAGCCGGCACACCCGACTTCTGCAGTCCGTTGATGTCTGTCTCTGCAAACACACCGCACTTGCCGGCAACAGGATGAAGCCTGAGTCCGGCATATCCCATGTTGCAGAGTTCATCCGCGGGTATCTTAAGCTTTGCATTGATCTTGTCAATAACCGCGCCTGTTCCGCCGGCACACTTGTCATTCATCGAAGGTATCTTCTTCTTTCTACCCGATTCAGGATCCTCTTTGAATATTATGATCTTCGCATCCTGTCCGCCGAGTTCTATTACGGAATTAGCATTCGGATAAAGCTTCTCGACTGCCAGCGATACTGCATTGACTTCCTGCACAAACTTCCCGCCGACAAATTTGCCGATGTTTGCTCCTCCCGAACCCGTTATGAAGCATCTTACTTCACCCGGGTCTGTAATTCCGCACGCTTCCTCAAGCGCCCTGAAAAGCTCGAGTGCTTTTTCGGGTTGTTTCGTCTCATGCCTTTGATAATCAGACCAGATGATCTGATCTGTTGCGGCATCGATCACTATTCCTTTTACTGTTGTTGAGCCTACATCAAACCCGATGTAGTACTTTATCCCTGATGACATGACAAATTCTAATTTTTTTTCCGCTCTACGCGACTTTGGGTGATCCTTTCACGCCTTCATTCTTCATTCGCTCTGCCACATCCAGTATGAAATTGGCGCCGAGTCCAACAACACCCTTTCTGTGAGATATGTGAATGAAGGGATTCTTCAGCTCCGGATGAGCATCAACATAAGCCCTGATCTCCGACAGCGTGTAACCTGTCTTTGAAAGGCATTCGTTGTATTCAAGCTTTGCTTTTGCTTTCGCTTCGCCAAGCGCCATTTGCACTCTTGAATGAGCGTTGACATCACCTTCTCCTGAAGTTTCAATCGGAAGGAAGATCATGTCTTTGAACTTTGCAGATACTGCAGACTGTACACCGTCAGACTGAGTTGACGGCATGCATCCGAAAGGTTTAAGCGAAAGCACCATATGACAAAGGCCGTTCACTGTGTAGTAGATGCTCTTTCCGACTTCGAGATGACCTTCACCGCCTTCAACCCTTGAGTGATAGTAATCATGAGCAAGTTCCTTGAGCAGGCTTTGCGGCACAAGCTTATGCGGGATTTCTTCGAAGGCCTTTCTGTACCTGTTGTACTCCCTTTCGAATATCTTCTCTGCAAGCGCAAGCACTGACCTTGACAGCTTGTATTCCTTCAGGAGCGCGAGTTTTTCCTTCAGAGTATGATGCTCATCTGCCTCCTTATAAACATTGATCCCTTTCTGATCTTCATTCACAAGGCTTGCCTGATGGAGCATGTACATGATCCATGTTGCAATCGGTTCTACGAGCACCTGCGCTCCTTCCCTTTCAAGGAACGGGAACATGTTGAAGTTGCCGTCGCCTTCAGTGGTCTGTGCCCAGAACTCACCGGTGATCTTCACGATCGGCTTCATCCGGGTGTGGTCAACTTCCACCCGCTCAAAGATCCTCTTTGCTTCCAGAGCGGTTTCGAGGTAGTAATCGCCGAGCATCTGATCAACGAACTTCGTCACGTAGTCCGAAGCGGGAATCTTTCTCAGTATATTGCCCAGCTTAGAATTGAAATCAAAGTACTTCTTATTCCTGAATTTCTCATAGAACAGATCCATTGATTCCCTCAGAGCGTTGTCAGTATCACCGGGGTTCACTTCAAATGGCCTTATCCTGTATGCAACCTCGTTGATGATGTCTCCTACCATCATAGCATTGATGATACTCAGGAAGAAATCGAGGTTCATCTCAAGTCCAGCCTTTGCATCCTCCTGAGAGAGGCCGCCTGTCTGCTGAAACAGCAGAACTCTGAATCCGTCGAATCCGGAATTTCTCAAAGCAAGCCGGTACTCTGCTTCATACATCCCGAATCTGCAAGGACCGCAGGCGCCCGCGGTGAAAAAGACATACCTGTCAATGATCTCCTGTTTGCTCATGCCGGAGTTTTCAAGCGACTGCAGGAACTGCACCAAATTGCCGACTGTGAAATACGTCGGATTGCACTGACCGTTGTTACCATACTCTTTTCCGAGCTGGAATGACTTCTTGTCGGGAGTGGGGATGTGATCCGCCTTATAACCGAGACCTTCAAGCGCGCCTTTGATCAGCTTCTCATGTTTCCATGTAAGTCCTCCGAAAAGTATCACTGTGTTTTCCTTGTGTTCCTTAAGGAAAGCATTTTCAAACGGACGTTTGAAATGTTCGCGTTTCTTGTTCTCGATCCCGTGTTCCGCTTCAAGCCTCTTCCTTTCTTCAAGGATCATGGTCTTGATGAGCTGTTCGCGGTCGATCTCGCTCCGCTTCCGGGCGTCAATTACACCAATTGATCCCGGATCGATTGTCTTTGTTTCCATTCTCGTGGATATTTTTTGTTAGCGAATATTTGTTCTTCCTTATTTTGAATTTTCGTCAATCATCATGGCACAAACGCTTGCGCTTCTTACCGCTCCCTCTATTGTGGAAGGGAGCCCGGTGTCTGTCCAGTCGCCGGCAATGAAGAAATTGTCTGCTTCAGTTCTTTGAGAAGGCCTGTGCTTAATGCTTTCAGTATCAGGGATGAACGTCGCACGCTTCTCCTTGATCACACGAAAGTCGGAAACGTTGTCAGCTTCAAAACCTTTCAGGCATGAAGCAAGCTCGCTTATACACATCGCCGCTATTTCTTCGTTCTTCATCTTCGTCACTCCAAGCGCATCAGAGCCGCTGATCACAAGACTGAGATGGTCATCAGACTTTCTGAAAAGCCACTGAGTTCTCGTTCCTATCAACCCGGCCATTCCAAGATCATCTCCGGGAAGTCCTGCAATTCGGTGTTTAAGGAAGAGATGCACGGAGACAATTGAAGATGTCCTGAGCTTTTCAGAGCCGCTTCCGAACCGATTACCGAACACATCACTGAATCCAAAGAACGGTAAAGCTGAAATATAATATTCTGCAAAAATCATCTTCGTATCATCAGTTGTCAGGTAATTCATCCGTTCATCCATATCATATCCCGTTATTCTTGTGCTCTTGTGTATCTCGCAATTCCTATCAAGCAGAAAATGCTCTGCCGGTTCAATGAAAACTTTGTTCAAGTCCTTTCCGGGAAGCACTAAAGTGAATCCCCTGCTGTCTGCCATTGAACCCGAAAGCAGATCTGTAAGGAGACTTGCCGCAACGTTGCGGGGCTCCGTGTTGAAAACTGCAAGAATGAACGGATCCCAAAAGTATTTTCTCAGATTTCCCGATTGTCCGTGAGCTTCAAGCAGATCTTCAGCGGTGATCCCATCCGTGCCTGCTTCATTCTTCATGATCTTTCTGAGATTGAACAGTTTCATCTTCTCTTTCAGATCGAAACCTTTGAATCTGAGAAGTCCTGTCAGCAGATTTGCAGGCGGCTTAAGTCCCGTAGAGCTCAGGCTCAGCATACCTTGTCCTTTCTCGAGATAGTCGATCCGGAGTCTTTCCTGAAATTCGAGCATATCGTAAGATCCTATGATCTTCAGATACCGGATCGTGTCCTTATACCAGCCGGCCAGGAGATGTTGTCCGTTGTCAAAGAACCTGCCTTTATCCTTATCGAAAAAACTGTAAGCCCTTCCGCCGAGCTTTGGAGAAGCTTCATACAGCCTGATACGATACCCTTTTTCCGCCAGAAACACTGCGGCAGACAATCCCGCAATTCCGCCGCCTATTACGGCAACTTCACCTTTCGCACTCCCGCCGTTGGTCAAGCCTTAAACTCCTGCGTTTCCGTACAGCAACTTGTACTTAAGAAATACTCCTGCTGTGATGTAAGCTTTACTCAACGCCGATATTCTCACCCTGCTTCTGAACACATCATAGTTTCGCTTTTCGATCTTCTTTAGTATCCTGAAATATGTGTGCTGCATAATCCTTGCGGCAAACATCATGCCTTTATCGTCTCTTGTGAGAAAGCTGTCAGCCTTGCTGTAATATGACTTTGCCCTTTCGCATTCGTACTTCATCAGCTCAATGAACCTCTCATCATACCTCATGTTAATAAGGTCGCTTTCCGTGTACCCGAATTTCTTCATGTCTTCAAGAGGAATGTAGATCCTCCCAAGCTCTGCATCCTGCCTTATGTCACGCAGAATGTTTGTGAGCTGCAGGGCAATGCCGAGATTCACTGCAAAGTCCTTTGTCTTCTGATTGCTGTAGCCAAAGACCTCAATGCTCATAAGTCCGACAGTTGAAGCCACATTGAAACAGTATTCGGCAAGTTCGCTGAACGAATTGTATCGCTTCTTCTTCAGGTCCATTTCCATTCCTTTTACGAGGTCAAAGAACGGCTGAACCGGAATATTGAACTTGAGCCTCACGTTATTCAGTTTGTTCAGCAGTGAGTATTTTGACTCACCGCTTACGAGCGCCATTTCAAGCTCATCACGCCATTCAACTATCCTCGAAGTCTTCTGCTGTTCGCTTTCATCGGTATTGTCAACGATGTCATCAGTCTTCCTGCAGAAAGCATAGATAGTGTTGATCGCATCGTTCTTTTCACTTGAAAGCAGCTTGAATGAATACAGAAAGCTCGATTTGCTCTCGCCTGTTATCTGCTTCTGATCTTCCTCTTCTTTGATCTTCAATTTCCTTTGAATGCTTTATAAAACAATGAAAGCTTGTCAGCTTTAGTCAATCCGGGCCTTTGGTTCAGCACATCATAATTAAGTTCACGGATCTTTCCAAGTATCATCCTTCCTCCTTCTACAGTTGCCCTGATCTCATACTTCAGCCTTCCGCTGAGATGGCCTGAGACTGACTCACCTTCCGAAAACAGCTCTTCAGTCACTGTGCAAAGTTCTTTCATCATATCCCTGAATCTGCCGTCCGCAATCCCCGACCTCAGATCAACCTCCGAATAGCCGTGCCTGTTCATGTATTCTCCGGGTATGTATATCCTGTCTATCTTAAGATCTTCCGAGACATCCTGCCAGAAATTGGTAAGTTGCAATGCTGTACAGACCTTGTCTGACTTCATGAACAGTTCACTGTTCCTTTCACTGACATAACCAAAGATCCTCAGCACAAGGCGGCCGACCGGATTGGCAGATCTCCGCGAATAATCAATAAGTTCATCAAACTCAAAATACCTTGAAACAACCGCATCCTGCCTGAATGCAGAAAGAAGGTCTCTGAATTCCTGCAAAGGTATCTCAAGCGAAGATGAAGTGTCAAAGAGCGCAGTGAATATGTATTCGGTCTCAGGATCAAATCTTGTGCTTCCCGTCGAGATCTTATCAAGTTCCTCGTTAAGATTACCCAGGCGAAGTATCTTCTCCTCCTTGCTCAGTAAGCCTGAATCTGCGATATCATCTGCATACCTTGCAAAAGCATAAACAGCGTAAACGTATTTCCTCTTATCTGAAGGGATCAGCAATGATCCCACGGGGAAATTCTCGTAATGCTTCTGGGCAACCACTCTGCACATTCTGTATGCAAGTTCAGTGTCCAACGGTTTCAATTTGATCGGGATGTAAAAAAGTCAGATGTGATGCTTTGAAACGTTACGGAACAATACCGTAAGTTTCTTCAGATGCGGAGAACAGAATAGGTAACAAACAGATCTTTTCCGGACAATGGTGAACCGCTCTGCCCGGACAAGAACGACGGCAGACTTATTAATTTATCGGAGAATGAATCAAGCATGGCGCCGAACTTAAGCCTCAACAGAAGGAACAGCTTTATCGAGCGCAATGCCGAAGATGCTTTGTTTGAATTGGCCGGATCAGTCGGCTGATAAAAGAATGAAAGGAACATCAGCGGCAGAATCGAAATGAGGATCAGCAGCGTGTTCTTCAGAACGGAATGTTCTTTTTCGTAGATGTTATTCCAGTAACACTTGCGGCATATCTTCCTGTAGAACTCCATCGTGAGAAAGTTCTGGATGCACCAACTGATCTTTGGCAGCAGCTTTGCGCAGAATATTTTCAGGTAGATTAGTCGCATAATTGATTTGCGACAAACTAAGCGGAATGATTTTAAGATGCAACAATTAAAATTAAAAAGCCCCGTGATCAGAGAAAACGGGGCTTTGAAGATCTATATATTGCGGACTTACTTGACAAGCATGAGCTTCTTAGAAGCAGTGAACTCCCCAGCAATCATTTTATAGAAGTACAGGCCGGAGGTCATGTTTGCAGGTGCTATGAGGTCCAGCGAGTAGTTGCCGGCTTCTTTAAACTCAGACAGCAAAGAAGAGACCTCTTTTCCGTTAAGATCATATACCCTGATCGTCACATTTGAACCTTTCGGAACGGAGAAGTTGATCTTTGTGGAAGGATTGAACGGGTTAGGATAATTCTGTTCAAGCCTGAACTGATCCGGAGTTGCGTTGTTCACAAGATTTACCGAAGACGGATTACCGTATCTGAGGATGTAACCGCCGTTGCATCCAGCATAGCCCAGAGCCTGACTCAGAAACTGAATGTGATTGATCTTGTTCTGCGTACCTTGCGTCGGAATGGCTTCCTCGATCCAGTTGGCACCCAGGTTTGTAGTCCTGAAAATCTTGTTTATGCCTCCTCCTATTGTACTAAGCCGTACTGTTCCGGAGCCGTCTCTGATCGCATTCAGAGCAACCATTGCCACAGTGCCTAAGCCTGGAGGATTTGTGAGAAGTTGCCAGGTTGCACCTCCGTCGGTAGTCCTTCTGAGATTCCCCCCGTTCGATCCGGCAATTCCGTTGTTTGCATCAATGAATGCAATTGCCTGCCAGTACAATCCGTCAGTAGTTCCGGATCCGATTATTGTAACAGTGGACCAGTTTCCGCTTCCGATTCCTGTTGATGTTCTGAAGATTCTGGCACTCGTTGCGGATGACGTAGCATTCGCCGCACCAAGCCAGATTCTTGAAGTATCGATCCAATCCCAGGCATTAATCACTCCGTAATCGTTCTGTGAAATGGGAGCATTCGGAGACAGTATCCAGTTGGTCCCGCCGTTAGTTGTATATCTGATCTGAAACGGAGCACCTAACCCAGTGGGATCTCCATAATAAATTCCGTAATTGAGGTTGAACATCTTGATCCCGTCTGAAAAACTTCCTGCCTGAGAAAACTGAAGTGTCCAGTTCAATCCTCCGTTGGAAGTTCTGTAAATACTGCCGCCCGCTGTTCCAACCCAGCAATTCAAAGAGTCGATTGCAGAGATCCCGTAGAGATTGCCCGTCGGAAGCCCGGAATTTCTCAATGCCCATGTAGTGCCGGCATCAGTGGACCTGAAGAGCTTTGTAGAGTCACATGCGATCCAGACAACGAAAGGACTTGGGGCTGATACCGAACTGACTGTAGCGCCTGATGGTCTCGGTAATGCGATCCATTGAGAAAATGCGTTTGAGGAAAGGATGATAAGAAATAGAAATGCTAAAAATTTGCGCATTATTGTAAGAACAGATTTTGATTTTTGATTGAGTAAAATATACTTTATCGATCACAAAGATATCGCTCAAAAAAAAATACCCGCCCCTAAAGGAGCGGGTATTTTTATGGAAAGTTTTTGCTGATTATTTCACAAGCAGAAGCTTCTTCGTTTCGCTGAAATTTCCTGCACTAAGCGTGTAAAAATACACTCCCGAGTTCAAACCGGAAGTTGCCGTGAAATCTGCTGTATAATTGCCTGCATTCATGAACTTATCCGCTAAGACAGCGACTTCTTTTCCGAGTGCATCATATACTTTAAGTGTAACATTTGAGGATACGGGAATTGAGAAGTCAATTTTTGTGGAAGGATTGAACGGATTAGGATAGTTCTGACCGAGCTTGTAATCGGCCGGAACCTCTCCGCTTGTATTGCTGATCCCCGATGGATTTCCATACCTCATGAATACTCCAAGATTACCGCCGGAGAAACCCAGATTGGCATTTATGAACTGCATGTGCTGAATGCCGTTAGTTTGTCCGAGTGCAGGAAGTGTTTCTTCAGTCCAGGATGTGCCGAGATTGGTTGTCTTGTAGACCTTGTAAGCAAGACCATCGCTAAGGCTCAAGCGTATAGTGTTTGAGCCGTCTTTCATCCCGTGGAAATTGATAGCGGCAAATGCGGTGAATCCGGAAGGAGGAGTCACTGTTGTCCAGGAGTTTCCGCCGTCAGTTGTCTTTCTTATGTCACTGCCGTTAGAGCCTGCTAGACCGTTGTTATTGTCTGTGAAAGCAATCGCCTGATAATACAGCCCCTGAGCGCCGCCAGTACCTGAAACATTTACCGAGCTCCAGTTGCCCCCGCCGTAACCGGCAGTGGTTTTGTAGATCTTTGCATTTGGTGCGCTTGCGGCCAGATTTGCGGAGCCAATCCAAAATTTTGATGTATCAATCCAATCCCATGCATTTACGACGCCGAATTCATTTCCTGCGATCGGAGCATTAGGAGATAATAGCCAGTTAGTTCCTCCGTTGGTCGTGTATCTGAACTGATACGGCTGTCCTGAACCTGTCGGATCACCGTAGTAAACGCCATAGTTTGCATTGAACATATTGATTCCGTTCGTAAAACTACCAGACAGCGAGAACTGCAGTGTCCATGAACTCCCGCCGTCGGTTGTCTTGTAAATGCTGCCACTGACAGTACCAACCCAGCAAGTAGTTGTGTCAAGTGCTGATATTCCGTAAAGGTTTCCTGTCGGGAGACCTGTATTTCTCAGGAGCCAGGTTGTGCCCCCGTCGGTGGTCTTGTACAATCTGTTTGCATCGCAAGCCGCCCAGATAACGTTCTGGTTCACAACACTGATGGTATTTACGTTGGGATTGGTCGGGATCTGGCTGACGACAGTCCACTGCGCAAATGAGGCGCCGGAAACCAGGATGGTCATCAAGAGTGTAAGAAAGTTCTTCATTGCTTCGTTGGGTTTAGTTTTTAATAACTGCACAAATATATTTCACGGCGAGAACTAAATTAAGCCATAAAAAAAAAATGCCTGCCGCGTGATGAGACAGGCATGTAAAACCGAATGCAACTGTTGCGTTATTTGATCAGCATGAGTTTCTTTGTAGCTCTGAATTCTCCCGCACTTAATGTATAGAAATACACGCCTGATGTCATGTTACTTGTAGCATTGAAATCGACTGTATAGTTTCCGGCCTGAGCGAATTCATTTACGACCTCTGCAATTTCCCTGCCCGATGCATCAAACACTTTCAGCATTATGTGTGACGAAACGGGGACAGAGAAGTTGATCTTTGTTGAAGGATTGAATGGATTGGGATAGTTCTGCCCGAGACTGAAATGATCGGGAACAATACTGTTCACAGGTTCAATGGACGTAACGTTGTCGGTCACTTTAAGAACCGCTCCGTTAGCTGTAACGGCATATCCGTAAACATTCGTACCGCTCCTGTAGAAATCGAAATGCGTTATACCTGTAAGGCCTGAGGTTGACATAACTGTCCAGTTGAGGCCGCCGTTTGTACTCTTCTTAACAACACCTGTAACGCCCTGATCTGCTGAAAGATAGACCGTGTTGGTTCCGGAGATCCACTTCAGCCCGCAGTAACCCGACTGTCCTGTACCCGTGTTGATCTGCGTCCATGTTGCTCCCGCATCCGTAGTCCTTGCGATATTGGGAAGCGATGTGCTTGATGCAACCACACCTGTGAGTTTGTCGTCCTTGAATGCCACACCTGATGTGAAATTTCCTGTCAGCGCAGTGTTTCGCTTGTTCCATGTTGTACCACCGTCAGTTGTAAGGATGGCTGCAGGCGGCGCAGTATTGCTTCCGAATCCGTAGAACTGATTGTCAATCACAACAATTGAATTCTGAGCAGAAGCAGTACCGGATTGTCCCGGAGGACTTGTTGCAGTCCAGGTAACGCCTCCGTTAGTTGTCACAGACACATAGTATGGCTGTCCTGCACCAAGCGGCGGATCGCTTTGTACAATTCCGAAATTGGGTGTGGTTCTTGAAAAGACAATACCATTGATGAATCCGGCAGAACCGCCGGTTGCGCCAACTTCAGTCCATGTTGCACCGGCGTCAGTTGTTTTGAAGAATTTTGCATTTCCTCCTGCGCCACCGGATGCGCCGCCGTTGCCTACGTAGGCAGTATTCTCATCAGTTGCCCAGATGCAGTAGAGTTCCAGCTGAACGCCTGTTGTCGGGATGGTTGTCCAGTTAGTGCCGCCGTTGGTTGTCCTGAAGACAACTGGAGTACCGTTGGGCCCGCCGGCAATCCAGGCTACATTCTGGTTCACGACAGAAATGCTGGGGAATGTACCTGCATTTGAAACTGATCCGGCCAAAGTCCATTGGGAGTAGCTGTGTGAACTAATGATAATTACCAGCAGGAGAGCAACGATCATCTGAAACGGTAGATAATTTCTTTTCATTTTTCCGTCCGGTTTAATTAATAAAAATGTGAAATCATTTTATGCAAACTATTCCTAAGAATCAAGATTAATTCCCATTTGCGTGATACGGGCGCCTGAGCTCCTGAGCAGGCGGGCTTAAGCCCGCCTGCAGGAACGGTAACTGCAATTAATCGGCAAGGGCTTGCGTCAGACCTGTGTTATTGTCCATCGCCGGGCTTAAGCCCGGCAAAAAAAAAAGCGGGCTTAAGCCCGCTTTGCAAGTAGTGAAGAAGTTAGTTAATGTTATTTCGAAAGTACCATTTTCTTTGTGGCCGAAAAATCTCCCGCCTGAAGCTTGTAGAAGTAAACTCCGCTTGAAAGCGTTGAACCGTCAAACTCTACACTGTATGAACCTGCATTCAGATAACCGTCAACATAAGTTGCCACCTCGTTGCCAAGCATATCGTAGAATTTCAGCGAAACCTCTCCGCTCTTCGGAATTGAGAACGAGAAACTTGTGCTCGGATTGAACGGATTGGGATAGTTCTGTGACAGTGCAAAGTCCTGAACAGTCGCATTGTTATTTGAAATGCCCGTTGTTCCCGTCAATGGTGTCTTCATTGCCTGCTGTACATTGCTGTTGGCTGAGTAACTTGAACCCTGCAAATATACAAAAACATTAAGATGGCAGTTGTTCGGATCTGCTATCTGCGGTGATGAAGGCACAACATAGTTGATCTGCTTCGTTATTGTTGTTCCGTTTGTCCAAGTTCCCGTACTCAGAACCTCTCCTGCATCTCCGTTCATCATACTCTTTACAACATGGCTGTGAACGTAGCTTGGATTTCCTGCACATGAACTGTTGCCCGTTTGACTATAGATCAGATTGTCTTCAGTCAGAACATAGTTAATGTAGTAATTTCCGGTCAGCTCCGTATTTGCCGTTACTCTGACAGTTGCTGTCAGTGTCCTTGTTCCTTCATCATAGCTCTTGTTCGTAACCTCAATGTTCACTCCGGGCTGTATTGTGTTTGTCTGTATCACCACTTCATTGTTCCATGCACTTCTTGAAATGATCCCGGATTTCCTGCCGACACTCCCGGTTGGGTATGCGCTGAATCCGAACAAACCCCTTATTCCCGCTGAGTAAGTCTGCCAGGGATCGCTTCCGGCCCCGTGATATCCGAGGACTACAGTGTTCGGATAGTTTACAAGAATTCCGTTGATTATGTCATGTCCGCACGGACACCACTGGCACCAGGTTCCGGTGCAGTATTCAAGCAGTACGTTGTTTGTCTGCGAATAATTGGTTTTTGGGGAAAAGACGATGACGCCAATAAGCGCCATGATTGTAAGCAATCTTTTCATTTTTCTGCTGTGTTAAGTTTGGTAAAGATTTACGCTTAAAAAATGACTTTGCATAAAAAATATCAAGGGATTTTTGAGTGACTCCGCAGAATTGTTGTTCTCGGGCATCCCGGTTTTACTGGTCCTCAAGGGAAAAGCTCCCGGAACCTCTTTTCTCTGAAATCAAAGATCTCCCTTACTTTCCTTTCCACCAGGAGCTTGTGTGGTATTATCTCAAGAATACCGCCCGGTGACAGGTATCTGACTACGTCAGTCATCAGCGTTTCATCTCCTCTATCTTCAAAAATATGGTCATGAATCCACATTTTGTATGGCCCCTTGAGTTGAGTGTCCGTAAAACTGTGCGGTGGATCCCATTTGGTTATCTCCGTTTTCCACTTGAAAGGTATCCCGTTCAGCCGTATCACATACTCAATCAGAGCGCCTTCTTTCATCTCTATGGGCAAAGGCGTTATGATGCGGAAGCCAAGCTGAGGAGGCGTGATCCGGTTGAGGTTTTCGGCATTGCTGAAGAAATGAAACAACTCCTGCCGGTTTCTTTTGATCAGGGTCTTCTTTTCAAGTATGTGCGGATTCATGCAGGTTCGGTTATAGTATTTTCAGAAAGATCTTTCTTATATCTTGTGATCTTGTTCCAGAGTCTTTCGTGCAGATAGAAGAGAAACATTTTTGTAAAAACTTCAGTGAATCCAATTTCAAATGCCTGTGTGATTTGCCCCGTTACGAGGTAAGCAATGACAATGGTGTCAAGAGTTCCTATCACTCTCCAGCTGATTCCTTTTGCAACACTCCGCCAGTGCTTGTCTTCATAGGAAATGACTCCTCCCGAAGCAATCGACTGCCTTCCAACTTTGAGCTTTCCCCAAACCCGCTCATGAACATAGTAAAGAAATATCTTTGTGAAAAGCTCGATACCGCCGATCTTTACAGCCAGATTCAGCTTTCCGGTGAATATGAATGAAAGAAGGATAGTGTCAAGTGTTCCGATTATCCTCCAGGAAATTCCCTTCAGAAGGCTGATCCGTCTGGAGTAATGATTTGCCAAAGCCAAAAATTGAGTCGGACAAGATGCAAATTCATTCTTAATTTTTAAAGCACTAAGTTTTATGATGAGTTGACTGAAGCAATTGCTTGTTCATTTGATTTCTCCGCTCATTGACTTAGTTTGACGGAAAAAATTTCCGGAATGTCTGTTCAGAGAATTACTGAAGCAATTGAAAAGCTCGGCGCGATCAGCAGTAAGGTGAAAGGGAATTTTGAAGGGCTCGATTCAGCAAAGCTGAACATGAAGATCACGCCGCAATCCTGGAGCATCGGTCAATGCATTGATCATCTGACGGTTTCCAACAGGTCATATTTCCCGCAACTTAAGGCTGCCGCCAGTGGAACTTTGCAGCCAGGCATCTGGGGAAAGGTGCCTTTGCTCCCTGGACTTTTTGGAAAGATGCTTGTCAAATCTGTGAGCCCTGACGAGAAGAAGAAATTCAAAACCATGAACCCATTTGAACCTTCATACAGCGATCTTGATCCCGGGGTTATAAGTAGCTTTCTGGATACTCAGGATGAACTTACCGGACTGATTTCGAATCTAAGCCGGACTGATTTCAGGAAGACCATCATAACTTCGCCTGCATCCGGAATTATCACCTATTCGCTGGATGATCTGTTAGACATAATCACTCTTCACGAAGAAAGGCACTACCGTCAGGCCATGCGAACGGCGGAACACTTCAAAATGCTGTGACAGTCATTACCGGTTCACTTCAGCACTGTCAGTTTCTTTGTTCCGGCATAATTGCCTGACTGAAGCCTGTAAAAATAGACTCCACCTGAAAGTACGGATGCATCAAAAGAAACTTCGTATGAACCCGGATCCATTATACCTTCTGCAAGTGAAGCAACTTCCCTTCCGAGCATGTCATAAACCTTCAGACTTATCGCCCCTCTTGATGCTACGTCGAATCTTATCTTTGTTTCCGGATTGAACGGGTTTGGATAGTTCTGATAAAGGTTGTAATCCGTTGGAACTGCATCGGAGTACTGTGCTATTCCTGAAGGTGTCGTGTACAAAGCTGTATAAATTTCCATGTTAACACCTCCAGCCCTTTCATCCGTCCACACGGGGACGATCCGGTCTGAATAATAATCCAGGCAAATGTAATCTCCGAATCTGACAGCAGTGTTCGGCTGGTTTGTAGGTGATGGTTCAGTACTCAGCAGTGAGTTAACAAAGGAGGCGCCCTGATTGTTTGACCATGCCAGATATGCTTCTATAACGTTGTTGGAGGTTGTGTTCTCCGAACTGTAATACAGCACTGCAATATTTCCCTCTTCATCAACTTCGATCCAGGGCCAGCACTGAAGTTTGCCGTTTCCCACCTGATCTCTGTTTATCCTGAACGGCTCCGACCAGTTGGCCCCTCTGTTTGTTGACTTTGAGATGAAGACATCCGGATCGCCGTTCCTTGCATCGCACCAAACCGCATATATGTTTCCTCTTCCCGGTCCGTTGCTTATATCTGCCGCAATGGAAGGCATGGAAATATTACTCGAAGAAATGGTGATTACAGGGCTTGGCCCGCTGGCAATGTCTGTGTCAGTACCGAATGAAATGCCTCCGTTCGTTGACTTGTCGAATTTCAGCACATCTAGAGGTGTATTGAAATCAAGCCATGTAATGTAAAGCTCTCCGTCAAGGCCGATCGCTATATCAGACCCCTGCACACCGTTAATCTCGTCACTTACAGATACTCCGTCGCTCCAGTTAACTCCCGAATTGGACGAGTATGATACTTTTATTCCCGTATTGCCGCTGAAGCGGGTCCAGGACATGTATAGCCTGTCCAGATAAGGGCTTCCCGGCACCCTGTCATTGTCCATCCACTCTTTGTCTTCTGAGCCCGTATTTGCAACCAGGTAAGCCTGAGGAAAAGTCTCACCGCCGTCGGTTGACTTGTAAACTCCAAGCCCGCCTGAGTTGCCGATGCATACGACCGCAATGTAAAAGTTGCCGGCAGAATCAACCGCAACAACCGGATCGCTGTTTCTCGGGAATCCCGGCAATAGCGTAGAGTCGAGAAGCATGCTTTCTGACCAGGTTATTCCGCCGTCCGTTGAAATGCTGTACCCTACCTGCCTGTTGGTCGGATTTGATACCCCTCTTCTGAAATCTCTCCATGCGGCAACAACCCTCGACGGATCTTTTCTGCTGATCTTAACCGAAGGTTCATTCTGAGGAGAACTGTCGCCTGATATGTTAACATTGGGAAAGGAAGATAAAGGTGACTGCATCTGCGTGCGGCCTTTAGCCCCCGGACGTATCTTTGCGATCATTTCTGCCTCTTCGTCAAGCGGCATATATGCTCTTCGCGGCTTATCCTGCGGAATCGCTGATGAGATGACAAAAGTCAGTATCAGGAATACAAATGCCAAGATTCTTTTGTTCATGATCCTTAATTAATCGTTTGAGCTGATGATCTTCCTTAATGACAATGCAATTATCCCAAGTACGATTCCGTAAATCAGCCCAATGAAAGGGCCGGCAAACAGCAATACATACTGCGGCTGCATTGCTACAGGCAGTTCTCTGAATCCGTCAAGTGACTCCGGATTATTCAGAAGGTAAGTGTTGAACATTGCAGATTGTATCACGGCGTTTACAAGCCCGCTCAGAATTCCAACCACAACTCCTTCAACAAAGGGCATCCTTCCACCTGTCTTAGCTATGAGATATGCGGAGATCAAACCGAACAGGATCCATATTATCAGCTCAAATCCTGACTGAAGAACTCCGTAGACGGAAAGCACCGCCATTACTGCGCCTACCGCCACAAGGATCATCACCAGCTTCCAGTTCATTATTGTGTATGTTTTTTTGAATGATTTCTTTGCAGTTCACTTTACCCTTTGAAGGGAATCCAGTTTCTTCTTCGCAATTTCATTGTCCGGACTGATCTCAAGTATCTTCCTGAAGTACTCCTCCGCCTTTTCTCCACTGCCCTGCCTCAGATAGAATGCAGCAATTCCGTTCATTGCATTTATGCTCTTCGGATCATAGTCCAGAGACATAAGGAAATGCTTCTCTTCATTCTCCTTATCTCCCTTTTTCTCGTAGCACATTGCAATGTTATTCAGGATCCCGGCCTTGTTGGTGCTGTCATCAGTTATTGCAAACAGGTCTTTGAGATCTTTGATGGCATCGTCGATCTTTCCTTCGGAGAAGTTTGCATACGACCTTCTCTGAAGAATTGACTTTTTGTAATCCACAGACTCCTTGTCATCAAATCCTTTCGGCACCATGCTTAGCTTGTCCCCTTTTCCTTCCTTAAGCTCAGCGAGTATTTGAGCAGAGTTCTTATAATCAGGATAAACTGACTGGAGTTTCTCAAGATAAAATATCGCATCGTCTTTCTTATTCCTCATATTGGAGATTGTGGCCATCTGAAAATACCCGTCCGGCGCGTAGGGATCGATCTGTATGCCTCTCTTGAACCTGATCTCTGCAGAATCCAGGTTTCCCTTGAGCAAATACACAAGGCCAAGATTGTGATGAGCAAGAAGGCTGTTCTCCCGCAGTTCAATCGCTCTCTTGTAAAGTTTTGCAGCGTCATCATACTTCTGCATGTTGGCAAAAATATTCCCTCTGTTAACCAGGAGTACATTTCCCTCAATACCTTCCGCAGAAGAATACAGCGTGTTGTTGTCTTTCCAGTCCTTGTTTCTTGAGTATGTGAGAAACGACATCGAGCCGATGATCACCACCATGCCCGCGAGAAGAATTCCCTTGTCCCTCTTCGAACTGCCGAGCATGCAGAGATGCGCTATGACAAGGACCAGTGAGAATGAAACAAGATAGAGGAACCTCTCCGCCATCAGGTTCATCGTAGGAACTATATTCATTACAGGCAGTAGTGTGACAAGGAAGAACAATATTGCAAATGAGATTATGCTGTCTCTCTTATAAAAGAAATATGATGCAAAAATGAGCATGAAGATGAAAAGCACTGACAGTACCACAGGCAGGTCAAGAAATGAGCCGGAGTCCCTTATGACACCGTTGTAATGATACAAGAGGCCGAACGGAGCAAACAGGAGTCTGAAATATACAGGAACTGTTTTCAGCATCGTTGCAATTGCAGTCACATCATCCTTTCCGAAGAAATAAAGATAAGTCTCCCTGTCCGGTATGTCTTTGAGTAAATTGTGCCTGATAAGCATGAAAGCAACTGTTATCACTCCGAAGAGTATATACACGAATGCATTCTTTCTCAGGTAGTCAAGGTCTTTCCTGCGATAAACAAAATCATACAGAAGTATTATTACCGGCATTGTTACAAGCATTTCCTTGCAAAGCAGTCCAACTGCATAAAAAAGAAGCGACAAATACAGGTAAACAGGCTTATGCGTCTGCACACTCACAATCTGCCCGGTCCTCCTGTCGTGTTTTTGTTCACGTGTATATTCGAGATAAAAGATGAAAGACGCGAAGAAGAACAGAGTTACCATAGAGTCCGTTCTTCCGCTTATCCATGTCACAGCCTCGGTATGAACCGGATGTACCACGAAGATCAGAGCAGTAAGAAGTGAGAATATGTTCCTGTATTTGTATCTCCAGAACAGGAGCTGAAAGATCCTGAACAGGAGCATGGAAGCGATGCAGTGGATGATTATATTGGTGAGATGGAAACCGTACGGATTCAATCCCCATATTGCATAATCAACGGCGTAGCTTGAAGAGACCAACGGCCTGTAGTACTTTCCTATGACTTTGTGAAATCCCTCTTCCGCCGTAAAGTACTTAGGGATATTTGAAAGGTTCTGTATTGACGAGTTGTTAACAACTACGCTCTCATCGTCGAATACGAAACCACCGTCAAGAGCATTTGCAAAAACAATGAACGTTACGGCAATAATTATGAGATAGCAATAGACAGGTTTGATGTTTGTCAACTCTCTCCGTGTGTACTTTAATGTATTTCAAATTAGAAATTCTATCTCATTAATGCAAAGTAAGTAGGAAGTTCAACGAATACCGTTCCAATGATCTGCTTCACTGTCTTCATGAAGCGTTATGTGTGAATGTTACATCCTGGCGGCAATGACAACCGGCGCTTTCACTGTTACCGGCATGCCTTTGTCACGGTCAATAGCCTCAATCACAACCACATAGATTCCAACCGGAAGCCTTGTCTTGCCGTCGGAATAGCCGCTGAAGATGAAATCCTTGATACTACCTGTAACCTCGTTGTTTGCAAGTGTGGATACTAGATTCCCGCGGACGTCGTACACACCTGCGCGAAGTGTGCCTGACGAAAAGTCGAATCTGCACGTGATCACGGCCGCATCCTGAAAGCCGTCACCGTCCGGAGAGAACGGATTCGGCTCAATGCTTATCTCTGCCGAACCAGGCCGATAGTCGGCAAACAGGCTGTTCTTCTTCCCGGGAGTTCCGCCTGCCCCGTAGGTGCATGAGCTCCAGTTCGAAGGACCGGCTGAGGGCAGTGCAGGATTTATCCGCTCAAGCGATATTCCCGTGGGGTCTTCTATGTCGGGATTATGCATGGATGGGTTGTAGTTCATTTGATCAATTGTTGTAAGGAGGCTGTCAGCAAGTGTGATCCTTTCACCGCTGTTGCTGAGACTCAAAGACCCTGCGATGATCGTTTGAGATGAGGGACTTCTTTCTGTAAGATAAGCGAACTGGCTTAGCAAAGACGAGTCGGATGCAATCACTAAGTATGCTCCGGGAGGTACCGTCAGTGAAGAATCTGACAAGTCCAGTTCGGAAGTATTGTCTATTATCTTCCACCCTTTCACATCATACTCTGACGGGGAGGGATTGTAAAGTTCTATCCATTCTGACATTCCTGTCAATGGATCATACATGATCTCGTTGATCACCATACTTCCTGCCGCACCGGGCTCGCTCACATAGAACGAATGTACCTTAATGTTGTCGGAAGTGTCATTGTCAGGCGCATATTCTGCTATTGCTATGAGTTGTTTTCTTCCTGCTTCAAGACCTGTGAGCTGTAGTTCAAATCCTGCAGAATCCCCGGGCTGAATTGTGTTTAATTCAGAACTGACGATAAGTTCACCGGGCTGAGACGCAGTGTCAAGGTTGCGGTCATCATAAACCTTAAGCAATACTCCCTCTGCAGGATTGAGCCCGGTATTGGCAAGTGTAATCTTCACATCCGCATAAGAGCCTGCTACCGGACCGGTCGGAGATAGCTGAATCTTTCTGAAGGCAACATCATGCTCTTTCGCCCTGATCGAGTTTTCAGCTCCGGGAGATGCTTTGCCTGCGAAAATGCAGGAGCCCCAGTTGACGCTTGAGTTTGTAAGTCCGAGCGGGTACTTTCGTTCAAGTGAATAGGCAGAGGTTCCACCCCATGAAGTGGCAAACGAAAGCGAGTCAACCCTTGCGCCCGAAGTATTGATCAGAATCAGATTATCGCCTGTGTTGTTCAGCGCGCTCCATGCTGTTTGAATCAGCCTGCAGCCGGATTCCGGATACTGTGCCCTGAATTTGAGCGAGTCCTGGCAGATGACAATGAATGAATCCCTCTGCAGTGCCACCGGCTGTGAAGAAATTGTTCTGAGCGCGGATGTGGCATCCTTCCATTTCCATCCGGAAAGGTCAATTGTTTCGCCTGTGTTGAGAAGTTCAAACCACTCGTTGCCGGGGTCGGCAGGTGTGTACATCACTTCATTTATTACGGGGGATGCTGAGAGCCGGAATGACAGGATCAGAGCGCCGGCAAGCGCCTTCAGGAAAGTTTTCATCGTATCTTGGATTTGGTTTTCGGATCAGTCGAGTATGTTCATAAGCCCAACGCGGATCATCATAACTGCAATTGCCGCAAGGAACAGTGAAGCTATCTTGGCAAATGCCTTTGAACCCGCTTCGCCCATAAGTTTCTTGATTCTGTTTGCATTTGCAAGAGAAATATACATTATGACCATGTTGATGACAATGCAGACGCTGGTGAGCTGCCAGCCGTAAGCATCGTTTGTGATGAGAATGGTCGTGAGCACCGCTGGCCCCGCTATCAGGGGTATGCCTATCGGAACAATTCCGACGTCCTCGGGCTCAACATCCCTCACCCTGGAAGAATAGAAGAGAAGATCGCTGATTGAGATTATGAGAAGGATTATTCCGCCGGCTATGCGAAAATCATCCTGAGTGATTCCCATGAAGTCAAGCAATGCATCTCCTACAAAAAGAAAAATGATGCAGATCGCAATTGCTGTTACCGATGCATTCCTCACGAGCCTTACCTTCTTAGAATCTTCAATACCTTCAGACAAGCCAAGATACATGGGTATCACGCCGATAGCATCAAAAGCGACGAACATCGGAATAAAAGCCAGAAGGAAGTCCTGAATATTCATTGAAGGAGTCGGTAATTTTGTTCAATTTAACTTTCAATGAAAAGTTTAACAATCAATTTATGAACCTGATGAATAAAAAGAGCGCGGCAGTAAGACTTCTGCCTGCCGTTTTGCTGATTGCATTTGCGGCTTCAGCCTTTGCAACTGACGGGCGTTACGTTATCTCGCGCGATTTCACTCCTGTGCTCAACACTGCCGACTTTGAAAGCGTCTTTGGAGGTGTTGACGGCATGACAGTGAAACTGGACAGCAAAGGACTAATAAGAGAGATGGAGTTCATAGCGTTTCCTGGAACGGTGTTTGAAGTTATCGCATCTGAAAACAGGGATGGGTACGAAATACTTGAAGTGAAGACAAATGATTATGTATATGATGCAAGACTTTTCATTGACAGCCGCTTTACTGATGCATACGATATTAACATGCCGCCTGCCGAAAGGCGAAAGGAGATGCCGGGAAAAGACAGTATCATCGCCAGAATGAAAGCGCTTGCGGGAAGTCCGTATATGTGGGGCGGAAATTTCGCAGAAGGAGTTTCAAAGATGCTGGAATATTACAGGCCTGCAGGTGAGATCGGAACAGAAGTGAAAGACCTGTGGACACTTAAGGGAGTTGACTGCTCAGGCCTGATCTATGAGTCAACGGGAGGAATAACGCCGAGGAACACTTCCTCTCTGGTAAGTTACGGCCGGGGCGTTCCGGTAGAGGGAAAGACGGTCGCAGAGATCATTCCAATACTTGAGCCGCTTGATCTGATCGTATGGAGCGGACATGTAATCATAGTGCTTGACAGGGATGAAGTGATCGAAAGCAGTCCTCCGGCCGGCGTTCACACTTCACAGCTTGAAGAAAGACTTACTGAGGTTATAAATGAAAGAACCCCTGTGGATGAATGGGGTTCTTCAAAAGGAAAAAGATTTGTTGTAAGGCGCTGGATCAGCGTTGAAAATCCGTAAGTCCCTGCGTCAGTCTCTTCTGCTTCCGAGAAGATTCAGAAGGAACATGAAGAGGTTGATGAAGTCAAGATAAAGAGCAAGCGCCCCTATGACCGCGGCCTTCTTTCCCTGTTCGCTGTCAAAATCCGTTGTCTGGCTCATCTGCTTTATCTTCTGAGTATCATAAGCCGTAAGTCCGGTGAATACGAGCACCCCGACTATGCTGATTATCCAGTTCATCATAGGGCTCTTCAGGAAGATGTTCACAACAGATGCAAGTATGATCCCGATCAAAGCCATAAAGAGATAAGTGCCGAACTTTGAAAGGTCCATCTTAGTGACATATCCGAATACGCTCACTCCGGCAAACATTCCGGCGCAGATCAGGAATGTGGAGGCGATCGATGCACCTGTGAAAACCATGAACAATATTGAAAACGTGAGTCCTGTCAGAGCTGAATACAGGAAGAATGCTCCGATGGCTACACCCGACGGGATCCTGTTTATTGCCGCCGATAATCCGAACACAATTGCTATCTGCACTATGAACAGCCCGAAATAAAGAAAGGGGCTTGTCGCGAGCTTATATGAGAATTCTGATCCGGCAACACCATAAGCTATGACTCCTGTTATGGCAAGTCCCATTGCCATCCAGTTATATACATTTAGTAGAAACTTCCTGGTTGTTTCAGAAGAAAAGGAAGCGTCTATTGCTCCGGTCCGTGAAGGAAATTGATTCATTTGAGTATTATTAAAAATTCATGTGCGAAAATGCATTTCGGCCCATTAAGATTCCACCTAAAAATCAAATGTACTGCTTGCTACTTCGGTGAATAATTCGGAGCTTCCTTCGTTATCTTTACATCATGTGGATGCGATTCCCTCAGTCCCGCATTCGTGATCATTACAAACTTTGTCTTGTTCTTCATATCTTTGATGTTCTTCGCTCCGCAATAACCCATAGCTGACCTGAGTCCGCCGATGATCTGGTAGATCGTTTCACCGACAAATCCTTTGTAAGGAACGATACCCTCTATCCCTTCGGGAACAAGCTTGCTAATGTCATCTTCCACATCCTGAAAATACCTGTCCTTGCTTCCCTTCTTCATCGCCTCGATCGAGCCCATTCCTCTGTAGACCTTGAAGCTCCTACCTTCGTAAAGGACCTTTTCTCCCGGCGCTTCCTCCGTGCCCGCAAACATTCCCCCGAGCATTACGGAATCTGCACCTGCCGCGATCGCTTTCGGTACGTCTCCTGTCTGCTTTATACCGCCGTCCGAGATCACAGGCACGCCAAGCTTTGATGCTGCTGCTGAGCATTCAAGCACTGCGCTTATCTGCGGTACGCCTACTCCTGCGATCACCCGCGTAGTGCAGATGGAGCCCGCACCGATCCCGACCTTAACACAATCAGCACCGGCTTTTATCAGATCTGTAGTCGCCTCGGCAGTGGCAACATTCCCCGCTATCAGATCAACATCAAACTTTTTCCTTATCTTCTTTACCATTTCAATCACTCCCTTCGAATGGCCGTGAGCCGTGTCAATCACTATCACATCCGCGCCGGCGTTTACAAGCGCAGACACGCGGTCGATGGTATCTGCGGAAATTCCCACAGCAGCCCCCGCCCTCAGTCTGCCGTATTTGTCTTTGCAGGCATTGGGAAACTTCTTTCTTTTCTGAATGTCTTTGAAAGTGATAAGCCCTTTGAGCTTACGGTTCTTGTCAACCACAGGAAGCTTTTCTATCCTGTACTTCTGAAGTATCACTTCCGCTTTTTCGAGGTCTGTACCTACGGGAGCAGTGATGAGCCCGTCCTTAGTCATCAGTTCTGAAACAGGCCTTGACTCGTCAGGGTCAAATCGGAGATCCCTGTTTGTGAGAATTCCGATTAGCTGGTTCGAATCATTCACCACAGGAAATCCGGAGATCTTATATTGCTGCATAAGCCTCAAAGCATCTCCTATTGTCTTATCCGCATGCAAAGTGACAGGATCAAGTATCATTCCGCTTTCGCTTCGCTTCACCCGGTCAACCTCTTCGGCCTGCAGTTCAATGCTCATGTTCTTGTGAATGATGGCGATGCCGCCCTCCCGCGCAATGCCTATAGCCATCTCGCTTTCCGTAACCGTATCCATTGCTGCGGAAAGTATGGGGATGTTCAGTTCAATGTTCTTCGTCAGCCTTGTTTTTACGCTGACCTCTCTCGGAAGCACGGCAGATCTTCCCGGAACCAGAAGGACATCGTCAAATGTGATAGCTGTTTGTTTTATCTTAGGCATGTTTGATGATCAGTTTCAAATTTCAGTTACCGGCCTGCAATAGGTCACTGTAAATATTCTCGGGAACAAGCTCACCGTCAAATGAGCGAACATACATCAGGTGAAGATGCGTCGGCGATCTCTTCGGGTAAGCGTTCTTGCCTGTTCTTCCCATTGTGCCCAGTACAGTACCCGGAACCACAAGATCTCCCACATCAACATAGACTTCTTTCAGATGGGCGTAATAGAAAAGCCCGTTGGAAAAATTATCGTACACATATACAATGTTACCTCCCTTGATATCCATCATGTCAGTTGTCCAGTTCTTCCTTGTCTCCACAACAACGCCGCCGCTCATTGAAATGATCTCAACCGGCTTTCCGGTCCTGTCGTCAATGCAGTCCTGATCTGCATCCGCAATGAATATATCATGCGCCGGATGTCCGCCCGTTGAGCCGTCAAAGAAATCGAAATTGCCCGGGACATAACCGCTTCCGTTCACACCGCCGATCGCGGAGGAACCGTAGCCCTTGACAGGAAAGACCCATTCCTTGTCGGAGTACTTTCTCAGCTTGCCGGCTTTCACTTTTGCCTCCATGATATCCCAAAGCTGATTCGTGAACCGGTACATTGAGTCCATTGCGGCTTCCCTGCTCAGCTTCTTATCCCTTACAAGCCGCATTATCGGCATCCACCTTCCGGCCACTTCCTCATGTGACGCATAGAATTCCTCGTCCGGCTCAAGTGATCTGATCTTCTGAGAAATTGACGACATTGACACGCTGACCTTCTTCTGAACCACCTTTTTCTTCTTGCCGGACTTCTTCCCTTCCTGTGCATGTGCTTCAGTTAATCCAAGCAAAAGGAATGAAACTGCAAGAACCAAAAGTGTCCTAAAGATCATTGTGCCTGATTTGAGTTCAGCAGATCCTGATAAAGGTCGTCAGGGATCACATTGCCGTCATTGATCAGAAATCTCGAAATATGAAGATGCGTGGGAGACCTTTGCTTGTATGCATTCAGCCCGGTTCTTCCGACTTCGGCGATCTTCTCGCACGGCATTACCATCTGCCCAAGTTCCGCTGTCACCTTATTGTTGTGGGCATAGTAATACAAAGCATCTTCTCCGGGCTCATAAATCATTATATACTTCCCTCCCCTGAGATCACTTGAGGGCTCCCACTCATCCGACATGGAAACAACTATTCCGCTTGTCATTGAAATAACGTCAACGGGATTCCCCGATCTGTCGTCAATGCAGTCCTGATTCTTGTCGTAAATGAAGATATCATGTGCCGGATGTCCGCCATGTTTATTGCCTTCGAAAAAATCATAACCTTTCGTTACGTATCCGCTTCCGTTCTTCCCACCTATTGCGCTCGCTCCGTAGCTCCTTAACGGAAAGCACATCTCGCTCTTCTCGAATTCATTCCCGCCTTTTCCGTAATAAAGCGCTGCGATCTGTCCTGCAAGCTCTTCAATCAGCGGCACAGCTTCCACCCGGCTTATCTTACCGTCCCTGATCTGCTTGTACAACTCGTCGAAATCATCAATGACATCAGTGACGCCGGTTGCCTGCAAAGAGGGCAATACAGTGAGAAGCATAAGAACTGCAATCAAAGAGATCCTTCTCATTCGTCTATGATCTCGATTTCATTGCTGACAATGACGGTGCCGTCCGGCTTCAGTGCGCTTACTCTGAACTTCCCTGACCTGAGAAACTTCACATTGTTGAAATAAACGTATTCGGATGACGGGTTGGTATCAAATGCGAATGTATCTTCCACTTCGCCCGTCTTAAGATTGGTGATGTTAATGTTGACACTGTTTACACCAAGTGTCTTTTTGTCCTTCCTGAGGTCCACCATAACCGTGAGCGCCCCCTGAGTGTACTTCTTCGCTTTGCCGAGGCATTCATCGCTGTCAGGGTTGTAGCTTTCGCAGAAGTAAAGCTTCGAACCTTTCTCCGTGCCGAAGTTGAAACTGAAATCTGTACAGGAAGCGGCAAGGGCGGCAAATGAGATCAGGGCAATTACAAATGCTTGATAAGTTTTCATGATTTTGAAAGGCAAATTACCATTATCGCTGAACTTTTTCCACACTCAAATCAGACAACATTGATTCGCAACGCTTCATCTGAGCAAATTAGGTGCCGGGGGTTGATCGGTCATCCGTCCTTCAAGCGATCTCTGTCAGTAAGAGTTTCGGTTTCGGCAACAGCTTACTCTGCCGTGCCAAAAGAGACTCACCTATTGAAACTGAAAGAGCACTTTCAACATTTCGAATGTGCGATCAAATCCTTATGTTGGCGCAAACCAATTCACGATTATGAAGCATACTTTGTCAATTGCCGCTGCTCTGCTGATTGCAGCTTTGGTGTATTCGTGCTCTTCAACTCAGATGAGCATGTATAAGCCGTCCGACAATGCTCCGGGATGGAGGGTGGATGTTACAAAAAAGGGCGGGATCCCTGACGAGTTCATCTGCAAGATCAACGACTCGACCGTTATGTCTTCATCATTTCCAATGATCGGCGACAGCTTTGAAAAGAACGGCACTTACAGAGGGAAGAAGGTTGTAATGTCAGGTTACAGGACCTCCGAAGAGAAGAGGGATGTGAACGGAAACATCACATCAAGCGACAAGTATCAGATCCGTGTGTTCATTGATGACAAGCTTGTTGACAAGTTCGATTTCTGAGCGGATTCAATGCGGCTTACCGGACCTGCCGGAATTTCTTAGCAGGCCCTGAAGCCATACCCTGTCTGTGGCGCTGATGTCAGTCTTCATGGTCTTGCTGATCTCGTAGGACCGTTCGTCATCACTTACCGTAAACAGCTTAGCAATGCAATTGACAAAATTGCTGAACTGCTTTGCATGCCGCTCGTGGATAATGTCTTTTCGGTTGATGTAATGGCGCACGGCATCAATCTGACTTAATGCCGCCTCATGTTCACCGGTCATGTAATAGATCTTAAGCAGAATTGATTTTGCGCCGAGGTAGAAGGAATAATTCGGGTAATCCACGCCCAGCAGTTGCTTAAGCGCTGACGGGTGATCTCCCCTGAAGAAGTGCAGATTTGCTCCTGCAAGACTGAGTGTCTGATCGCGGATATCGTCATGGATCTTCAGGCTCCTTCCGGCAATGAATCTCTCAGCCCATTCAAACTCGCCAATCATGGATGCATACTTGACCGCATTGATGAAGTACATGTGATATGCAAAGTAATGCCACAGAGGTATGTCCTTATCTTCCATTTCTTTAATGATCGAAAACACTTCTCCGGCATCACTGCAATATCCTTTGTTGAATCTGTAAACAGAATGATTGTACAGATAGATGAACATTCTGTGCTTCTCGATATTTCCGAAACTGCCTGAATGAGCTGACACATACTTGCGGAGATCATTGAACCCATTGGCATCATCTGGGTTCATGAGCATCTTCACCGAAAGGTAATCTGCATAAAGCGACTGGTGTTCCCTCCGAAGCAGGGTGCTGTGTCTTTCCACAAAGTTCGTAATATCGTCAAACGCCCATGTATCAAACTCAATGGACTTCTTGTAATGAAGTTTCAGATTAAGTATCGAATAGAAATGAAGAAGTTTGATTGAAATGTAATGCAGGTCAAGTGCGAATGAGATCTTTCCCAGCTGTACTTCCGGTGATGAAAGCTGTTTTGACTTGAACTGAAAATAGATCTGTTCGGCATCCATCAGGTAATAATAGTTCTCTGTACTGCGGGATCTTACATTGCCGAGCTTCTTCACGACATCCCTGTAATATCTTTCAAAGCTCTTCGGATAATTTCTGACCGCAGACTCCCTCATAAGCAATGAGCCCGTCAGGTACTCATCATTAAGGAGACTGTTAATTGCGAGAAATTTTTCAGTCAGCTTCGTGAAGTTCGAAAGCAGTTTTCTGATATTGGCATCATTCTCCGCTCCATCAGCCGATGCAGGATAGATGTGCTTTGCAATATCTGCCTTCTCAATCTTGTCAAGTCCGTCTTTAGCATGGATTTTTCTGAGATAAGAGTAAAGCCTGATTATCGCATCGCTGTTGTTGAAATACTGCGATCTCAGAAATGCTCCAAGCTCCCTGAATTCCGGATTGCTTAACCCGCGAAGGATCTCCGCAAGTTTGCTGTCGCCAAGGCCGCCGGGAACTGACTTCTTCATTCACAGTAATTTGATTCAAATTCCCCAAAATAAAGTTCACTTGCAACATTTTTGTGCAGCACTTAAGCGATCTCCGTTCACAGATGGGCAATAATGTCTTTGCACCGCCTCATGCCTGCGTGTAGTTTTGACCAACTTTTAAGATCAATCACACAATCATGGTTTACATCTATCTCAGGCACAAGGTAAGGGACTTCGACACCTGGAAGCCCTTCTTTGACAATGACTATGCATCAAGAAGAAATTACGGCATAGAAGTGAAGAAACTCTTCCGTTCCGTTTCCGACCGCAATGACGTTCACGTTCTCTTTTCCGCCCCCTCTGAAGACAGCGTGAGGCAGATGATCTCAAGGCAGGAGCTGAAAGACCTTATGAAGAACGCGGGCGTTGTATCGGAGCCGGAGATAAACATTCTTGAACTCACCTTATAAATCCGGAGACTCACTATGGTAAAGAGAGGAGATATCATCAAAGACAATACCACAGGCGATATTGTGGAGTTTCTGGAGACCGCCCGGGAAACGGGAGGGAGTTATACAAGGATCAGGTTCACGGTCCGGCCCGGAGGATTCAGGCCTGTGGAGCATTTGCATCCGTCATTTGACGAATCATTCAAGGTGATCAGGGGCATCCTAACGGTGAAGCTTGACGGCATAATGAGTAAAGTAAATGAAGGAGATGAGGTCACACTGCCGAAAGGGATCCCTCACACGCATTACAATGATGAGCAGGCAGATCTCGTAATGGAGCAGACTTTTGCTCCTGCGCTTGATGTGGAGCTCTTTCTCGAGAATCTGTTCGGTCTCTCATGCGACGGCAGAGTGAAGAACGGCGAGCCGGAACTTCTGCAGGTGCTTGTGTGGCTGAAGAAACTCAAAGCAAAGACATACCTTGCAAAACTTCCCGTTGGACTTCAGGACACGCTCTCCGCCGTTCTGAGTCCGCTGGCCGGAGTTCTCGGTTACAGGGCAAGTTACAGGAAATACAGCGGAGTCGAATTCTAAACCAAACAGAATAATAATGAAAACATTATTGATCGCAGCGGCAATTGCTTTCATTGCAACTGCAGTATCTGCACAGGACAAATCGCTGACAGAGAAGAACATAAGAAGAGCTTACGATCTTCTGAATAACAGAGACTTTGACAGCTTTTCACTCATGGTCAGTGAGAACATGATCGAGCATACTCCGTTTCCCGGACAAAAGCAGGGGCTTCAGGGGATGAAGGATGCATTTGAAATCTTATTCGGAGCTTTTCCGGATCTAAGATTTGAAGTAAAGGATGTCATAATCAGTGACGACCTCAGCAGGGCTTCAGTTCTTGTGCGACTTACCGGCACCAACAAAGGCGAATGGATGGGAATGAAGCCGGTAAACAGGTCAATTGACATAATGGGAATTGACTGGCTCATATTCTCCGGCGGAAAAGTGAGCGAGCATTACGGCTTCATGGATACTGACATGATGTCTCAACAGCTTGGAATGGCGAAACAGTAATCATCAAACAACAAACATAAATCAAAACGATCAGAAGTGAAAAACACATTCGGAAAATCCCTGTTCATTGCACTTGTCTGCATTCTGGCAGGGTCTGCGGTTTCAAGATCACAGGAGTCACTGTATAAAAGGCTGGGCGGCTACGATGCAATCGCGGCCGTAACTGACGACTTCGTGGGAAGGCTTATTATGAACAAGGACATGTCGAGATTCTTCACAGGCACAAGCGATGATTCCAGGATAAGGATACGTCAGCATATCATTGATTTCTTCTGCATGAAGACCGGAGGCCCGTGCGGATACACAGGCAGGTCAATGAAAGATTCGCACAAAGGCCTTAAGATCTCGGAAAGCGACTGGAACATTGCGGCGGGTCTGCTAGTGGAGACCCTCGACAATTTCAAATTGCCCGAAAAGGAAAAGAACGAGTTCCTCGGGCTGGTGATTGAAACCAAGTCAGACATTGTGGAGAATTAAGCGGAAGAACAAACGGCCATGCTCAGGCATTCACTGCCGCAGGCATGGCCGAAATAATCAGCCGCTTATTTCTGAAGCTTGCTCTCCCCCTTTGCTTTTGAATTCCCTGACGTTTTTTTCAATTGCGGAAACTATCTCGTTTCTTACATCATCCGAAATGTGAATGTCGGTCCAGTAAGACAGCTTGTATTCGGAGAAGTCGCTGCCGAAATCAATCAGCAGGACTTTCGGCTTAGGATCACTCTTAATTTTTTCATTGCCTTCAATTATCCCGACAAGCTGCTTGGTAATCTCCTCTACGTATCCGCCAATGTCTATCTTCTGATTGAACTCCGTCCTTTTGCGATAGTTGCTCAGAGTCCAGTTCTTCACATGCTTGCTCAGCAAATCGCCGTTGGGAATGATGACATCAGCGCCGTCCGGAGTTGCAAGCTGTGAACTCCTGATCCCGATACCCTTTATCTTTCCGATATTCTTGTCAACTTCGATCTCATCTCCTATCCTGAATGGCTTTTCAAAAGCAAGCAGGACACCGCTGACAAGATTTGCAACAATGTTCTGTAAGCCAAGTCCGATACCAACTCCGAGAGATCCTATAATGATCGTTAGTTTGTCGATCGGTATGCCGGTTGCCGCAAATGCAAGAAGAATTCCGATGCTCATGACTCCGATCCTGATCAGCAGCATCCAGTTGCTTATGCCGCTTCCTCCGGGAGTTTTTGAGTTGCCACTTTCACCGCTGTCTGCGAAGAACGAAATTATCTTAGAAATTATTGTAGAGAGAGCAATTATGAACAGGAACAGGAAGAACTTTTCAAATGAGAATGTAAAGTCGCCGATCTCATACTCATACTTCATGAATGCGGATAAGCCGTCAACTATCTGCTCGAACATGTAGAAATTCCTCACAAGCAGGAATATCCAGCCAATGATGAAGAAGTATGTTAACTTTCGCGGAAGTGAGCGTGCAAGACTGTGTGCTTTGGCATAATGAAGACTGTCTGCATCACTGCCGGTGCCTGCCGCATAGAGCCGGATCAGTTCAGATGAAAGCCTGATGGTCCACATGAGAACATACCCGGTGACAGGCATGTACAGTGCAAACGAGATCAGAAGCTTTGCAAGATTATAGCTGCCAAGAAGGTTTGCCGCGAATGAAGCGGCCATCAGAAGTCCGGACAGAATTAAAACAATCTTTCTCACCTGCCTGAAGCCGGGCTGAAGCACGGGTTTCTTAAGGGCTAATACAGACAAGACGAGACCCCCGATGCTGAATACCAGCAATGTCCATCTCTCTGCAAGTGATTCCTTCAGCAACAGATCAGACATTACGGTAACTGCAAAACCGCACATCAAGAGTATCAGAGCAAATCTTTCCCTTCCCTTTAGAATCCTCCACAGGATCAGTATCAGAAGTATGCCGAGTATGGTCCATACAATACCCTGAAACACAGCCGGTGGCCTGGGGAAAATGAAATTCATGTAAACGAGCGTCAGGAACAATGATGATATTGCAGGTCTGTTAAGAAGGACTCCGGAGATCTCTGATTCAAACTTGCTCGTGTCAGTCAGATTTCTCTTGATCATGCGGACAAGCAGAAATACTACTATAAAAGCAAAGAACGTAAGCGCAATCCTGGGGATATGATCTGCCAGGTAGTCCTCCAGAAGTGTTCCGCTCTTGCGGAATGAGTATGCCGCTGCGCTTCCAAAGGATTCGTAAATACCTCCGTCATCAAAGAGCCCTGCTGTTTCTGCAGAGAAGATGTTCCTGGATCTTTCCACTCTCAGTTCCTGAATCCCCTGTTCCGATCTCGTAAATTTCGACAGCAGAAGATTGATCTTCTCAATTCCTGAACGATTGAATCCGATACAAGCATTCAGTGTGCTGTCAATGTGAGACGATTCCTTGTTGTCCTCAATCAACTTTTTGAAATACTGGACAAACAAAGCTGAATCTTTTGCGAAGTAATACAGCGTTGTATCTGTCTGAAGAGAATCAATTGATGTCCTGAACTCCTCCATTCTTTTCAGTTGTGCCTGGAGCTTACTCTTCTTAGCATTGGATTCTTTGATGAGTGCATCCAGTATCAGCCGTGTGGTTGACAGATCTCTGATCGTTGCAGGTCTGTCCGCATTAAGAGTGCCTTCAACGGCGAGCACATATTCTTTCTTCATCCTGCCAAGGAACTCCGTCGTTTCGGATGTGTCAACGTTTCGCCTGAAATAGTCTTCAAAGTCGAAGTACTGCTTCCGCAGGACGGACAGCATTGCCAGCTGTCTCGAATAGATCATCTTTTCATTGTTCTTGAATATCTCGGCATCTGCCAGAGAATCAATTACCTCCCTGTAGAATTCCTGCAGGGAGAAAGCCATTACCGACAACGAATCCGACTTCTTCATTACATCTGTCTGTGCATCGAGGCTGTCTTCCTGCGCACGGAGCGCCGAAGCTGAAAGCAGCAGGGATGCAATGATCAACAGCATTAGGTGGCGAAATGGCATACCTGTATCATGTTTAGTGTATAAGGGGTTGGCTCAATCTAAACAAATCATTGGAGACATTGAATTGATTTAAATTGCGGAATAGTTTCTGATTTTATGCGTTTCTTCCGGGCTCCAAACTTCCTACTTTTGTAAAAGAATTAATCCACAATTGACGGTTCATAATTATGCCTGTCACCAACATATCTAACCTAAAATAACCATGAACAATACTGACATACTTGCATCTGTTTCTCCGCGAACACTTTCCTTTGGCCCGCGCCGCGGGCAGTACTTTGACGTGAACGACATTGTCGGATCCATACCGGCCGGCAATAAAGAAGTGATAACTCAGTTTGAAAAACTCGACAAGATATACAGGGCGCTTTGCGCAGTGCTTTATAATTTTGTCCCGACGAGCGGTCATCCCGGAGGTTCTATCTCTTCAGGCAGATTTGTCTCTTCCTTGCTTTACAACATAATCGACTTCGATATTGAAGATCCGTTTGCTGATGAAAACGACCTTGTGATATACGCGGCCGGTCACAAAGCTCTCGGCCTTTACGCTTCATGGGCATTGAGGAATGAACTTGTAAGAGCATTCCGTCACGAGCTTCTTCCCGCGGAAAAGTTTCAGCTCCGGCTGGAAGACCTGCTTGGCTTCAGAAGAAATCCGACAAACGAACTACCGCTGTTCAGGAAGTTCAATGCAAAGGCTCTTGACGGACATCCGACGCCGGCAACGCCGCATGTGAAGGTAGCAACAGGAGCAAGCGGAGTGGGCGTGCCTTCCGCGTTCGGAGTTGCTCTCGGAGCGCTGGACTATTTCGGACCCAACGCCCCGAAAGTTCATATAGTGGAAGGTGAAGGAGGCATGACACCCGGAAGAGTTGCCGAAGCCCTGGCCGCCGCATCTGCGATGAGAATTCACAATGTCAATCTTCACATTGACTTCAACCAGGCTTCTATTGACTCGAACAGGGTTTGCCGGGACGGTGACCTCAAGGGCGATTATGTTCAGTGGAATCCCGCAGAGCTGTGCTATCTTCATGATTTCAACGTGATCTATGTTGACGACGGAAAAGACTTTGCCAAGATCGCCGCCGCACAGAGGTTTGCACAAAGTCTGGACAACAAGATGCCATCTGCAATTGTTTACAGGACGGTGAAGGGCTGGAAGTACGGAATAGAAGGCAAAGCATCTCACGGTGCAGGGCATAAGATGAACTCGGAAGGTTACTATCAGTCATGCAAAGAATTCGAGGAAGAGTTCGGAATTCAGGTTCCGAGATTAGAAGGAGATATGACGCAGGAAAATATTGAGAAGTGTTTCTATGATACCCTGATGACCTTCCGAAATGCAATCGCCGGCAACAGCGGCTTCTCGTTCTTTGCCGACGCCATTGCACAAAGCAGGATCAGGCTTGCCGAAAAGAACAGAACACCGGTTGCCGATATGCCTAAGCTGGAACACATATACGAAGACGGCATTATTTCCGAAACCAAGACGCCGGATGAACTTGGCATCAAGCCGGGCGCAACCACAACATTAAGGGCGGTGCTCGGCGCTTCTCTCGGGCATCTCAACAAGATCTCCGACGGAGCAGTGCTTGGCGTAGCGGCCGACCTTATCGGCTCAACTTCAATGAACCTTCTTGGAAGCGGTTTTCACGAAGGCTTTTTCGATTCGGTTGACAATCCCGACTCAAGGATACTCGCGGTAGGAGGAATTTGCGAAGATGCTATCGGCGGCATGATGGCCGGGCTTTCGGCTTACGGAAAGCACATCGGAGTGAGCTCATCCTACGGAGCTTTCATTTCGGCGATGGAGCATACTGCCGCAAGACTGCACGGGATAGGCGAGCAGAACAAGGTAATGCACTACGGCGGACACTTCAACACCTGGATACTGATCAATGCTCATGCCGGGCTCAAGACGGGTGAAGACGGGCCGACTCATGCAGATCCGCAGTGCCTGCAGCTGATACAGGAAAATTTTCCTCCGGGAATCCTCATAACGATCACACCGTGGGAACCCGGAGAGATATGGCCTTTGCTTGTTGCCGCCCTGAAGAAGCGCCCTGCCATACTTTCACCGTTTGTGACCAGGCCGAACGAACTTGTCATAGACAGGGAGAAGATGAATCTGGCTCCTGCAACAGACGCTGTGAAAGGCGTATATGCACTGAGGAAAGCGGACAGCGGACAGAAGGTTGACGGATCAGTGATACTTCAGGAGAGCGGCGTGACTATGGAATTTGTGACACGTGTGCTTCCGATGCTTGATAAGAAGGGATATAATCTGAATGTTTATCATGTATCAAGTGCGGAGCTGTATGATGCGCACGGGAAGGCAGAGCGCGAAGCGCTCTTGCCGTATGAGGTGCGAAGCACCGCATTGGGAATAACGGGATTCACTCTGCCGACAATGTATAAATGGATCACAAGCTTCGAGGGAAGATACAGGATTCTGCATCCGTTCAGAAAAGGATACTATCTCGGCAGCGGTACTGCAGAGAGCGTACTTCATCAGGCAGGACTTGATGCTGATTCGATCTGTGAGGAAGTTGTTAAGTATGTGGAAGGATGAATGTGTGATCTCTGCGATGAAGAACTGTGAACATCTGAACGCAGAATAAAGAAAGTTGTTTTGCTTCAGCCATCAGAAACCTTTTGCCGGTTCTTTGTTAGCAAAGAGAGCCGGCATTTTGTTTTAAGATTCCTTTAGTTGCCTGGTTGCTATCGCCTCCTTGACCTGATGCCCAGCACACCCAATATCCCCCTCGTGATCTCTCTTGCAACCGTAGTGCCAATTGACCTTGCCGTGGAACTTGTTATCACTTTCTCAAAAGTGGTCTTCTCTTCCTTACCGCCTTTGCCCGGCTCTTCCTTCACCTGCGACTCTGCGGATGCAGACTCCAGTTTCCTGTTAAGGATCTCGTATGCACTCTCCCTGTCAATGGACTGATTGTACTTTCCTGTTATTTTCGAAGAGGCCACAATTGCATCAATCTCTCCCTGCTCCAGCACATCCATCCTCGACTTCGGAGGGCAAAGCATGACTGACGCAAGCGGCGTCGGATTTCCCTTCTCGTTAAGAACTGTCACGGCGGCTTCCCCAATGCCAAGCGAGGTCAGCATTGTTTCAATATCATAGAATTCCGATACCGGGTAATTCTCAGCAACAAGCTTTATCATCTTCCTGTCCTTCGCAGTGAAGGCTCTCAGCGCGTGCTGAACTTTCATGCCCAACTGGCTCAGTACCGATTCGGGAATGTCTACAGGGTTCTGGGTGCAGAAGAATATGCCGACACCCTTTGACCGGATCAGTTTTATTATGGTCTCTATCTGATCTAACAGAGCTTTCGAAGCTTCTTCGAACAACAGGTGAGCTTCATCTATGAATATCACAAGCTTTGGTTTGTCGAGATCTCCTTCTTCAGGATATGTATTGTAGATCTCCACGAGGAGGCAAAGCAGGAACGTCGAAAACAGCTTGGGACGTGACTGGATGTCGGTTAGCCTGAGCATCGATATCACTCCCCTGCCTTTATCATCTATTCTCATCAGGTCATTAACGTCAAACGACACCTCACCAAAGAACTGATCCGCCTTCTGCTGCTCAAGCTCTATAACTTTTCTGAGGATCGTGCCGGCCGAGACAGCTGAGATCTTGCCGTAGATCTTCTCCACTTCATCCTTGCCTTCATCAGTGATGAACTGGATCAGCCTCTTAAAATCCTTAAGGTCTAGCAAAGGGATCTGATTGTCATCGCAGTATTTGAAGATCAGCGACACTATTCCGGACTGTGTGTCGTTGAGTTCCAGCATTTTCGAAAAAAGCACCGGGCCGAATTCCGAAACAGTTGCCCTCAGCCTTGAACCTTTCTCATCCGAGATTGTAAGGAACTCAACAGGAAATCCCTCCGGAGTGAACTGGATCCCGATCTTCTCAGCCCTTTCTTCGATCTTCTCATTTGATGAGCCCGGCATTGCAATTCCGCTAAGGTCTCCCTTTATATCCATCATCAGGACAGGAACGCTTTGTGAAGACAATCCCTCGCCGATAACCTGAAGCGTCTTTGTCTTTCCTGTTCCCGTAGCACCTGCGATCAGCCCGTGCCTGTTCATAGTTTTAAGCGGAAGTCTTATCTGAGTGCCTGTAAGAGTCTCACCGCCGAACATTGCGCCTCCCAGTAGGATTGATTCACCTTTGAATGCGTAGCCTTCGCTTGTCTGCTGTATGAATTTTTCTTTGTCCTGTGACATCAGCTGTTATTAGTATTTTGAACGCAATTTACCCAATTCAACAAGTTGAATCCACGACTTTGCAGGGAACTCAGATGATTCTCATTGCCTGCAAACGCCGGACTTGTTATCTGTAATTGAGATCAGGAGTTGAGAACTTATCCGCTCTCAGTAAGGACCTATTTTATGAGTGCCATCTTCTTTGTGGCCACAGTGGTTCGGCCAACCCTGAGTGAGTAGTAATAGATCCCGCTCGCGAACTGTGATCCGTTGAATACAGCGGAATGATTTCCGGAAGATCTTCGACCGCTCTGCAGTGTGACTGCTTTTTTTCCGCCGGCATCATAAACAACGAGCTCAACTTCCGATGCAGTCTTGAGTGTAAAAGTTATGGTAGTGTAGGGATTGAACGGGTTCGGGTAATTCTGTTCAAGGCTGAATTCATCAGCCGATACTATAGAGGCCTCAATTCCGATTGGTGTGCCCGGACCGCCGCCGTTTGTTGTCTTCAGCATCGTACCGCTGTGGCCGCATGCATATCCCGTATTCTCATCTGCGAAGGAAATCGAATACAGATCAAGCTGAGTGCCCGTGACAAGCGAGTCCCAGTTTACGCCGGCGTTTGTTGTCCTGAGAATGTAACCCGCCTCTCCTATAACCCATCCCTTTATAGGATTCCTGAACTCCATGTCAAACAAAGTGTAACCCGGAGTAAGGTAAAGGTCCGTTGTCCAGCTTATGCCGGCATTTGTAGTTCTCATGAACATCCCGCAGCAGCCTGTGACCCATCCCGTCTGCTGTCCTGCAAATTCCACGGCAAACAAAGGATTCGGCATTCCGATTGAAATGTTCTCCCACGTACTGCCGTCATTGGTTGTTCTGAGTATTACGCTTTCATTTCCTGAAATTATGTATGTGGAATCATTCAGTATCTTCACAGAAAAGAAGTCCACGAAGGCTGGGATGTTTAGAATATTCTGCCAGGTAATTCCGCTGTCTGTAGATCTTAAAATGACCGACCCGTTTGAAGGAATAATGATCTTTCCGTCAGGTGCGATTCCGATCTGATTGTGCCTTACATTGAACCCTGTGTTCAATGCCTGCCATGATTCACCCTCGTTTGTAGTCCTGAGAAACTTCCCAGCCCCTCCGCAGACGTAGCCAGTTGATGAATTCAAGAAAGCGATCCATCTGTGATCTCCTGCTATGTTTGTGGCCTGCCAGTCCCCTCCTCCGTTTGTGGTCTTAACCACCGCGTCAAAGCCGCATGCCCAGCCGGTATTCTGGTCTTTGAAATAAACTGAGCGAAGCTGTGATGTAACTCCTGTGTTTTGGGAGTGCCATTGAGAGTGCAAATTCCCTGAGACCATAAACAACAGAAACAGGGCAATCATAACTTCACGATGTTTTAACATGTCACAAGATATCACCAGTTAAACAAAGTTTAAACGATATTGATCGTTCGTGAGGATTGCATTGCAACCGGGTATCCAACTTCAGCAATTAGCATTCTCCCGGATCAGTCATTTTAGCAATGTCATTTTTCTGCTTCCGAATATGACTCCGTTAACCTTCAGTACACACAGATAGATGCCGGAAGGAAGTCCTGAGCCGTCAAATGAAACATTATGGCTTCCCGCTGTGACAGTTCTGTTCTCTAAAGTGAAAAGCTTCCTGCCGTCTATGCCGCTGATCTCGAGCTCAACAAAACCTGACGTCATCAGTGCATAGGGAATCGTTGTACGCGGGTTGAAAGGGTTAGGATAGTTTTGTTCAAGACGGAAGTCAGTGGCTGTTGCGGGGTCTTGTCCGTGAATACCAACTGCTGTTGAATATTTCAGCGTCGCAATATCATAATCTGTGCCCGCACCGATGCTTATACCTGTCAAATACACACTGCTGTCATCAGTTGCCACGGAATAAGCAAAGTCTTCCGGCTCTCCCGCAACCGAATATCTGTCAAAGTACCGCAGTGCGCCAAACTGATCGAGCATCAGCATTGCAAAAGTGACTTGCACATCGCCTCTGTCTGAATATCCTCCCACAAAAACATTCCCCTTTGAATCCACGGTGACTGAATTTCCGCCGTCAATTCCCCCGGCACTTCCGTTGTAAACGGAGTTCCATACTGTGCTTCCCGTTTCGCTTATCTTAAGTGTGAGTATGTCTTCGGTCCCGATAGAAGTACCGCTTCTTGAGAATCCCGTGACATAGCAATTGCCTGTATTGTCTATTGCAATCGAAGAAGGAATGTCATTATACTGCCCGGAGTGAACTTTCTCCCAGATAAGCTGACCGTTAGGAGAGATCTTGCAGATGAAGTAGTCTGATGACGTGAGACTGTTCTGCTGAGTTCCGCATAAATAAGAATTTCCGGTTCTGTCCGTTACAAGATCGGCGCACCAGTCTGACGAGAATACCCCGTTTCCGTTGAAAGAAATCAACCATTGCCTGTCGAGGCTTGAATCATATTTTGCAACTGCAATGTCCGTTGAACTTGTGCCAAGCTCGGCATCAAATGCCATGATGATTGAACCTTCGTCGCCGGGGCTTAGGTCTACCGCACGTGTAAGCGGAAGGTCGCTCACAATCTGCTTCTCAATTACATTTCCGCCGGGAGTCAGCAAAGCAAGCTGTATCTTGTCATTATCAAGAGTTGTCCTCATATTGCCTGCAACCGCGATCAATCCTGAAGCTGTAACACAAATTGCAGTGCCGGTACCGAAAGAGAATGATTCATCGTCGAGTATCCTGACCCACTGAAGTAACCCGTTCTTAAGTATCCGCGCAACTGCAAATGCAATATTGCCGTCTGCAAGTGTGGTGAAACCGGTCACATAAACATTGCCCGTATCATCGGCAACAGCCTTGATCACCTGATCCGCCTGGCTTCCTGAACCGTCATAACTCACGCTCCACGTCCTGTTTCCAAGCCTGTCGTATTTCATTATTATGAAATCCGTTCCTGTTCCGTCACCGACCTCTGATCCGCAGACAACAATGCTGTGGTCGGGAGCGCTCAGAACTACTGTCGCTATATCATAGCTGTTTCCCGGGCCGTTGTATCTTTGCACCCATTCCCTGGTCATCTGACTGCTGACAAGCCCTGAAAATGTAATTACAAAAATAAAGGCCGCAATAAACCTGCGGCCATTTATGCAAGCAAACTTAAACATAATTCTTTCCATCATCTGGCTGTCGCTGAAGTTATTCAGCTTGCAATGATGTCAGCCATGAAATACGGACTGCTCATAAAATTCTACTTTACAAGCAACATCTTTTTGATCTGAGAGAAATTTCCCGATTCCAGCCTGTAGTAATAAACACCGCTTGAAAGTCCCCTGAAGTCGTTCGCATCAAATTCCACGGAATGGTTCCCTTTCATTTTGCTGCCGTTCACAAGCACTGCCACTTGTCTGCCTACAGCATCATACACATTCAGCTTCACTCTGCCGTCAGCCGGAACAGTATATCGTATAATGGTAACCGGGTTGAAGGGGTTTGGGTAGTTCTGTTCAAGAGTAAATGAAAGCTCCTCTGTACTGTAGTTTGATACACCTGTTGCAGAACCGAACGGGAAGTTCGTTGAAAACGGCCTTGTTGTATAATAAGCCTGCACCTGATTAGTATCCGTTATGCCAAGGCTTATGTTCTGGCCTGAAGCCGATGCAGTGGTCCTTGCCGCGAGTATAAGAGTTCTGGATGTATCAAGGAATTTGAATTTCAGAGAATCAAAAGTGACCGGTCCGTTTGCAAAAGGGTTGCTTCTCAGCCTTATGTCTCCAGCACTTACAATATTGTTTCTGTCCTTGTCCCAGTAAAGGTCGAATGACACAACATGCGAATTGGTGGCATTCGTGGACATTCCGAATGTGATCAGCCTGAGCGAACCAACACCCGGATTCACATTGGTGACGATCCTGATCCCGGCAAGTTCCCTTGCCGTGTCTCCTGCAACAAGCGTATTGTTCATCTGCATGTTGCTTCCGCCGTTAATTCCTTCAAGGGTGAACTTCGGAGATGTAGTTGCGGCAAGCGCATCAATCCTTCCCGTTCCGTATCTCGGATCTTTTCCGGGCGTTCCCTTTTCCACCGAAGTGAGCTCGATCACTTTGCTTACATCCTGCGGGAGCATTTCCGGATTAATGGAAAGCATCAGCGCCACACAGCCTGCAGTATGCGGAGTTGCCGAGGATGTTCCGCTGAATGACTGATATCCCGTTCCCGATCCGGCGGTTGAAGTTGAACCGTTACCCGGTGCAGAAATATCCGGCTTAAGGAGACCCATTGAGTCAGGCACTTCCACAGGTGCAACTCTGCTGTAAGGATAGTCCTTGTGATTTGGATCCGTCGTATATGTGTAAGTACCCCAAAGATCCCAGTTGCCCCATGTTGCCGGCCCGGAAGGGGATGAAGTGGCGATCACGTCAGTTTGGCAAACCACATTACCTACACCGATCACACCGCTTACATTTCCTCTTTTAAGCTGTTCGGGATGGAGCCAAGGCGGAGGACAGTTTCCTGCAGTTGAAATGTTCAGAGGCACCGGCGCGCTGGAACTTCCGCCGTCGTTGCTTGTTGAGTTTGTATGAACCATACCTCCGGCAAGCGACATGTCTGTCACCAGTCTCATTTGCGAGTAGTTGGGTTTGGGACTGAAATACCACTTCCAGCTGAGAGAACTTGTAGTTACATCAGCTCCCATCTGAAACGCATACTGAAAAGCAAGGTACTGCGCGGCTTCGCCGCTTCCGTTTCTCATCGGAATTCCCTTTGCTTCAGGGGCGACGCCTGTTGTTGTACCACCTGTTCCGTCACCTACAACATGCCCCATGGTAGCCGATCCGTGAGATGCAGCAGTTACATTGTAGTTGTTGGTTGTGAAATCCCAGCCGATGAGGTCATCAACTTTTCCGTTCCCGTCATCATCCACATTGTTCAGATCTCCTGCATCAAAACTTGAACCGGTTCCCGTCACGATCTCAATAGTCTTTCCGTTATTGTTTGCATCTTCTCCGAGATTCTGCCACATGTTCTTTACAAGGTCAGGATGCCTCCAGTAAAAGCCGTCATCGGCATTTGCAACTATCACACCCCTTCCCTTATTTCCCAACGCCCAAACCTGATCCGCTTTCATCAGCACTACTCCAGGCTCGGGTGCAGACACAGGATTATCCGGCAAAGCTTCAATGAACGGAGGAGTCGGTTGTTTTGAATCATGCAACATCTCGGAAGGAAACTGCGGATCATAACAGACCAGCCTGACATTGTCGAATTGCGCGAGGGAATTTATTATCTCTGCGCTTGCGCTCAGTACCAGAGAATTCGTGATCCAAAGCACATCGTAGCTCAAGATCGCTCCGTCTGCCACTTTGCCGTCAAGAAATTGCCTGACATTCCTCTGGTAATTTTCAGAGAAATTCATGAGCCGGTTTACAACTATCTCCCTTCTCTCCTTCCTTGGAGTGTCGTATGATATATCGGAAAAGTCGTCAAGCGTCAGATGGTCATTGAAAAGTACATATATTGTGATCGGTGAATTCTCAGGAGCGGAATCAATTCGCCTTTGAAGCTCCTCATGGATCTTCGGATTGCCTGCAAAAAGCGGCAAGGCCATGAACGTTATTAAGAGCAGTGTGAGTGATTTCATTTTGGTAATGATTTTTGGGAAAGGTTGTTGTTGAAAGCTCTTTTTTCAAGGGCAAAAGTTTGGGAAATGTACGGGAATGCTCTACATTGAAATTACTTTCACAATGAACTAAGTTGCTAGCTTCCTGACTCATCTCAATCATTTATCGCAAACATTTACAAACTCAAACCCGCGGCAAGGATGACCAAATGGTTAGTAACAGCTGTCCTTTTGATGCTCGGCTCGTTTAACGGCGCGGCAACGGCACAGTGGAAGATCAGTGCGATCGGGGGGTACGGTTTTGACGACAAAATGAACTTCAACACAACTGACGGCAGATACTTCAATGCGAAGATAAAGAGTTCCGCATTGTGGGGCGGCGGCGTTGAGTATGTGCTGAAGAACAACTACGGGCTTGAACTCTTGTATATGCGTGAAGATACTGAAGTCCCGGTTGATTATTCATACGGCTCTGAGCTTGGCGATTCCAACACAACCCGGAGAATAGGGATCAATTATATATTGCTTGCCGGGAACGGATATACCAGCATTGCTGATTCGCCTGTTCAGCCGTTCGGCAGCGTACTGCTTGGCATCGCGCTCTTCAGCAACAAAAATGCGGCTGAAGGCTCACCTTCTTCCTCAACCAAGTTTGCATTCGGAGTGAGAGGCGGCCTGGACATTTCCGCCACAAACGAACTGGGGTTCAAAGTGATGGCACAACTGATCAGCGCCACGCAGGCATTTGAAGGAGAATTCTATCTCGGCAACGGAGCCGCGGAATACGGACTTGATCCTGAAACAAATATGCTGCAGTTCGGAATTTCGGCAGGAGTAACATACAGGATAGGATTCGGCAAGTGAACTCACGGGCTGTTTGATGAGAACCTGATACTACTTTCCGGCTTCACGGGAAGAATAAGTGTCTGTAAGGAACAATTGCTCACCCAGCTTCATGATCTTCACCCTCTTCCTGTAATGCTCATCCTGCCTGAGCATTCTCTCAAGCACGGGATACTGCGCCCTGGGATCTGTGAACGTTCCAAAATGAACAGGTATTGTCATTAATGCCTTGGTATCATCCAGTATCTTAAGCACTCCTTTCGGGAACAGGTGTGCATTTCCCTGATTCACTTCTTCACAGTCTTTGCAGTAGATTATTGAAATGACTTCCAGATCGATCTTATAATTTTCCCCCAGGTACGTGAAGAATCTCTTGTTGTAGGATGTATCGCCCGAGAAGTAGACAGTCTTGCCGTTGTACTTTATGATGTATCCTGTTGCTCCCTTCTTTTCCCAAAGCTTGCCATCAACACCGTATCTGCCGCCCCAGTGATACGCTTTCACAGTAGTTATCTCAACCCCGTTTATCACCTTCGTCTCTCCTGTGTACTTTCCCTTTCTGCCGGAAGCCGTTTTCATTCTTACAAACTTCAGATCGTAATCAGGAAGAAACTCCTCAACACCTTCCGGAAAAATAAGCGGCGTTCCGGGGAATCTTTCTTCAACAGCAGATAACGACGACAGATTGAGATGATCCATGTGGGAATGGGAAATGAGGACAAGGTCGCACTTCTTGAGATCATCCGGATCCAGTCCCGGTTCCACATATCTTCTGAGGACCTGTGCAACGCTGTTTGAAAAGAGCGGGTCAATCAGAATTGCCTTGTCGTCAATCTGTATAAGCACGCTCGCATGCCCTATCCAAAGCACGGAAAGAACGGAACTGTCGCGGAGCGGATCAGTGACTTTTCCGGAGATCTTCTGCGGCGGACGGAAATTTCTTTCTGCATTGTCCGTAAAATCGTAGAGCGATTTGCATGAGCAAAGCATCGCAGCAAGTAAGACGCATACAAACAACGGAAGTCCGGACTTCAATTCAGAATTCATCGTCAATAGTACTTTAGCCATACTCCGAAGTCATACTTGCTTTGCGAGCTGAAGTTGTAACTGAACTGAAAGCCAAGTGTTCCCCAGAGCGTGTATGTCCCGAGTTCAGCAGAATAGCTTCCGTCCTGACCGCCGCTCTTATTATTATAGAACCTGTATTTCCCGCCAAAAGAAAAAGCGAGGTACTCACCGTGCTCAATTGCCGGGATGTAACATCTCAATCCGGCAGAAAGCACAAACCTCCCCTGGTCAGAGTACCTGAAAGGGCCTGCAGCCCATTCGGGCATAACAGTGAGCTCCGCAGAGCCTCCGTATCTTCTGACAGGATTGACCTTAAAGAACTGAACAGGAGACACAAGAGGATTTGAATTGAAAGAATAATTCAGCGGTGAGATGTTCCAGCGCATTGCGAACTGCAGACGTGAAGCTGACTCATTGCCGTCATAGACAAACACAGGTGAAGGTACAGTCTGCATTAGCGCCCAAGTACCGTATTCAAACAATACTCCCGGATCATCATCCTGTGCATGAAGCGCTCCTGTTACATCTGACATAACAAGAACGGCAACAGCAATAACTGTCAAAGAAATCTGCTTCATTTATGTAAACAACGGATCATTGCAATTCTGAAAATAGCGTTGGCCTGACGACATACGGCCACTTCATAATGTATTCAGGCCTGGAACTTCAAATCGAATATGCAAGGCACATCCTCACGCATCAGCCGGCGCCTCAAAACTACCTGTCAAAACCGGCGTGATCTGTCATGACCTTAGCTCCCGCCCCGCTGAGCGCTTTCTTCATCTGATCGCTGATGTCACCGAATGCAACGAACTTTTTGATCTCAAGGAAGCTCATGAATCTGCCTGCAAAATTTTTGACAAAATTCCCCATGTGAACAAGCGCGGCATCAGAATCGGCATATCTCTCGTACAGATACAGGTAAGATTCATCGTCGTTAAAATTCCAGTTGTAGTTGATTGCTCCGGGTTCGCTTGCTTTTGTTGCATCTACCATCTCTGTGATCAGACCTTTCAGATCTTCGAGCTTGCCTTCTCTTACAGACGCTTCTATGATCCAGTGTACGTTCTTTGACATAATGGAATGTGAAATTAGTTTGGTTTCAATGTTTTCATATTAGCAATTATGACTAAAACATTAAACAGACATCCAACGGCGTACAAAGATCACTAAAAAACTAAGCGGCCACATGAAAAGGAAAGTGCTTTGGATTCGGGTTACTTAATGAGTTATACTTTTTCATTCATATTCATATCTTGCTGAAAATAACACTTCGCATGAAAGACGCAAACGAACTTGCTGCAGAAAGGACTGACCTTGCTTATGAAAGAACGGCTCTGGCAAACGACAGAACCCTTATGGCATGGATCAGGACAGCTGTTTCGCTTGTCTCATTTGGTTTTACACTTTACAAGTTTCTTCACGAGTTCAGGGAAGCAGAACACCTTGAAAGGTCGGACAGTGTCTTTACGCCCCGCATAGTTGGAATGGTGCTGATTGCTCTTGGATTTCTGGGACTGCTGTTCGCTTACTTTCAGTACCGCCTTGACATGAAACGCTTGTCTTCCTATGCAAATGAACTGCCCAAATCTTTCACTCCGTATTTTGCGATACTGATTCTTTTGTTTTCGATGATGCTGTTCTTTGCGGCAATGTTCAGGTACTGAGTTATGACTTTAGAAGAGCACTCCGCGGGCTAGCATTGATACTCAGTCTGCCGGATCCTTCGGAATGAATTGGACCCGTTTGTTTGACGGATTGATCCGCAGATGACTGCTTTCGCAAACCGCAGTATTGCAATAAAACAAAATCCCATAATCATGAAGACGTTCGGTTCATTCAAGGATATACTGCTAAGAGGCCTGTATGCACTGATACCCATACTAATATGCGTTTACCTGCTGATCGGACTGTTTGAGAATATGCGAAGCCTTTCCGAAAGCATAATGATGCTTTTGCCTCATCAGTACGATTTTGTGAAATCATTTCCCGGTCTGGCCGCTATATTGCTTATCACAATATTGGTCTATGTTCTCGGAATACTTTTCACAAAGACAAAAGTGGGCAGAGGCATATTCCAGGTATTCGAGAATCTCATACCCGGATATCAGCTCTTCAAGAGCCTGCTTGCAGACAAAGTTGAAAAGACAGGCGACAATCTCAAGCCATGCATCGTGAAATATGACGACAGCTGGTCTATCGGCTATGAAGTGGAGTCACTCGACAACGGAATGGTTGTAGTATTCTTGCCGGGATCACCTTCAATTGCAAGCGGAAGCGTGCAGATCCTGAAGCGCGAATCAATTCAAAGGCTTGATCTGAGCAAGCGGGATGCCGCTACATGCCTGACTCAGTTCGGAATTGGCTCCGCGGCGAAACTCAATGGCAGATTTGACTCAAAATGACTGTCAGCATTACGCGTACGGAGTCTGAATCATCAGTTTCCCCCGGTTGATGTTTAATGACGGAAGCACACATTCCGTCATCTGATCAGGATACATCTTCTTCTGCATACCTGCCACACAGTCTTTTCATTCTCATATGCTCCCGGGCTCTTCAGTTGGGAGGAATGCCGCAAAAGGGCAGGCCAATCTCGTTTGATATGCTCTGACATATTGTATACATTTGCAAAATCATTTCCCAACCAAACATCACTTCAATGCAATTCAAATTTAAGACCTGTCTTGCAGTTGGATTTCTTCTTTTGTCAGCTGCGTTCTCATACTCACAGTGGACAAGCAATACTGGAGTCAATAATGCAGTTTCCGACACAACTGGAGATCAGGCAACTCCAAAGATCTCAGCGACATCAGACGGCGGCTGTTATATAATGTGGTTCGACAACCGAAGTTCCAACTATGCAGTATATCTGCAAAAGTATGATGCAGCCGGCAACAAGCTGTTCGGAAGCCAGGGACTGCTCATCAGCAACAATACTCAGAATTCTTCCCTTCAGGACTTTAACATCACAACAGACGCCTCAGATAACGCAGTGCTCGTATTCACCGACAGGAGAAACGGAACCATCCTTAATCCTTTCGCTTATCTGATAAGCCCGAACGGAACTTTCCTTTGGGGAGCAAATGGAGTTTCACTGACAGACTCAACAACTGTTTCACAGAATATTCCGGTTGTAACCGCGACATCCGACGGCAATTATGTTTTCGCATGGGTTTATATAAACGGCAGATCGCAGATCGCAATGCAGAAGCTGAATGCAGCCGGTGTGCCGCAGTGGGGCCCGGCTCCAAAGAAGATCCAAAGCGGTACGACATTTCAGTACAATTATCCGAAGCTGACAAGGTCAGACAACGGCAGTATCATCATGATCTGGGATTCTTACACGGGCAACCTCGTAACAACTTCAAACATAAAGATACTGATCCAAAAGTTTGATCCTTCGGGTTCAATTCAGTGGTCCAATCCGCAGGATACGGTTCAGAACATCGGACGCGTGTCCGGCATTTCATATCAGCCGTATCTTGTTTCCGACGGCAATAACGGATGCGTTATAAGCTGGCAGGAAGACAGAAATGCCGACAACAGGGCGAATGTTTATGTGCAGAGATACAGTTCATCAGGCTCATATTACTTTCCAAAGAACGGATCCGAAGGCTCGCTTGATTACGCAAGCCAGCACTTTCAGCCGACAGCTTCATACGTATCTTCTTCAGGAGATACATACATGTTCTGGACAGTTACAAACGGCGGGCAGACTGTTGTGGGCGGACTCTACGGACAGAGATTTGATGCCTCTGGAAACAGGCAGTGGACCGACAATGCAAAGGAGTTCAAAGGACTGGACAACAATCAGCTCAGCTTCATTTCCACATTCACAAGGGATACAAATGTTGTTGTCACATACACAGAGGCGATCTTCGGTTCTGCAAATGCCAATGTAAAAGCTCTGCGAACAGGGCCTTCATCAGTGTTTCACTGGAGCGGCAACATCGTTACCGCGAGTTCTTATCTCAGCGGCAAGATCCGTAAACAGGCTATGCTTGACCCCGTTTACGGAAACTCAATAATGACCTGGAGCGATAATCGTTCGGGAAACGGAGACATCTATGCGCAGATGATCAAATTTAACGGTGAAGCGGGAGTCTGTTCTGTAAGTCTTAAGGCGGGAATTGAAGGATTCTGGAACGGTTCGGTTCAGGTGAGCGATACAGTAACATGCGTGCTCAGAAATTCCACATCGCCTTACAACATAGTGGAAAGTTCCCGCACTGTTCTCAATTCAAACGGTGAAGGTGTTGTGTCTTTTCCGTCAGCACCTGCAGGATCGTATTACCTGGTTGCAGTTCACAGGAATTCGATAGAAACCTGGAGCGGGCTTCCCGTTACGCTTGTAAAGGGAAGCAATTCGTATGACTTTACTTCAGCGGCATCTCAGGCTTACGGAAACAATCAAACGCTGAAGTCAGGGCGCTACTGCATATACAGCGGTGATGTGAATCAGGACGGAGCCGTTGACGGTGCAGACGGCGGACTTACGGACAATGATGCATTCAATTTTGTTACCGGCTATGTTGCAACTGATGTGAACGGTGACAACTCAACAGACGCGTCAGACCTGGCAATAGTTGACAACAATGCATTCAACTTTGTAGGAGTATCAAGGCCGTAAGCACAGGAATTCCGGTAAAAAATTGAACCGGTTTCTGTTTGACCGGTGATTTTTCACTCTCCGGATTCGGTGATTACAGGTGCGTGGAGTAATACTGTTGAAAGGCCCGGGACGGAACATCTCCCGGACAAGATTTGATATGATATGAAACGGACAACCCTTTAAGCAGAGGTTGTCCGTTTTATTTTTTAGCACAGTTGTGATCCGACTGATACGATCAGCTCAATTCAATGCAGGGCGCGATATCAGATATTTTTCGCATTGACTTCCTGAGCGGTGATGATGCATACACACTCTCAATGTTCCGGCCGGGGCCTGTGTAATTCCATAAGGTCATTTTATCAGTACCATCCTCTTCGTCCCTGCAAACTTTCCGGCTTCCATTCGGCAGAAATACACTCCGCTCGCAAGGGATGCGCCGCTGAATTCCACCGCATACTTCCCTGCGGTTCTGAACTCGTTATCCACTAGCCTTGCAAATTGGCTTCCGGGTATGCCACAGTCTGTCAGTTCCAATGCATAAGTATGTCAACAGTATACGGAGATATGTTTTCAAAGACAGTATTGCGTAAGAGAGCATCTTCGCAGTTGCTGAGTTTAAGTCCCCGCCATGCTCCGCCGGACTTTGCTTTCAGATAAAGAGGTCTGCTTTCCGAACTGTTTCCCGAATGGAACGAGCCGCCGTTCATTACTATTCTTGCCGATGAATTGGCAAAGTTGATTGTTGTATTCGGCACAATGGTAACATCATGCCCGTTGTTAAAAACCTCGCCTCTGCACTCAAACTCAAACCCGCCGCAGTCTTCATCTGCAACGAGCGTTCCGCCTTCCTGCATTACAGGAGCGAGTTTGTAGAGCTTGCCTTCGCCGGGGAGGAAGTATCCAAGCGTACCCTGTGTTGAGCCCATATCTAAAAAGCCGCCTGTTCCCTGATTGCGCTTATCAAAGACTTTTGAAATTCCAGTGT
>JAIBBK010000065.1 GCA_019694675.1 Ignavibacteria bacterium
AAGCGCTCCCTCTTATGATGTTTATGCCGGTTGTCTTCTGCTTGGCAGTCTCAACGGCAGAGGCCTGTATCTCAATTCCGTACAGATTCTTAAATCCCATCTCCTGAAGATTCACCAACTGCATTCCAATGTTACATCCGACTTCAAGGATCTTTGCTTCCCTGTCAAGAAAACCGATGAAGTCCTCGTTCATGTCGGTTCTTCTCACACCAATGTCCTTGATATAAACTTCATCAAGCTCTGAATTGCCGAAGTCGTTTCTTTTATTGTAGTCTTCCCCGAATCCTGAATCCCAGATCTTTTCCTGTCTTGTCAGCGCCATTTGCTTTCTGCTTTAATTTTAAAAATCTTTCTGCTATTTCTTTTCTATCATGTCCCACTTCAGCACCGCGTCTTCGGCTATGTCAACGGTTGCCTTTGAGCCTATGACATCATCAATGTGCCTGGGACTGATCCCGCTTGCCGGCCTCTTCCAGGTCAGGTCAGTGAATGAGATTGTCTCTCCCTGTCTTATGCTTCTTGAAGCTACGAGGCTTCTTCTTGCATTCTTAATTGCTTCAGCCTCCGACGGTAAAGCCTGCTTCTCGAATTTTCCGATAAGGGTGAACACTCTGTCCATGTCCCTGAAGAAGTACTTCAGGTCCTCCATGTCCATTGCATGATAATGATCATTTCCCGGAAGCGATTTGTCGTGTGTGAAGTGCTTTTCAAGCACAACTGCACCGAGCAAGGTTGCCGTCTTCAGCACTTCCATTGTTCCGGGAAGTGTGTGATCAGAATATCCGGGCAGTGTATCCGGAAACCTTCGTCTCTGATCAAGTATCATTCCGAGATTTGCGTTCTCGTCGAGGGTGGGATAGTTGAGTACGCAATGCAGAAGGCAGAGCTTGTTGCCGCAGCTTCTGATAAGATCCACAGCTTCGGTTATTTCACCGACATCTGAAGCACCCGTTGAAAGAAGTATGGGCTTGCCGAATTTTGCAATGTGCCTTATGAACGGAAAGTTTGTTATATCTGAAGATGATATCTTGAAAACCGGCATCATATCATTGAGGAAGTCCGCGGCTTGTGTGTCAAAGGGAGTTGACATGAACTCAATGCCTCTCTTGTCGCATTCGACCTTCAGCAGTTCGTACTCATTCTTCCAGAATTTGTCAAACTTTTTGAACAGCTCAAACTGATTTCTTGAAGGCTCTTTCGTGATGTCCCAGTAGTACGGGCTGTCTTTGGAAGCAAGCGTCTCTGCCTTGTAGGTCTGAAATTTTATAGCATGAGCTCCGCCTCTCGCAGCTTCGTCAATCAGCCGTTTTGCTGTTTCAATATTGCCTTCGTGATTCACTCCCGCCTCTGCGATCACATATGGGCGGTTCACAATGTCAGGATTGTATGAACTGAATACTTCGAGGATCTTCATGGCCGTTTGTTAAAATTCTACCAGGCAGTCCAGCCGCCGTCAACCATAAGGTTGTGGCCGGTGATGTAGCTTGATGCGTCGGAAAGCAGGAACACTGCCGCTCCCGCAACTTCGTGATTGTAGCTCATTCTTCCGAGCGGCGAAAGTTTAGCGAAATTCTGCTCAAACCTTCCCTGATGATTGTTCCACACTCCGTGAGGAGTTATCTGATTCACTCTCACATTCTTCTCCGCCCAGTAAGTTGACAAGTACTGCGACAGCGCCATCACTCCGCCCTTTGAAGCAGAGTAAGCGGCGGGGCATCCGAGGTTGGTTCCTTCATACAGATTCTGATTAGGCGCAACCACCGAGTATGTTGACGGAATGTTTATGACAGAACCGCCGCCGTTCTCAGCCATCCATCCGCCGATGATCTGGCATGTGAGGAATGTGCCTTTGAGATTTGTTTCAATCACTTTGTCCCAGTCTTCGTCCGTATAATCTTCAAACTTTGCAAAGAACCTCGCGGTCTTGTTCTGATGAGAGTTGATGAGTCCGTCTATCCTTCCGAACTCGGACAGAGTTTCATTTTTCAGTCTTTCAACATCCTCCCTGCGCGCAACATCAAGTTCGCACCCTATCATTCTCCTCCCATGCTTTGTCTCTAGCATGCCTGCAAGCTCCATCGGCCTCGCCGCGGATATGTCTGCTATCACTGCATGTGCTCCGTACTGCGCAACGGCTTCTGCAAATGCCCTACCGATCAGTCCGGACCCGCCGGTAATGATTATCACCTTGCCGTCAAGCTCAAACTTCTTTCTAAAATCAATTTTGTCTGCATCGAATGTACGCTCTGCATTCATGCTCAGCTCCTTCCTGTCTCTTTTAATATTTGCAGTGCAACCTTAATATCCCTGATTCCGTCTTCAAGCCCGCATACAGGCGGCTCTTCTCCATTTACAACTTCAATGAAATGCCTCATCTGTCGCTCATAGCTTTCGTCAAGAAGTTCAAATGCGCCCTTGCCAAGTTTCCATGTCTCAGTATGCTCAAACTGCATCAGGCTTACAACCGGCTCGAGGAAATTCCATGTGATCGTGCCTTTCGTCCCGATTATCTGGCAAGTCCTGAAATACGGCTTCTGGAAAAAATTCAGATGAACGGACGACAAAACACCGCTATCATGCTTCATTATTATTTCCACACCCTCTTCACATTCAATTCCCGTCACATTTCCCGAAGTCTCCATTGCCTTCACTTCGCTTACACTGCCGAACATGTCCGTCAGGTAATTCTGTTCGTGAATAGAAGTGAGAACCACTCCGCCGCCAAGGTCTCTCAGCGCAGCATATGACTGTTTATGGTCCTCGTCTTTGTGCCATCCGGGCATGTAAGTGCCGAACTGTGCTCTTGCGGAAATGATCTTGCCCGCCCTTCCGTCTTCAACAAGCTCCTTCATGAAACTGATCGCAGGATGATGAAGGAAATTATATCCCATCAGAACCTTTGTACCGTTGTCACTGCATACACGCTGAAGTTCCGCGATCCCTTCAAAATCCTTTCCGAGCGGCTTCTCAATAAACAGGTCCATTCCGCCGGCCGCCGCTTCCGCCGCCGTACTCACATGCATTGAAGTGGGATTTGTTATCAGCGCCGCATCGATCCCGATCTCCGAAGCTTCGCGCATTGAGCCGATCTCAGTCACACCTTCGGGAGTTGCGTTCTTTCCTTTGCCCGACCTGATGCAGTAGAATTCATTTCCGCCAAGCTTGCGCAGAACGGTGTAATGCCTCATACCTATCGAGCCGAGTCCTGCTATGAGAAATTTCACTATGCTTTGAAGACTATGTTATTCATCTTTCACAATGTAGCTTGGCGTGAGGCAAAAGGGAAATTTCTTTATCGAAACCCTTCTCCCTTTGAAGTACTCATCAACAGCTTTCGTCTCACCAGGAAACACGCCGTAATCGTCAAGTATAAGTATTCCGCCTCGTTCTATCTTTGGATAGAAGTGTTCCAGTATTGCTGCGGAAGGTTCATATATGTCCGTGTCAAGGTTGAGGAGAGAGATCTTCAACTGCGGATTATTCTCGACATACCCAGGAATTGTCTTTGTAATGTCTCCTGCTATCAGTTCAACATTCTGAGAACATTCCTTGTTCTTAAGCACTTCTTCAAGTTGTTCGGTGGAGATGCTTTGCAGTCCGGCTTCCTTTACAATGTGCGCCCTGAGTTTCTTGTCGGCTTCAAATTCAGTCTCAGGAAAATCCCCAAATGAATCGAAGCCAATAATTTTCTTTGCATAAGGATTCTCAAACAGATTCCTGAACATTGCAAACCGCACAAACGATGCTCCCTTGAAAACCCCGCACTCAACTATAGCGCCGGGAATTTCGAGCGACATCTTGTACAGTTCATAGTGGGCGAGTATTTTGCTGATCCTTGTGATATCACATGAGAGATAGAAATCGTTCTCATGTTCATAAGCTTTTTTAAAGTCCGGAAGTTTTATCATCGCTGCTGATAATGGTTGTTCAATAGATTTTTCCCTTTACAGTTTTTTGTTTGATCTCTTCATTCAGTTTCAAAAGCTCAGGCCGTCTTTCGAGCAGATCAAGCACGCTTTCGAGCTCAATTGTGCTTCCGTCAAACAGCTCTTCATATATTACAGAAAGCAGATTATAGTCTGATTCCGTATCAAGGCAAAGGCGGATGTGTTCGTATTTGCCCAGTTCGCAGGACACGTTGTGCATGCTGAACATTTCAGGATGCCTTCGTATGTAAAGAGTCACATGCTCTCGGTCATCCTTATCTGCGGTGTGTGTCCATGCATACTTTAGCGCCTGCGTTCTTACAACTTCCGTATCCATTCCCCTGGGATAGGTTCTGTCTATCATGTTGGATGTGTAGTCATAGCCGCCTTCAATATGCGAGGATATCACCCTGTCAATGACCTTCGGATCCA
>JAIBBK010000097.1 GCA_019694675.1 Ignavibacteria bacterium
AGTCTTCTTGATTCCTGCTGAAGGATCCTTCTCTCTTCCTCTGTTAGACTTCCGTAACCCGTTTCACTGATCTTGTCAAGCACTGCATCGAGACGTTCCTGCGCCATTCTTTCCTTTTCTTTCAACTCCTTTTCATATGAACTTTCTTCTTCAGCGGGAATATTTTCCTCATTGTACTTTGCCGTTTCAATGGATGACCCGTTGCCCGGCACAAACACGCTCTTTCTGCTTCCTGTATCGGAAGAATACGAAGTGAACCGGTTTCTCAGACCTGAGTTACCGAAGAAGTTCATTGTTCCTCTTCTGTTGAAGATAAGCAGATAAATGAAACCTATGATACCTCCTCCAAGATGCGCAAAATGGGCAATGCCGGAATCCGTTCCGCCTGCAACTGCAAACAGCTCAATGAGCATGTAAATGATCACAAGGAATTTTGCCTTTACGGGAATGAGGCCGTAAATATAGATGCTCCTGTCAGGGAAAAGATAACCGAAAGCAACGAGGATGCCGTAAACAGCTCCTGATGCGCCTACGGTAGGTCCTACAGATGTGAAGAGCGGTGCGATAAGTAGATTGCACAGTCCCGCACCGATGCCCGTGAGCATGTAGTAATTGAAGAACTTCTTCGAGCCCCATACATTTTCAAGCTCAAGGCCGAACATCCACAGAGCAAGCATGTTCAGCAACAGGTGGAAGAATCCACCGTGAAGAAACATGTATGTGACAAGCTGCCACGGATAAAATCCAAGTTTGACAAGTCCGCCGAGATCATCCCTTACATTGACACCTCCGAGAGGGTTCAGCGCAAAGTACTTCATTATCAGCAGGTCAAGCGACATACCGCCGACAGAAAAGCCTGCCAGCAGAAGATTAAAGAGCACAAAAACTGCAATGTTGACTACGAGCAGTGTCTTTATGACGGGCGGAAAAAGCGAAAAACCTCCGAAGAATCCCGGCCTTCTGTAATATCTGTTCATTTATTATTGAAAATATCCTGAGCTCTTGCAAAGTCCTCCGCCGTATCTATTTCCATGCACATATAGTCCGATACATCCACCGCGTGGATCTGTGAGTTTTCTTCTCCTTTATCTATTACTTCCTGGAAAGAAGTTTCGTAGAATTCGTTGACGTTGTTTTCGAGGATTATCTTGCGGTTCAATATAGCATACAGTTCTTTTACAAAATACGGAGAAAACAGTTCGATGCCAATTGATTCGCCTGCGCTTGAGCTGAGAGGGATATGCTTGCCGATCTGCGTTACAACTCCTTCGCTGTCAACCACCACTTTCATTTGCTCCTCGTCGGGTTCGTGAGAGGAATTCACGGCCAGCGCATTATCTTTGCCGCATTCAAGAAGTTCCGTTATGATCCCCTTGTCAAAGAGTATGTCGCTGTCGAGCAACAGTATCGATCCCTTGGCTGTATTGCGGGTCATCCAGAGAGAGTATGAATTATTGTTGTTCTCAAAATCGGCATTATGAAGAAATTCGCAGCTGATGTCCCGGTTGTTTTCGCGGACATGTTCTTCGATCATCTTGTTAAGATAGCCCGTCACAAAAACAAATTCTGTGATCCCGTTTGAGGTGATGTTGTCTATCGTCCTTTGAAGCAGGGACTTTCCTCCGACATTGAGAAGGCATTTGGGAGTTTTGTCAGTAAGCGGCCGGAGCCTTCGGGCGGCGCCGGCAGCAAGTATCACCGCCTGCATCAATTTACCGGTTTAAATTCTTTCAATATTTTGTCCTGCCACAGTTTAAGAATTATCATGATCAAATTTCCGATTGTGACTGTGAGGATCAGATATATGTCAATGCGGTTGAAGACAGCGCATACAATGAGCGCGACCATGTGTGTTGTTGACCCTATCCAGCTCCAGAGTCTGAGAATCAGCTTATTCTTCTCTTTGTAACTTTGCGCTGTTGCATTCAGAGTCAGGTGCTTTGTGAGTTTCTTCTGGATCTTTGAATAACCTATGTAAGACCTGACAAGCAGCTTGTCGGTGAAACTTCCTCCTTCTCTGTTAAGTCGGTCCCACTCTTCTGAGTATTCGAGAATTTCCGCATCAATATCCGAAGCTTTGCCGTAAGCAATTTCCAGATAGAGATTGCGGTAATTGTCGAACAGCATGTTCTGCAATGCCTTGGATATTCCTGCAGCTACCGTAAGGATCCATGAATAAATGGGATCACCGGTGATCTTTGTCATAGCAATTCCGAGTCCGAGGAAGACCGAGACCGAAGTGGTGTAGTCAATAAAGCCGTCAATGACTCTTCCGATCTTCGTACCGTTCTTCTTGAGTCTTGCCAGCTGGCCGTCCATACAGTCAAGCGTATTGCAGATGAAGAAGCTTGCGGAGCCGAGCAAAAGAAATTCATAAGTGCCGAAACCGTAGAGCACGCCGGACAGAATGCCGAAAATTAAGGCAACCGAAGAGATCTGATTCGGTGTGATGTTTGTGCTGTAAATCAGCTTCACAAGCACGAAGGATAGCGGCCTGAATATTACCAGGTCCAGGATCTCTTCCGAATCTACGGTCTTCAGAGACTGTTTGAATTCCGAAGTCAGTGACATACTCAGGCAGTATCAGATTTCAACCTGTGTTCCCACTTCAAAGACCCTGTTGGCAGGCAGGCTGAAAAACTCAGTTGCCCTTTGGGAATTGTTCGAAAGGAAAATGAAAAGCTTGTCGCGGAGGTGCCCGACAAATGATTTCTTTGTGGCAAGAATCGTTTCCCTTCCAAGGAAGAATGTTGTTTTTTCCAAATCGATCTTGATCCCTTTATCCCTGAGCATCTCAATTATCTGATTGATGTTCGTCTTGTCCATGAAGCCGTACCTTGCTATGACCCTGTAGAAGTCATCTGTAGGCGATGTCATTTCTATCCTGTTCTCGGACTTTACATATGGTATCTTTTCAAAAAGGATCGTAAGAATGATGATCTGTTTATGAAGATATTTATTATGCTTAATGTTCAGTATCAGCGGCGGCGGCGCACCGGTAGGATTACTGGACATGTAGATTGCGGTACCCGGGATTGAGTGCGTCCTGATGCTGATAGTTTCCGTAACAAACTCCTCGATTGATGTGGTCTGCTGTTTAATTTTATCAAGCAGGGTCTTTCGGCCCTTTCTCCAGGTTGTCATAATTAAGTAGATCACGCCGCCCATTGCAAGAGGAACCCATCCGCCCTGAAAGAACTTGAGCATGTTGGCTCCCCAGAAAGAAAGGTCTATAACAAGAAAGAACAGAGTCACCACAATTGAAACCGCGAGATTCCAGTTCCACAGTTTTCGCATTGCCACAAACAACAGAAGTGTAGTAATGACCATTGTGGTAGTTACCGCAATTCCGTAAGCCGCCGCCAGATTGCTGGAGGATTTGAACCCCAGCACAAGGGCAATAGTCGCAATAAGAAGTAACCAGTTGAGTTGCGGAATGTATATCTGCCCTCTTTCATCTTCCGAAGTGTGTTCGATCTTCATCCTTGGAAGGTAACCGAGCTGAAGCGCCTGAAACGTAAGCGAAAAGGCTCCGGAGATCACTGCCTGCGATGCGATCACGGTTGCAAAAGTTGCAAGCACAACAAGCGGATAGAGAGCCCATGCGGGAGCAAGATAATAGAACGGATTCTCCACTGCCTTTGCGTCCCTGAGTATTAGCGAACCCTGTCCGAAGTAGCAAAGAAGAAGGCATGGGAGCACAATTCCAAACCAGGCTACCCTGATCGGAACAGGGCCGAAATGTCCCATATCTGCATAGAGAGCTTCTCCTCCCGTCACCACAAGGAACACTGAACCAAGTATTACAAAACCCATGAACTTATTGACTATGAAGAACTCAATGGCATAAAACGGATTGACCGCAGCAATTACTTCCGGAAATTCCGCAATGGAAGCAAAGCCGAGAGCACCAATGCTGAAGAAATACATCAGCGTGATGGGTCCGAAGATCTTTCCGACACTGCTTGTGCCTTTGTACTGAACCGCAAACAGAACAATAAGAATGATGAGAGTGAGCGGAATGATATATGGTTCAAAAAAAGGCGTCGCGATCTTCAGTCCTTCTACCGCACTGAGCACAGAGATAGCCGGAGTAATGACTCCGTCACCGTAAAGCAAAGCGGCACCAAAGAGCCCTAGGACTGCGATAATCCCTGACCTGTGGATCTTGCCGCCACTTTCCGGCTTCACAAGCGCCATCAAAGCGAGAATTCCACCTTCACCGTCATTATTTGCCCTCATCACAATGAGGAGGTACTTAACCGAAATTACTATAACGAGAGACCAGAACACCAGTGAAAGCACACCAAGCACATTTGATTTGGTTGCTGCTATGGCATGCGGTCCGTGAAAGCATTCTCTGAGCGCATACAGAGGACTAGTTCCAATATCGCCGTAAACGACACCCAGCGCAGTCAGCGAAAGGAAGAGAAGGTACTTGGAACTCAGTTTATGTTTGGAGCCTTCGTTGCCTGAAGTTGTAGGACTTTCCGTAATGTAGTAGTTTGATTATCGAACCGTAATGATGTTAAGCCTGAATCATCTGTTTGAATCCGTAGTGCCGTCACATCATCAGATGTATGATTAAAATTTCGCTTAAAAATACACCTTAGGTTTTACAAATACAATTAAGTTGATTTGATTGGAGCGCGCAACTGACTTCAGGATAATTGCTCATCCGGAAGAACCCGTACCACCGGAACCGGCTTAAATTATGCAACCTGATTGGAGGAGTTCCCTGACGAGATTAACATTTCAACAAATGACCGATTTGAGTATATTCCCGCAATTATGCTCACGGTTTTCCCTTACAACTCGGCAGTATTACATCAATCTTCAGAGGGATCGGTTCTTTGAAAATCGTCCTCATTGCCGGCGGCCCGTCCGCCGAAAGAGATGTTTCCGTAAATTCCAGTATCAGCATACTCAAAGCGCTCCGGGAAAACGGACACGATGTTACTGTGATTGACCCTGTCTTCGGATCATCACAACCGGGTGAAGACGAGATCCTGAGTCATAAGGCAAGCAAAGAATCCCCCACTGCGGAAGATCTTGCAAGACTGAGATCGGAATCCAACCGCAGGATACTGGATTGCTTCAGCGGAAAGATCTTTGACAATGTTGATTTTGCGTTTCTTGGTGTGCATGGAAAGTTCGGAGAAGACGGCAGACTTCAGGCACTTCTTGAGATGAGAGGCATCAGTTACTCTGGTTCGGGAGTTTTTGCATCTGCACTTGCAATGGACAAAGACATCACCAAGGTTGTCCTGAGTTCAAAAGGGATCCTGACTCCTTCATGGATTTCAGTCACAAGTGGCGAATATCATGGACCTGAGGCATTAAGCGCGGGAATTGCCGAAAATATCGGCTATCCCTGCGTAGTGAAGCCAAATGATGAGGGAAGCACTGTCGGTCTTTCGATTGTCAGTCCTGACGTAGAGGATGTTCAGCTTGGAAGCGCAGTTGAGCTGGCGCTATCGTACTCGGAGAAGGCATTGATTGAGCAATTTGTGACAGGCAGGGAGATCACGGTTCCGGTTATAGGTGATGAAGTTTTTCCGGTGATCGAGATCAGGCCGAAGGGAGGATTCTATGATTACGAACACAAATACACTAAGGGGATGACGGAGTATTTCTGCCCTGCAGATATTGGGGAAGAAATGACATCCGCCGCTCAGCAGGCGGCGCTTTCGGCGCATAAAGCTCTCGGTTGTTCAGTATATTCCAGAGTTGATTTTATTATTGACTCAAAAGGAGATCTTCAGTGCCTGGAGGTAAATACCCTTCCGGGCATGACGGAAACTTCACTTGTGCCGAAATCGGCACAGGCAAAAGGAATGTCATTTAACGAGCTTATAGAGACCATTATTCAACTTTCCATTAAAGGACATTGAACTACCAAAACAGAAGCAGTTCAGGTCTGCTGGATGCAACGGTCAGATTCTTCAAATACCGCCTGAGATTGATTGCCGTGCTTGGCTTGTTTGCTGCCTTGATCGCTTATGCACTCTTCGGGAATAAGGGAATTCTGCAGAGGATGAATATGGAATCTGAAAGGGATATGCTTGAAGGACAGCTCGAAGCTGAAAGGAAAAGATCGACCGAATTGCAGAAAGAGGTTGAAGAACTTAAAACATCAGACAAAAAGATCGAATCTGTAGCCCGAGAGAAGTACGGAATGACCAAAGAAGGCGAAAAGATTCAGAGAATTGTAGTTGACACAACAAAATGAAGAACCGGATCACAGAAACACTTAACGAGCTCCTGCACATAGATTCACCCACCGGATTTACTTCAGATGTGATCGAACACATCGAAAGTATGTTCGGCGGAACCGGCCTGTACCTTCATAAGACGAACAAAGGCGGACTGCTTGTATCGTTCACAGAAAAGCCGGAGCTTATTCTTACGGCGCACATTGATACTCTCGGCGCCATGGTCAAGGAGCTGAAGTGTGACGGAACGCTTGAGATCACACAGCTTGGCTCTTATCCTCTCAATTCATTTGAGGGCGAATATGTGACAGTCAGGAATTCCTCGGGAAAGCTTTACAGAGGCACATTTCTGCTTAACAATCCCTCGGACCATGTGAACAAGAGGGTAAGGTCAGAGAACAGGGAGTTTGCAACAATGTCTGTCAGGCTTGACGAAAAGTCAAGATCATCCAAAGACCTGAAGTCGCTCGGCATTGCTGTCGGTGATTTCATTTTTTACGACAAGAGATTTGAACTGACCAAGAGCGGTTTTGTAAAGTCGCGCTTCCTTGACGACAAGGCGTGTGCCGCTGTGATGATAGAACTGATCAGGGATCTGAAGGGCAGAAAGCCCGTTCCAAATGCAGGATTCTTCTTTTCAAATTATGAGGAAGTCGGCCACGGAGGCTGTTCAGGAATACCTGGATCTGCCAAAGAACTGCTTGTACTTGATATGGCTGTTGTGGGCGACGGATGCACCGGAAGAGAAGAAGCGGTTTCGATTTGTGTGAAGGACTCTTCAGGCCCGTATGACTTTCATGTGACAAGTAAGCTTAGGCAGATCGCAAGCAAAAAGAAGATCGACTATGAGACCGATATTTATCCTCACTACGGCTCTGACGGAAGTGCCGCGCTCTCCGCAGGTTATGATGTCCGGGTCGGGCTTATCGGTCCCGGTGTGTCTGCTTCGCACGGAGTCGAGAGGACTCACATAAAAGGGATTCAGGCAACATATGATCTTGCCAGAGCGTATATCGAAAACTCCAAGTGATGAGCATAAGAATGTCGGTCATAAGATCAATGCCGCACATAACGCAAATTAACCTCTGAATTGAAAAGAGTCGTCTCCGGTATAAAGCCCTCAGGTGAACTGACAATAGGAAACTATCTTGGGGCAATGAAAGGCTGGGCTGAAAATCAACACAAAGAAGGTTATGAGAACTTCTTCTTTATTGCCAATCTTCATGCGATCACTGTCAGGCAGGATCCGGAACAATTGCATAAGCGGACGGTTGACATCGTGGCATGGCTGATCACTTCCGGCGTTGACCCGAACCGCTCAGTTATTTTTGTGCAGTCTATGATTCCCGCACACAGTGAGATCTGCTGGATACTGAATAATTATGTAACCATGGGTGAACTTGGCAAGATGACGCAGTACAAAGACAAATCATCCAAAGGCGGCAAAGACGGACAGATAGTGGGACTGTTTGATTATCCGGTGCTTATGGCGGGAGATGTTTTGCTCTATGATGCAGATGAGATACCTGTCGGAGTAGATCAGGTTCAGCATGTGGAACTCGCAAGGACGATCGCACAGAGGTTCAACAACCTTCACGGGGAAACATTCAAAGTTCCAAAGGCCACACTATCCGCAAACACATCCAAGATAATGTCTCTGAATGATCCTCTGAAGAAAATGAGCAAGAGTGAATCGGTCGAGAGTTATGTAGCAATGGACGACGACTATGACGTCATAATCAGGAAGTTCAAAAGAGCTGTTACAGATTCTGAGAATTTAATAAAAAGATCCGATGACAAGCCCGCTCTCAGCAATCTTCTGTCAATTTATTCCGGATTTTCGGGAAAGAGCATTGAGGAAATTGAGAACGACTATTCAGGCCAGGGATACGGGAAGTTCAAGAGTGACCTGGGAGAACTTGTGGCAGGTGCGCTGAGAGATTGGCAAACAAGATTTTCGGAGATCCGCAACAATGACGAAAGACTTGATAACGTGATCAGGGAAGGAAATGCGAAGGCAGAAACTCTCGCCAATGAGAAGCTGAGGATCGTAAAGGACAAGCTCGGTCTGCACTGAGCATATTATGGAATTTTCATTCTGGCAAAAGTGATCGAACCGTCTCCTAAAGACAAGCTTAAGCAGGAACAGCTGAAACAAGGCGGTGACATTCCGCGGCATGTTGCGATCATTATGGACGGAAACGGCCGCTGGGCAAGGGAGAAGGGCTATTCGAGGGTTTTCGGACACAGGGAAGGCGTCAATTCGGCCAGGGATATTGTTGAGGCTTCGGGCCAGCTTGGAGTGAAGTTTCTGACGCTTTACACTTTTTCCACCGAAAACTGGAAGCGGCCGAGGACCGAGATAGCTTTGCTTATGAAGCTTCTTATCAGTTCGATCAGATCTGAAACAGACAGGCTGATGCAGAACGACGTGAGGTTGATCGCCACCGGGAATCTGTCAAACCTTCCGGCGAATGTAATGAATGAACTGAACGATGCAATTGACAAAACTAGCGGCAATAAGCTGATGACGTTAAACCTTGCACTGAGCTACAGCGGCCGCTGGGATATCATAAATGCGGTGAAGTCGCTGGCGATGGAACAAAAAAATGGAAAAAACGATTTGAGCCAGTTGGATGAAGCAACCTTTTCAAAACATCTTGCAACAGCCGGTATCCCGGATCCTGATCTTCTTATAAGAACGGGGGGCGACTACAGGGTGAGCAACTTTCTCCTCTGGCAGATAGCATACAGCGAAATTTATATTGATACCACATACTGGCCGGAATTCAAACGGACCCAATACTATAGGGCAATTTCCGAATATCAGAGAAGGGAAAGAAGATTCGGAATGACCAGCGAACAAATCAAACGGAAACACTGATACTTGACAAGAATCTCAATTCAAAAATCGCTTTCCTGTTTAACAATCCTCTTTCTGTATCTGTTTTCTGCAGGACTGTCACTTTCTCAGGATGACGGCCTCGCGCAGTACAGGATCGCAAACATAACGGTCAAGGGAAACAAGACCTATGAATCGGGCACAATTGTTTCATACAGCGGACTGAATGTTGGTGAGGAGATCAACATCCCTTCCGACGAGACACGCGAAGCGATAAGCCGGCTCTGGAACATAGGCATTTTCTCCGATGTGCAGATCTATGTGGAGAAGAAGTTCGGGCGCGATGCTTACCTTGTGATTGCAGTTGAAGAACTTCCTAGGGTCGAAAGCGTTGAAATTCAGGGGAATGATGAATTCTCAAGCGATGAGATCAAGGAGAAGATGGGGCTGACGATCGGTGAAGTTGTATCAGAGCAGAAGCTCAAAGACATTGCTTATAACCTCAAACTGGATTACCAGGAAGAAGGATACGCCCTTGCGGAAGTTGATGTTGACAAACTCATATCATCCAACAATGAAGCACGCATCAGGGTCAAGATCAAGGAAGGAAATGAACTTACAGTCAACAAGATCATAATTGAGGGCAACAAGGGCCTTGATGATGATGAAGTGAAGGGCAGTATGGAGGAAACATCGGAAAAGACATGGTGGAAGATATGGGACGGTGCTTCTTACGACAAGGAGAAGTTCAAGCAGGACAAGAAGAAGATCGAGGAGTATTACAGGGAAAGAGGATTCAAAGATGCGGTGGTTGCTTTTGACAGGCTGGACGTGCTTCCGGGGGGAGAGGATGTCAACATCATTATCAAAGTGGATGAGGGAAAGCGATACACTATCGGAGATATCAATATAGAAGGCAATACGATCTATGATGACGGGACCATACTTCAGAGACTTGACCTCAGAACTGGAGATATTTACAACAGTAAGAAGCTGAGCGAGAATCTGTACGGCAATGAGGCAGAAACAGACATAAGCGCACTGTACCTTGACAACGGTTACCTTTCTTACAATGCCGACGTTCAGGAGAAAAGCAGGGGCGACAACAGAGTTGATCTCAACATTAGGATCAACGAAGGCTCTCAGTTCAAGTTCGGTTTGGTCAGCTTTGAAGGAAATGACAAGACAAAGGAACGCGTAATGAGGCGGGAGCTTTATACCAAACCCGGCGACTTCTTCAGCAGAAGCAGTATTAAGCGCAGCCTGCAGCAGCTTGGTGCGTTGAATTATTTCAATCCCGAAAAGCTGAATCAGGAGATCGTTCCTCAGAATGACAGCGTTGTCAACATCAAATACATTGTTGAAGAAAGGTCATCGGACCAGTTCAATGCCTCGGTTGGTTACAGCGGAAGTTTCGGGATAACGGGATCCCTCGGCCTGACTTTCAATAATTTTGACATTGCTGCGCCGTTTCAGGGCGGAGCAGGACAGATACTGAATTTCAACTGGACTTTCGGAACGGGCGGGACATTCCGGACATTTGAACTGGGCTTTCAGGAGCCGTGGCTGTTCAATGAACCGACGCAGTTCGGTTTCAACATCTTCGACACTCGGCAGAACTACGACAATCTTGATCTGAAAGAGCGCGGCGCCTCGGTCAATATCGGAAGGCGATTCAAGTTTCCCGATGACTATTTCAGAGGCGACTGGACTTTCAAGTTTCAGGAGACTGACGTTCTCGACGGGGACGACTATTATCAGGAGGGAAAGAGAAATCAGTTCAGTATTACGCAGACTATCTCGAGGTCAACGGTGTTTGAGCCGCTTTTCCCGGCTTCCGGCACAAGGATCTCCAATTCCACCGAACTCTCCGGCGGACCGTTCCTTCCGGGAAATACAGATTTCATCAAGAACGTTTTTGCCGCGGAGGCATTCACTCCGCTTACAAGAGACAGGAAACTGGTTCTCTACAATAATTTTACGTTCTCCTTCATAAACTCATTTGCAAAAGACAAGTACGTTCCGCCGAACGAAGTGTTCTTCATGGGCGGGAACGGACTGACTTACAATACACAGGCGCTCAGAGGATATGAAGACAGAAGCGTTGGCCCCACAAACCAGTTCGGCAGTCCGATTGGCGGACTTGTATCATCCAAGTTCGGCCTTGAACTGCGATATTCGCTTTCAATGGACCCGCTTCCGATATTCCTTCTTACTTTCCTTGAAGCGGGGAACGTATGGTCAGGCATAGACAAGACCGACCCGTTTGATCTCAGAAGGTCATTCGGAGTAGGCACGCGGCTTATGCTTCCGGCTGTGGGAATTGTCGGATTTGATTTTGCATACGGGTTCGACAGGAAGATCGTTGACGGCGAATCGCCAGGCTGGTTGTTCCACTTCCAGTTTGGAAGAGGATTCTAAATTCTAAAACAAACTAAACCAAGGAGAAACAGTAATTGAAAAACAGCATTGTAAAGTACATCCTGATGTCGGTGTTCGTTGCTTCCGCAATAATGCTTACAGGCACTGATTCGAATGCACAGATCAAATTAGGCTATGTTGACAGCGACGTGATCCTGAAACAGCTTCCCGAGGCAAAATCAATTGAAACTGAAATGGAAGGTTTGCAGAAACAGTATCTGGATACCGTGCAATCGAAAGAGGATGAGCTGAAAGCAAAGGCAGAAACATTCAGGACAAAGTACGAAGACGCTCAGAACAAGGTGAAGTCTGGACAGATCACTTCCGAATCCGAGATCAAATCGCTTGAGGACGAGATGGGCGGCCTGCAGGAAGAACTTCAGATGCTTTCGGAAGCACTGGAAGGCTACAAGTCCAAAGTGCAGAATACTTTGCTTATCAAGCAGTCGGAACTTTTCAAACCGGTGAAGGAGAAGATCACCAGGACGATTGAGGAAGTTGCGAAATCAATGAAGATCAATTTTGTATTCGACAAAGCCGACGGATCATTGCTGTTCGGCGACAAGGAGTTTGACATTACTTTCAAGGTTCTTGATAAGCTGAAATAATCTCCGATAACAGAAACATTAATCACCTGAAAATGCATGGGAAAAAATCCGGGGCTTTAATGCTCCGTCTTACGGCACTTGCTTTGTTGCTGAGTCTGTGTTCGATCCTTGATCCTTCATCAGCAAATGCTCAGACAAAAGTGGGATACATTGATTCGAAGAGGATCATTGACGCCATGCAGGAATCCATAGATGCGAAACAGCGGCTTGACAATGTTGTCAGCCAGTGGCAGAGCGAGCTCAGGGCATTGCAGGACAGTCTGAAGAACTTGAAAGATGATTTCGACAAGAAGAAACTTATTCTCACCGAACAGCTCAGGGCCGAGAAGGAGAATCAGATCAAGGAAATGGAGACAACTGTTACAAACTTCAGAGTGCAGAAGTTCGGGGAGAACGGAGAATATTTCACAAAGCAAACCGAGTTCATGAAACCAGTATATGACCGGATATTCAAAGCTATCGAAACTGTGGCCAAGGAAGGCAGTTATGACTATGTATTTGACAGAAGCGGGGACATACTTCTTCTTTATGTCAACGAAGCGCATGACCTTACGGCAAAGGTGATGCGTGAAATGGAAGGAACAAAATGAAGCTCTCTGAAATAGCCGGGATTCTTGACGGTGATATAGAAGGCTCACGCGATACCGAGATAACGGGCGCAGGCAAGATAGAAAGCGCAAAGGGAGATCAGATCACATTCATCTCCAATCCCCTGTATGAAAAATATTACGAAACAACCTCTGCCGGATGTGTTATAGTCAGCCGGGAATTTGAGCCGTCCAAGGTCAGAAGCGATATTCCCCTGCTCAGAGTTGACGATCCGTACATTGCATTCGTTAAACTGCTTGAGCTGTTCGAGGAAGAAAATGAGGAAGGTGAAGGAATTTCCGACTCAGCCGTGATCGATGAGAACTGCGAATTGGGTGAAGGCATTTACATCGGCGAGTTTGTAAGACTAGGGCGCGAAAGCAGAGTTGGCGACGGTACCAGAATATATCACAATTGCACAATCGGAAAGGGCGTTGTGATCGGAAAGAACTGTCTTGTCTATTCAAACGTCTCCATTTACGATAACTGCCGTCTTGCGGACAATATCATAATACATTCCGGTACAGTCATCGGCTCCGACGGATTCGGATTTGCAAAACAGAGCGACGGCTCCTATAAAAAGATACCGCAGACCGGAAATGTTGTCATCGGAAACAATGTCGAGATCGGTTCAAACACAAGCATTGACAGGGCAACAATAGGAAGCACCGTGATCGGAAACGGAGTGAAGATTGACAACCAGGTACAGATCGCACACAATGTTGAGATCGGCGAAAACACGGTGATTGCCGCACAGGCGGGAATAGCAGGCTCTTCGAGGATCGGCAAGCGTTGCATGATAGCGGGACAGGCAGGAATTGTCGGGCACATATCCATTTGTGATGACGTAATTATCGGCGCGTCGGTGGGAGTTTCAAAATCAATAACCGAACCCGGAATCTATACCGGCTACAGAGCCAAGCCGAGCAAGGAAGACCTCCGGCAGGAAGTACGAATAAGAAACCTCGAAGCGCTGGAGAAACGCCTCAAGGCAATTGAAGAGAGAATCCAAAAAATCTGAACGAAGCCATGCTTGAAAAACAAAGAACCATAAAGGAGCCGGTGACGATTTCCGGCGTGGGCCTTCATACAGGCAACAAATCGAACATGACATTCAGGCCGGCCCCGGAAGATTACGGGATCAGATTCAAAAGGATCGATATGGAAGGATCTCCGGAAATTCCCGCCGACATTGACCACGTGATCGATATCTCCCGCGGCACCACTATTGCGAAGGACGGTGCAGAGGTTCATACTGTGGAGCATGTGCTTGCGAGCATTATGGGATGTGAGATAGATAACATCATCGTTGAACTGGATTCAAACGAACCTCCGGTTATGGACGGAAGCGCTGTTCACTATGTGGAAGCACTAAAGAAGGCCGGAGCTGTTGAACAGGATGCAAAGAGGGATTACCTCGTCATACAGGATCTTGTGCATTACCATGATGAGGAAAAGAAGGTGGATATTGTGGGCCTGCCTCTCAAAGACGATTTCAGGATTTCGGTTATGATCGATTTCAACAATCCGGCGCTTGGTGTTCAGCATACGGGACTTTTCGATTTTCAGAAGGAGTTTGAAAAGGAGTTCGCTCCGGCAAGGACATTCTGCTTTCTGAGTGAGATCGAATATCTCAGGAATCAGGGACTTATAAAGGGCGGCGACCTTGACAATGCGATAGTGATCGTTGACAAGGATGCGTCAGACAGCGAGCTCAGCGAGATCAGAAGCAAGCTTGGAATTGAAGGAAGCATAATACTCGGCTCTACGGGAATACTTAATAACCGTGAACTCAGGTATAAGAACGAGCCTGCCCGGCACAAGCTTCTCGACCTGATCGGAGACCTAGCGCTTATCGGGGCGCCCGTCAAAGGTCAGATCCTTGCGGCAAGGCCGGGGCACAAGTCAAATGTGGAATTTACAAAGATGCTCCGTAAACTGTATCTTCAGCAAAAGATAGAAACGAAGTTTCAGGTGATGAAATCCGAGAACTGCGTTTTCGACATTGAGGCAATACTTGAGATCATGCCGCACAGGTATCCGTTCCTTCTGGTTGACAAAGTGATCGACATTGAGATCAACCACAGGATAGTCGGAATCAAGAACGTGACATATAATGAGCCGTTCTTCAACGGCCATTTTCCGAACAGGCGTGTGATGCCGGGCGTACTGATTGTGGAAGCAATGGCACAGTGCGGATTCATACTTCTGCTCAATACAATCGAGAACCCTGATAAGAAGATGGCGTACTTTGCCGCGATAGAAAAAGTGAAGTTCAGGAAGCCCGTGGTTCCGGGAGATCAGCTGATCTTTGAAATGTACCTGCTCTCGTACAAGAGGGGCATCTGCAAGATCGCGGGGAAGGCATACAAGAATTACCTCGGCGGAGAACTCGCCTGTGAAGGCGAATTCATGGCCGCCGTAGTTGACAGATAAAGATCAGGCTTTTTCCGAGAGGGCTGTAATTCCGGGAAGTTCCTTACCTTCCAGAAACTCCAGTGAAGCGCCGCCTCCTGTTGAGACATGGGTTAGATTTTCTTCAAGTCCGGCCTTAGCTATCGCGCTGGCTGAATCTCCTCCGCCCACGATCGTAACCGCACCTTTCTTTGTTGCTTCAGCCATTGCCTTTGCAACTTCCATAGTTCCTTCCGCAAATATATCAATCTCAAAAACACCCATCGGGCCGTTCCATACTACCGTGCCGGCGCTCAGAATGATCTCCCTGTAAACGTGAATTGTTTTCGGACCAATGTCAACGCCTATCCAATCATTGAAATCATGTGTAATACGGTCGGCAAACATCTCCTTCGTCTCGGCAGAAGCATCCATCCTGTTGGCCATAAGCACGTCTTCCGGAAGAAGCAGTTTGGTGTTTGATGAAGAAGCCTTTTCAATGATCTCCTTTGCAAGCTGTACTTTGTCCTCTTCCAGTATGGACTTGGCGATATTGAAGCCGAGCGCTTTGTAAAATGTGAACATCATGCCTCCGCCAATGAGAATTGAATCCGCCACGCCGAAGAGATTCTCGAGCACGTCGATCTTTCCGGATATCTTTGAACCGCCTATGATGGCCACAAGCGGCCTCTTCGGATTCTTTATGGCCGCTGTCAGATACTTGATCTCCTTCTCGATGAGGTAACCGGCCGCATTGTCTTTGATGAACTTCGTTACGCCCTCGGTTGAAGCATGCGCTCTGTGAGCTGTGCCGAATGCATCATTCACATATACATCTCCAAGCTTCGCCAGTTTCTTTGCAAACTCCGGATCGTTCTTCTCTTCTTCTTTATAAAACCTGAGATTTTCAAGAAGCAGAATGTCGCCTTCGTTCATTGACTCATTTATGATCTTCAGATTATCTTCGCTTATGCAGTCGTCTGAAAACAAGACCGGCTTGTCAAGCGCTTTTGTAAGATGCCTCGCAACCGGCTCAAGGCTGTATTTAGGATTCTTCTCACCTTTTGGCCTTCCGAGGTGACTCATCAAAATACATTTGCCTCCGTTGGATATGATTGACCTTATGGTCGGAAGCGACTCCATGATCCGCTTGTCATCCGTGATGATCCCTTCTGAATCTATTGGCACGTTGAAGTCAACTCTTACAAGAACTTTCCTGCCTTTGATCTTGCCGCCGTCTATGAGATCCTGCAGTGATATTTTTCCCATTATGTGGTTTGATTAGTGTTTAAGCATGAAAATAAACTTTTGAATGAATCTATTGAACCCAAATAAAAAGCCCCCCGGCTCTTCGCCGGAGGGCTCAATGTTATCAAGCTTAAACTGATCTTACTTGACGAGCATCATCTTCTTTGTTTCGACGAAGCCGCCTGATACTATCCTGTAGAAGTACGCGCCGCTCGGCAGGTTCGCTGCACTGAAGCCTACGAGGTAACTGCCTGCGTTCTTGAATTCATTCACAAGCACCGCTACTTCCTTTCCTGACATGTCATACACCTTCAGTGTTACATCCCCTGCCTTCGGCAGTGCAAAGGTGATGTTTGTTGTCGGGTTGAAAGGATTCGGGTAGTTCTGCTTCAGCAGATAGGATGAAGGAACTTCACTGCTTGTGGTTGTTACGCCTACAAGCGTTCCGGTCATCTTTGCGATAACTCCGGCATTGCCTACTGCCCAGCCGTTTGAACATCCGTTACCGGCTATGGCAAAGTCCAGATCCTGGAATACCGCTGTGCCGGATACAAATGCGTTCGTCCAGCTTGCAGCTCCGTTGGTTGATCTGTAAACAGTATTGCCGCTTCTGATCGCCCACCAGTCTGAGCCGTTGCCTTCGATACCGTTAAGGTTGCCGGCCGTACCGGGAGCTGTTACTCCAGTGTAGGCTGCTCCGCCGTTGGTGGAAAGAACCATTGCTGTGCCGCCTGCAAGTCCCGTGGTTGCGTTGTTGTAGTGTACACCATATGTGTTTACTGTGCCGGTCGTTGCTCCGCTTGTCCATGTAAGTCCAAGATCGGTTGACCTGTAAACCTTTGTGTTGTTGGTGCCGAACCAGATGTTTGTGCCGATGATCTGAAGCGAGTTGTTCCAGCCTGCTTCCGTTCCTACCTGTGCCGGCTCGGTTGCCATTCTTGCCCATGTAGTTCCGCCGTCAGTGGTTTTCAGAATTGTCCACTTGCCGCCTACCGGATCACCTTCGGCATATCCTTCTGTCGGGCTTACCATCTGTATTGCATTGATGAAGCCGCCTGCAAGAGTGTAAACCTGTGTCCAGGTTGTTCCGCCGTTGGTTGTCTTGTAGATGAATGTCGCGCTTGGTGATGTGGTGCAAAGTGCATCGTTGGCGCTCCATGCATAAATGTTGTAAACATCACCGGTTATGCCTGTACCCGTTGCCGCTGTCCATGATGTTCCGCCGTTGGTCGTCCTTACTACCGTCGGGCCTACGCCTGCAGCCCAGCCGATCTGATCGCTGACAGCTGATACAGTCAGAAGCTGATTTGGCGTGCCGGAGGTCTGGGTTGACCAGTTGTAGTTACAGCTCGTTGAACCGCCGCCGCCTGTACCGGCAACAGTTAGCAGATCAACTCCGATGAAGTCGCTGTTTGTGCCATTAGGTCCGCCGCCTACTACTTTATACCTTATAGCAAACCTTGCATTGGAACCTGCTGTCGGTGTAAGATAGAAGTTTCTTGTCCATCCGGCAGTGCTGACCTTGAACTTTCCAAGAGTAACCCAGGAAGCTGCTTCCGGAACTGAATCTCCTACAGCGGAGTAGGATACTGTGATTGAATCCGGGAATGTGCTTGCATCGGGTGACCTTGACCAGAACGATATTGTGTCACCGGTGCCAACACCCATCCTTGGTGTAACGAGCCAGCTGTCAATATTGTTGGTTCCTGTTACTACGTTATAGTTAGCAGCTACATAACCTGTGGTAGGTCCTTCGTATGCCGGAAACACAACGTCATTTCCCTGGAACCAGGTAGCTGTAAGACCCTGAGGTCCGCCCCCTCTGTACCAGACATTGTATCCTCTTGCTTTCAGAGCTGTAGTGTCGTTGGCCGAATTGAAATTATCCTGATAAATAATTGCCGGATTGTCTGTATCCTGCAATGTTATTGGGGGCACGGAAGATGATCCGCGGGTTTTTGAGCCGGTTGGGTTGTCACCGACATTGAATCCGAGGAACACTCCCAGTGCAATAATGCCAAGCACCATTGAAACTGTAATTCTCGATCTCATCTGGTTTACCTTTCTGTTTGAATTAATAAGAAATTAGAATCGTCTCTAACGGCTGTCACTGAATAATAATGCCGGTGCAGTTGACAGTGATTGAGGCCTTTAGAATTTAATTAAAATATTATTTTGAATTAACACTTTCAAGTTGCGAATATAGACAAAAAGCCCGGAAACTGATTCCCGGGCTTTTTCTGAAACAGCAAGAAGGTTCTCTTACTTGACGAGCATCATCTTTTTGGTTTCGACGAAGCCGCCTGATATTATCCTGTAGAAGTACGCGCCGCTCGGCAGGTTCGCTGCATTGAAGCCTACGAGGTAACTGCCTGCGTTCTTGAATTCATTCACAAGCACCGCTACTTCCTTTCCTGACATATCATACACCTTCAGTGTTACATCGCCTGCCTTCGGCAGTGCAAAGGTGATGTTTGTTGTCGGGTTGAATGGATTCGGGTAGTTCTGCTTCAGCAGATAGGATGAAGGAACCTCACTGCTTGTGGTTGTAATTCCAACAAGATTCTCCATTTTTGCGATAACTCCGGCATTGCCAACTGCCCATCCTACTGAACAGCCATTGAGACCTACGGCAAAGTCCAGATCCTGGAATACCGCTGTGCCGGATACGAATGCGTTCGTCCAGCTTGCAGCTCCGTTGGTTGACCTGTAAATTGTATTGCCGCTTCTGATCGCCCACCAGTCTGAGCCGTTGCCTTCGATACCGTTAAGGTTGCCGGCCGTGCCCGGTGCGGTAACTGATGAATAGCTCGTTCCGCCGTCGGTGGAAAGAACCATTGCCGTTCCGCCTGCAAGTCCTGTTGTTGCATTATTGTAGTGAACCGCATATGTGTTTACCGTGCCGGTCGTTGCTCCGCTTGTCCATGTAAGTCCAAGATCGGTTGACCTGTAAACCTTTGTGTTGTTGGTGCCGAACCAGATGTTTGTGCCGATGATCTGAAGCGAGTTGTTCCAGCCTGCTTCCGTTCCTACCTGTGCCGGCTCGGTTGCCATTCTTGCCCATGTAGTTCCGCCGTCAGTGGTTTTCAGAATTGTCCACTTGCCGCCTACCGGATCACCTTCGGCATATCCTTCTGTCGGGCTTACCATCTGTATTGCATTGATGAAGCCGCCTGCAAGAGTGTAAACCTGTGTCCAGGTTGTTCCGCCGTTGGTTGTCTTGTAGATGAATGTCGCGCTTGGTGACGTGGTGCAAAGTGCATCGTTGGCGCTCCATGCATAAATGTTGTAAACATCACCGGTTATGCCTGTACCCGTTGCCGCTGTCCATGATGTTCCGCCGTTGGTCGTCCTTACTACCGTCGGGCCAACTCCTGCGGCCCAGCCGATAGAACTATTCACCGCCGATACAGTAAGGAGCTGGTTTGGCGTACCTGAGGTTTGTGTTAACCACGTGTAAACACAAGTTCCGCCTCCGCCAATGTCTTTAAGCTTGTATCCGCATGTGGCCTGGTTCTGATAGTTAAGTGCAAGTATGAGCTTGTTGTCCTGTACAAATACTTCCGCGCCGCCTGCTATTCCAATGCTGGCAGCTGTTGTGTTGAACAGATAGGTCTTCACTGAAAGGCCTGTTCCGAGATAGATCTTGTCAAGCTGGTTCTGAAGGCCGCCAGTTACCTGGCTCCATACCCAGAGGAATGCAGAGTCCGGTGAGGATGTGCTGTCGAAGCCCATTCCGTACTTTCCTGCAAGAGTGTTGGTAATGGTCCTGATTATGGTGCCGTTCGTGTCGCGGCATACTATGTTATCGCCGAAGTTACAGCTCCAGAATCCTTTTCTGTTAGGATCCCATGCAACTGCCCTGTAAGCAGCACCTGTGTGGGTGAATGTAGCAAGCCTTGTTCCCAGCGAGTCCATCTTGTAGAGCGCCGTGCTTGCTGATCCGCCCCAGAGATATAGCCTGCCTGAGCCGTCAGGAGCAACGGTCATGTCCCTGATCGCTCCGGCACCGCCGTTGTAGCCTGAGATGGAGTCGGCAAGTGTGCCAGGGCCGCCGCCCGGTCCGTTGGCATTGTATCTGTAAAGCACGGCGCTGTTCCATCTGTTAAGATAGTACTTGCCGTTGAAATAAGTCGCACCGACCGTTCCGCCGTTCACGCCGCCTATCGCAGAGTAATTAAAGTTGAACTGTGTGGCATAAGGAAATCCCGCAGGCGGAATTGTGTCGAGCTGAAGCGAAAGAGTCTTTGAGTTTTCGGTGAGTGAAGGCGCCATATCATTGTTCGGATTGTCCTGTACCGAATAGCCGAACAAAAGAAACGCAGCCATTGCCACCGGCAAAGCGAAAAGCAATAGTTTTGATCTCATTGTAGTGTGGTTTTGTTGTTTGAGAATTCTGTTGAGACCTGAATGTATCGAAAGATCTGTTTGAAACTTTGAATTAACTTATTGATATTAACATGTATTGTCAATTAACAAAGCCTTTGTAGTCATAAAAAAGGGATCCGGCAATATATATTGCCGGATCCCGGAATTTAAAGCTTCGCTTTATTTTACTTCACAAGGAACATCTTCTTTGTTTCCACAAAGTTACCCGACTGCAAGCGGTAGAAGTAAACACCGCTCGAGAGGTTTCCTGCATAGAACTTGAAGTCGTACGTTCCTGCATTCTTCACCTCGTTGACGAGATTTGCAACTTCCCTTCCTGAAATGTCAAATACCTTCAGAGTCACAAGTCCTGTCTTCGGTATTGTATAGTTGATCACCGTTGAAGGATTGAACGGATTCGGATAGTTCTGTGAAAGCTTGTAGCCTTCGATCACACCTGTGTTGTTCGAAACGCCTGTTGCAGGTCCGTATGTGATTGTCACGCTCCATGCCCTGATGCTTCCCGTATCGGATGCAGCGTTGTCAGAGACTCTCAGAATGTATGCACCGTTCGGATCCGTATTGTTGAATACACCAAGCGGTGATTTTGGTGTGAAGTTACCTGTCGAGTTCGCCGGAAGCCCCGTTCCGCATGTTGAAGGCGTCATGTTCTGAACTGAGATCACACCCGTCGTATCAATTAGTCTGGTACCGATCAGATTGTCACAGCTGTTTCCGAAACCTGTACCTGTCCAGCCGATTCTGCTGATCACTGTGTCAACAGTAGTTGTCTTTGTTACCCAGAACCTCAGATCTCCTATCCATGTGTGAATTACGGAATCCATGGTAACCGTGATCTTGTTGATCACATTTCCGGCCGGGATTCCGCTGACATTGATAGTATCAACAGCCGGATTGGTGTTGGTTCCGTTATCCGGGATTACAGTGTACTTGCTCTTTCTGTAAGTCATAGTGCCTCCTGTGCCGCCTCCGCCGATGTCTTTAAGCTTGTATCCGCATGTGGCCTGGTTCTGATAGTTAAGTGCAAGTATGAGCTTGTTGTCCTGTACAAATACTTCCGCGCCGCCTGCTATTCCAATGCTGGCAGCTGTTGTGTTGAACAGATAGGTCTTCACTGAAAGGCCTGTTCCGAGATAGATCTTGTCAAGCTGGTTCTGAAGGCCGCCAGTTACCTGGCTCCATACCCAGAGGAATGCAGAGTCCGGTGAGGATGTGCTGTCGAAGCCCATTCCGTACTTTCCTGCAAGAGTGTTGGTAATGGTCCTGATTATGGTGCCGTTCGTGTCGCGGCATACTATGTTATCGCCGAAGTT
>JAIBBK010000085.1 GCA_019694675.1 Ignavibacteria bacterium
CATCTTGTTCATTATTCCGGTATTGTGATGCTGTTCCTGCTTACTGGTTGCCATTTATTAAGATTGCTCCTTTTATTGGTATGTTTTGATTTTTTTGTTGTTTTGAACTTTTAAGCTAAAGCATTTGGCCTCGAAAATCAATGAATTTACTCAGGCTTCCGGCCCGGGGGCCTATCCAGTGATGCTTTCCACAAATGAATAAGGGTCTTCCTGTTTGGAGATCATCCGGTCCAGGCGGCTTTCAAGCATCTCCTTTCTTGACTTGTCCCAGAAATTGACTCTGAGCCTGTAGTTCACCATATCTATCACCTTGTTTTCCAAGTGTCTCTTTCTTCGCGTCTGAAGATACCCCGTTGCTTCAAGATGTTCCATGTGCTTGACTATTTCTTGAAAAAGCTCTTCTGATCCTTCATTTCTGCTTCCCACGGTCTTAAGCACATTGATGATCCATCCGTCTTCAGAGGGCGGCTTAAGGTGGATGATGTTCTTAATGGTTGCAGCTACAGCATCAGCGCCTTCCCTTTCCGACTTATTCAGCACAAAGATATCTGCTATTTCCATGAGCCCTGCCTTCATTGCCTGAACAGCATCTCCGGATTCAGGAACAAGTACCACTACCACTGTGTCAGCGGTTTGTGCAATGTCAAGCTCAGACTGCCCCACACCAACAGTTTCAATAATGACGAAATCCATTCCCGAAGCATCCAGAACATCGCAGGCCTCCACCACGTTTTTGCAGAGTCCGCCGAGACTGCCTCTGGTGGCCATAGACCTTATGAAAACATTTTCAAGAAGTCCGGACTCCTGCATTCTTATCCTGTCTCCGAGTAATGCTCCTCCCGTGAAGGGGCTTGTAGGGTCAACGGCGATCACGCCCACCTTCTTGCCCTTTCCAGTGATTACTTTAATAAGATTGTTTGTCAGGGTTGATTTTCCCGCGCCGGGAGGGCCTGTGATCCCTATCCGGTGGGCTTTGCCCGTATGACTGAACAGCTTCTGAAGAATCAACTCGCTGTCCGGCGACTCATTCTCAACTCTGCTGAGCGCTTTTGCCATCATTCTCTTTTCCGCCGAAAGCACTCCCTTTACAAGTAACTCGGTGTCGTTCAAAATTTATCTGTTAGACTTTTCGTTTAGCCCGCTCACTGCCTTCTGCCAGTTCCATGATGTCAGCATCATATCGGCAAGGTTGCGTTCAGCTTTCCAGCCAAGCTGTTCATTCGCCTTCCTTGTGTCGGAGTAAATACTTACAACATCACCCGCTCTTCTCGGACCAATACGGTAATTGAGCTTCAGTCCCGTCACTTCTTCAAAGGTCTTTATCACTTCCATAACAGAATTGCCTTTTCCTGTGCCAAGATTGAAGACCTCGAACTTATCCGCATTCTTTCCTTCGCTTAATCTTTCAAGCGCCCGGAGATGTGCAACTGCAAGATCAACCACGTGAATATAGTCGCGGATGTTTGTTCCGTCGGGCGTGTCATAATCATTTCCGTTAACGGTCAGCATCTCTCTCTCACCGATAGCAGTCTGGGTAATGTAAGGAACAAGATTGTTTGGAACCCCAAGCGGCAGTTCGCCTATGAGAGACGTATCATGAGCGCCGGTAGGATTGAAGTAGCGGAGTATCACGGAACTGAAGCCGCGCGAAACTGCCAGATCTTCAAGAATTCTTTCTCCCACCTGCTTAGTGAAACCGTACGGAGATTCCGCCCTCTTTATCGGACTTTGCTCGTCAACAGGCAGTTTATCCGATTCGCCGTAAACTGTGCATGAACTAGAATACACCATGCTTCCGACCCCGAAATCGTTCATCACTTTGAGAAGAGTGATCATCCCGGAAATATTGTTGTCGTAGTAAAGAAGCGGATTCTGAACTGACTCGCCAACTGCCTTGAATGCCGCGAAATGGATGACCGAATCTATTTTTTCAAAGTCCGAGAATGCAGTTCTGAGAGCATTCTCGTCCCTGAGATCCGCCTTGACAAATGCAGGCCTGATTCCGGCGATCTGCTCAATTCTGTCAACCACGAATTCTTCAGAGTTTGAAAGATTATCAACAATCACCACGTCATGCCCGGCTCCGATAAGTTCAACTACCGTATGAGAGCCGATGTACCCGGTACCGCCTGTTACAAGTATGTTCATTGAGAATTCTCCTTTGCTCTTAATCTCCAGCCGATATCCTTTCTGAAATACATTGAATCGAATCCGATTCTTGATACCGCCTCGTATGCCTTTTTCGCCGCATCATCAATCGAATGCTCCGACAGTCCGACGACCGACAGCACCCTGCCTCCCGATGTTTTCAGTTCGCCGCCTTCCACCATCGTACCCGAATGAAATACAAGCGCAATTTCCTCTGCCTGATCCAGTCCGTGAATACCGGCACCCTTTCTGAATTCACCCGGATATCCTCCCGAAGCGGCCACTACACAGCAAGAATACAATCCATTCGTTTCCAATTCATACTGCCGGAGCTTTCCTGAGGCGGAAGCAATGAGCAATCCGAGAAAGTCCGAACTGATCAGGGGAAGCACAGACTGAGTCTCAGGATCGCCGAACCTGCAATTGAACTCCACCACAAAAGGTTCTCCGTCACAGATCATCAGCCCGCAGTAAAGGCAACCCGAAAATTTTCTTCCTTCATCTCTCATTGCTCTCAGAACGGGCTCAATGATCTTCACACTGATCTTCTTTTCCAGTTCAGCCGACATGAATTTCTTTACCGGCGCAATTGCTCCCATGCCGCCGGTGTTCTTTCCGGTTTCTCCTTCTCCGGCCCTCTTATGATCCTGTGAAAAAGGCAAGAGAACAAAGTCATCTCCGTCGGTTATGCAAAACACCGACACCTCTTCGCCCGTCAGATATTCTTCAATAATGAATTTGTCCGATGCGCTGCCGAAAGAATCTTCCGATACCATTTCAGCCAGTGCAGACTCAGCTTCACTCGTTGTCTCCGCAATGATCACTCCTTTACCCGATGCCAGTCCGTCAGCCTTGAATACAAGCGGCAATCCGGAATCTCTGATGAATGACTTTGCATTTTCTTCTTCCTGCCTGCCGAATCTTCTGAACCGGGCAGTTGGAATGCCGTGCTTAATCATCAGTTCCTTTGCAAAAATCTTGCTTGATTCAATCTCAGCCGCATTTTTACCGGGCCCGAACACAAGCAAACCCGACGATCTGAGCTTATCCGCGAGACCCAGTGCAAGCGGCACCTCAGGCCCCACTACAACCAATTCTATGCCGGCTTCCTTTGCATAGGAACAGACAGCATCAGTATCATCCGTCTTTATATCAATACATTTTGCGAATCTTGCAATACCCGGATTTCCGGGCGCGCAGATGAGTTCGGATTCCGACTCTGTGAATGACTTTGAAGTTGATATTTTCCAGGCAAGGGCATTCTCCCTTCCTCCGCTGCCAATAAGCAGGATCTTCATTTTGAAATTACGGCTTTGTTACTCAATATCAACAAGCAGGTTAAGCTCTTTTGCAAGCTCGTATGTGAGGTCTTTTCGGTCATACTGCTGGATCATTTCTTCGCTTGGTATTGGCAGGCGCCCCTCTTTGTACATCAGGTAATAGTCATGAAATATCTCCATCAGCGCAACAGGGTCTTCACCGGCAAATGTGACGGCTTCGTACTTTTCCAGCATCTTCTTCGTAACCCCTTCAGGAATGCATGCAATGATGTTCTTCCGGCTTCCGATATATTCACCGACTTTGCCGGGCATTGCGGCATCATCATTCTCACCCCGGCTTATCATAAGGAACAGGACATCCGAGGCAATGAGATATTTTACGCATGTGAGATGATCTACATAACCTGTAACATTCACATAACCGTCAATCCCCAGGTGTTTCGTCATCGCCGTAAAATCTTTCGACGCAACGCCCACGAAACAAAATTCCACTTCATTCTTCAGCTCAGGGTACTTAATGAAAAACTTGCTGATCGCTTCAAGGTAGAACTTCGGATTCCTCGTATAAAAACTGCCTGAATAGGTAATCCTCATCTTCGGCTTTGGGGGAAGTTCACCGCTCTGAGCATTTCTGAAATCTTCCGCATCGAAACCGTGCGGAAGTATCTTCACTTCGTTATAATCAATATTCTGATATCGCGATATTATCAGTTCCTTGACACGCCTGTTGGTTGTAAAGATCTTATTGGCATCCTTCAGCACACCTTTCTCAAGCCTCATGTTTGACATCTTGTGAAAAGGCGTGGGATAATAGTTAAGCACAGGGCTGTCAACCCATGCATCCCTGTAATCAATCACGAGCGGGATCTTATACTTCGCCTTTATCTCCTGGCCTATGAGGAAGTCTGTGTAAGGAGGCGCAGTAGCATACACCACATTGAACCCGCCGTACTTCTCCCAAATCTCATCCGCCTTCTTCAATGCCTTCTTCTTCCAGAACTTCTTGTTATCGGGGATAAGGAAGAACTGCGCGCCTCTGCTGAGCAGTTTTCTGAATCTCTCGTTAGGGACAGTGACCGCTATTTTGGATGCGTCATCAATAGGCTCACCGGTCCTTTCGATCCTGATGCCTGACTTGACGGCTTCATTCAGCAGATATGTATCAACTGCGTAGTATTTTTTAGGACTGTCGGTAAGCACTACCGGCTCCCAGCCAAAATCGCGTAGGTATTTGGCAAACTTCAATGTGCGCTGAACTCCGCCCATTCCCATAGGCGGAAAGTAATACGAAATTATCAGTACCTTATTCAAAAGAGATTCAGAGGATTAGTTTGCCTTCCTTTGTTTTTAAATTGGTCAGATGGTAATCAGGTCTTTGGGTGATGTATTCAGTATCTCACAACCTTCTTTAGTAACTATCACATCATCCTCTATCCTCACTCCGCCAAGCCCTTCAACATAAATACCGGGCTCTATTGTAATTATGTTATTCTCTTCGAGAATATAATCTGCCCTTTCATTCAGTGCGGGCTTCTCATGTATATCATAGCCAAGTCCGTGCCCGAGTCCGTGCCCGAAGTTGTTGCCGTATCCTTTTTCTCTTATGAAATCCCGCGCAACTGAATCAACTTCTCTGGCGTTAATTCCCGCCTTCACGCTTTCCAGCGCTCTTTGCTGAGCCTCTTTAACGATACCGTAGATATTCCTGCATTCCTCGCTCACTGAACCGACTGCAATTGTCCTTGTCATATCAGACTTCATTCCGTGATATGTGCATCCAAAGTCGAGCTTAAGAAGTTCACCAGTCTTTATTTCCCTGTCTGTGGGCCTTGCATGCGGGAAAGCGCTTCTCTCCCCTGCCGCCACAATGGCATCAAATGAATCTCCGTCTGCGCCGTGCATTTTGTGAAGGAAAGAGATGTGAGCCGCAACCTGTCTCTCCGTCATGCCAGGCTTAATTATTCCGAGAAGTTCTGCAAAGACCTTGTCGGTTATTTCAACAGCCTTCTTTGTCAGTTCTATTTCCTGCTGATTCTTCCTTACAGTTATGCTCTCCACAAAATTTTCAAAAGGAATGAATCCGGTTTCCGGAAAAGACTTCTTCAGATTCTCGGCTTCCGCATAGGTCATGAAGTCGGCTTCAAACCCGATTCTCTTAAGTTTATTTTCGGAGATAAGGTCATTCAGGAAGTTGAGCGAGTTCTGTGTGTATATGATGACCTTGTATGAAGGGTCCACTTCAACTGCAGACTGCGTCTTGTAACGGAAATCGGTAATAAAATACCTCGAATTGCGTGTAAACAGAACAACTCCGGCGCTTCCGGAGAATCCGCAAAGATATCTTATGTTCGGAAGTTTTCTAATAAGGAATGCATCAATTCCCGCTGCTTCAATCTTTTTCTCAAGTTCCCCTGCACGGTCCATTTTCAAGTCCTGTCTGTATGATTAATAGGCAAATTACTCAAATCAGCCAGGATATTCAATTCATAGAATAGGTAGCAGATTCCCCGGATACTGCGTCAATTACTTCAGTTGAATTACTTACTGAGTAAAGCTAATTTGCCGAATGAAAATTCTGCTCAATTATCTGAAGGACTATAAGGGCATCATTGCCGCTTCGCTGGCGCTCGCCTCCGTAAACCAGGTGTTTTCTCTCTTAGACCCTGCTATTTTCAGACATGTCATTGACGACTATGCAACCAAGTTCACTGAATACTCAACCGGTGAATTCTTCCGGGGAGTGGGCTTTCTGCTTTCATTGTCGGTAGGCGCCGCGCTGATCTCGCGAATAGCCAAGAACTTTCAGGACTATTACATCAATGTTGTCACACAGAAGCTCGGTGCAAAAATATACTCCGACGGAATAAGTCACTCGCTGAAGCTCCCCTATTCTGTTTTTGAAGACCAGAGAAGCGGACAGACTCTCGGGATCCTGCAAAAGGTCAGGGCAGACTCGGAACGCCTGATCTCGGCATCAATCAATATCCTATTTACCTCGATTGTAGGAGTGATCTTTGTTGGAATTTACGCATTCTCAGTTCACTGGATCATTGCACCTGTCTATCTTATGGCGATTCCTCTGATCGGCTGGCTGAGTTCCTCTTTCGGGAGGAAGATCAAGGACATTCAGAAGACAATTGTGGCTGAGACCACAGACCTTGCCGGCTCAACAACGGAGTCGCTGAGGAACATTGAACTCGTAAAGAGTCTCGGGCTATCATCTCAGGAGATCAGCAGGCTCAACGGAACTACGGACAAGATCCTTAAACTCGAGCTTAAAAAGGTTAAGTACATAAGAAGTCTCAGCTTCATTCAGGGTACGATCGTGAATCTGCTGCGAACCGGAATACTTCTTCTGATGATGTATCTGATATTCACTCAGAAGATCACTACGGGACAATTCTTCACACTGTTCATATATTCATTCTTCATATTCGGACCTCTTCAGGAGCTTGGCAATATCCTGAATATTTACAGGGAAGCCGAAGTTTCGCTCGGGAAGTTCAAAGATATTATGAGCATTCCCGCCGACCCCAAACCGCTTGACCCTGTAAAGATCGGCAAAGTTGATAAGCTGGTGTTTGAGAATGTCTCGTTCAAGCATCAGTCATCAACAACCTATGCTCTGAGCGACATTTCATTCGGACTTGAATCAGGCGATACAATAGCTTTTGTGGGGCCTTCCGGTTCCGGAAAGACGACGCTTGTCAAGCTCTTGCTCGGGCTTTACCGGCCGGAGAGCGGCAGAATCATGTATAATGAGATCAGCTATGACAAGCTTGACCTGGATGACCTTCGCGAGAAGATCGGATTTGTTTCGCAGGACACGCAATTGTTTTCGGGTACGATCCGGGAGAACCTGCTGTTCGTAAATCCAAAAGCAACTGATGCGGAGTGCTATGATGTGCTGAAGAAGGCCGCGTGCGATACACTTCTGGCACGTGCAGACAAAGGGCTGGACACTGTAATTGGGGAAGGCGGAGTGAAAGTATCCGGAGGAGAGAAGCAGCGCCTGTCAATTGCACGGGCGCTCCTCAGAAAGCCGGACATGCTGATCTTTGACGAAGCGACTTCAGCTCTTGATTCGATCACAGAGGAAGGCATTAACGAAACAATAAGAAATATCACCGAGGAACGCGATCATATCACTATCATGATCGCACACAGGCTTTCAACTATAATGCATTCAGACAGGATCTACGTACTTGAACTTGGAGACATTGTGGAATCGGGCAGGCATGAAGAACTGCTTGCTCAGAAAGGCCTCTACTATGCAATGTGGCGGCAGCAGATCGGAGAAAGAAAGTCATCATCAGGAAGCCGGCAGATGTTCAGTTCAAACTGACTGCCGCAACATCATCAGTACTCAGCAGTCAGGTCAACTTCATTGATGAAATTCCTTTTCCCGTCAGCCAGACGATTGAGGTTCTCGATCACTTCATCCCATCTTTCGAGATCATCAAACGGTGATGCTGCACGGTGCGGTGACATGACAATGTTGCTGAGCTTGTGGAATTTGTGCGAGAACGGATATTCCCTGCCCTTACTGTCTTTGGCAGGACTGTAATTATACCACACGTCGATCGCCGCACCCCCGATAAGATTTTTTTCAAGCGCGTTGTAAAGCGCTTTCTCGTTCACAATCTTACCTCTTGCAACATTTACAAGCAGAGAATTTTTGCCAAGCTGTCTCAGCTCTCTTGCTCCTATCATGTTCTCCGTTTTTTCAGTATGAGGAACCGCAATGATCAGGATATCGGAATTCTTCAGAAACTCGTGAAGATCTTCATAACTGTATAGACATACCGGATTGCCTGAGGCATCGGTTTGTTTTGCCGGTGTGAGCGGGCTGAGCCTTCTTTTGCAGATGTTGAAGCTGTTGCTGAAACCCGAAAGGAACCGGTGTACTTTTGAGTTGATCGCACCGTATCCGAGGAGACCTATTCTTCTGTTCTTAAGAAGCACCGAAGCGCTGAATACATCTTTATCATCGCTTGTGCGCCATACCCCGCTCTGCATCCAGTTATGATGCATCACCACCCTGTTGGTAAGAGCCAGGAGCATAGCAATAGCATGCTGAGCGGTTGCATAAGAATGCCCGTGTCCGTTTACTAGCTTGACCTTTCTGACCTTGTTCAGTTCGCGAAATGTTTCAATATGGTGCTTGATGCCTGTACCGGGATTTATGAACAGCCTCAGTTTTCCGGCAGACATCAGCAATTCCTTATCTGCTCTCCATCCTATCACTGCGTCTGCATTTCTGTAGAGCTCTTCTTTTTTATTTTCAGATCTCTTATCCATGAAAATCAGATTCACCCGAGAACCTGCCTTCTGAGCAAGATGCCGTTTAAGCTTCAGGTCTGCATCCCAAAGCAAGAGCACATTGGGTTTGATCATTTTTCGATTCAAGGCCTTCTCTTTCATTTTGTCAGAAGTCTGTTTAGAAGTTTGTTGTAATTGTAAATGTTTCTCATCCTCACGTATAGGTTCAGGCTTTCGGAGTTATAGTCCTTCTTGAGGTATGCGATCTTGAGGTAAGTCTTTTCCAGCACCGCCTCAAGGTCAGCATCAAGCGCTTTCACATGATCAATGTTCTTCAGCATTTCAAGATCAACCTTCCGGCCGGAGATCAGTTCGAACGGCAATCCGCATGTGATCGCGGCTTTCATTTCCGTTACATCGAGATTGCCTATCATCTGAATCAGTCTTTCCTTACCGGGCCTGTTTTCAGGATCAGACACATCCCAAAGGAATTTATCGTTAAGCTTCACCTCCGTCAGCAGTGCTCTTCGTATCTTGTTAAGAGCGATCTTGTTGCCGGCAAGGTCTTTTGTAACATCGTATATTTCCTTTACAAGACTCATTATCCTCTTTATTAAAGCAAAAGAGGCCGGATTGAACAGCCGGCCCCTTTTGTAAACTGGATCTGAATTGTCTTACGATTACTTAATCAAAAGCATCTTCTTAGTGTCGGTGAACAGCGGAGTTTCCAGCTTGTAGTAATAAACACCCGATGACAAAGCGGAACCGTTGAACTCGACATTATGGCTTCCTGCATCCTGCGTGCCCTTATTAATGGATGACACAAGCCTTCCCATAGCGTCATAAACGCTGATCCTCACATCCGTCCTGGTCTTAAGTGAGTATTCGATCTTTGTGGAAGGATTGAACGGATTCGGGAAATTCTGTGACAGCGAGAACTCTTCCGGTGTTCCGCTGACATTTGTAATACCTACGAGGCCGACATTAAGTGCAACTGTCCTTCTGTGGACCGGTGTTCCGTTCGGGCCCTTTGCAAGCAGAGTCACTGTATAATTACCAGAAGTAGTTCCGGGAGCCGCATTGATCCTTACTACGAGAGAGTCGGGATAATTCCTCAGAATGTTCCCGTTCGGAAAAACCGCAGTAAGCGATCCGCTTGCAGGAGCGGGCGTTACTGTTGCGGAGAATACAACAGTATCAGTGTAGAGTTTCACACCGGGGATCACCGCTCTGAAAGTTGTAAAGTTAGAGCTGTTGATGCTGATGTTTGCAGGATTTACTCTGAGCGCAAAATCCGGGAAGTAAGCTGTATAGCTTCCGAAGTTATTGTTTCTGAAATCGGCCCATGCTACCATGGAAGTTTTGCTATTTGAAACAATAGCGTTATAGTCGCCGAGGTACGCAGGAGTTCCGCCGCCACCGCATGAAGTGCAGTTGATCCTGAACTTTTTGTTTGAAACGGGTTTGTTCGGAGCAAATGTCTGTCCGCCGTCGGTGGAATAAGTTGCATATATCAGTGCGCTGTCGCTTGTGGGGCAATCCCTTGTATCCATCCACTGCACATAGAGTTTGCCTGTTTGCTTGTCAACCCACATGGCCGGGTGCCATTGGTTGTTATTCTGCGAATTAACATCATCGTTTACAACCACTTCATTTGACCATGTTGTCCCGCCGTCGGTTGAATACCTGCTGAATATATCCGGCTTATTGGCATTTCCGGAAGGATTGTTGGAAGCGTAGATCACATAGAGCCTGCCTCTGTATGTACCGTAGCTGTTATCTGCGCCGATAAACGGATAGGGCCTGGTACGCATGTTCTGCACAGAGTTTCTGCCGCCAACCTGAGTACCTACTGTATTGGCAAATGATTGTGCCGACATCTGGTTCCAGCTTGTGCCTCCGTCAGTTGACTGGAAGAAAGTGTAAACTGCCGTAAATGCCGAACCCGTACTCTTTACAAAATAAGCCGCACCGCCCTGAACATTCCCCCAGGCACCGACAGCAGTCATATTGCCCGGAAGAGTGTTGCTGGATGTGAAGACCTGCGTGAACGTAGCGCCCCTGTCAGTGCTTCTTACCACATTACCCGGAGTCATTGCACCGTAAACGTAATTTGAATACGGGCCATTGGTTTGGTCAGCCGCTATCCAGTTCTTATCATTGCCGATATTTGCTGTTACCGCGCTTGACCAGGAAACGCCGCCGTTCGTGGAAGAAACTGTCCACGTACCGGTAATAGGACTTTTCATATTGTCATAGTAGAGCTTGCCAAGACTGTCATAAGCAGTCACCGGGTCCCCTGCCGAACTCGGAAATGAAGGATTATTTCTTTGCCAGTCAATTCCGTTCAGAGTATAGTAAGTTCCGTTTATGTTATAAGCCAGGAAATACTGACCCGGCACATTTGGATTTTCGGAGATATGACATTCGGCAAAGTCAACGCCAAGGTCAAAATTGTCGTAATCGTCAATTGTAACAACAGCCACAGGTGAGGTCAGGTATGGATTTCCGTCTGTTGCAAATACCGGATTACTGTCGCTGAGCGGATCATCCTGATAAGTTGCTTCGGTCTTTTCAGGGGAATTGAAGTAAATGAAAGACGCGGCAATTACCAAAGAAAAGTAAACAAAGAGTTTCTTCATTAGAGCTTCGGTTGGATTTGTTTGGAAAATTTTGCGAAGAATTTATGCAATTATATGTGAACTTAAAATATAATTCTTATCTTCAGCAGTTCCCTTCTCAGGATCTCGAGCGCTCTCTGTGAAGCCCTGTCTATGTTGATATCTCTTCTGTTGCCGAAGCTGAACTCCAAGGCATATTCCTTTTCCGCGGATGAAAACCCTATGCACACAAGTCCCACCGGCTTGCTTGCGGTGGCACCTGCCGGCCCGGCGATCCCGGTTGTTGACAGTGCGTAATCTGAACCAAACAGTCTTCTTGCTCCTGACGCCATTTCGACAGCAGTCTGTATGCTCACTGCGCCGTGCTTTTCGAGAGTAGAGTCTTGTACACCAATGATGTTCACCTTTGCTTCATTGGAATACGTGCAGACTCCTCCGAGATAATAATCAGAGCTTCCGGCAACGCTAACTATTTTTGAAGAAATTTCCCCGCCTGTACATGACTCTGCAAGAGAAAGTGTTGCTTTTCTCTCCCTGAGCAGCAGCCCGACCACAAGTTCAAGTGTCTCTTCTTCTTCACCGAACACATACTCGCCCGCGTACAAGTTAATCTTTTGCTTAACTGATTCGATCATATCCGACGCTTCTTGTTCATTCTCCGCTTCTGCATTTATCCGAAGCCTGACACCTGTTGCAGACGGCAAGAATGCCATCCTGCATCCGCCGAGAAGTTCATCAATATTGCCAAACTTTTCGAAAAGTGATGATTCACCGATGCCGGTAGTGAGAATGGTTTTTTGCAGGAATGTTTTGCCCGTCTTTGAAGAGAATTTCTCTTTAAGCTTCGGAATAACCTGTTCGTCAATCATCGGTTTCATTTCGTAAGGCACTCCCGGCAGCGCAACGAAGACTCGCCCGGCGCTCTCGATCCATATTCCGGGAGCGGTGCCGTTGTTGTTCCAGATCACTTCTGAATTCGCCGGCACAAGCGCCTGCCCTTCGTTCACCTCAGGCATTACGATCTTTCTTTCGGCAAAGAACCTCTTTACATGGCTTAGAACTTTCTGATCAGTCACAAGTTCATCTCCGAAGAATTTTACAAGCGCCGGTTTTGTGATGTCATCGTGAGTGGGGCCGAGCCCGCCGGTTATAACTGTAATGTCGAACTCATTGACCGAGTCTGCAAATTCACTGAGCATTGCAGATTCACTGTCGCTTATCACCACGGTGCGCTCAACCGGCATACCAGCGGCAAAGAACCTTTGTCCCAGAAAAGCGGCATTGGTGTTGACTATCTGGCCGATCAGTATTTCATCACCTACGGAGATTATTTTTGTTCTTATCATTCAGAATGGATTAAGTCCGGTGTAAGAGATCATAACTGCACAAATTCCGGCATAGATTCCGGCCACTGCATCATCCAGCATAACTCCAGTTGCAGACTTCATTTCATCAAAGTACTTTGACGGCTGGATCTTAACTATGTCGAAAGCCCTGAAAAGCAGGAAACAAATAATGATATAGAAGCCGCTGAGCTCGGCCCTGCCTGCAATCAAAAAGACCAGCAAGGTTATCCACATACCCACAGCTTCATCAACAACGATCACTGAAGGGTCATCTCCGTATCTTTTCATCACCTGCGGAGAGAGAACTGTTCCCGCTGTCAGGAAGGCAAGGATCAGCAACGAAAGATTTACCGGCTGAAGTAAAGCAGGCAGGAAGCATATTACGAGTGCTGCAAGAGAGCCGATCGTTCCGCTTGCGGCCGGGAAGTAGCCCGTAAAGAAGAAACTGGTGATTATCAGGGCCGGCAAAGATACTCTTGCATCCGGATCCGCTATTTTCTTTTTCTTAATTATTCTCAAATGACTTTCCCGGAGCTCGTAAGAGATCAATAAAATATCCCGCACCTGTAGCAACAGTAATGAAAGTCACAAGCAGTGCGAGGAAATAATTAATGTCAGATTCAAGGAAGCCGTCAATTGCGGCGGAGATACCGCTTCCGGGAAAGAATGCCTTCAGGCTTATCAGAAGCACAATTCCGAAGATGTATGTCATCTGAATAAAGGTCTTCGTCTTTGCAGAGAATGTAGTCTTGAGCGTCCGCCCTTTGAATTCTTCATATGACCTGAGGAGTGTCATTGCCAGGTCTCTTATGACGATCAGCACAACCATCCACAATGGCATTATCCCAAGGAAATAGAACGCAGCAAAAGCCGCGGAAGTGAGGAACTTATCTGCAAGCGGATCAAGAAAGATCCCCGTTTTACTAATCTGCCCGTATTTCCTTGCGTGAATTCCGTCGTACCAGTCAGTGGCAATAGCCACAACAAATACCGCAAGAGCAAGCTTCCTGTTGAATTCAGACTCCGAAATGAACAGGTACAGGAAAACCGGCGCAAGTATGAGTCTGAGCAAAGAAAGTTGGTTAGGAAAGGACATGATCAGATCAGGAGGTCAGCATTTTTCAATCACGGTTGCGATACCTTGCCCCACGCCAATGCACATTGTTGCAAGTCCCAGTTTCTTATTTTGCTTTTCCATTTCATGCAGAAGAGTCACGAGCAGTCTTGAGCCGCTGCTTCCGAGCGGATGCCCGAGAGCGATTGCCCCTCCGTTTACATTTACCATGCTTTGATCCAGTCCAAGAAGATCAACACAGGCAATGCTCTGCGAAGCGAAGGCCTCATTGAGTTCGATCAGTTCGATGTCACTAAGTTTCAGACCCGCGCGCTTAAGCGCTTTCTGAGTTGCCGGGACGGGGCCGATGCCCATATGAGATGGGTCAACGCCTGCGACGGCTGTGGCGGCTATTCGGGCGCGGGGCTTAAGCCCCGCGCTTTTGCAGAAATCTTCCGAGGCGATCAGAAGCATTGACGCCCCGTCGTTAATACCGCTTGAGTTTCCGGCCGTAACAGTCCCGTCTTTCCGGAAGGCGGGCTTAAGCCCGCCCAGCTTTTCCACTGTCGTGTCAAATCTCGGAAACTCGTCTGTATCAAACACCACCGTATCCTTCTTCGAAGCAATCTCCACCGGCGTTATCTCGTCCTTGAACTTCCCGGCTGTTACTGCATCCTTCGCCTTCATCTGCGATCTGAAAGCAAATTCATCCTGCCTCTCCCGGGATATCCCGTACTTCTCCGCCACATTCTCCGCCGTCTCGCCCATCGAGAACGGATGATACAGCTTTGCAAGCTTCGGATTTGTGAAGCGCCAGCCTATTGTTGTGTCATACATCTCTGCTTTCCTGCCCCAGGGGTCTTCATTCTTTGCTATCACGAACGGTGCGCGGGTCATTGACTCCACCCCGCCCGCAATATAGCACTCGCCTTCCCCCGCTGCAATTGCCCTTGCCGCGTCGCTTACGGCCTGCATGCCTGATCCGCAAAGCCTGTTCACTGTAGCTCCGGCAACTTCTATCGGAAGGCCCGCCAGAAGCACGCTCATACGCGCAACATTTCTGTTCTCCTCGCCTGCTCCGTTCGCATTTCCAAGGAGCACGTCTTCAATCTCGGTCAGGGGAATTCCATTCTTCGTCAGGTTTCTTTCAGCGATCACTTTTATCAGCAATGCCGCCATATCATCCGGCCTTACGCTCTTCAGAGAGCCCGCGTGCCTGCCGATCGCGGTCCTTGTTCCGTCAACTATATATACTGCCTTGTTCAAATACTATTATCCTTTCCTGATGTGGATTTAATGGGTTAAAAGTTTGATGTGCAAATTATCGAAATGTAAACCTTTAAGAAACTGCAAATGCTCTGCACATGGCTTCGGACCATGCGCAAGTTCCGGACCGAGGCTTCTGATCAATCTGAAAGACCGCTTAAAATGTATTTATGAAGAGTGAGATCGGGTTATTGAAGAGAGGCGAAGAAATTTTCAGAGAGCTGACCGGCTTCAGGCGAGGTGTATAAATCTGTATCTATTGCGAATTCCCTCAAAACCTCGCGTTGATTCCGATGTTCGGCAGTATCGGAAACATCCCTACGGTTGTTCGTTTTATGGATAAGTCTGAATTCAGCGAATAGTCATAGCCAAGCACGTTCTTCCTGTTATAAACATTTATAACGTCAAGATAGAATGTCCAGTCAGTTGACCAGAAGTGCGTGTAAGCCGAAACTCTAAGGTCAAGGCGGTGGTAGGCCGGCCGTTTAGTGCTGTACTGGTTTTCATCAGACCCGAAGTCGAGATTGAAAAGTGCCTCGCCTGTAAGCAGGTTGGTTGCAATTGAATCACCGACTATCCTCGGAGTTACACCCACCGGAGGTGTGAAAGGAAAGTTCGTTGCATAGGTCCACCTTGCACCGAACTCGAGCCAGTTGTTCGCTCTGTAGTTCATTACAAGGTTCGCCACATGGGTCTGCTCGAACCTGTATGGCTGCGTGATGCCGAACTTCTCTCGCTTTGAAACGGAGAACGAATAATTGGCCCATCCCGAAAATTTCGATCTTGAACTGGAATTCCTCTTCTCAATTGAAAGCTCAAATCCGTAAGCATATCCGGATCCAGTGTTGATGGGATTGGTTGTAATGGAATCATACGGCAGTCTCTCCGCTGACCTGATCCAGTTCTTAACATCTTTTATGTATACAGGATCAGTTATCGAGGGGTCTTTGAGTGCGAACTCGTATCTGTATCCGGTGAGCCTTTGCTGTTCGATCAGATTTTCAAATCTCTTGTAATACCCTTCTGCCTTCGCAAACCATTCTGTGTTCAGCCACCTGTCAACGCCTGCGATGAAATGGTATGACCTCTCTGCTTTAAGACCGATCTCCGCGGCATTCGAGAGATCGTAGAATGTTCTGGTGTCTATCAGCTTCTCAAGTCCGGGTGACTGGTAATAGACCCCAGCCGAAGCACGAAGTGTGGTGACGGGATCAAATGCATACCCGACATTGAGTCTGGGCGCAAGATATGGTGTGCGAATTATCTGAAAGAAGTCAAACCTCAGTGAAGGCTGAACAAAGAACTTGTCGGTCACTTTGAACATCGCCTGTCCGTAAACGTTTGCTCTGACGTTATTGTCGCCTTTCAGTTCAAAGCTGTCAAGCAATGCGGAAGACGATGGAAATGCCTGTATGATTGACCTGAACTGATCATCGATCTTCAGATTGTATCCGAGGTTTGTCCTGACAACATCCACTCCGCCGCCAATCTCAAACTGTGACCTGTCCTTAAGGAGCACATTCCTGTTCGATAAAGAGAATTTCCTGAAGTTGTAACGCGAATCAAATTCCAGCCCAAGCAAAGCTCCAATGTTTCTCAGACTGTCCCGCTGTTCGGGTGTGTAATTCTCGTTGTCAATCAGAGGATCAAGTATTTCGCTGTTAAAATCATTGTCCCCGGCGTTTTCATACCATGACAGCGTGGTCCTTGAACTGAACTTTGCATCAGGCACATAATGCCATGCAAGCGAAAGAAGATTGTTCGTAGTAACATCTTCAACTGCGATGCTGTCCGGCCTGTCGTTGTCCTTCCCCGGCACAATGTCCACTCCGTCCTCAGAGAAGACTCCGTTAACAAGTATTTTACTGTTGCTGAACGGGCCGAACGCAAACTTGAACTGCAAGTCCCTGAATGATGGAAATGAAGAGTCATCCGTAATAAGCCCGGCCTTCTTTGCAAACGGGCCAAGTATAAGATCGTAATACGTCCTCCTTGTGGAGATCAGCCATGAACCCGGTACGTCGAATGGGTTCTTTCCGTTGAATATGAGATTTGCATTTGCAATGCTTGCATTCACAACAGATGAGAAAGACCTGCTCTTGTCTCCTTCCCTGTTCATCACATCAAGCACGGCGGAAAGCCTGTCACCGTACCTTGCCGGAAAACCTCCGGTAATGAGCGTGATGTCAGTGAGTGTTTCAGGATTGAACATGCTCACAAGCCCGTAAAGCCTGTATGGATTGAATACCTCCACATCATCCATCACTATAAGATTCTGATCAGGCCCGGAACCGCGGATTATCAGCTGAGATGTGAAATCATTCGGAGTCGTAACACCCGGAACTGTCTGAAGTGATCTCAGCACATCCTCGACAGCTCCGGGAAGCATCTTCACGGATTGAGGAGTGATGTTTACAACGCTTGTCCTGAGGTCGTCCTGCCTCTGCCTGAAAATTCCCTCGACAACTATCTCATCCGTGCTCACTATTTTTTCGATAAGATAGATTTCGATGTTCCGCTTCTCACCGCTTCTGACATAGAAGTTTCTGTAATTATATGAATCGTAGCCGGGCATTGAAACCGTAATGCTGTAACTGCCTTCCGGAACGGTTGCAGAATATTTTCCCTGCATATTAGTGATCGCATCATAGCTTCTCCCGGATCCGGAGATCCTGACAAGAACATTCGGCAGAAAGTCATCCCTGTCATTCTTTACATTTCCGTATATCTCGGCCGCGGAAGAATCTGCGGACTGATGCGCGGACGAATGCGAATAAAGCGATATGAGCAGAATTAATAGTGTAAGTGTCTTTAGCATTTCAGAAGTGTTTCGAGATATGAGTAACGAACTCGGCAGGCTTTAAGTTTCATGTTTCTGAGACCTGAATTACTGAAGTTTCTCCGAATTGAATCCTTATCTGGAAACCGAACGGATACCGGAATTCAACTCCTGAGCAGAAGCGGATACAGTCTCTCTGAGCTGAGTGAGCGTGCATCCTTTCGGGGCGGAATAGATGATTGACCTGCTTGAATTTATCACAAACCTTTCCGTATGCAGATTCCTGATGAGCGGTTCGAGTTCATGGCCCTGTGCGCCAATTCCGGGTATCAGCACCGGAACTTCGGGATGCCTTTTGGTGAATTCCGAGATCTCATCGGTGTGATTGGCGCCGAAAACGTAACCGACTCTTCCTCCTCCGCCCCAGTTAAGAGAGTCCTGAATTATCTTTTCGTAAAGTTTCATGCCACCGGTGTCAGTCTTCTGGAATTCAGATGAACTCTTGTTTGAAGTCAGTGCAAGTATGAAGATGAGCTTTCCCTCTCTGTTCAGGAACGGCTGGACCGAATCACTTCCCATATAAGCATTCACTGTGATCGAGTCAAAGCCATAAGTGTCGAAATACGTTCGTGCATAGAGCTCGCTTGTGTTGTCAAGGTCCCCTCTTTTCGCATCACATATCGTGATCAGATCATCCGGAATTTCCTTCATGCTTCCCCTTAATGCCTCAATCCCCTTCTCCTGCAGGAATTCATAGAATGCAACATTCAGCTTATATCCGGCAACGATCTCTTTAGTTGCTCTGATAATCTCACGGTTGAATTCGAGCACCGGATTTTCCGCATCCAGAAAAAGATCAGGGATCTTGCTTGGATCGGAATCAAGTCCAACAACCACATGCGAACGGCTGGCCGCTACAGCTTCGTCAAGCTTTTGAGAAAAATTCATCAGAAGTTTTTCCACATCATTGATTCTACAGGCTTCCTGGTCTTTCTGTTGTACTTTGCGGATGCTTTTTTATTGTAGGGAGTCAGTACATTTCCGTCAACCTTGAAATATATCAGCTGGCCGATCGGCATACCGGCATAGATCCTCACCGGCTGTTTGACGGAGATCTCCAGTGTCCAGTTGTTCTTGAATCCGACATCGCCCTTGCCCGCAGTCGCATGTATGTCTATCCCGAGCCTTCCTACACTCGACTTGCCTTCAAGAAAGGGCACATATTCGAATGTCTCCGTGTACTCATTCGTAACACCAAGGTACAGCTTCGTAGGCAGCAGGACGTATCCGTCCTTTGGTATCCTGAAGTGCGTGATCTTATTATGCCTCTTCGCATCAAGGATCTCATCGTCATATACTGAAAGCCACTCTCCCAGGTGAACATCATAGCTGTTTGAACCGAGGTTCTTCCTGTCGAAAGGTCTTATGACAATGTTCTTGAACTTGATCTCTTCAAGTATCTTTTTGTCCGAAAGTATCATCTTTAGGTTTGATGTGTTTATGAATTAGGCCTGCATCACTCAGTACTGATTCCTGTATCTGTAAGCGCTCATGGCAATCCCAAGCATAAGGAAGAATGACAGCAGTGAGGAAATGCCGTAGCTCACAAGAGGCAGGGGTATTCCGATCACTGGCAGCAGCCCGATCGTCATCCCGACATTTATGACCACATGACAGAAGATGACGCTGGCAATGCCAATGCACGCAACGCTGAGAAATCTGTTCTTTGAGATGCTTCCGTTGCTTACGATCCTCCCTATCAGCAAGAGGAACAGCAACAGCAATATCACGCTTCCGATGAATCCAAACTCTTCGCCTATCATGCAGAATATAAAATCAGTCCACTGCTCGGGAATGAACTTGAGCTGTGTCTGCGTGCCCTCCAGGAATCCTTTTCCCGCAAGCCCTCCCGAACCGATGGCCACTTTTGACTGTATCACATTGTATCCGCTTCCGAGAGGATCAAGCGACGGATCAAATACTGCCTGTATTCTTCTCTGCTGATAGGGCTGGAGCTTGTTGTAAAGACTGTCCGCTGAAATACCGATCACGACATTGACGAGCACAACAATTGCAACAATGAAGACCTTTCTCTTGAACATCAGCAGTATGAGCGAAACAAGCACAAGCGAGCCGATGAAGTAAGTGGTTCCCAGCAAAGCGCCAACAACCACAATTGCAGGCGATACCATGCAAAGTATTGCAAAGGGTGACAGCCCGGCCCAGAAGAAGATAGGCAGAAGCATAGACACAAATACAAGCGACGTACCCATATCCGGCTGACGCATAATGAGTAGTACCGGAAACGCAATGAATAATGCAGCTTTCAGAAACTCCAGCGGCTTGTTAAGATCTCTGAATCCATCGTCAGTGGATGACAGGTAGTTTGCCAGGGCAAGTATGGTTGTTATCTTCGCGAACTCGGAGGGCTGTATCCCGAAACCGCCCATGCTGAACCAGCTCTTTGAACCGGCTATCTTCTTTCCGAACAGCAGAACAAGAATGAGCAGTATCATTGAAATGCCGTAAAGAAGGTATGATGCACGCGAAATGAACCTCGGAGGAATAAAGCTTATCACAAGCATTAATACGATCCCGGCCGCTCCGAACCACAACTGCTTTGTGAAATAATCGCCGCTGCCCGTGTACGTTGCACTGAATACAGCCAGAAGTCCGCAGGCAAGTATGCTCAGTGCAACCGCGATCAGTAAGCCGTCAATCTTTTCGAATAATCCTTTTTCCATATTGCCTAATCGTTCACCCCTTCGCTGACTGCCTTGATCTCGGCTTCAGGATCTATTCCCGGGCCTCCGAGGAATTTCAGCATTATCTTGGCGGCAACAGGTGCGGCAAATGAAGCGCCCCAACCCTGCTTCTCACCAAGCACGCAGATTGCGATCTTCGGATCACCGTATGGCGCATAGCCGACAAACCATGAATGGTTCGTGCCGGTTGAGTTTTGAGCCGTGCCTGTTTTACCGCACATTACAAACTGCTCGGACTTGATGGCTCTTGCCGTTCCGTTTCCGTTCACAACAAGAAACATTCCCTTATTTACGGCCTCATAGTTCTTCGCATCCATGTCAATTCTCCTCTGCTCAAACTTAAGGTCTTCAACTGTGTTCGTCACCGTATTTCTTACCTTTGAGACAAAGTGCGGCTGGCAGTAAAGGCCGTTCATGGAAATTGCACCTACGTATGCCGCCATCTGAATAGGCGTAACGCCAAGCTCTCCCTGGCCTATTCCGAGATTGACAAGCACTCCGTTCGGCCACTTGTCCTTTCCAAAGACCTTGTCATAATATCTTCTTGTTGGAAGAAGGCCCGAATATTCCTGAGGAATGTCGAGCCCCGTCTTCTGTCCGAAGCCGAACATTTTGCAGTATCTTTCGAAATTATCTATCCCTATTGCAAGCCCCATCTTGTAATAGAACACGTTCGAAGAGACTTCGAGCGCTCTCACAACATTGATGTTTCCGTATGAACCGTGATCTTCATAAGCCCTTCCTCCGTAAACAAAAGCTCCCGGACAATTCACTGTTGATGTCGGAGTGATAATTCCCGAGTCAAGCGCGGCAAGTGACATCATCATCTTCCATGTTGATCCCGGAGGATATCTTGTCTGCGTGACCCTGTTGAACATGGGCTTTTGCGGATCGGCAATCAGCGATGCATAGACCTTCGGGTCTGTCTTACCCGTGAAGAGCGACAGGTCAAAATCGGGTTTCGACACAAAGCAGAG
>JAIBBK010000069.1 GCA_019694675.1 Ignavibacteria bacterium
GGACCCGGATCTATCCTGTTTATGATTCCGTCTATTCCGGCAAGAAGTATGGCTGAGAATCCCAGATACGGATTTGCAGTGCCGTCGGGACAGCGGAATTCAATTCGTTTTGCCTTCGGACTGTCTGAGTACATCGGTATTCTGATCGCGGCGCTTCTGTTGCTCTTCGAGTATGCAAGGTTTACCGGTGCTTCGTATCCCGGCACAAGCCGCTTGTATGAATTTGTTGTCGGATTTGTGAATGCGAGAACCGAAGGAGCATGCTTCAGCAGTCCGCCGATGAAGTGCAGTGCAAGTTCGCTCATTCCTGCATACTTGTCGCCGGCAAAGAGCGGCTGTCCGTCCTTCCACAGACTGACGTGCGTGTGCATTCCGCTTCCGTTGTCTCCGAAGATCGGCTTGGGCATGAATGTGGCGGTCTTGCCTGCCGCGCGTGCCGTGTTCTTTACAACATATTTGAACATCTGCAGATGATCCGCGCAGTCAAGCATCGGACAGAACCTGAAATCAATTTCCGCCTGTCCGCCCGTTGATACTTCGTGATGATGCATCTCAACGTCAATACCGACATTGATCAGATTCTCCACCATCAGATTGCGAAGGTCGTTCGTGGAATCCGAAGGCGGCACGGGAACATATCCCTCCTTCAGTCTTATCTTGTGGCCGAGGTTAAGCTCATGCTCGCTTCCCGTGTTCCAGAATCCCTCCACCGAATCAACCCTGTACCAGCTTGAGTACTCGTTGATGTTGTAAGCAACGTGGTCGAGAATGAAGAACTCAGCTTCCGGGCCGAAGTAGGCGGTGTCTGCAATTCCGGTTGACTTAAGATATTCAATGGCCTTTCTTGCAAGGTTCCTCGGATCGAAGCCGTAGATGTTCTTTGATTCCGGCTCGTAAATGTCGCAGATCATGCTGAGCGTCTTTGCGGGAATGAACGGGTCAATTGTCGCGGTTGACGGGTCCGGTATTGCAAGCATGTCCGACTCGTTTATAGACTTCCATCCCCTTATTGATGAACCGTCGAATCCGATCCCTTCATAAAAGGTGGATTCGCTCAGCTTTGAAACCGGTATCGTAAGGTGCATCCATTGTCCGGGAAGGTCAGTGAATCTGAGGTCTATCATCTTCACTTCCTTTTCCTTCACCAGCTTGAACACGTCGTGTATCTTTTTGAGCTTTTCCTTTTGTTCCTCGATTGATGTTTTCTCCGGCATGTTGTGTATGATTTGATTAGTTATTCTTTTCTGTGTTTGAGATCAATTTCCGTTGTTTCCTTATGGGATGACAGCACCAGGCTTGTTCTTGTTGATTTCACTCCCGGCCAGGACTGTATCTTCGAAAGCAGTTTCTCCAGCGCATGCGTGTTCTCCACTCTCACCTTCAGGATGTGAGAACCGTCGCCGGTTATGGAGTGGCATTCGACCACTTCCTTTGCAGACATGCAGTTGTCAATGATCTGTTTGTAGTGTTTCGAAGACTCGCTTGTAACAAAGATGAAACATGTGATGTCAAGATTGAGCTTCTTAGGGTCAAGCACGGCGTTGTATGACCTTATGTAGCCGTTCTCCTCTAGCTTAGTTATTCTGTCGGTTGTTGACGGCAGTGACAGCCCCACATGCTCCGCGATCTCGTTCTTCCTGATCTGCGCATTCTTCTGAAGCTTTGAGAGTATTTTGTAATCGATCTCGTCAAGCTTCAGGTCTTCGAAATGTTTTGTCTGCATCTTGCCTAAGAAATTAAGGTGCTGGATTAATTTTGCCTTACAAATTAAGGCAATTATCCGTTCAAGTCAATGCCTAATTTGCGTTGAAAAAGACCTGTTGCAGAACTAACTTGCCTTAAAAAATTCCATGGGAATAGCAAAGGTAATGGCAACAAATGCGGCCGTGCTTATTATTCTCGGCGTTTACGGCTACATCGCATCGGGAAGCCCGACGGCGCTCATTGCTCCGGGGATTGGGGTAATTCTTTTTCTGCTTTCGTTTCCCGTAAAGAAGGATAATAAAACGGCGGCTCACATCGGTGTTATTCTGACGCTGATATCAACCGCAATGTTCTTCTTCATCGGCCTGAAGCGAAGCAATCCGATAATACTGGTAATGGCGGTGTTCACACTGCTTGCGCTGGTGTTTTACATTATGGATTTTATGAAGAGGAAGAAGGAAAGAGAAGCGGCGTAACCGTTACACCTTTTCAACTTCTTTTTTTCCGAAGAGTCCCGTCGGCTTGATGAGAAGTATGAGAATGAGTATTGCAAATGCGATCGCATCCCTGTAGGTGGGTGAAAGATATCCGACCGTAAAAGTCTCGACCAATCCTATCAGCACTCCGCCCACCACCGCTCCGGGAAAATTACCGATCCCGCCGAGCACGGCGGCAATGAAGGCCTTCAGTCCGGGAAGAAGTCCCATGAGCGGGTCAATGCTCGGGTAGTTGATGCTGTATAATATTCCCGCCGCCCCCGCAAGCGATGATCCAATCGCGAATGTGAAAGAGATGATGTTGTTGATGTTGATCCCCATCAGCGATGCCGCCGTCATGTTGTTTGAAACGGCGCGGATCGCAATCCCCATTCTTGTCTTGAACACGATGATCCTCAGCAGGACCATCAATAGCAAAGCAGACACAAGGACAACGATCTGATTCGTCCCGATGGTTGCTCCGAGAATGCTGAAGCTTGTGTTCTCGATTATTGTGGGGAATGACTTCGGGTCTGCGCCGAACACAAGCTGTCCGCTGTACTGAAGGAAAAGGGAAACTCCGATCGCGGTGATAAGCACCGTCAGCTTGGATGAATTCCTAAGCGGCTTGTACGCGAGCTTCTCGATCGTGATCCCGACAATTGCAGTGCCCGTCATTGTGAGAAGAAGTATGATGAGAGCCATTGTGACCGACGGCGAATCAACTCCGAGGAACTTTGCGATATAGAATCCGAAGAATGCCCCGAGCATGAACACTTCGCCGTGGGCAAAGTTGATGAACTTGAGTATGCCGTAAACCATGGTGTACCCGAGCGCAATCAGGGCATATATGCTCCCGAGCGAAAGTCCGTTTATGAGCTGTTGTATGAACTCAGACATTCACCCGTGCAGATTCTTCAGCCGGAAAGAGTAACCTTATCTGTGTAACCTTATTACGGAGCAATTGTCTCTTTGTATTTGAATTTCCCGTCCTTTACCTCAAGCACAACAGCCGGCTTTACGGCATTCCGCTGTTCGTTGATGGTGATGATGCCTGTCACGCCCTGATAGTCTTTCGTCTTTGCAAGTTCGTTCTTGATCTTCTCTCCGTTCGTATCTCCCGCCCTTTTGATCGCGTCAAACAGTATCATTCCCGCATCGTAAGCAAGAAAGCTCATCGCATCGGGTTCCTTTCCGTATTTCTCCCTGTATTTCTTTATGTATCCCTGTATCTGAGGAGAAGGATCATCGGCTGAAACGTGAGTCGAGAAGAAGCTTCCCTCGAGCGCATCCTTTGCCTTGCCTTCGGTCAGTTTCTCGGATTCCCATCCGTCGCTTCCGAAGAGCGGGCATGTGAGTCCGATCTCCCTTGCCTGAATGGATATCAGGTTTACGTCGGTGTAATAACCGGGAATGAAGACCGCTTCGGGATTCTTTGCCTTGAGTGCGGTAAGCTGTGCCTTGAAGTCCTTGTCGCCGTTGGAATACTTCTGCTCTTCCACTATCTCGCCGCCCATTTCCGTAAAGACCTTCCTGAAATTGTCCGCAAGGCCTGTTGAATAGGCGTTCTTCTGGTCAATGAGCAGTGCGACCTTCTTCACCTTCATCGAGTTGAGTGCGAACTTGCTCATTACGGTTGCCTGAAACGGATCTATGAAGCAGACTCTGAAGATGTAGTCGCCGATCGTGGTCACTTCCGGGTTTGTGGATGCCGGTGTGATCATCGGAATCTTTGCCGCCTGGCAGATCGGGGCTCCGGCCTTGCTTCTTGAAGATGCAACCTCGCCGATGATTGCGACCACCTTATCCCTGTTGATGAGCTTCTGAACCACCGTCTGTGTTTCCGACGGCTTGCCCTGATTGTCTTCGGTTATGAGTTTGATCTGTTTTCCGAGCAGTCCGCCCGACTTGTTGATCTCCTCCACTGCAAGCATGAGCCCGTTGTGTGATGACTGTCCGAAAGTTGCCTCGCTCCCGGTAAGTGACGCATACTCGCCGATCAGTATCTCATTTCCGCCGGACTTACTGCACGCCTGGAACAGCGCAATTCCGCCGATGATCATAAGCGCCGGCAGTAAAGATCTGAATACACCCTTCATAGAAGTCTGTTGGTTAGATTAAATTTGCGTAAAATACCTTCATCAGCGCTCTTAAACAATTCCTTATTGAATCGGGATGAACATGGCACGGTTCGCGGATTTATTCACGGGCGGACGTGATCAGGATTCCCATGACACAGCCCACGAATTTATTCGTGGGCCAATTGAGAGATCATCCGCATCAAAATTCACAGAACACAGCCCTCGGATTCATCCGTGGGCGAAATATCTAAACGTCAGGATTAGTATTCACAGAACACAGCCCACGAATTTATTCGTGGGCCAATTGAGAGATCGTCTGCATCAGAATTCACAGAACACAGCTCGCCAATTTATTCTCAGGCTCAAATCGATCTCGGGCGAAGAGAACTCAATTACGGGCAGTCTCTTTTGTACTGAGGTATGAGCTGGAAATCTCACGGGTTCGGCAAGCCGCACAGCGGAATGAGGATATACGCACTATTTGCAGTCTTAGGTTCGTATATTTAATTGTTAGCGGTTATTGCGCCAACACTTCAGAAAGTAAAATAATATAAGGTGAAAGTATGTTGACAAATATAAATCCAAAACTGCCAATGCGGGATAAGGCCGCAACAAAAGAATACTACGTCAAAAGACTGGAGTTTGTCGAAATTGCAGACTATGGTGATTATTTGTTGATAAAAAAGGATAACATAGAAATTCATTTCTTTGAGTTTAAAGAACTTGACGTAAAACAAAACTACGGACAGATTTATATTCGAACAGACAACATTGACATTTTGTATCAGTCAATGTTGGACAAAAAAGTGGACATTCATCCAAACGGAACTTTGCAGATTAAACCTTGGGGACAAAAAGAATTTTCTCTACTTGACCCAGATTATAACTTATTAACATTTGGGCAATATCCTGAAAATTCATTGACAATTAGGAAAGAAGAAACAATACAAAGTGTTAATAGTATGGAAGCTAAGACAAACAAAGGAATTAAAGAAACGGTCACAAAATTTGAAGCAGGCATTAACATTGCAGTTAAAATACCAAAGAGCAAATACGAAGCGACAGTTGCATTTTACAGAGACATATTGAAATTTGAACTAAAAGAAATACCACTTAACAACCAAACAGTTTCAAAGTCTCATCAAGTTAAGTTTGGCAACAATGTTTTATGGCTCGACTGTGTAGACAATTACACTCATTCACAAACGTGGCTCGAACTTAGCGTAGAAGATGTAGGTCAAGCGACCGTATACTTAAAAGAAAACGGTATTGACACTTGTGACGAAATTGAGCAACTACCAGAAAACATGCATTGGATAACAGACCCAGCAGGGTCGGTATTCTTAGTAAGGGCTAGAGAATGAACAACAAACCGCTGACATAGTGTATATGCCATAAGGGTTTCAGTGGGTATTCAAGCTTTTTAGCCTGCCCAAACTTTCGTGCCGGTGGACAGGATACAGCCCCACAATTCCTTACGGCACATACACTCAACCGTTATAGGGCATTTTAGGACGACACCACTAAGAGACAGTAATACGCATTTGGACGCATTCATTCTCATAGGATTTTACACTCTTGTTTTCGTTGGACTTCCAAATGGTTTTGGTTGTTTGTTATATCTTATTCCAAAAAACTTGGCTATCCAAAGACAGGAAAGTATTTGACATTAACTTTTGGACTACTTGTGTTGACACTCGTTTTGTGGAGTGTATTTGAAGACCAACTCTTTACAAAGCACAACGCAAAAGAACTTGTAGAAGAGCAACTTATTTTATTGGTAGATAAATTTGAAGTAAAAGAAAATAAATCAATGTCCGCAATTGGGGACTATCATCACATTTTTACGTTAGAAATATCCGAGCCTGACAAAAAAAAGCAATTTTAGAAATTAAAAATTCAGACAATTTTAAACCGGACGACACTTGTATTGACCAATTGCAGTATCTATCTGACCAAAGATATTTGGGACCTAAGGTGACACAAAACTATGAAACAGAAAGCGCTTATGTTCGAGAGAATTTCCAACCGAGCGACAAGAAGGGTATGCACCCACATTTAGACGAATATCAATAAGTAAAAACAAAAACCAACTGGTATTTGAAGACATTGACGAATAGAAAAGCACCCTATATCACGGGAATTGGTCGGGCGGAGTTACGTGCAAACTTGGCGCATTGTGCCACTATTCAATTTCAGCACCGGCCGGCAGTTTTGTGCTCCGAAATCACCTCCAACGCCAAGCCCCGATTCATTAGCGGTCATGTTATTGAAACAGCCTGAGATCAATAGCACGATTGCAGATGAACGTAAAACCACCTAAGTGCACGACAAAACTTTGAGGACATTTTCGAACTCGAAATTCGTTCTGCTTTTGGGAAGAAGTTTTCTTCTCAGATAATCGAGCCCTATTCTGAATATGCTTTCCACTTTTCGTCCGTACTTCTTTATCCTGAGTACAATTTTCAATTTCCTCAGGATTCATAGGTCCTGCTGATATCAGTTAATTATAGTCTCTTGACCTTCGTCCTCCTGCATAAACTTCTTCATCGTATATCAGCTTTTTGTTTGGCAGGATCACATATCGCCCTGATCTTCTCAAAGGCTTCCTCAGGAGACGAAACGGCTGACATGCAATATCTTATCGCCGAAGTTCGCCTTATGCGGATGTGAAAGTTTATGCCCTCTTTCTTCAGATACTTGAACATCTTACCGCTTCCAAACTCCCGGTCTGCAACCAAACATCTTATCCTATGTTCCCTTGCAAGACTTAATTGAGCGCTCAATTATTTACCTTCATTGACTGTAGTATTAATTCCAGCAGCCCGGCAAAAGACTTAAACATAATGGCAAACTGCAATTGTCAAATGCCATTGTTGCCATCTGTACATAAATGTTCTGCCCGCCAAACTTTCAATTTGTCCTGTTCAGCGTCAGTATTATCTTTTCCTCTTTCCGAAGAAGACTCAAAAGAAGCCTCCCCAAGCTGTCCGCATCAAAGTTGTACTTCTGATCTCGGCCAGATTTCTTTTTTCGGAAAGGTTTTGTCGTGTACTTAGCACAACAAGGCATTATGAATTAATCATTTGTATATTCAAATAATAATTTCAATATTGAACTGCAGACAGTAATTATGAGCAACCGCACCCGAGATATTTCATATGTTCTACTCATCACAGCATTCCTGATTTCCGGAAGTGAACTCATCCACCATCATGAATCCAATCATTCCATAAATAAGGAAAATTGTGCAATTTGCTATCTGCATTCACATCAGATATGTGATAATCATTCCTGTGGTGATCAACTCACCAAACCTGTCTTTGAGGATTTCATCTTTTCTGAAAGCACTCAATTTTATTCCAGGTTACATTTAACTTCAACTTCGGACAGAGCGCCGCCCAAATAATATTTCTGTTTCAGGAATTAACATTTTTTAAATTCTAATCTTTTGAAAAGGAGTATTATGAGCTTCCTTAAAAGAAGTTTAATGGCTGTACTCATTACAGCTGTTTTTTCAGTCTTTCTGCAAAGCTGCAGTGAAGATGATCCAGTTACACCTCAATCACCGCATTTCAGTGCAGACGGTTTGATGATCCTGAATGAAAGCTTTTCCGATACTATTTTATATGTATTTCAAGGCGTTTTCAAACCCGGTTTTGACACACTCAAAGTACCGTATGGAACGATAAGTCCGCACTGGCAGGTATTTTTTCTGAATTCAAGCGGAGTAAGAATGGATCCGCCTTCAGGTTCGGATTATAGTTCAGACTACGTTAGCGGCAATTCTGCTATAGCTCAGGTATATCTGGACGATCCTGTAAATGAAAAGTGGGCTTTTCATTTAAGAGGGATCACTGTGGGGAATACTACCCTGGTAATAAAAATACTTCATGTCGATCATGCGGATTTTACAACTCCTCCGATCCCCGTCACAGTAGATCCTAATATTATCGGTGAAGCAGTCGGAATGAAAATTTCCTTCGAAAAAGATAATGAGCTCATTTACCGCGATTCTTCGGGAATTATTACAGGACCGGGATTTATGGTCAATGCCGGAGATACAACTGAGCATGCAGTCGTACAGTTTTACGATAAGTCCGGCAGTCTTTTTACTCCTCCTTATCCTGCGTATAATCTGAACGGAGTTTTTCAAAATGCCGGGATATGCGGATTTATAAATGAAGCTCCCGACGAACCATTTGTCATCAGAATAAACGGGATAAGTGCGGGAAATACTACACTCATTATTGACCTGCTGGAAGGATCAAAAGCCGTTTATAATTCTTCTTCAGTGCCAGTCAATATATCACCATAAATTGAATTGGTTCTTGAGATTTTTTTTGTTGGTGGCAATACTGATCTTGAATTTGAGTTATGCTGCAGCCCAAAAACATGTTATAATCCAAGGGGTAGTTGTTGATAATGTAACTTCGCTGCCCCTTGGAAATGTTAAGATCAATATCAGGAACACCGAGAGTGTTTATAGTACCGACAAAGAAGGGAAATTCGATATTGATATACCTGCAATCAAAGATCCGGAACTGGAATTCAGTTTGGAAGGGTACAGAACCTCCACCAGGAAAATTACCGTTAGAAGGGATACGTCTGAATTTCTTCTGATAAGTCTGTCTAAATTGGAATTTGAAACACCGGTTATTGGAGTCACGGACAGCAAAGAAAAATCAGGACTGGATAATCTTCTCGAACTTTCAAACGTGCTTAAAGACAAGGAACTTCAGAACAGCCTTGGTCAGACAGTTGCGGCTACTTTAAAAAATGAAACAGGTATTGCAATTCGGTCAATGGGTCCTGCACCATCAAGACCGGTTTACCGCGGACTTAGCGGAGACAGGGTTGTACTCTCAGAGGATGGAGTAAAAACAACAGACATGTCCGCGACATCCCCCGATCATGCCGTCACGATAGATCCGTTTTCCTTGCAGAGAATTGAAGTGATTCGAGGTCCGAAAGTCTTACTGCAGACATCGACTACAATTGGCGGAATAATAAACGCAGTAAGAAACGAAATTCCAAATTATCTTACGGACAGAGTTAATTTGAATTTCGGTAGCTATTATGAATCTTCAAACAACGGATATCTCTTATCCGGTGTACTGCAGGTTCCTGTGAGAAACTTTGAATTTCGCGGGGAGGGGACATACAGGAACAGTTCGGATATCTCATCTCCCGAAGGAGTTTTATCTAATACTTCCATCAAAACTTATACTTACAGCGGAGGCATGAGCTATATTTATGATAAAGGTTATGCAGGAGTTTCGGGAAGGAATTACACCAGTGATTATGGTATTCCCGGCGGTTTTATCGGAGCTCATCCCAAGGGTGTCAACATCTCCATGAAAAAGGAACAGTTAAACTTCAAATTGAATCATAATATTAACGGAAAACTATTTGATTATTTTGATGCTGATTTCAGCTTTGCAGATTACCGTCATACGGAGTTTGAAAGGAAGGACATAATCGGTGCTCAATTTCTAATTAAGAATTATCTTGGATCTCTGAATCTTTATCATAATAATTTCTGGAGTTTTAGAAAAGGTATATATGGTATCTCCGCTGATTTCAGGAATTTCAAAGTAGGCGGATATGTATTCACACCGCCGACTGTTTCCCGGAGCATATCAATGTACTTTGATGAGGAAATTGAAAACATAGGGAAACTTAGTCTGGAATTTGCGGGAAGGTATCATTATAATTTTATTGACCCTGACCAGCAGATCCAACTTGCAAACCTTGATTCGGTTTATTCGAGGGTGTTCAATACTTTTTCATTTTCTGCATCTGCGGTCTATGCATTAAATGAAGAGTTTAACGTAGGCATCAATCTAAGCCGGTCTTCAAGAGTACCGACAATTGAAGAGTTGTATTCTGACGGACCTCATCTTGCGGCATATTCTTATGAGATAGGGAATCCGGCTCTAAGCGATGAAAGCGGTATCGGAAGCGAAATATTTGTCTATTACAATAGTGAGAGGATCTACAGTATGTTGACATTTTTTTACAATAAGCTTAATGATTACATTATTCCGAGAAACACGGGAGAAATAAATTATGCAACATTGCTGCCGGTTTATCAGACCGAAGGAGTAAATGCAAATATACTGGGCGTTGAGGGTCAGCTGGAGTACAACTTTCTGAAGAATTTGAATTTTAATGCGTCTTTGAGTTATACTTATGGCCAGATCACCGGATCAGACAGTCCTCTGCCGCAGATTCCGCCGTTAAAGGCAATTTTTGAACTTGGTTATTCAGAGAGCAATTATTTTTTCGGTGTAAATTCTGAAATTGCCGCATCTCAAAATCGCGTGGATGAATTCGAAGAACCAACAGCTGGCTACGTTATATTTGGTGCAACGGGGCAGTATTCAATCTATGGAAGAAATCATGCACACAACTTTTCACTGAACATTGAAAATCTGACAAACCAGATATATAGAAATCATCTTTCGAGGATCAAATCCATTTTTCCTGAATCCGGTTTTTCAATAAGGCTGGTTTACAAATTTTTCTATTAATGCAACCATTTATTGTCAGTAACTTTTTTACGTAAGTCAGCTGCATAATTCAAGATCGAAAGGCCGGGGTGGAAGCTTACTCAAGTTTCATTTCGGTCATTTCTTTATCGTATCCCCACTTCCCAGTGTAAATGTCGTTTTCTTTTAACAGCCAAATAATAATTATACCTGATGTTGAAAGAGCAATTAGCCTGATTTTATACCCGTCCAGATTTATATCGCTATCCGGTGTAAGTTTACCCAAAACTCCTGCTGTTTAAAAGTAGACAAGAATGCCTAACTTCTAAGAAACTAAGAAGTTTAAGAAATCAAAGTTCACGGAAAGCAAGACAGTGCAAAATGACTTCAACATAAGACGACTTTACCGACCTGTGCAACCGACCGTAAAACAGGCAGGACAAAGTGTTTCTTATAGGGAAGTTTCGCCAGACCACAGACTTTCAACCATTATTTATTGCTATTGGGAATTAAGAACAAACGAGAGACTTCAACACCCCTTTACCTATAGAGTTGTTGCCGATGGTTGCATTGATATTTTCTTTCAACTTGACAAGCCTTCTGAAAATTTCGTGATGGGTTTCTGTAAAAAATATACAGAGTTCCGGCTTGACAACTCCTTTCAATATATAGGCATTCGTTTTCTACCGACAACGTTTCCGTCACTCTTTAACATTGATGCAAAAGAACTAAGCAACCGCTTTGAGCGGCTTGAAATTGTATTAAACGAAACTTCCAAATTCATTACCGACAATTTTTCTTCCGCAGACGACCTTGAAAAGATTAAATCCAAACTTGACACATACCTCATCAACATAACTGCAAGAGCCAATACCTCTTTGGATAGCCGATTTCAAAATGCCCTGAATATCATTTTAAAGAACTATGGTGTTGTAAATGTTCAGAGAGATTTAGACATTGGTCTAAGCCAAAGACAGTTGAGACGTTACTTTGAATTTTATGTTGGGGACACGGCTAAAACATTCAGTCAGGTAGTACGTTTCCAAAACATTCTAAATGCAAAACCATCAGCAGAAAGTCTCAGACGCAACAAAATATTCTTTGACCTTGGGTATTACGACCAAGCCCATTTCATAAAGGAGTTTAAGAATTTCTATGGCGTTACACCCAGCAAAGCTTTTGGAAGATAGAATGTCCGTTTTTTACAAGCCTTTGTCTCTTACCGCTTGTAATTTTGAATCATCAATAACTTAAAAACGGATAAGGCATGAAACTCAACGCAGGTATTCTTACAGAAAGGTTGGCAGAGAGCAAGGCTTTCTACACCGACAAATTAGGGTTTGGGGTTACATTTGAAAACGAGTTCTACCTTTTATTACACACGCCTAACCGACAGGCTGAACTTAGTTTCTTGTTGCCATATCATCCAACACAACAACCCTTTTTTCATCAACCATTCAATGGACAAGGAGTGTACCTGACCATAGAAGTAGATGACCTGGACACGATTTACAAAAACCTTAAAGAGCAAGGTGTTGAAATCAAAGTTGAATTAAGAGACGAGCCTTGGGGCGACAGACATTTTGCAATTCAAGACCCAAACGGAATTGGTATTGACATTGTTAAGTATTCACCACCCCAAGAATAATGGTATGAAAATGAAAACAATGAACAGATTGAAAGGAGCAAAAAACTTAGGACCAACGATAATAAAGCGACTGAATGAAATTGGTGTTCACTCGCTTGCTGACCTGGCAGAAATGACATCTGTAAAGGCGTATAAGAAAATTTGCGAACAAAATCCGGAAAGGACATTTCCTGTTTGCTATTACCTGTATTCACTTGAAGGGGCATTGCTTGACTTGCATTGGGACGACCTACCAGAAGACTTGAAAAGACACTTACTCAAATATGTTGGACGATAAAGTAGCACATACGCACAACAGCGGTTTTGCTCCAATGTTCTCAGGGTATAGGACGTTTTCATTGACACCTCAATCAGACGGAACAACCGATCTTTCTGTGGTTGAAGTGTTCAAAGGAATCATGATGCCAATGATGAAAGGCCCTTTGCCCGGCTTCAAACCAAATTTTGAACAATATACCCCGGACCTAAAAACCGAATCAGAGAAACAATAACAATAAAAAACCACTTAACATGGCGACAGAAGGAACAAAGGAAAATCCGTGGAAACTAAAAACTCCACCTTTGACATCGGACTACGAAATGTATAAAGATGTAAAAGACGGTAAAGAAGTCATAATGTGTGTCGTTGGCAAGACAACGCTTATCTATGACGCAAAATGCCTTACAGACCTGCACACAATGCTTAAACAACACGGAGACTGGATGGAGTTAGGAAGTGCGGACGAACAAAAGCCTGCTAAGGAAGGAACCGTAGAAGCTTGGGGACGTTCAGAAAACAATCCGAACGGAGGCTGGTACGGACTTAAGAAGGGACTGCGCGGACGGTTTGGAATGTATATCCCGCCTCTGATGGAAAAACTCGGACTTGCTGAAGTTACTCATGACGCAAGAGGAAATAAAATGAGAGCGAAGTGACACGGTAAATACAAGGGTGATTGCATAACATCGGGTCTGCAATATTGCGGGTGCAGTGCTTCGTATGACAGTTTTGCGGATGGATCAAGCGCAGTTCTTCAATTGATCTTTTGTGTTGGAGATCCGCCACTGCATCAAGCCGCAAACCTTTGCCGCTCACCGCAAGAAACACAGCACAGCCATATATCAAACAAACATATTTAAACTGATCAAACAATATGACAAAGAGCAGATTAATGGAAATGCACAATGTCGGCATCGTTGTAGAATCTCTCGATAACGCAATTGAATTCTTTGCGGAGATAGGGCTGACGCTTGAGGGACGTATGATGATCGAAGGGGAATGGGCAGGCCGTGTAACGGGGCTTGGAGACCAGTGTGTCGAAATTGCCATGATGGTCACTCCCGACGGGCACTCACGGCTTGAACTTTCGCAGTTCCTGTCTCCCCAGACAATTGCTGACCACAGAACCGATCCGGTAAACTCTCTCGGATACCTTCGTGTGATGTTCAGAGTTGATAACCTTGACGAATTACTTGCCAGGCTTGAGAAACGCGGAGCCGGGATCGTCGGAGAAGTGGTTCGGTTCGGAGATTCGTACAGACTCTGTTACATTCGCGGAACGGAGGGACTGCTTATCGGTTTAGCGGAACAAATCGGAAATGAACCGGCGGCAGAAATTTCACAAAACAACTGACCGGAAATACATCATCAAAAGAAGGCACAAGATATGAGAAAGATAATTTCGTTTATGCACATGTCTCTTGACGGCTTCGTTTCGGGACCGAACGGAGAGCTCAACTGGGCAAAAGTTGACGAGGAACTGTTTGATCATATTGGCAACAGGATCAAGAACGGCGACACGGCACTGTACGGAAGAATCACTTACGAGATGATGGAGAGTTACTGGCCTTCTGCCGGCGAAAAACCAAATGCAGGCAGACACGACATTGAACATTCCAAATGGTACAGTAAAGTTCACAAAGTTGTTTTATCAAGATCACTGCGAGGCGCCGACTTGCCAAATACGACGATCATAAGCGAAGGCATTGCCCGCAAGATCAATGAAATCAAGAATCAGCAAGGAGAAGAGATCTTGCTTTTCGGCAGTCCCGCAGCAACCCATTCGCTGATCGCAGAAGATCTGATAGACGGCTTCTGGTTGTTTGTAAACCCGATCATACTTGGACAAGGCATTCCTCTCTTTAATGGCATTAAGAACAAAATGAATTTAAGACTATTGCCGGCCACCAGGCAATTCAGCAACGGAGTGACGGAACTGAATTATGAAGTGCTGAGCGCTGAATGAATTATGAATGAATGCGATACGCGAAAAAAACAACGATCGGCAACATAATATCTGCAATGAAGGCCCGTCAGTTGCAGATTCAGCATCTGTTCTTCTACAAGCCATCAGTTCAAATGCCGGGCTGAGGATTTTCGGATGGCCTGACGTTGCCAATACGCAGACCTATAGAATTCACAATCATTAAACATCTCATGGCAGAGAAAAGATGAAAGGCAAGCATGTAATTTTTGGGACAGGACCTCTCGGCAGATATACGGCAGAAGCCCTGTTGCAAACGGGACTTGAAGTAATTCTGATCAACCGGAGCGGAGCGATGCCAAGCCCTCCTGACGGCGCCGCATTGATCAAAGCTGATGCACTTTCCATCGATAAGCGGTCTGAAATATTCAGCGGTGCGACAGCAATTTATCAGTGCGCTCAGCCACCCTATCATCGCTGGAAGGAAGAGTTTCCAAAATTGCAGAATGCTGTTCTGTCCATCGCAGCAGAAAGAAAAGCAAAACTTATTTCCGCCGAGAATCTCTACATGTATGGAAACACGCATGGCAAACCCATGTCCGAGGATACGCCAGACAATCCCTGTTCATCAAAGGGACAAGTAAGAATGGAGATGAGTAACTCGCTGTTTGATGCATGGAGGCAAGGGACAGTTCAGATCGCAGTTGTAAGAGGCAGTGACTTTTTTGGCCCCTGGGAGCCGGTGTACGGAGACATGATCTTCAAGGCCGCCATAAAGAAGAAGACTGTGAATATGCTTGGAGACTTGAACCAGCCTCATTCGTTCACTTATGTAAAAGACTTTGGTAAGGCACTTGCAATTGCCGGAACTGATGACCGGGCTACGGGCAAGATATGGCATGTACCATCGGGCAAACCTTATACTCAAAACGAACTTGCACAAATGATCTCGAAAGAGCTTGGTTATCCGGTAAAAGCAAGAGCAACCGGCAAGTTCATGCTGTCCTTGGCCGGAATGTTCAACAAATCCGCAAAGGAAGTTATAGAAATGCTGTACGAATTCAACGAACCATTCATTCTCAACTCGGAAGCTATGGAGAAAACATTTGGATTGACTGCAACCCCTATGGAACAAAGAATAAAGGAAACAATTGAATGGGCAAAGAGTCAGGGATGACAACACGCAGAATATTGATGAAGCAGAATGAACTGACTTTTGAACGATGTGCCGGGGAGCGGGACCGGAATTGTTCTGAACAGAACCAGTTCGGATCTTATGCCGACTTTGTTATACTTCCCAGCACATTCACTTCTCCGGTACTCAGTACATCAAAAGATATATAAACCCTCCGATCAACAGGCTTGAGAGATTCATTATGATGCTGAGAATCATCGAACTAAGCAGACTGATACGGCCGTTCAGAATTCTGAATATTGCATATGCCTCAACCGCCGTAACGATCGCTTCGAGCCATATCAGCGATGAGCCGAAGCCGGTGATGTTTGCCGCGGTGATCCAGAGAATAGGATGCGTTATCAGGTTCAACAGCGCCACAACAAACAGGTACCTTGCGGGGATCTTCTTTGTGAGGAAGTAGATACCGGCGATCATGAGTTCGATGATCAGCGTTGCAAACAGGGCTACGCCGTAGTTTGAATACCTGGTCTTTACAACGGGAGTAATGACCTCAGCCCTGTTGCCTGTTATGAGCAGTTTGTGATAAGTATTCATTCCGTTGTACTCAAGCTCCGGCGTGATCACGGTCCTGTCGCTGTATCTGAGAACAAGCTTGAACCTCTCCGGAACGGATCTTATGATCTTTATCTTTTCGCGGTCAAATGCGGATATGCAGACTGCACCGGTGCAGTTGCATGAAGTGTCTGCGCCGGAAGCGGTGAAGTTGTATATCACACAGCATTCTCTGAGAGAGGAAGTGTCCGGAACAGCATACTCAATCTCGATCTTTGCGCTGTTGCGGAAGGGAGATGCATCCGCCGGCGCTTCGCGGGCAGTGAATAAAATAACGAGGGAAAACAAAAGCAATGCGGCCTGCAGGCGGCAGATGATCCGAATATTCACGGAGCAAAGTACTCATCGGCAGAAATAATCTCCATTTAAATTTTACTGCAATTCCCTACATTGCACCATCAATTAACTCAAGGGAGAATCAAACATGAAAAGACTTACACTTATCATTGCCTTTGCGGCGATGACAGCCGCAGGTTCTGCCGGTGCACAGGACTTCCGGGCGGTAATCAACGATCCTCAGGTTCAGCACAGCGGAAACACGGAATGGAGCAATGACCTGCTTGTTTCCGGCTCTGAGCCTCAGGGAAGGCCTTCAGGAGTTTACAGAAATTCCAATTCAACCATCTACGTGTCAGTGCCCGATACGAACATACAGTCGGGAGCGGCTATAGTCATACTTGCGTCAAGCGACAACGGCGTAACATGGTCGAATGTCTCCGCACTTACTCCGGCTTCGGTCATTCCAAAGACGAAGATGGTCATCGGTTCGCTTGATTCGGTTTACTGTTTCTTCATTTCGGGACCGATCGTTTACTGCTGGAATGTTCTCAACAACAGGGTCACGCAGGTAAGGGGCACGGGGTTCAGGGATTTTGACGTGGCTTCTTCATCCACGGGAAGCATGTACATTTTCATGGACTCGCTCGGAACAAACAACATTCCGAGATACGGGTCTTCCGACGGCGGTGTAACATGGGGCCAGAGAGCGCTGGTTACAAGTTCCGGAGCACATCCGAGAATCTCATTCTCAGGCACGGGAGATACACTCGTACTTCATTATTACGGCCCGGTTCTGAATGACACTGCAACATCCATCATCAGAGGTGCAAGATACAGAGAGTCCGCTTCCGGCACTCTTGCAGCTGTGGGATCATTCATTGATGTGGTAAGGTCAAATGCAAGAAAGGAACAGTTTGAAGCCGTGAGGCACGGGACTGCGGCCTGGATAGTTTATTCACATGAGGAATCCGGAAACTCGGATATCAGATGCAAAGTGAGTTCAAACGGCGGAAGCTCTTATTACGATTCAACAGTGATAGGGGATGTATCGGGTATGAATGAGATCTGGCTTGATGCCAAACATCACAGACGAAATCAGGGAGGAGTTGACGTGATCTACCAATCGAGGCCTGCGGTCGAATCAGGTGTCGGTCCGGCAATGAACTTCACAACGGCTTTGAGATCCTCTCCGCTTTCATTCCTTCCTTCGGCCAGATTCTCGGAAAATCCTCCTTCATTTTCCTTCATCAGATACTATCCGGCATTGATACCTTATTACGATGCCACCGGAGATGCCGGAGCTATCTGGGTTGCAGACTTTCTCGCGGACGGCGCCCCGGCAAGGAGCTTATACTTTGACAGGATGATATCAACACTGAACCTGACTGCAAAACTTGAAGCCTGTTCGCCTGTTCAGGATACTATAACAGTTCAGCTCAGAAACGTAACATCTCCGTACGAAATAGTGGACTCAAAGAAAGCATTGCTTTCAAATCTCGGAACTGCCACAGTCAATTTCACAAATGCAGTAAGCGGCACAAGTTACTACATTGCGGTTCTGCACAGGAACTCGGTCGAAACCTGGAGCAAATCGGGCGGTGAAATGTTTGTCAACGGACAGCTCACATACGACTTCACAACAGCGGCGTCACAGGCGTTCGGTAACAATATGATCCTCGTCGGATCTGATTATTCTCTCTTCACAGGCGACACAAATCAGGACGGACTTGTTGACGGCACTGATTTTAACGCCATAGACAACGATGCATTTGCATTTGCAGGCGGATACATTGTAACGGATCTTAACTGCGATGACATAGTTGATGTAAGCGATCTCGCATATGCCGACAATAATGCGTTCAATTTTGTCGGAAGCATTCTGCCAAACTGAGATCAAGGTAAGACCCAATAAACCAAATTTCCGGCCTGCGGCCATTCCGCGGGCCGGAATCAATTCTGTCCAAAATGTGGGTGCCCCGGCTCTTGTAAATTGTGAGCTTAGAACGCACGTGAGTTGACCCGCATTCTTTTGAACTCTTCTGCAGGTTCCGGGCAGGAGAGAGATTTCTGCATTTCTTTATCGTACGTATCAGCATAGATTGCACCGGATTCAGAAGAAACAGTTAGGCAACTGCCTGATAAGCGATCCTTAGAATTTCAAGCCGGGATCTAGAGCATCACTAACTTGTGACGATCCCCCCTGCCCCAAAATAAATTCCCCTTCAGGCAACAGCCTGATAACTCTGCCGGCTGAACAGCAGGCAGTCTGTTGAACCCTTTCCACATTTACCAACCAATTATAAGGAGTGTATCATGAAACACTTCAACCTAATTTCCTCACTTTGTACTGCTGTCCTCATATCGCTGTTCATATCAGCTGCTTCTGACGGCAAGCAGATGAACAGGGCGCTTTCAGATGATCCGGCAAGTGCGCCGGCCGGAATTGATCAACCCAATGCCCTTCAGCCATTCAGCGGAATGCCGCAAGAGGTGATTCGCGGACTTCGGGATGAAGTGGGTAAAAGAATCTTTGGAGATGAAGATCCTGCGGGAGACTTCATTGACAGAAAAGTAATGAACGGGCATGCAGGTTCTTCCTTCGGCAGGTCTGTATCCTCTGCGGGGGATGTTAACGGCGACGGCTATAACGACTTTATAGTGGGAGCATACACGGAGGACTCCGAATACGGAAAGGCCTACATTTACTTTGGCGGAGCTAGCATAAACCTCATACCTGATGTAATTATGAGCGGCGAAACTGCGGACAGCCGGTTAGGACACTCCGTGGGCAGTGCAAATGACCTGAATGCGGACGGCTATGATGATGTTATCATTGGCGCCTTCGGTTATAACGGATTCTCAGGCAGGGCATACATCCATTTCGGCGGACCGAACATGGATAATATTCCCGATATTACACTGAGTGAAGGCACATACGGAGACTTCTACGGATTCTATGTAGCCTCTGCCGGTGATATTAACGGCGACGGTTTCATGGATGCTGCAGTAGGCCTGACGGGGTACAGCACCGGCGGAAGAGTTTACATTTATTACGGAGGGATCATGATGGACAGTGTTGCAGACTTTGTGCTGACCGGTGAGACCATGATTGACAATTTCGGTGTATCTGTATCCGCCGCGGATGTTAACGCAGACGGCTTTTCCGACCTTGTCGTAGGAGCTCTGCAGTACAACAGTTACCAGGGTAGAGCATACGTCTATTTCGGCGGACCTCTTCTGGACAATACCGCTGACGTTACAATGACAGGTGAAACAGCAAACAGCAGTTTCGGATATGTGGTCACTTGCGCAGGCGATGTTAACGGAGACGGCATTGCCGATATAGCGGCAGGCGCTCACGAATACAACTCCTACCAGGGCAAAGCATACTTGTTCTACGGCGGAAGTAACATTGATGATATAGCCGATGTAATCCTTACCGGCGCCTCCACGGGACTGGCTTTTGCCAGATACATCAGTTATGCGGGTGATATCAACGGAGACGGTTTCAGCGACCTTGCCGTGGGAGCGCCTTTTGCCGGCTCAAATACAGGTGAGGCGCATATCTTCTTTGGCGGCGCTAACATGAATACAACCGCTGACATTACTTTGCATGGTGAGACTGCAAACAGCTACTTCGGAGAATGCATAATATCAGGCGGTGATTTGAACGGTGACGGCTATCCCGAAATCCTGGCCGGCGCTTACGGCTACAATTCCTCCTCCGGCCGTGTTTATTTGTACGACTACTTCCCCAAAGGCGAACTCTATCCGGAGTTGACAATGACGGGAGAAGGTAGTGATTATTTATTCGGTTATTCAGTATCCGATGCAGGAGACATTAATGCAGACGCATATGATGACATAATCGTCGGGGCTATTCAGGCAAGTTATTCAGAGACAGGCAAAGCGTATGTCTTTTTAGGTTCGTCAAACACTGACGGAACTCCCGACATGATCCTGTCAGGCGAATCCCCGGGTGATCGTTTGGGATATTCAGTATCATCAGCCGGAGATGTTAACAATGACGGGTATTCGGATGTGATCGCAGGAGCTATAGGATATTCCGGATACACAGGCAGGGCATATATTTATCTGGGTGGGATTGTACCGGATACTGTTCCCGACGTTATCCTCACGGGACAGGCATCAAATAACTACTTCGGAATGTCTGTATCATGTGCAGGGGATGTCAACGGCGACGGTTACTCTGATGTGATAGTCGGAGCGCCATATCTCGGGGGCGCTTCTGAAGGAAGAGCATACATCTACTATGGAGGTTCATCCATGGATAACAGCTTCGATGTTTACATGACAGGTGAAGGATCAAGTTACCTACTTGGCATTTCTGTCGAATGTGCAGGGGACATGAACGGCGACGGTTACTCTGATGTGATTGTAGGAGCACTCGGA
>JAIBBK010000025.1 GCA_019694675.1 Ignavibacteria bacterium
CATTGCAAATTGAGAGGATTATTATTATAATTGAAAAGACGAACAAAGGCTTACACAAGACCCTTATCCGCTTTGGGGAGCTCAAATCCAACTGAAAAACAAACTGTTTTAATTCAAAAATTGTAAAAGAAACTGTCTATAAAATGACTTTTGATTTGAGAATTTACTTTTGCAGTATCGACTGACACTTACCTATTCTGCCTCGTTTTTTGTTTTTTTTCTTCTTTCTTGGTTTCAATTATAATTATTAACGAACTCTTTTTCAATGCTCAAGACAAGATTTCTCTTATGTGCCTTGCTGAGTTTGGCACTGACTCTTTCAGACTCAAAGAAAGCTTTAAGCCAGTTTGAGCCCCATCCGGAACTGGACTGGCACACTATAGAAACCGAACACTTCTTTGTTCATTACCATACAGGGGCCGAACGGACTGCTCAGACAATCTCAAAGATCGCAGAAGATATCTACGGGCCGATAACATCCTTGTACAATTACTCTCCCGGCAAGGTCAGCTTCATTGTGAATGATGCTTCCGATATTGCCAACGGTGCAACTGATTATTTCGGAAACAGGATCGAGATCTATGCAACTGCTCTCGACTATGACCTCCGCGGAACTCACAACTGGCTGAGGAACGTGATCACACATGAATACACACATGCGGTTCAGGTACAGGCATCACTGAAGTACGGCAAAAATATGCCTGCGATATATCTTCAGTGGCTCGGATACGAGAATGAGATACGGCCTGACGTACTTTACGGATATCCTAATGCCATTGTCTCTTACCCAATCTCCGGAGTTGACGTTCCGGCGTGGTTCGCCGAGGGGACCGCTCAGTATCAAAGGCAGCAGCTCAAATACGAGCACTGGGACGCACACAGAGACATGATACTCAGAAGCTATATACTTGGTGATAATCTGCTGACATGGAATGAGATGGGGCAATTCTCATCCATCACCAGCCTGAAGGCCGAGTCCATCTATAATCTGGGTTATGCACTCACAAGATACATTGCCGAAAAATACGGAGAGGACAAGCTGAGACAGCTTACTGACGGTCTCGGCGACCTCGGCACTTTCAGCATGGACAAAGCAATGAGGAAAGTTCTCGGCAAAGACGGAAGCCAGGTTTACAGCGAATGGAAGGCATATCTTGAGAATGACTATGAAATGAGGCTGGCAGATGTGAGGAAAGACAAGATTGAAGGGGACCTTATCGAGAAGAAAGGATTTGCAAACTACTATCCTCAGTTTTCGCCCGACGGAAAGAAGATCGCTTATCTTTCCAACCAGGATTATGACTACGGTGCAACATCTCTGATGATCTACGATACGCAAACAAAGAAATCAAAGGGCGCCACGGGACCCGTTTCCACAAATTACAGCTGGTCACCTGACGGTAAGAAGATCGTATTTGCAAAACGCAATTCTCCGCCGAGTCTTTACGGAACCGTAGTGTACGACCTTTATGAGTATGATATTAAGAACGAAGAGGAGAAGAGACTGACGGAAGACCTTCGTGCTTTCTCTCCGTCTTACTCCCCTGACGGCAAATCACTTGTGTTTGTTGTGAACAAGGACGGCACACTTAATCTGGCGATGTCCGATGCAAACGGAAAGAACTTAAAACGCCTTACTCACTACAAAGAGGGAGAGCAGGTTTACAATCCGAAATTCTCGCCTGACGGAAAGAAGATACTCTTCGATTATTCTTACGAAGAATACAGAAAGATGGCAAGTCATGACATCTCTTCCGGGGAAACGGAATTTGTGCTTGACATGGATGATATAGATTACAGAAATCCCGTGTATTCAAAGGACGGCAAAAAGATCTACTATGCTTCAAACAAGACAGGCATTTTCAACATATACTCATTTGATACGGAATCGAAGAAGATCAGCCAGTTGACAAATGTTCTTGGAGGTGCTTTTATGCCAAGCGTTGACAGCTCCGGAAATCTTGCATATGCGGCTTACACTCCCACAGGCTACAAGATAGCATTGCTCAAAGGAATTGAGGAAAAAGATCCTGCCATAGTTGGCGCTTACAAGAGGCCCGATAAGAGAGTGGAAAAGTATGCATCTCAGGACACGCTTTCGGCCGGCAGTACGTTCAACTGGAAATCGCTCAACAATTACAATGACAGGGATGTGCCCGAGCTCAAGAGCAAGCCATACAAATCTCAGTTCACTCCTCTGGCCTTCATTCCGGTTGTAAGGTTTGACACATATCAGAGAAGAGACAAGTTCAATTTCTTCGAAGCAATAAAGCCGGGACTTTACTTCTATTCAAACGAGATCATGAGCAGGCTCTCTCTTTTCGGTGGTGCAGCTATCAACATCAAGGGTGAGCGCGACCTGTTCCTGCAGTTTCAGTATGACAACGGCTTTCCGTTCTTCAAGGACTTCTTTACAAAGGAAGTCAAGTTCCTCCCAAAGCTTACACTCGATGGTTACAATGTCACGAGAGTTTCTGATGCGGACCTTGTTGCAGGAATTGATACTATCAATGTCGGGCTTGATTACAATCTGCTGACCTTTGACTTCGGTATGGCATTTAACGCAATTAACTCACATCACAACTTCAGGCTGGGAGCAGCTTATTCCAACTACTCTTATTCGCTTGATGCATTTGCACTTCCGTCCGGCATTTCAGTCAGGTCTTCAAGCGAAACATACTTCAAGGCATGGGACTTCTCACTGAAATACGGATTTGAAGAATATTACCCTACGAGAAACACGGACATAAATCCGATCGGGAGGAAGGTTGAGATACAGTACAATTATGAGGCAAGCAATATCAACCCGACTCTGGTTGTGAATGACGACGGCACCGTGCAGACAGATTTTGAATCGCGTAACCTGAACAAACTCTACGGACAGTGGCTTGAATCATTCGGTCTGTTCAGCAACAGGCATTCGCTTTCTTTCAGACTCACAGGCGCGACTATTTTCGGGCCGCCGGTCGAAGATTTCTATAACTTCTATGTTTCAGGAATGCCGGGCATGAAGGGCTACCCGTTCTATTCGCTTGGCGGCGGCAGAATGGCGGCAATCAACGTCACCTACAGACTCCCTATATTCTCAAAGATTGATACGAGGATTTCTCCGATGTATCTTGACAAGCTCTATTTCTCTGTTTACGGAGACTACGGCAATGCCTGGAACGGAAGTAATGTAAAAATGAGCGACTTCAAATCAGATGTCGGGATGCAGCTGAGACTTCAGGCGACATCATTCTATGTGTTCCCCACAAGCATCTTCTTTGATGCCGCATACGGCTTCAATGAATTCACACAGGTATATCAGGGAACTCCCGTAACATACGGCAGGGAATGGAATTTCTACGTCGGCATGCTGTTCGGATTTGATTTTTGATTGAATGGCAGGACTCAAATAATTATTTTGGTTTCTTTTGCGCCCGTAGCTCAATCGGATAGAGCAACAGCCTTCTAAGCTGTAGGTTACTGGTTCGATTCCAGTCGGGCGTACATTCCTTCACGGCCTGCAATAGCAGGCCTTTTTTTTTGTTTTCGCAATCCAAATGCGCAGTGTGCATTCCTTCAGTATCATCCGAAGTCCTTATACAATGGTGAGTCCTTCAAAACTCAACTGATCAATGCCCGCATTCTCACTTACTCCTGATCTTTCCTTTGGACAGGAGGGAAATTTTCAATTTTATCACTGCTAAATAATGTGTATTTTTATACTGAATCAAAGCAATTGTCGAATCTATGCCGGGTAAGTTCAATGTTCCGCATGAACGCTGAAACACCTGACGGAATGCAATGAAAGATGCGTAAAAGAAGCAACATAAATTCAGAATTCACACGGGAGGTTACAGAGGAAATCTGTAACCTCTTTTTGTTTTCATAAATTTTTAACCATACGATGGCAAAAGTAAAAGGCGACATAATAATTGACATTGAGAAATGCAAAGGATGTGAACTTTGTGCATCAGCATGTCCGCAGGAGTCACTTGAACTCTCCCGCAAGCTTAACTCGAAGGGATACCACTACATAGTGAAGATAGAAGACAACTGCACGGGTTGCACAAATTGCGCGCTGGTTTGTCCCGACAGCGTGATAAAGGTTTACCGGAGAACAGAGAAGTCTCAGGAAAAGGTAGCCACCATAACAAACGTAACCGGAGACATAACAGTAAAAGTGAAATCATGAAAGAACTAAAACTGATGAAAGGCAACGAAGCGCTCGCAGAAGCTGCAATACGGGCGGGATGCGATGCGTATTTCGGATATCCGATCACCCCGCAGTCCGAAGTGCTGGAGTATCTTTCCAGAGAGGCCCATTCCAGAACGGGCATGGTTGTTCTGCAGGCGGAGAGCGAGATAGCTTCAATCAACATGATCTACGGTGCCGCAGGGACCGGGAAGAAAGTGATGACATCTTCATCATCACCCGGAATAAGCCTGATGCAGGAAGGAATCTCATATATTGCCTGCGCCGAACTCCCCTGCCTGATCGTCAATGTTGTAAGGGCGGGACCCGGACTTGGAACTATTCAACCGGCGCAGTCGGATTATTTTCAGGCTGTGAAAGGCGGAGGACACGGAGATTACAGAATGATAGTGCTTGCACCCTCTACAATTCAGGAAATGGTTGATCATGTTAAACTCGGATTTGAACTTGCCTTCAAGTGGCGAAATCCCGTGATGATACTGACCGACGGCGCTCTGGGACAAATGATGGAAAAGGTTGAACTGTTTCCTCAGCAGGAGAGGACTTTCGAACTTCTTGACTGGGCAACAACCGGGAAAACAAAAGAACGTCAGCGATCGATCATAACTTCCCTGCACATACAGCCGGAGAAGATGCAGGAAAAGAATCAACAACTTCAGGCAAAGTACAAGGCCATAGAGAACGAGGAGACGAGATTTGAAATGACCAACTGCGATGATGCGGATATTGTGCTTGTGGCTTTCGGCCTTGTTGCTCGGATCTGCAAGAAAGCCGCAGACCTTGCGAGAGAGAAAGGCATCAAGGTTGGAGTCTTCAGGCCGGTGACTGTCTTCCCTTATCCATATGATGAACTGAACAGGCTGGCGGACAGAGTGAAGATGTTCCTTACAGTTGAGATGAACGCAGGCCAGATGCTTGAAGATGTCAAACTTGCGATCAACGGAAAAGCGACGGTGGAGTTCACGGGCCGGATGGGAGGAATCATTCCCACTCCTGAAGAAATATTACTCAAACTTGAAGAAATCAATGAAGGAGTAACAGCATGAACGAAGGAAGAATGCTCGGCAAGGATCATCTCGGAGATGATCATTATGAACAGGTCATCGCAGAAGAGAGCGTTTGCATCAGTGACAATGTAGTGTATGATAAACCGGAGACGCTGACAAGCACTCCGATGCATTACTGCCCCGGATGCGGGCACGGTGTTGCTCACAGGCTCATAGCAGAGGTGATCCAGGAACTGAATATTCAGGATAAGACAATTGGAGTTGCTCCGGTAGGATGCGCGGTCTTCGCATACAACTATTTCGATATTGACATGACCGAAGCCGCACACGGCAGGGCTTCAGCTGTTGCAACCGGAATAAAGAGAGTGCTTCCCGACAGGTATGTATTTTCTTATCAGGGAGACGGCGATCTTGCGGCCATAGGCACCGGCGAGACCATTCACACGTGCAACCGCGGAGAGAACATACTCATAGTGTTCATCAATAACGGAATCTACGGGATGACAGGCGGGCAAATGGCCCCGACATCTCTGGAAGGAATGAAGACCACAACATCTCCGTTTGGCAGGGACACTCATGAGATGGGATATCCGCTTAAGATAACCGAACTGATTGCACAGCTTCCCGGAGTCTATTACTGCGCAAGAGTTGCCGTGAACACTCCGAACCATGTGAGAAAAGCAAAGAAGGCGCTTTACAACGGATTTAAATTTCAGGAACTCAAGAAGGGCCTTTGCTTTGTGGAGATTGTAACGAACTGTCCTTCAAACTGGAAAATGACACCGGTAGAATCCAACAAGTGGCTCGAAGAACATATGCTGCCGTTCTATCCTCTTGGTGATCTTAAGGTGCCGGGAAAGGAAAACTGAAATGACTGAAGAATTAATAATAGCAGGCTTTGGCGGGCAGGGCGTTTTGACCATGGGCCAGATTCTCTGTTATGCAGGCGTTATCGAGAACAAGGAAGTGAGCTGGATGCCTTCGTACGGTCCCGAAATGCGGGGCGGAACTGCAAACTGCATGGTGATCGTAAGTGATACACCGGTCAGTTCGCCGATCCTGACAAAGTTCGACACGGTGATAGCGCTCAACCAGCCTTCGCTGGATAAATTTGAATCCGCTGTTAAGCCGGGAGGATTGCTGATCTTCGAAGCAAGCACAATCCTGAAACCTCCGACAAGAACCGATATTGAAGTTGTTCCGATCGAAGCGGCCATTGAAGCCACAAAGCTGAACAATACGAAGGTAATGAACATGATAATACTCGGAGCGTTTCTTAAGAAGAAACCTATCCTCACACTCGAAAGCGTGATCGAAGGCCTCAAGAAGGTGCTGCCTGAAAGATACCATAAACTTATTCCGCTCAACAAAGAAGCAGTTGAAAAAGGTATGGAGCTTGCGGAATTGGTTGAGAGCTGATCTGAGATTTACAGCAACAGCTGCATCAGTCCGCAACGAAACTTGCGGGCTGATTTTTTTTGTCTGTATGTAAGAATTCTCACCTGCAATAAGCTACTGCCAGTGATGCCTGAGATCTTCATTATCTTTCTCATGGATCATTATTGCCAGTACCCCGCCTGCAATTACAAGGACAATTCCTGAAACGGTCATCCACCCCGGTACATTATCGAATACGATCCAATCCAGCAATCCCGTGAATACCACCGCCGAAAAGATCAGAGGTGATAGTTTTACGGCAGGCATATACTTGTATGCATACTGAAGTGTAAAGAGGTATGCAATGTAGAGCACGCCCGATACTGCGGCAAAAACATATGCATGAAGATCGGGAAATGACCAGTTGATGACCGCGAACGGAAGCAAAGCAATTACACAGATCGATGTATAGTAGAAGATGATCGATACAAAAGTCTCTGACTTCGTAAGTCTTCCCAGAGCAGTGTAAGCTATGGCAAGAGAAATGCCCGATGCCAGTCCGTAAAGATCTCCCAGTTTCAGAAAATCGTCGGCGGAAGGATCGAGTATAAGCAGAATGCCGGCAAAGCCGACCAGAATGCCCCACCAGATGTTCCTGTCTATGGGTACCTTGAGCCAAATGTAAGTGACGATAGGAATGAATATGGGAGCAGTGTTATTCAGGAGTGAAGCATTAACAAGAGGTATTTTTGAAAAGGAAAGTGCATAGCATGTGAACGCCGCCGTTCCGGCAATTCCCCTCACAAGCTGAAACTTAACGTTCTTTGCGCGAAGTGTCCCGAATCCCTGACGCGAAGCAATTGCAAGCACAAGAATAAGACTGACCGTGAACTGCATGAACACCACCCACTCAAGGCTCGCTCCTGCCTGCATTTCAAGCTTTGCCAAAACGCTTACAGATGAAAGCATCAGGAATGCAAGCAGTGTTGAGACTATTGCCTTTATATGGTTAATGCTCTTTCCGTTTTTCATAATGCGGTTAAAATACGGAATCATCATTCAAATTGTTCGACAGAATTATTGCGCTGAAGCAGACTGTGTTGTTCTGTTCATATCCGCCTTGCATCGTCTGAATCCCCCTCTTAGAAATGCAAACTCCGGCCCGCTGATGAAAATGCGGACCGGAGTTGATCATGCAGAAGGATAAGGATCTCAGTTTGTCACAAGTGATTCAATCTCGAGCGCTTCCTTCTCTCTTTGCTCCCTGAGCTGTCTCGTGTACAGCGAATAGTAATGACCCTTCTTATGCATAAGCTCATGATGGTTTCCGTCCTCAATTATCTTTCCTTTCCTTATCACCAGTATTCGGTCACAGCTCTTTATGGTTGATAGCCTGTGGGCAATCACGACCGATGTCCTGTTTTTCATTATCTCATGAATCCCGCTCTGAATACGGGCTTCCGTAATAGTGTCAACGGATGAAGTTGCTTCATCCATAATGAAGATCCTCGGATCGGCCAATACGGCCCTGGCAAATGAGATAAGCTGTTTCTCACCCAGTGAAAGATTCTCGCCTCCTTCTCCGGCTTCCTCGTCAAGGCGTTCGATGAATTCATCCGCACCGATGAGCTTAAGCGAGTGAACAACCTCCGCATCATCTGCTTCACTTCGGCCGTACCTGATGTTCTCCCGCACAGTGCCCGAGAAGAGATGCGGCGTCTGCAGCACAACACCTATCCTGCTTCTGAGGCTTTTCAAGGTACGGGTCTTGTAATCCACTCCGTCGATCTTAACAGTTCCGCCAGTAGGTTCATAGAAGCGGCAGATCAGGTTTATTATGCTTGACTTTCCTCCGCCTGTTTCTCCTACAAGAGCCACGGAAGTGCCGGCTTTGATCTTAAGATCAAGGCCCTCGAACACAGTCTTGCCCTTCTCATAGCTGAAGCTCACATTTTCAAATTCGATCTCACCTTCAATGTGCTCAAAGTCAGTTGCGCCTTCGCTGTCCCGGATCGCAGGCCTGGTATCCAGCAGTGAGAAGATCCTCTCCCCTGCCGAAAGGCTTCCCTGCGCGTGCGAGTAGAATCTCGAGATGTCAAGTATCGGTTCGTAGATCAGCGTTGCATATGCGAAGAACGCCGCCAGCATTCCGACAGTGATCTCGGGCGGCATCTGCACGGCCATTCTTCCGCCGTAATAAAGTACGAATGCCGCGGCAACGGATCCGCCGAATATCACCAAAGGCTGGTAAAGCGCAGAGTAAAACTCTGACTTGAATGAAGCTGCCCTCATATTTTCGCTCAGTGACCGGAATTCACCCGAAGCCCTGCTCTCCTGCACCGTGCTCTTGTTAACTTCAACACCCGTGATATGCTCATTGAAGCTCGCGGTGATCTCGCTGTTGAACTTCCGCGACTTCCTTGAATAAAGCAGGATCAACTGCCTGATCTTGAAGGAAACGATCATAAGAACAGGTATTGTGACAGATACAATTGAAGCCAGCTTCCAGTTGTAAATGAACATCGCGCTCAGGCAGAATACGATCATCCCGAATCCCCAAATACACTCCACGAAAGCCCAGGAAAGTAGTTCCGTCACTTTCACTGTATCCGAGGAGATCCTCGACATCAGCCATCCTGCGGCAGACTTGTCATAGAACGAGAATGACAGTTCCTGCAATCTTCTGAATAGATCCTGCCTGATGTCAAACATCACATATTCCTGGATCTTGCCAGCATAGTTAATGAACATGAAGACGGATGCCGACAGTACAAATCCAAGTCCCAGCAGGATGAGAATGTATTTAGTCAGCGGGCCGAGGTCTGGCTCTGGTGCCGTACCTGCCGTGTGAAGCGGCCTGTACTGCTCAACGAGAGGCACGATCGCATGGTCGAGCAGGTTCAGCCATACAAGTGGCGTAACGGCTTCCACAAGACTTACCAACAATACGAATGTTATGAATCCGGCCATCCATTTCTTATACCTGAACGAATAACCGAATATCCTCCGAAGAAAAGGCAGCAACGCTCCTTTTGTGCTGAACTCTTTGTCCTTTAGTTTAGACATGCAATTTCACTCCTTTTGCTTTTTTATTTGCTTCCATCATTCTTCAAGTCCTGCCTCGGCCTTGATCTCTTCCTCAACGGATACCTGAATGTCATATATCCTTCTGTAAAATCCGCCGCGGCTTATCAGTTCATCGTGAGTGCCTTCTTCTATGATTCTGCCCTTCTCAAGTACAATGATCTTGTCGCAGTCCTGAATTGACGTTATCCTGTGTGCAATTATAAATGTTGTCCTGTCTTTCATCAGAGTTCTCAGTGACTTCTGAATTTCGAATTCGGTTTCCGAGTCAACAGCAGATGTTGAATCATCAAGCACCAGAATATCCGGATCCTTCAGCAGTGTCCGTGCAATCGTCACTCTTTGCTTCTGGCCTCCGGAAAGTGTAACGCCTTTTTCCCCCACTATCGTATCATATGATTCCGGAAAGATCTCTGTGATCACATCGTGGATCTTAGCAGCGTGAGCGGCCTCAACTACTTCATCAAAGTGCGAATCAGGTCTTGAATATGCGATGTTGCCCCTGATGGATGTTGAGAACAGAAACGGTCTCTGCAGCACAACACCGATCCTTCTCCTCAGGAATTCCTTTGAGAATCCGCTGATGTTCTTGCCGTCAATTCTGATCTCACCGCTGTCGGGTTCAAAGAATCTCATTAAAAGCGAGATCACCGTTGACTTTCCTGCGCCCGTCGGTCCAAGCAAAGCAACTTTCTCGCCGGGCTTCACCCTGAAGCTCACGTTGTTCAGCACATGGCCTTTCTCTTCTCTTGAGTATTTGAACGACACATTCCTGAACTCTATATCGCCTTTAAGCGACTCCTCTGAACTTCCGCGATAATCTTCTCTTACTGCACTTAGAATTGAGTAGAGTCTGTTCAGAGCCACAGTCGCCATGCCCATCTCGCTGATAAGCTGTCCGAGTCTTCTCATCGGCCATGTTACCAGTGTTGAATACGTATAGAATGCAGTCAGCTCTCCCACAGACAGCTTGTTTGTCAACGTAAGGTATCCTCCGACAAAGATCGTAACAGCCATCTGTATATGAACAAGCAGGTCTGATGACGGCCAGAAGATCCTGTGCAGATTATTCAGCTTTATCCCCCACTTTCTCTTTTCGAGATTCTGATTTGTGAACTTCTCGATCTCAAAGTCTTCCTTTGCAAACGCCTTAACTACTCTTATCCCGGAAATATTTTCCTGCGCAAGAATGGAAAGCTTATCCTGCTCAAGCTCATGCTGATTCCAAACCTTTGTTTCCTGTCTGAAGAACAGGATTGAGCCGGCCATCAGAACCGGCGCAAATGCAACTGCTATCAGAGCATAAGTGAAGTTGATCGTTGCCATCATTATGAATGCACCAGTGAACAGCGCCATCAGCCGTATCGTATCCACGATCTGAGTGGCTGCAAATTTCCTTATCGTCTCAACATCTCCGGTACATCTTTGTATAAGTTCACCTGTCGGGGTTTTCGAATGAAACGCCAGCGGCAATGCCTGCAAATGCGAGAACAGCCTGTCTCTGAGTTCCTTCATTGCCTTCTCCGTTACAGAAGCGGTAATTGCACTGGATGTAAATGAGAACACGCCTCTGATAAGGGCAATGCAAAGAAAGATCAAACCGATCCCGATCAGAATTGACTCTATGTTCTCCTTGCTGAAAGCAGGAAGAATTGAATAGAAGAAACCCGTGATCGCGTCATCAGGAGTGAAAGAGATCTTTCCGTCGCTTTGAAAGTAAACTATCACCTTGTCAACTGCGATCTGCAGTATTTTCGGCTCAAGCATCCTTACAAACACCGCAGTTATGAGCAGGACGGAGGAAAAGACGTAATAGCCGCTCCACTTTCCCAGTATTTCAAACAGCCTTCGTATGTATATCATGACTTAGAATTTGTTGTGTGCAAAAAAAAACCGCGGAAACTTTTCGGTATCCGCGGTTTCAAAAATTCTGAAAATCGAATTCAGCTCAGAGCATTCCTCCTCGCACCCACGGATCAATACCGTAATCAAATGACACTGCAAACGGCACAAGTGCCATCTGGATATTCTTGAAATTGTTGATTTGCATTCTTGTCAGTTCGTCATTGGTTTTGTATTTGGGATGTATCCGTAGTAAAGCGTCTACAAAAATAGACATGCTTGTTCAAAGATGCAACAATTATCTTGGACGATGCCAAATTTTTTACGATCCTCATTCGTGCAAGTTGCACTTCTGCCGGAGTGTTCCTCAGTTTACAGAGTTAACTCATCACAAAGTGTGAACAACAGCTCTTGTTGCGGCTAATAACTGAGGCAGGCCTTTGCTCTTGCTTCAGAAGGAAATGAAGTTCAGGATCTCTTTTGAATTGCCTTGTTGTAAAGTTCAATGTACATGTCAGCAGAGTGTTTCCATGAGAAATCTTCCTTCATTCCTCGTTTCTGAATCTTCTTCCAAACCTTTTTGTCCCTGAAGATGTCAAGAGCCCTTGCCACGGTAGAATACAGTGCCTGCGGAGTATAGTCATTGAAAGAGAATCCATTCCCCTTTTGATCATACTCATGATAATCCCTGACAGTATCAGCCAGTCCGCCGGTCTTACGCACTATGGGAACTGTGCCGTACCTGAGGCTGTACATTTGATTGAGGCCGCACGGTTCATAATGCGAAGGCATGAGGAACATGTCACTGCCGGCTGTGATGTAGTGTGAAAGCTTGTTGTTGTAGCCGATGTAAACATTGACCCTGCCGGGATAAGATGACTTAAGACCCTTGAAAAAATCCTCAGTCTGTGAATCCCCAGAACCCAGCACCACAAACTGAACGGGCAACTGCATTATCTCATTGATAACGGGAGGAAGCAGTTCAAATCCTTTTTGCGGTGCAAATCTCGAGACTATGCCAATGAGCGCACTGTCCGCCATGGCGGGCAATTCCGCTTCTTCCAGCAATGCGGCCCTGTTCTTTTCTTTGCCCTTTAACTGTGCTGCTGAGTATTTATGCGGTATGAAGGCATCATGCTTCGGATTCCAGATGTTCTCATCAATTCCGTTGAGGACTCCGTAGATGTCATTGCTTCTTGTCTGAAGAACACCCTCAAGCCCGGCGCCGAGTTCGCTTGTCTGTATCTCATGAGCATATGTCGGACTTACCGCCGATACGATCTCTGAGTACACTATCCCTGCCTTCATAAAGCAAAAAGTACCGTTATGTTCAAACGGCATGTAAGGAGCATAATACTCCACAGGCAGTCCGGCCTTTGCCACGGACTCACTGGAAAACATTCCCTGGTATCCGATGTTGTGAATTGAGAGCAGGGTTGCGGTCTTGTCAAACATCCGGTCCCAGCTGTAAGATGTCTTTATCATAGCCGGAATGAGTGCGGTCTGCCAGTCATTGCAGTGTATCACGTCCGGAGCCCAGTTCATTCTCTGAAGTGATTCCATTATTGCGATCTGAAAGAAAATGAATCTCTCATCTTCATCAGGATCATTGGTATAAGGATGATCACGGTGGAAGTAATGCGGGCAATCAACAAAATAGACATCTGCCTCCGAACCCGGAAGCTTCGAATGCCACAGGCCGAATGAGTGAACATTGCCGCCTATGTTTATCTCGGCACCGGCAACTTCTTCATACCTGGAAATCCCGTGATCAATGACTTTTATCCCTCCGTACAGCGGCAGGAATATGCGGACCTCACAGCCTTCCTCCGTTAGCGCCTTCGGCAAAGAACCCGCCACGTCGCCGAGGCCTCCCGTTTTCACATAAGGGAAGCACTCAGAGACGGCAAAGCAGACTTTGCAGGTTTTTTGTTTGCTCAAGAAATCGTCAGAATTTTGTTTCTATTACATATGGAAGCATGATCCTCCATGTGGGCCAGTCATGCGGAACATCGGTTCCCCACATCTCAAGGTCATGCGGAACATTCTTTGAGTTGAGAATATCCGAAAGGTCTTTTGATGCCCTGGGATTCTCGTAGTTTCCCTGTCCCGTCAGAATGTGAATATGATTGCTCTTTCTCATTTCTCCGAGAATATTCTCGTCATTGAGGTTCGGAAGATAAGAGATCGGTGAGTTGAAGTAACAGTCTTCGTCAAAATATCCTTTTGTGTAATCGCTGAGGTCGTAAGAGCCGCTCATTGCTATTGTGCCGTTGATCAGATCAGGCCTCTTGAAGAAGATGTTTGCGCAGTGAAGAGCACCCAGTGACGCACCTGAGGTGATGATGTCAACTTTTCCGTTGCAGTCGTTGTATATGAACGGCACTACCTCGTTATAAACATAGTCATTGAACTGCTGATGCCTTATTGCCTTTGCCCTTCCCGGCATTTCATCGTTCAGCCAGCTTTCATTGTTGATGCTGTTTATCGAGTAGACCTTGATCTTCCCGCAATCGATCAGGTGCTTAAGCGATTCGATCATCTGAAATCTTTCGTATTCAAGAAAATCAGCCGCGGCCGTGGGAAACAACAGCAATGCAAAACCGTAATCTCCGTAAACAACGATGTCCATCTCCTTGCCCAAAGTCGGGCTGTAGAGTTTAGAAATCTCTCTTCTCATTATGTATGTGGAATTTGATTTAAGGAAACGCAAAAGTACCGATTTTGAAGGACTCTTTTAAGTCCAAAAATAGACCGGCCCGGAGATTCCGGTTGATCTCGTACTGCATAGAGGAACTGTTCCCGCCGGTTAACAGCAGGTAAAATAAAAGGGCAGGCATCTCACGACGCCTGCCCTTGATTTTGCGAACTTAATTTGCTTAACTCAGAACGGAAGATCTTCGTCGTCTGAGCTCATGTCATCGCCCGCCGCGTGCTTTGCAGTTTCGGAGCTTCCTTCGGACATCTGCAGTTTCCAAACCACAAGACTGTTGAAGTAAGTCTTAACTCCTTCTTTATTGGTCCACGGCTTTCCGCGAAGATCAAAAGTGATGTCAACTTCATCACCAACCTTATACATGTCAAGCAAGCCTGTATTGTCCTGGTGAAGTTCGAACTTGATATATTGCGGAAATGACGGATTGTCAGAATATTCAACTATGAAATCCCGCTTTTTGAATTTATCTGTAACTTGCTTTGTATCAGAAATTTCGTGGATCCTGCCTTTGATGTTCATTTTCTTATTCTGTTTTGAAGCAAGTTATCAAAACCCGCACAAAGTTGAAATTTATTTTGGCTGAAAACTGAAACTGCCGAGTTCAACAAGATGAGACTGCGGAGGCCCTTATTTACCCCCGCAGTACCCTCGTAAGTAAGACCAGCTATATTAAATGTCAGCTGATCCCGTTGTAGTATCCGTCATTCGTATCTTCATTCTCTCTTATCTTCCTGAGCCAATTGAGCTTCGCCGTTCTTTCCCTGCGTCTGTATTCATTCAAACCTGCTGCGGACTTTTCAAACCTGCTGAAATTCCGTATGTCCATACTCGATGCTGCGGCTTCCACGTCATGGTCTGCGCCGGAGTAAGTGATCGTCCAGTTGCCTGACTTTCGGAGCTCATCCTGCAAGTTCACAATGTCCCTTCCTGAAAATTCCCTGGAGGCATTCTCGAAACCGTCAGTAAGAATACTCACAAGCACTTTGTAGTCCTTCTCCGATCTGAGTTCGTACCTGAGTCCGTTAATGCTCCTGCCAACGGCATCGAAGAGCGGGGTGGCGGCGGACGGCCTGTAGTTCCTGCCCGTGATGATCTCAAACTTTTCGAGCGGAGCCAAATTGAGATAACTCTTTATCCCTCCGGAATTGAATGTGACAAATGTTACGAAGTGCTCCTGTTCCGGGAAGTCCTTTGCACACTCCTTTGTTGACAATACTATCTCATTGAATGTCCCGATGATCGGCTCTCTGATGCTGTTCATAGAACCGCTCTCATCAAGGATGATGAGATGATGTACCTTCTGTCTTGTTTCCATTTTTTCTCCTTTTTGGGTTTGAGTTACAGTTGCCTGATTTAGTTTCTGTCTGCAAATTTCAATATCCCCGCGTGCAATTTGAGCGCTTCAACTTTCTTATTGTCAAGGACTTCAGAAGCGGTCGGCCCGGCAACAGATCCAAATTCACGCCTGAGCAGGTCTTTGAATTTCATTCCATTGTATCGCCCTGATTTCAAAACGAGGGCGCATTCTTTTTCCAAATGGACATTTCATCGTCTTTTAAGTTGTCCTGAACAAAGCCGCCAAATGCACCGGTGTTGCTTCATAGTTAAGCCTGTACGAAGTCATCTTATCATCATGGTAGCGGAATTCCTTCCCGGCCGCCACCGCCCTGTGCTCTTCGCTCTTGGCATCTTTGACTTTCTTCATGGCTTTGTTGAGTTCATTGACAGCATCGATTTCACCGAGCTCGCCGCTATCGTAAAGGTCAATGTCCATATACGCTGCTCTTAACAACTTCGGAAAATACTGAGCGTATACAGCGGAGCTGTTGAATGCCTCTATGGTGGCAATATCCCTGCCGATGAATATGGCTAAACCGTTGCAGGCAACTTCCGGAAAAATGTCATTGAGATTCTTCGCAAAGCTGTGCGATATGCTCTCGAAGACATCCGAAAGGTTTGACGTATCTGAGCTGAACGATTTTCTCGATTCATATTCACTAACATTTCTCCATACATCCGACTGGTCTGACCTGTGCTTCAAACCCTGCTTCAACGATTGCGATACGTTCATCATCTTCTTCATCCGCATTGCCGACGGCTCATAATATTCGGATGCGGCGAAAGTCCTTGACCTGTATCTCCATCTTCCAGCTTCCACGCAACTCACCGGCAATATTGTGACCGATCTGGGTTCGATCAATACAGATGTGTTTAAGACCCTGTTCTGCTTCGCACCTATAAGGATCTCTCCGTCGGAGAAGAAGACATACTGATCAGACAAGTTGCTTACCTTGAGATTGTTAACACTTCCCGCCTCGTCCACTTCCTCAATCTTGATCCCACCCTTTGAAGCGGCATCCTGCAATGAGATGTAATTGAAGCTGTCCGCGTCCTTTGTCCTGAACTGGACAATGCTGATCATTCCGCTCTTTGCAAACGACGATCTTTCGAAGTTCATTTCGTTAACCTCCGTATTGTTTTTATTCAAAATTAGGATTTTCACAAATGCAATAAGTTTCCGCAACGTTGCTGTAACGTTGAAGGAATATTGCAGTAACGGATCCCCCTTTATCTTAAATACTCAGATTCAGGGTGATTTTGGCGAGTCCGGAAAAAATTCTTTTGAGAAAATTTCCAGAAGTCTGCGGATCTTGACCGGGGAGATAAAGTTCAGTTGATCAAATTTAAGCATCTCTAAAACTTCATCGGGGATACATTGTTGTATCCGTTCTGTTTTGATAGGCAATTGAAATCTGAGATCACTTGATTTCATTGGTGTAATTGGTTCTCGCAGTATCAGCCCGCTTTCCTCGGACCTGTCATGTGCTTCCTTTCTCTCTGTTGCATGCTTTTTTGCCTTCCTAACGATCCTTCTCCAGATGTTCCAGCCTTTGTTCGGTTCAATGTTCAACTCCCTCGCAACTTCGGATATCAAACCGTGGCCGCTTGCATCTGTGATAACTTTGCTCAACGTATTGAGGAACTCCTTCTCTTCATCACTGAGGACCTTTTTCAAGCTTGCAACGAAATGGTGAATGGAATTGAAGCCATCGGGAACGAATATCTCCGTATCCTCCGTATCCGGGATCTCATCAGCTTCTTCCTGAATTGTTACGATGGAGATGACCTTATTGAACCTGTCCCTTTTTACAAAATCTATTAATTTATTCTTAAATATCGTGACGAAGAACGCGCGTGCATTGCCCCTGTTTTCGTCATACTTTTTGAGGAATACAATTACCGTGTCCTGGAATAAGTCCTCGCAGATATCTTTGCGGAGATTGAAGTGGTTGTTGTGAGCAAGTATTTCATTCTTGAACTTAATGAACTCTTCATAAGTATTTTCAAGGCTTTCTAAAGCCATATTGGCCTCCGTTGTATTTATATTATTAGATTCCTGTTACTGTGATAATGCCCTGCGGCAGGCGAAGCTACCTGATGGTGATCAGCTGTTTCTCCAGATTGATACCGTACCTCTTCGAGTATTTCTTTCCTTCACTTTCAATTAGAAAATATCTTGCATAAACGTCATGCTTAAGCAGTCTCTTTATCTTTTTATTCATTCTTGTAACATTCGCCCTGAATGTGGAGCATGCAATTGACTTTGCCTTCTCAAGCGTGATCCTTGCAGATTCTGCATCCGGGAAAAACTCGTTATGGTAACCGAGGACATGCACGAAGAACTCTTCCGGAACATTAGCTATGCCAAATCTCAGATAATCCCTGCCTTCCATTGCACGCCGGGCAAATATAACATAATAGACGAACTCCATCGGGCTGAGTATCAATTCCTTCTCGCCAATGTGTACTTCTGCTTTCTGCCTGTTGATCTTAAGTCTTGGCAATGCAGACTTCTTAAGCTCCTTGTTTTCCTTTACTATCCTTTCGATGCGGGGCAATGCCGCACTTAATTTTACCGGCCGAACCACAGGCACTCCCCACTTCGGGTCATCGCTTCTTACAAGCTTCAGGGGGAAAGCTCCGGATTCGGCAATGAGTATCCAGCAGGCCTGCATTGAGGGAGTGCCTGAGGATATTGCCGCTATGTATTGTCTGTTCTTCTCCTGAACCGATTCGAGGTATGCAAGGAGTTTAGGATATATCTCATTGTGGTCTGTCGGATCCTTGATCTTAAGCTCCCTAAGTACCACGCTCCTGCAAAGACCTCTCTTTGTGAGCTGTGAACTTACATACTCACCGATATCTTCAAAATCATAAAACTGGCTTTCACTCCAGAGAAGGTGGATCTCGTCGATCTTGTCGTTCACCGCCACGGTCAGAATTGCGCCGTCCTTTACTCTGTTGTTGTCATTTAGGCCTACAAATGAGAATAAGATCTTCTTTTTTGAGATACTGCTGATGATTTTGGTTTAAGAAATTGTTTGCGGCAAAAATAGTCAAAATGATTTTCAGAACAAAACTTTGCCTTAGCATTGTTCACATTCGCCGCGGCATATTGACCCAACTCCGAAACTGCTCCCTTTGTCTCTTGTTTGAATTCTACACATGACATCATAATTGCTTTCATTCTAATTTTCATCATTCTAATTTTACGCCATGTTTCAGCTCAGCTATCCGGAAAGATATCTCACATAAACTTACCGAAAGGAGTATTTGCATATGAACGCAGCGCACTTTCACCTTATCATAAATCATTTCCCGGTCATTGGCACCATCATAACAATGTTCCTGCTTTTCATCGGCATCCTCAAAAAAAGCGATGATGTAAAAAAAGCTGCAATGCTTGTGCTGATTCTGACTGCAGTTGTGACAATACCTGTTTATGTCTCCGGTGACGGAGCTCAGGAGATGATCGAGGGGAACTATGATGATGTGGATGAGCAGTACATTGACCAGCACGAAGACTTTGCGCTTTACAGCTTCATAGCAATGGACATTGTCGGCGCACTGGCAATTCTGTCCATGTTCCTTTACAGAAAGCCGAAGGAAATTTCAAATTCATTTGCGGTACTCATGTTCGCACTTGTTCTTGCAGTCAACGGTATGATGGCTTACACGGCGAACCTGGGTGGAAAGATACATCACCCTGAGATCAGGTCCGATGCCGGGCAAAATGATTCATCCGGTGAGTCCGATGACCAGGGGAAGGAAAATGAGGGGAAGAAGGAAAAAGAGGATGATAAGGATGAACACTGAAAAGCCGGTCCGCCTAAACTGTTCGTTTTGAATTCAGCAGATCCTCAAGCTTGTCCAGAACCCTTTGAATGTCATCAGGAAGTTCTGATTCAAACCTCAGTTTTTCTCGTGATGAAGGATGGATAAATCCGAGAACTCTTGCATGAAGCGCCTGCCTCGGCATGATCTCAAGAAGATTCTTGGCAGTTGATACAAGTCTTGATGTTTTGTTCACGGAGTGCGGCTCCCTTCCGCCGTATGTTTCATCACCAAATACGGGATGCCCCTCATAAGCCATATGGACCCTGATCTGATGAGTTCTGCCGGTTTCGAGATTCAGTTTCACAAGCGACAGGAATTCAAACTCCGCGATCACTTCATAATGAGTCACCGCTTTCTTGCCTGATTCATCGCCATCCTTAAGGACAGCAACCTTCTTTCTGTCACGCTTGTCTCTTCCCAGCCGTGTTTCAATCGTCCCCTTTGATTGTCTGAACTTTCCCCAAACCAGTGCATTGTATTCGCGCTCTATGGTATGGTGAAAGAACTGTTCCGACAGTTTTCTGTGAGTCACCTCATCTTTGGCAATGACTATCAGGCCGGAAGTGTCCTTATCCAGTCTGTGGACAATGCCTGCCCTTTCGAAACCGTTCAGCTTTGACAGCGAGCCGTCATGCAGTCCCGAATAGTAAAGGACGGCATTTACGAGCGTCCCGCTGTAATTCTTATACGCAGGATGAACAACCATTCCCGCCGGCTTGTTTATCACCATGAGATTTGGATCTTCATATCTGATGTCAAGCGGGATGTTCTCAGGAAGCACATCCTGCTTCTCCGGCACGTCAAGTTCTATCTCTATCTCGTCTTCGGGTTTTACAAGGTAGTTCGATTTAACAACTTCTCCGTTAACGGTCACATAGCCTAGGTCAATCGCCTTCTGAACTTTGGTCCTCGACGCATTCTCAATGAAGCGCGCAATGTATTTGTCAATTCTCTCTCTTTCGCCGATCTTCGGAACCGTCAGACTGTGAAATCTTTCCAAATGATTTTTATTGATCTCTGCAAAAATAGCAGAATCATTTGTAAGATTGACAGACTATGAGTCATCACCGGCAATTGCATAACATACTCGGGCAAAATTGCTTAGCTTTGATAAACTCGGGAGGCTCATTATATGAAACAGAGATTGAGGCCTGCGGCATTGATGTTCCTGCTATTGGCCGCGTCCGGATCACCGGCGCAGTGGGTTGTACAGCATACTCCGTCCTTAGCGCAGACCATATCTGCACTGAGATTTTATGACGCCAATACGGGCTATCACACTTCGAGCCTGTTCAACGGTTCAACCCTGAACATCTACAAGACAACTAACGGAGGCATGAATTACACAGCGCAGAATTCGGGTTACACTTCTCAGAGATTCATGTCAATATGGATCATTCATCCGGACACTGTGTTCATAAGCGGAAACTACGGCAAGATCCTACGAACATATAACGGCGGCGGCAACTGGATAACGGTAAACTCAGACACTATGATTCAGTACTGGGGACTGCAATTTGTAAATTCATCCACAGGCTTTGCCGCAGGAAGTTTTGGCAAGATCATAAGAACCGTTAACAAAGGAGACAACTGGACCACACTGAATACAGGAGTAACTTCGGCTCTTGACGGCCTGTGTTTCCTGGATGATAATACAGGTTATGCGGGAGGATCCAATGTGATAATGAAGACAACGAACTCCGGCGAGACCTGGACATTACAGCAGGGAATATTCTCTTCCTTTGAAACAGCTACCGCAATCGTGTTCAGAGATCAGAACACCGGATACTACGCAACAAATGCAGGGAGAATTGTAAAGACAACTAACGGTGGCGGAAACTGGTCTGAAGTTTACTTTAATTCCGGAGTGGCAGTATGGGGACTGAGTTTTACTGATGACAATACGGGTTTCGGATGCCGGTCAGATGGCACCGTGCTGAGGACGACAGACGCCGGCAACTCCTGGGGAGTTCAAAATACGCCATTGTCGGAGAATCTTTATGAAATGGACTTTCCCGATTCACAAACAGGATATATCGGTGCATGGTCAGGGAAGGTGCTTAAAACCACCAACGGAGGCCTCACATTCATTGGCGGGTCAGAATCATTGACGCCGGGAAGATTATCGATTTGGCAGATCTTTCCGAATCCGTTCAACCCGGAAACCAGGATAAGTTATATGCTTGCTGAAAAGCATGCACTGAGGATCTCGGTTCATGACGTTTTGGGAAGAGAGGTCGCAGTGCTCTTTGACGGTGTTGCAGGTGAAGGCCCCGGAGAGGTCTTATGGAATTCCGGAGAGTTGTCTGCAGGGATCTACTTTGTCAGATTCAGCGACGGCATCACTGTATCAGTAAGGAGAGCCTTGCTATTGAAATGAACTTCAAATCAAATTCACAGGAATGAATGCTCAAAAACTTAAGCGGCACGGCCTGATATTTTTTGCACTTAGCGCTTTGTTATGTGTTTCATGCGGCGATGACCCGCAATCTCCGCAGACAACAGGGAAAGTGCTTTTGGCGGAAGTGGCCGGCGATTCAGTAAGCACGAATTTCGGGACATCAACAAAGAGCCAGAATGTGAGCACTTCAAGGCTTGACTTTACAGACCGCGACAGCGCTGAGATAAGCTTCTCATATGCAGGCAATTCGAACAACTCTGCTGTCCCGCTGACTATCTCATTTACATCAACGGTTTCCGACTCTGTCATTTACTCATCTACTGGACTGATCCTGAATTCCGCCGAACATAGCATAACAATAACTTTGCCCTCGCCTAAGGTGAAAGAATACTTCTTCTATACGATCAAAGTTGTCTCAGGGGCAGGTTACGGATTCTTCAGATTCAGAGACATGAAAATTTACAAGAAGTAATGTCTTCTCATTTCTTACACAAATGTCCCGGTGAATTTATTCTCCGGTTCATGGGAATGGTCTCAGTGTATGGTAATACTGCTTGTTCAGGCAATTGGACCGGAGATTCCCATATTCTTTTAAGACCTTTCTTTGCAGGAAAAATTTTCTATCTTTCCCCGTTCATAACATACTTCACATAATGCATCTAAACCACATATTTTTCAGAAACTAAAATGAGTATGATGCAAAGATCATCACCAATAAAACTGAGTGTGAAGAGTTTACTTAACATTTTGCTCCTGATCGGAGGGATTTGTTTATCTCATATTATGAGCGGCTGTTCCGGTTCCGAGGAAGAGGAAGTGCTCACTAAGAGGCAAACAGATTCCATAATGACCTATTCGGTCCTTCAGGAGTCATTCGGTTACTACAAGAAAGCTCTCGCACAGAATGAATCCGGCGATCCGCGCACTGCCGCTGATTTTTTTGAAAAGGCACTGAAGAAGCTGAACAACACAAATTTGTCCGTACTCAATGATCCGCTATGCTATAACTGGAAGAAGGATTACGAGGAACTTGCAAGAAGCATTGTACAGGACTACCTCATCACACAAAGCGAGATAGACAATTCGAGCCTCGTATTTGATTATGCCTCGAAACTTTCGATCAGTTACGAGAAGATTGAGCATAAGTCATACGAGTCTGAACCGCTTCCCGAAGGCAGGGATGTACCGCTGGTAAGGAATTCAGTAGTTGACGAGTATATAGAGTTTTTCTCAAACACTGACAGGGGCAGAAGTTTCGTTGACAAATGTCTTTACAGGGGCGGGAAATACTTCCCTCTGATGCGTGCAATACTTCGTGAGAATGACGCTCCTGAAGAACTCATTTATCTGTCAGTTCAGGAGTCGGGTTTGTCGCCTACTATCGTCTCGAGAGCGGGAGCAGTAGGACTTTGGCAGTTCATGCCTGCAACGGGAAAATCATACGGACTCTATCAGGACGATTACAGGGACGACCGGAGGGATTTTGAAAAGGCAACGGATGCTGCGGCTCGCCATCTGAAAGACCTCTACAGAACCTTTGATGACTGGTATCTGGCATTCGCTGCATACAATGCGGGGCCGGGACGTGTGCGAAAGGCGATCAGCCGAAGCGGTTCGAATGATTTCTGGGTGGCAAGGTCATTCCTTCCCGGTGAAACAAAGAACTATGTTCCTTCGATAATCGCATTGTCGTTTGTGCTGAGGGACCCGGCCGCTTACGGCTTCAATGAGGTTGAGCTTGCCGAGCCGATAAAGTTTGACAGAGTGGAAGTGCTTGCTAATATGGATCTTCAGAGAGTTGCCGAAATGTGCGGAACTGACATTGAGACAATCCGTGACCTCAATCCCGAACTTACAAATGACAGGGTTCCGATGTATGATGTTCCGTATCATCTGAGGATCCCTCACAATACATTCAATACATTTTCTGAAAATTACGCATCGGCAAACGACATTCAAAAAGGTTCGGTGGAGCCTCAGTTTCTGGGACATGAAGAATTTGGAAGCACCGGAATAGCCGGCACGGAGTTCAGAGTCAACGGATATTCCGTGGAAGACAAGAGCACAATTGGCGCTACCAAAGACAAGGTCAAGGTCAGCCATGACCTCCTGACAAGCCAGAACCTGCTTTGGCTTTCCAGCTATTATGACGTCAGGCCGGTAGAGATCAGGCTGTGGAACAACATCAACTACGGTGCTGAACTTCATTCACAGAAAAAAGTGGATATTTATTTGTCGCCGTCAAGGTATGAGAGGATGTTCGGACTTAAGAACACAGGGTCAGTGGAACTTGCTGATACGAAACAGGATGGCAGTTCTTCAGATTTGGAGAGGAATGTTGATTTGAATGTCACGGAAAGTCCGGATGCTTCGCAGGAATTTCAACCTGAACCTCCGGCGGAGATTGAACAGTACCTTTCATCCAGTGAACCGATGGAAGGCTCCGAAAACTCAGTTGAACAGACCAAAGAAGATCAGAACACTTCGGTCTCCGAAAACGTGACACTCGAAGTCGAGCAAGTTAATACAGATCAGAATGATACCCGGCAGGAAGTCGGTTCTGACATGGAAAGCACGCAGTCGTCAGAGGAGTTGGTCCGTACTGATGGCAATGAGACATCGCAGGAAGATCTCTCAGATGAATTGAGTTATTCCACACATACCGTAATGGAAGGTGAGAACCTTTCCGGGATTGCCAAGGCAAACAATGTTTCTGTTTCCGAACTGATGAGTTGGAATCAGCTTGAGAGCGACAAAATACTTGTAGGCCAGAAACTGAAGATAAAGGTACAGCCCCGGTATCATACTGTTTCAGAAGGAGAGAATCTGACGATGATTGCCGGGAAGTACGGAATTGATGTAAACAGTCTGAAGGACATTAACGGCTTGAGCAGTGATGTAATTGTTCCCGGCCAGAAACTGGCGTTGACAGGAGAAGCCAAGACCGAGAAAAAGACCTCTGCTTCCAGCAGGAAACTTCATACTGTCAAGAAGGGCGATACTTTGGCTAAGCTAGCAAACATGTACGGAGTAACAGAAGACGAGTTGAGGAAGTGGAACGGAATCAAAGGAGAGAAGATAATGACCGGCCAGGTTCTGAAGGTGAGCGGAGACCAGGGCAATACGAAGGTAAGGAAGAGGAAGTGATCCAAAGCATGCCGGGTACCTGCTTCCCTATTGCAATACAGAAGTGAAGAAGTTATTTTTGCATACTTTAAATTTGCTGGCATAGCTCAGCTGGTAGAGCAGCTGATTTGTAATCAGCAGGCCGGGGGTTCAAATCCCTCTGCCAGCTCAAACATGACCGGAGTCGGATATCTCGGCTCCGGTCTTTTTGGTTTATGGCTTGTAACTGTGCCCGGTCAGTCAGGTGCATGTCAAATCAGGATTGAACTTTTGCCTGACTCAAATTGGTTCAGCAATAGTGTTTTACAATCCGGACAAACTGCCCGGAAGAGCCGAATTGCTCTGACCGTGAAAGGCATTGTCGCAGGATTTTTGTAAGGAAAGTTAAATTCAGTATTCATAATATAGCAGCGATGAAGGAAGAATGCATTGTGGCAGTCCAGGCTTCCACTTTGCCCTTCGGTAAACAACTTTTGAAATGGCCACCTCCAAACCCAAAGAACTGGCAAACTACAGTATAATCAGAATACTTCGCAGGTTCACAAAGAATGAGCTTGCGGAATTCGAGACATTTCTGAGTTCCCCCTATTTCAACCAAAACAGTTACCTTATCTCACTGTTCAGGGAACTGAAGAAATTTTCTCCGGCCTTTGAGAGCCCTGCATTCACTTCTCAGAACATATTCAAAGCCGTAAATAAAGGTAAGCGTTACGATCATTCACAATTCAGGAAAGATATGCTGAGTCTGTTTGGACTTGCTGAAAAATATCTTTCAGTTTCCGGAATGTTCTCAGCTGAATTTGATTCAAAGTTCTACCTTTTATCCAGGTACAACGAGAAGTCAATGCCTGAAATTGGAAGAAAGACCTTGGCTAAGATTGAGCAGGAACTCAATGCAAAGAGGCACAATGTGATAGATTCGTATTATTATTCCAGCAAGCTGAGAATGCTTGAGTATGAGATAAGTATGCAGGAAGGCAATATTTCGGATGCTGTAATTTCCGAGAAAAGATCTCTGAATGATCTCATAAAACTGTTCATTCTTAAGTCTGTCAACCTCAATAATCAGATTCGGTTTGGTGAGAAAGCTTACAACATTCAGGAAAAGATGAAGCTTACGGAGGCGTTTTTCTCGAGATTTGATCTGGAGAAGTTTCTTGACGACATATATAGGAAAGATCTGATAGACGAAAGCATGAATGGAATTCTCTTCAGGCTTGTGTACCTTGATCTCATGCTCAATTCTCCGGATCCGGAGAGCTCTCATTACAGGGAACTGAAGGAGATGATATACAACAAAGAACTGAACATCGAGGATAAGGTAAGAGCTCATTACATAAACAGGCTCATTCAGTATTGCAGTAATCAGAGACTCAACGGGAGCAGGCAGTTTGAAAAGGACCTGCATTACCACTTCAAGTTTCTTCATGAGAATGACCTTTTTCTCATCGAGCGAAGCAACCTGTCGCTCACTATGGATTTCAGAACTGCAATAATGACAGCGGCATCCAATGGTGAGATAGAATGGGCCGAAAAATTCATTGCCGGGCTGTCGAAATATCTTGCAAGGGAACTCAGCATAGATGCATACAATTACGGACTTGCAATTCTGAGGTTCTATCAGGGAAAGTTTGAAGAGTCGCTTAAACTTCTGAGCGGGATCGAGGAATCATCCCTGCTACTGAAGATTGACACATACCTGCTGAAATCCCAGATATTCTATGAGCTGGGCTATTTTGACTCTTCTCTCTCAACAGCTGACACATTCAGGCATCACCTTGATTCAAGCGACGAGTATTCAGACGAGCTGAAGGACATTTGTCATCTGTTCATAAGAATACTCCGAAGATTGATTACCGCAAGAAAGAAACCCGACGCAAAGAAACTGGACAAGCTAAGGGCATTTATTGAGGCAAACAACCGGGCCGCCAAGATCTCATGGTTCAGAGACAAGGTCAAAGAACTCGGTGATTCACTGCCAAAGAGAGGTTAAGTCATCTTTGCCCGAGCGACTCATTCCGGGCACCGCGTTTTCAGGTACATTGCACCTGGTATTTGATGCGGCTGCATATTTTACGTGCCCCCGTTTCCCTAAAGTTCATTGACTTTCCCTGACATTCAAAGTATATTGAATGCTCAATTTTTTAACCTTTTCATCACATACTAAAGAGTTTTTCCGCTAAATCGGAGTGCAAATTTGAAGAAAAATCTTACCCGTATTATCATTACGGTAGTGCTTATACTGATGTCATTGTATTTCCTTTATCCGACTTACAAGGACTACAATTTCGTAAAGCAGCTTAAGAGCCTTACCGGACAGGACAGTGTTGACTTTCTCGACAAGAACGGCCCGGAAATAACAAAGGCCCGTGATAACAGACTCAAACTCGGGCTTGATCTGCAGGGTGGCATGTATGTTGTGCTCGATGTGGATATAGTTAAGCTCCTTGAGGATCTTGCAGTCAGAAAGGATGATCAGCTTACTGCGGTACTTGCTGAAGTGAAAGAAGCCACAAAAACGGATGACGAGCTGATATTCGAAGTCTTCAAACAGAAACTTTCCGCCAGGGGCCTTACTCTCAAGAACTTCTACGGAGAAACCCGGGACACTGAAAGTGACATTGAATCCAAGCTTACAACTGAAATTGACAAATCTCTTGACAGAGCCGTTGAGATAGTCCGAAACAGGATTGATCAGTACGGTGTGGCCGAGCCTCAGATTCAGAAGATCGGAAACAGCAGGATCATCGTGGAACTTCCCGGAGTGAGCAATCCGCAGGAAGTCAGAAAACTTCTCGAAGGCACAGCCCTTCTGGAGTTTAAACTTGTTTACGACCCACAGGCAACCGTTAAGGCGATGGAAGCCATAAACAAAGTGCTCGTTGGAGATACAACTGCTCTCAGCGATTCGCTGAATTCCGGATCAAAGTCTGACACCCTGAAGAAAGATATGCAGAGCTCAGACCTGAAAGACACGGCCGATTTGAAAACAGCCGGTCAGAAGGACAATACTAAGAGCGGATCAACAGGATCCAAAGACACTTCATCGAAGACAACTAAGGCAGGTGACAATGTTAAGAAACAGGACACTGCCAAAAAGGAGAGCAAAGAGAATAAGCAGACAGCCGACACATCAAAAAAGCCCGGTGACACTTCTTCATCAGTTGACACTTCAGTCACGGAAAGCGATACCGCGGCTGAGACAGACACTTCTTCGGCTCAGATGTCAGAAGAGGAATTCAAAGCCAAGTTCCCGTTCTTTGCACTGGTCGGACTGAATCAGGAAAGTGGAACCGCTGACGGTTATGTAAAGGATTCTGACAGGGATAAAGTGGAGAGGATACTCAACAGAGAGGATGTAAAGGCGGCTCTCCCTACAGACCTTCAGTTTGCATGGTCAAACAAGACCTTTGATGCACAGGGTGAGAAGATCCATATTCTGTATGCCGTAAAGAAGGATCCGGAGCTTACCGGAAAGGTCATTGTCAATGCAATGGCAAATATTGACCCGACCAGCAATACTCCGATAGTAACAATGGAGATGGATGCTGACGGTTCATCTGACTGGTCGAGGATCACAGGCTCGAACATTAACAAGAGAATAGCAATAGTTCTCGACAACGTTGTTTATTCCGCCCCTGTCGTAAGAAGCAAGATAACCGGCGGAAATTCACAGATCGAGGGAATGGCGAATGTTCAGGAAGCTAAACTGCTGGAGATTGTCCTCAAAGCCGGAGCGCTTCCTGCTCCCGTAAAGATCATCGAAGAAAGGTCTATCGGACCTTCACTTGGTGAAGACTCAATTCGTTCGGGCATTCTTTCATCAATAGCAGCTCTGATACTCGTCGCCTTGTTCATGGTTTTCTATTACAGATTCGGAGGAGGAGTTGCAGATGTGGCTGTGATCATCAATACCATTATAATTCTCGGAATAATGGCATCTCTGAAAGCCACACTCACATTGCCGGGAATTGCAGGATTGATTCTCTCAATCGGTATGTCTGTTGATACAAACGTACTGATCTTTGAACGTATTCGTGAAGAGCTTGATTCGGGAAAGCCAATGAGAACCTCAGTTGACCTGGGATACAAAAAGGCGTTTTCGGCGATCATAGATTCTCACCTGACGAGCATAATCACCGGTATAATCCTGTACCAGTTCGGAAGCGGCCCGATACAAGGCTTTGCCCTGACACTCATATTCGGACTTGTGGCAAACCTTTTCACCGCTATTGTAATTACACACGTCATTTTCGACATAATGATCGAGAAGGGCAAGCATATAAGTTTCGGATAATTAAATCGGACAATACTCAAGAAGAATGAGAATATTTCACAATGCGAATTATGATTTCATGGGCAGCAGAAGGAAGATGTATCTTCTTTCAGTTGCCTTGATCGTTATTGGATTCATAGTTTTGCTGACTTTCAAGTCCATACCTCTCGGCATCGACTTCATAGGAGGAACCGAATTGCAGGTTCAGTTTCAGGATGATGTGAACGTCGGAGAATTAAGATCGATAATGGATGAAGCCGGTTTTCCCGGCATGGAGATAAAGACCATGGGAGATAACAAGAACATCCTGTTGAGGACTCCTATGCAGGGGGAAGGGACGATTGTATCCGATCAGATCCAGTCGGCTATCAGCGCGAAGATCACCGACAATAAATTTCAGGTACTCAGACTTGACAAAGTCGGTCCTAAGATCGGAGCGGAGCTCAGAACCAATGCACTGTTTGCAATAATTTTCTCGCTCATTGCTATTCTTATTTATCTTGCATTCAGGTTTCAGTTTGTGTTTGCGGTTGGTGCGGTTATTGCTCTTTTTCACGATGTCGTTATTACAATTGCGGCTATCGCAGTGGCAAATTGGCTGTTTCCAAGCCTGAGACTTGAATTCAATCAGTCAATGCTTGCAGCATTCCTGACGCTGATCGGTTTCTCCACCAATGATACAGTTATTGTATTTGACAGGATCAGGGAGAACATTAAACTGTTCAAGAATGAAGATATTGAACAGGTAATGAACAAGAGTATTAACGCTACGCTGAGCAGAACTGTCATAACATCCGGTCTTGTTTTCCTAACCGTGTTCGTGCTCTTTCTCTTCGGTGGAGAAGTGAACAGAAGTTTTGCATTCACATTTGCAGTTGGTATTATTACTGGTACCTATTCATCCATCTTCATTGCAAGCGCTGTCGTTGTGGAATGGAAAGAAAGGGAAATGGCAAAGACGATCAGCAAGAGGACAGCAAGAGTTGGAAAAATAACAACTCCCAAGGTCAAGAAGGCAAATGCCTGATACAGGCAATCATGTAAAATAATGGATACAAGGAGGACAGCAAGATATGCACTGGAGCCCGGACATCTTGGACTAGGCGACTCAATGAGTCTGTCCGAACTTGTCAAAAGGGATATTGAAGACGGCGTAAATGAATTTGAGTTTGACTTTTCAGGGTTGAGCTCACTCAACAGCGCCGGCATAGGAATCCTGATAGGCTGCCGGAAAGCAATTCTGGCAAATGAAGGTGTGTTGCGGCTTTCAAACGTCAACGACAAGATAAAGGAAATTTTCAGGCTGACAAAGATCGACGGCCTGTTTGTAATTGACTGACAAGACCGCACTGCAGGTTTTCCGCTTGACCCGGTAATTGATGACTGAATATGGAAGCCGATTCATTTGATTTTAACTTTCTTGGATTTCAGTTCTTCTTCATTTCATCAAAGATGGAATGAAGTTTTTTTTTGCACTTAAAATTATCAGACCTATATGATCACTGTTCTGGTTGGACTACAGTGGGGAGATGAAGGCAAAGGCCGTATGGTGGACTATCTTGCCGGCAATATTGACATTGTTGCCAGATACCAGGGAGGCAACAACGCCGGCCATACTGTTGTAAATGAATTCGGCACACACAAGCTTCATCTTATACCGTCCGGTATTTTCTACCCCGATGTGATCAATGTCCTCGGGCCCGGTATGGTCATTGACATTGAGGCATTAGCTGAGGAGCTGAGTGAACTTCAAAAAGCCGGCATAAATACCGGCAACGTGAGGATCTCGGACAGGGCAACTGTCACATTCCCCTTTCACAGACTTGAAGACACGCTCGAAGAGGAAAGGCTTGCAGGAGCCGCTTACGGGTCTACACGAAGAGGAATCGCATATGCATATGGCGAACGCTATATGAAAAAGAGCATCATGATCGGAGATCTTTTGTATCCTGAGGTCATGAGGCAGAGAGTCCGCTCGCTTGTGGAATGGAAGAACCTTCTCCTGAGCAGGGTCTATGGCTCCAAGAAGACGGTTGATTTTGATGAGACAATGAACTGGCTTATGCAATTCGGCAGCAAGATAATTCCAATGATCTGCGATACAACTGCGCTTATGGAGTCTGCAGCTTCTGCCGGAAAGGATGTACTCTTTGAAGCTCAGCTCGGATCTCTGCGAGATATATACTTTGGGATCTATCCGTTCACCACTTCCTCAAACACATTGGCTTCATTCGCTCACATAGGCGGAGGATTATTTAATAAGAGGATCGACAGAGTGATCGGTGTAATGAAATCTTTTTCAACCTGCGTTGGAGCGGGCCCTTTTGTAACTGAAATGCCGGAGACTGAAGCAGGCAGGATGCGTGAGGTGGCGTTTGAATACGGAGCTTCAACCGGCCGCCCCAGAAGGATCGGGCATTTTGATGCCGTTGCAACCCGTTACGGAGCGAGAATACAGGGAACGGATGAGATAGCCATGACTAAACTCGACAGCCTCTCAGGAATGAAAGAACTGTTCATCTGCAATGAATATGAGATCGAAGGCAAGTCATTTTCTGACTTCCCTATTCCGGCAGTTCTGCAAAGTGCTTCCCCCAGATATCTGGAGATGAAAGGCTGGGATGAAGACATTTCTAAAGTAAGGGATTTCGATAAACTGCCTGACAATGCAAGAAAGTATGTTTTGAAGATCGAAGAACTTGTGGGTTACCCTGTAAAATATGTATCTGTCGGCCCAGAACGCGAGAGCCTCATAGTCAGGTAGATTCGCCCGGTGGTTCTCCTCTGGGCCTTACCTCAACCTGCTTTTCAATATCACCGGCAGGAACTTCTGTTACATCAGGCCTTATGATCTGATCGCTTTCAGTATTTACTGTTTTCTTGTTCTGAGTTCCTCCTTTGTCAACGAGCGCGTCAAATGATATTCTGCCGGCACCGGAAACAAGTGTTGCCAATGCACATGCAAGGAAGACGAAGTTGTGGCTAAAAGGCAGTTCATAATGCCATGGCCCCTGCACCGCAATGAAACTTATGCACATTCCTGCTATTGCAATGCTCGTAAGAGGCGTGAACAATCCGATCATATAAAGCCCGCCGAAAACCAGCTCCATGAAAGGCAGTACGAACGCGAGTATGAAAGCCGCATTGTCGCTCATCTTTCCCATGGCCTGAACGCTCTCGATGAACTCCTGCAGGTTAAGGATCTTTTTTGCACCTGCCAGCAGAAACAGCAGACCTAATGAGAGCCTGATGAACAGAAGCCCCGCATTTGCACTGTTTCCTGCTTTGAATAGAATTTTCATCTGAAACAAATTGAGTTAATGCAAATTAGCCAAGTACATCAATAATTTCCACCAAAAGTTCTTACCGGAGGTCAGGTACAGTTGATTGAAGTTTGCCCGGCTTATAGATAACTTGATGACTATGAAAACCAAAGATCCCTTTACAGCGAATTCGATCCGGAAGATGCCAATGGTTAAGTGGTTCGATCCGGCTCAGCTTATCAGCACGGGCATCAAAGTGGTGATGTCCACATTTGTAGGAGAGCAGTCCGACAGGCGGATAATTCAGGCTCTCTCTACCATCAAGGAAGATTATTTTGATCTTACAAGGCATCACAGAGATACCGAGTCCGGACCTGTGAGTGAAGGAATGCCCCAGCGGGAGGATATCTGGATTGATTACATCAGCGATACGGGGGACGGATGGAATCCCACTTACGGCGTAGCCTATTATGCATGCGCAGATACTCTTGAACTCAAATACAAAGGCGGCGCATCGAAGAATTACGAAACCAGGAGAGGCAACGCACTTGTGTTTGGCGGTGATGAAGTTTACCCTACTCCAAGCAAGGACAACTATTACAGAAGGCTGGTGGTGCCTTATGAGAATGCATTTGGCAATGCCGATCCCGGTGAGCACCCGCTCGTATTTGCAATACCCGGTAATCACGACTGGTACGACGGACTCACAGCGTTCACGAAACTCTTTTGCTCAGATCTGAATCCGCGTTTTGCAGGCTGGCATTCACGCCAGAGAAGAAGCTACTTTGCAATAAAACTTCCCGGAAACTGGTGGATGCTCGGTTCTGACGGGCAGCTCCAGTCTGATATAGATACACCTCAGCTTGAGTACTTCAGAATGATCTGCAATGAGCATATGAAAGTGAACGACAAAGTGATAATGTGCATTTCACAGCCCAACTGGATCTATGCGCATAAGTACAAGAAGTTCGGTGCCCTGTATGATGAAAGCGATCTTGTTTATCTTCAAAACGAAATTCTGGACAAGAAGAACGTGGAGATCAAGGTCTTCCTTTCCGGTGATTATCATCACTACAGACGGCATGAAGAAGTGAGGCATGACAATTCCACACCGGTTCAGAAGATCACTGCGGGAGGCGGAGGCGCATTTCTGCATTCGACACATGATATTGATGTTTCTCTCATAACCGAAGACTTCGGGTTCAGAAAGAAGTCCGGCAGAAAATTCTCCCTCAGGAAGTCATATCCTGATACTGATGTTTCGAAGAGGCTCACATTCAGAAATCTTCTTTTCCCTCTGATAAACCCCGGCTTTGGAATTCTTACTGCGGTCATTTATCTCTTTACGGCATGGCTTGTCAGTTCCTCAATTGATTTTAAGATACCTGAATCGTTCATTGACGCCTACTTGTTCACAGCCGAGGCGTTCTTTCGGAATCCTTTGGCCGGAGTATGGCTATTGATGCTTGCAGGCGGATTCATATTCTTCACTGACACACATTCCACAGTCTATAAATGGGTTGGAGGAGGATTTCACGTACTTGCGCATATCAGTGCTATCTTCTATATAAGCTGGATAGCATTCTACATGGGCGCTGTCCTGTTCCCTGAGAAAGGCTATTTAATGTTCCTCTTCATCATGCTGACTGTGTTTGCAGGTGGATGGCTTGCGGGCTCCATTATCTTTGGCATCTACCTGTTCATTTCTCAATACTTCTTCGGCAGGCACAATGAAGAATCTTTCTCGGCAGCAAGGATCCAGGACTTTAAGAATTTCCTTCGCTTGCACATCAGTAAAGACGGAACTTTGACGATCTTCCCCGTAAAGATCGAAAGGGTCCCGAGAAAGTGGAGAGGAAGGAAAGATTCTGAAATGCACGGGATCAATTCAACGATAGTACCTGTTGACGGGTCGGGAGCTGAACTGATCGAAGAGCCTTTGGTCCTGAAGTACTGAGCTGCAAGATCTTCCGGTCAGGTTCAGTTCAATCCATGCTGTCATACCTTACAAGCTGCCACTTCATGTCCTGATTACTGAATGACAATTCACACAGCAGGTCGCTTTCTCTGCATGTAACTACATAATGATACTCATGCCCTTCCCTCAACGGGATCTTCCAGCTCTGGAGCATCTCAGTCACTTTGTAAACTCCGCCCCGCCATTTGAATTTTATGATGTTCGCATTTATGCCGGAGAAATAAACGATCACCTCCACCGGTTCAAAGTCGGAAATGTTTGCCATTGAATAAGATTCTTATACCATAATAATTTATGGTAACAGTATCACATAATCAACTGACAATAAGAGTATGAATTCTGATCTCATGGCAGTCTGCATAAGGAGTGAACCGGAAGGCGGGTGCATTGTGGTGTGGCCGCTGATACGCGCGGGAAATTCAGCGATCTCTTGCAGACTGCAGTCCTTAGTCGAACTTTTACAGAATAAGGACTTGAAAAAAGTATGCCATAAGACTAACTTGCACACATTGCGGGAATAGCTCAGTTGGTAGAGCGCAACCTTGCCAAGGTTGAAGTCGCGGGTTCGAGTCCCGTTTCCCGCTCTCTGCATTTTAGGAAGATGTTTTATGGCGTGGTACCCAAGTGGCTTAAGGGGAAAGTCTGCAAAACTTTTATTCATCAGTTCGAATCTGATCCACGCCTCTGAATTCAGCAATCCCGGGCAGGCATTTGTGCATGACCCAATTTCAACACCTGCCCGTAGACATCTTACAGTTCACTTCTTCCTGAAATCCCTGAACTTCTTTCCACCCCCGAAATAAACAAGCAAAGCAACCACAAGGTGTATCCAGAACCACGGTGAATCAGTTCCGAGATTCTGAACAATGTAGATCAATACCAGCACCCTCGGCAGAAATACTGTGAGCAGTATATCCCCTATGAGCGGAACCGTATTGAGCGGGATCTGAAAGAATAAATAGAATACGATCAGGGTAAGTCTGGGAAGAAACAGACTCAGTACAAGAAATGCGTTTTCCATTTTGTCTAATTCGAGTTAAGAAAAAAGCCGGTTTGTAATAAGTCTTCCGGCCGGTTAAAACAAAAAGGGACACAGGCATTGATTGCCTGCATCCCTAAAGGAAATTTCAAGTTGCCGGATCTCAGGAGATCTTCTTCATCATGTCAACAACTCTGCAGCTGTATCCCCATTCATTATCATACCACCCGATAACCTTTGCAAGGTTTCCTTTGCACATTGTCGAAAGCGCATCGAAGATGCAGGAGTTCGGATTTCCGATTATGTCGCTTGAAACGATCGGATCCTCTGTATATTCGAGAATGCCTTTAAGCTCATTCTCCGATGCCTTCTTCATTGCGGCATTGATCTCCTCCTTTGTTGCTTCCTTTTTCAGTACGCAGACAAAATCAGTCAGCGAGCCGTCAGGCGTAGGGACTCTGAGAGCGAATCCGTCGAGTTTTCCCTTAAGTTGCGGCAGTACTTCGCCCACAGCTTTCGCGGCGCCGGTTGAAGTCGGTATGATATTCATCGCGCCGGCTCTGGCTCTTCTCAGATCTTTATGCGGCTGGTCAAGAAGTCCCTGGTCATTTGTATATGAGTGTATCGTTGTCATGAATCCTTTCTCAACACCGAATGCATCATCCAGAACCTTCACCATGGGCGCAAGGCAGTTTGTTGTACACGATGCATTTGAAATGATCTTCATCTCCGGAGTCAGCACAGAGTCATTGACTCCAAGAACAACTGTTGCATCCAGAGCATCTTTGGCCGGGGCAGTAAGTATTACTTTCTTTGCGCCCTTGTCAAGGTGTACCTGAAGCTTCTCTTTTGAAGTGAATACGCCTGTGGATTCAATTACAACATCAGCACCCGCCCAATCGAGCTTTGACGGGTCTTTCTCCGCTGTGATCCTGATCTCATCTCCGTTTACTGTCATTCCGTTAGCAGAAACTTTGACGTCTCCGTTGAATCTGCCGTGTATTGAATCATACTTGAACAGATGCGCAAGAGTCTTGCTGTCAGTAAGATCGTTTATCGCAACAATGTCAAATCCTCCGAGCGCGAGCATCCTTCTTACAACAAGCCTTCCAATTCTGCCGAATCCGTTTACTCCGACTTTCAATGCCATTTTACCTCCGTGAGCTGTTATGTTTGTGATTAGATTTGAACAAATTACTCAATAGCCGCCTGAGTTTCAATTTACAACCCGGGCCCCTAATATTCGCATTCGTCTTGTATAGTTTGGCATCAGGGACATGCTTAATACCGGACTTGATCTTCTTCAACCTACTTACTTAAATATGATGATGCGTAAGAAAGCTTGACATCATTTCCAAAATGATCACCTCTTCTGAATCTTACTAACTGGATTGCAAGTTGTGCTTTACTTTAGAATCTTTTGGGATAAGTTGCCGTAACACATTCTAAACCAAACCCGGAACCACACATGGCTCAAAATACAGAGGTGCGCGCACTTGCAGATGTTTACAGGTCTGTAAGAAATCTGACCAAGTTTTTCATTAACCAGCTTCAGGATATAGACATCGAGAAGCAATTCGAAGTTGATGGAGTAAGGCTGAATACCATAGCATGGCTGATCGGACACCTGTGCTGGACTGAAAACACGCTTATCCTGAAGGGAGTAGGCAACACAGACTCGGGTGTGCCGTGGCTTGAAGAATACGGCATCGGTACCAATCCCGCTGAGATAAAGACAAAGCCGGCGCTGAGCGAGCTGATCTCGACCCTTGACAGTATTCATGAAAAGGCAATGGCGATCCTTGAAGGCCTGAGTGATGAGGAGCTGACAAAGGAAAACCACCTTGGATTCGGTTTTGGAGGCGATAAGTCAAAGCGAATGCTCATAATTCACGCGATCAGGCATGAACCTATGCATACGGGACAGCTTACCTGGAGCATGAAGCTGAACAGTGCGGAAACGATCTGACAGAATTAGCCTGAATTCCCGTATTTGCGTGATGTTTGGCTCAAAAAGTCCTGCATTTTCTTCCAAAACCATAAAGAATCTGGCGATATATGAAATTGCACTCAATTGATTTTCCCTGCGCTAATGTCTATTTTGCACTGAATCTAAATCAAATACGAATTCCCGAATAATGGCGACAACTTCTGACCTGAGAACCGGTCTCATAATCAATTTCAATAATGACCTTCATTCCGTTGTTTCAGTCGAACACAGGACGCCCGGTAATCTGAGGGCTTTTTATCAGGTGAAGCTTAAGAACCTGAAGAACGGAAAGACCATAGAGAACAGGTTTCGATCCGGCGAGGAGATTCAGATAGAAAGACTTGAATCCGGAGATTTTCAGTTCCTGTATAAGGACGGTGATGACTTTGTATTCATGGACAGTGAGACTTACGATCAGGTGACAATTCCGGGTGATCTGATAGGTAAAGGTGGCAATTATCTCAAGGAAGGTGAAATTATCCAGATCTATTCACACAATTCAAAGCCACTTTCGGCAGAAATGCCTCCCCATGTATATCTGAAGGTAGTTTCAGCGCCGCCTGGCGTGAAAGGCGATACGGCAACAGGCGCATCCAAGCAGGTAACAGTGGAAACCGGCGCAACAGTGAACGCTCCCCTCTTCATAAATGAGGGCGACGTCATAAGAGTTGACTCCCGTACAGGGGAGTATATAGAAAGAGCCAAGTCCTGAACCTCATATTCTCCAATCAAACCCATGTGAACCATGAAAATGGACATTAACTATTTGAAGCGCATCATAAAATTGCTTGATTCAAGCGGAGTTGCCGAGTTGGAGATTGAGGAAGAGGGAACTCGCCTTAGACTCTCCAAGCCCAGGCCAAAGATCGCGGCAGGTATTGCACCTCTTGCAGTGGCACCACAGCCGCTTCCAGCCGTAATTGCCGAGCCTCAGCAATCAGGCGGCACCACAGAGAAGCAGGCAGAACTCAGCACAAACGAACCCAAGAGCGAGAACATTTTTGAGGTCAAATCCCCGATGGTGGGTACTTTCTACAGGGCGCCTTCTCCGGATGCCGATCCTTATGTGGCTGTTGGCAGTACGGTAAGCCCGGGTTCGGTGCTTTGCATAATTGAAGCGATGAAACTCATGAATGAGATCGAGTCAGAAGTATCCGGCAAGATAGTCAGGATTCTCGTTGAAAATGCGCAACCTGTGGAATACAATCAGCCTTTGTTCCACATTGAAAAATACTGACAGGCTAAGATAAATTTTTTAAGCAGAGGACCTTTATTTCCCATGATCAAGAAACTGTTAATCGCAAACAGAGGCGAAATTGCGCTCAGGATAATCCGGACATGCAAAGAAATGGGGATCAAGACCGTGGCGGTTTATTCCGACGCCGACAAGGATTCTCTTCATGTCAGATTCGCAGATGAAGCCGTGTGCATAGGCGGCTCCCCCTCCAAAGAAAGTTACCTTAACATTCCTCGCATTCTTTCGGCGGCTTCAATTACAAATGCCGATGCGATCCATCCCGGATACGGCTTTCTGGCCGAGAATGCGGAGTTTGCGGAAATATGCATTGACTCGCGGCTGAACTTCGTCGGCCCGCTGCCCGCCATGATAACTGCAATGGGAAACAAGTCCTTTGCAAAAGACACTATGAAGGCCGCAGGAGTGCCTGTAGTCCCCGGGAGTGCAGGTGTTGTTCACGGGATCGATGAAGCACGCGAGATCGCAGAGCAGATCGGATATCCCGTTATGATCAAGGCATCTGCCGGAGGAGGAGGCAAGGGCATGAGAATAGTCCGCAACAGCGAGATGCTTGAGAATGCTTTCATTACTGCAAGGAGTGAGGCATTGAGTGCGTTCGGGAATGACGATGTATATCTGGAAAAGTTTGTTGAAAGGCCGAGGCATATTGAGATACAGATCCTTGGCGACAAACACGGGAATGTCATTTCACTTGGTGAACGTGACTGTTCAATACAGCGGAGACATCAGAAGCTCGTCGAAGAGTCGCCTTCACCGATAATTGATGAAGATATCAGGGAAAGGATGTCGGCGGCGGCGATCGCGGGGGCAAAGTCGGTAAATTATCTCGGCGCCGGAACGATTGAGTTCCTTGTTGACATCAACAGGGATTTCTATTTCATGGAAATGAACACGAGGATTCAGGTTGAACATCCCGTCACTGAAATGATCACCGGATATGACCTGATAAGAGAGCAGATAAGGATAGCCAACGGCGAGAAGCTGACAAAGAAGAAGATAAAGATGCACGGCCATTCGATCGAATGCAGGATAAATGCCGAGGATCCGGCAAACGGCTTCAGGCCTTCCCCCGGACTTGTCACAGCATTCAATCAGCCCGGGGGGCCCGGTGTTCGTGTTGATACGCACTGCTACACGGGATACAGGATACCGCCTTTCTACGACTCAATGATCGGGAAACTCATAACTTATGCTGAAACAAGGGAAGAGGCCGTAAAGAAAGCACTGCGGGCGCTTGACGAATTCATTGTTGAAGGGATCAAGACCACTATCCCCTTTCACCAGATGATCATGACAAACGAGAATTTCCTTAACAATGATTATGACACAGGTTTTATAGACAGTCTGAAGAAAGATGACAACTGATCACAGAAGAGAGGACATGAATAAATCCGGAAGCGACAATTCACTTAGAATGGCAACACTGTTAGCATTGGCAATTCTGTACATGCTGAATTTCGGCTCCGCACACTCGCAGGACACAACGGCAGGCTCCGGTGCAAAGACAACTGCAGATACGGTTGCCAAAGGGCTTCAGATAGATACGGTCATACAGCAGTCTGCCCCCGTCCAAACCGCCGCGCCTGATACAGTGAAGAGAATTGATTCGCTCCTTGCAGAAGAGACGCAGGAAAACACAATGACGAACACAAAGCTCTTTGTCTACATCCTCCTGAGCATCCTCGGACTGGCTCTTTTCTTCTTTATTTTTGTGATGACATTGTTCAAGACCTTTCATAAGAAGAAGTCAACCCGGCAATCGCTTCTGCTCAGCTGGAATTTGTTTTTCATCGTTTCAATAATCTGGCTCTTTATAGTCTGGGGACTCGTTGCCGGCTTCTGGACAGTGGCTTCCTTCATGATCGTGATGATTTTTCTATTTATAATAAGTTTGAGTATGACTATAATAGCCCTCAAATCAAGGTAAATTCTGGCTTTTTCGCCTCATACACTCATTTAACGACATTATCATTTCATCAGGATGGGCAATTACTACGCATTGATTCTCGGAGCTTCCAGCGGATTTGGAAAGGAAATAGCGCTTGCGCTGGCCGCAGACGGTGTCAACATTATAGGTGTGCATCTTGACAGGGCAAGCACAAAACCTGATGTTGACAAACTCATTGAGGACATCCGTTCCACGGGAGCCGAAGCGCATTTTTTCAATGTCAATGCGGCGGATTCAGCAAAGAGAGGCGAGACCATAGCAGAGATTCAGAACATTTTCTCAAAGAGGAATGACGGCCCGACAATAAGGATACTTGTACATTCCCTTGCTTTCGGCACTCTCAGGCCGCTTATTGCCGATGACCCGAATAACGCAGCAAACCAGAAGCAGATAGAGATGACGCTTGATGTGATGGCCAACAGTCTTGTTTACTGGACGCAGGACATTATGAATAACAAGCTGATGAAGAGCGGCGGCAAGATCTACGGAATGACTTCATCCGGCGGCTCCAGGCAGATAGAATTTTACGGGATCGTTTCAGCAGCGAAAGCCTGTCTGGAATCGTTCATTCGTCAGCTTTCAATGGAGCTTGGTTCAAAGGGAATCGCAGTCAATGCGATTCGTGCAGGAGTGACCGACACACCGGCGCTGAGAAAGATCCCGAACAGCAACAAGATCATCGAAAATGCACTGCAAAGAAATCCTGCAAAGACTCTCACTCAACCTCAGGAAATCGCAAAGTTCATTGTTGACAACTACAGGAATGATTCACACTGGCTGACCGGGAACATAATCGGAATTGACGGCGGTGAGAGCGTAGTGGAGCTTTGAACTTCATACCGCGACACAATTTTTTCAACATCAAGTTAATGGAGGCAGTTTGAGCACCCAAGGAAATACGGAAAATCCCGGTCTCATAATGGATCTTTCGGTCAAAGAGAAACTCGACCTGAAGACACAGGAACTTATGCCGACGATCATCATCGGCCTTGGAGGAACAGGCAAGGAAGTGATGCTGAGACTCAGAAGGCAGTTTGTTGAGAAGTACGGTTCCATACAGGAATTTCCCATACTTTCATATCTTTACATTGATACTGACAATGCGCCCTCTGAGGAGAGCGGGATTGCACGGGAGAGGGATTATCTCATAAATGAGATTGACTTTCAGCCGGCCGAAAAGATATTCAACCCGGTAAATCCGTCGGAATATATATACAGGATACAGGATGTGCCGCACATCAAAGAATGGCTGAGCACCACCGGGGAGATCGCAAAACTCGGAACAATGAACACCGGAGCCGGGCAGATAAGGCCTGCCGCGCGCCTTGCCTTCTTTCACAATTATGACGAGATCGTCGCAAAGCTTACTTCTGCAAAGTCCAGAATAACAGACTCAAAGTCCATTAATCAGGTCAAGGACATTCATAAGATCAAGAACGTAAACACTGACAAGATCAACGTTTATGTGATCACATCTGTCAGCGGCGGTACCGGTTCAGGAATGTTTGTTGACATGGGATTCCTGCTCAGAAGCATCTTCAGAAACCAGGCAGTAACTTCGTGCTATATTGTGCTCCCGAAGATCTACCAGACCTACGGAAAGGAGAGGATCTATGCAAACGGTTATGCGGCCCTCAAGGAACTTGAGTATTACAATCTCAAAAATCCTTTCGAAGTATCATGGAAGAAGAATGAGCACAGCAAGTTTCAGCCGGGTGTTTATGATGATACATACATAATCGACGGCGAGAATGCAAAGAATCTTTCATTGTCAGATCAGAACAACAAGGACATCTACAAGATGCTGTCCGATACGATATTCAATGACTTCTCAAACTCCGATTTTGCAAACTACAAGCGTGGAGTGAGGGTAAATCTTGTTCAATACAAGCAAAGGCTGTGGCCTGATGACAACTCCGTAACAGACAATACTTTCTCAAGGAAATATTCCAGCCTTGGGCAGGCAACAATTTCCTACCCGCTTGACAGAATAGTGATATCGTGCGCTTACAAACTTTGCGAGGAGATCGTGAACTATTACCTTACATACGCAGAGGGATCTCAGAGCGAAGTTGACACATATCTGATAAACGAATTCCTTCCTGAGCTCGGACTTCTGGAATCAAAGAACAAGTTTCAGCTTCTTGATTCGCTTTACAGAAGCGGCGAGAAGACATCTCTGCAGTCCAACATCAAAGGATTTCTTACACAGCTTCAGAACGATCTTGTAAGCGGCAAGCGAGGGTCCAACTGGTCATCCTATCTCCTCAGCGAAAAGATGAAGTTCGATACTAACTTTAAGGATGATAACGATGTGAACCGTCAGGGGATGTACTTGTCTCAGATATTTTCAAACAGGTCGTCATATATTTCAAATCTCGTCGGGGACAGGGAGAGGAACCAAATCGGAGCGCTTGAACGGAAGATAAACTCCCTGGTAAATGATTCCACAAGAGGAGTATTCTACGCGATCAATCTGCTGAGGCGTCTGCAGTTCGTTCTGACTGACGGCAATTTCGATTACATACCGAAGTATGAAAAGGAGATAAAGGACCTGCAGGCCGTTGTTACAAGGCTTGATGCTGAATTCAGAAAGCAGTTTCAGGAACTCAAGGAAGACGAGAACCGGTCAAAGATCAATGTCCTTCGCAAGAGCGCGATGGCAGGAACTCTGGAGAAGGTTCTTGCAACCATGGATGAGTACTACAATGCACTGGTCAAGCTGAAGTCGAGGTATTATGCAAGGGAGATATGCCTCAGGATACTTGCGCTGATCGAGACACGCGAAAAATCCGCAAGCGACAAGATAATTTCCACGGGCCTTATCGCCGATCTCAACAAGCTCACAGGTAATCTCGGAGTACTCAAGAACAATTTCAGAAGGAAGTACAATTACTTCATTTCAAAGCAGGAGACGAGTTTCAACCTGCTGGTATATGAACCCGATGACGTCGAGTCGGAATTTTACAACAGGTATATTGGCACAGGCGCAGCGGCAACCGAGAAGATCAGCAATCTGTCCAACAGACTTCTGAAAGAACTTGGTGCATCGGATGTGACGGACATTGTAAACATTCTCAGGGAGAGAGATGCCATAATAATTGAGAACAAAATGCTGGCATTTGCGCGCAAACAATTTGACGGCATAAAGGAAGATTACAACATTACCGAAATGCTGTTTGAAAAGGATCCTATCAGGAGCGAGTCGAAGATCCGCGGCATGTTAAGCCAGGCATTCCCGTGGTTAAGGACAAGGGAGATACCGGGCAGTTTCAAGCTCGATGAATCTGCGAAGAAATTCTACATAGGAATTAAGACAGACAGCCCTTCATTCAGGAAGTTCCAGAGCCTGATACAATCCATAGCCGGATCGGCAGTTGAGTTCAAAGATTCGGCGGACAATTCCTGCATTACTTTCTACTCAGAATGGGCTGGCTTTCCGTTGTTCTACTCATATACGGTTGCTGAAGAGATGAAGCCATACTACAAACATCTTTCTCAGAACCATAACGTGGATCTGCACATTAATAAGAATTATTTTATCTACCACGACATAATTCCGCTGAATGATGAAGAAAGGGTCAGGCTTGATGAGGCGTACAAGGCATATCTGATGGGGCTCATATTCGGCATATTCGACATTATACCTGAGACCGAATCATCCAGGGCAATTTACAAATACACCAAGCAGGAAGGCATAACTGTCAAAAGGGTGGAACAGCTTGGAATAGAATCCAGGCTCGTAAGCAGACTGTTTGAAGAACAGGGCAAAGATGCTCTCCGGTACAGGATCCTGAAAGACGCGGAAGAGGTTCAGTCACGATTCTTCAAAGCAGGCAAACTTGCGGAAATGCTGGCATTGTATGAATATTATTATGATGAGATCTACAAGCCAAGCGAATTTGAGATTTCCGGAGATGCCAAGCGCAAGATCGAAACTTATCAGTACAAGATCCTGAGAAGCCTGTCCAAGGAGATTGAGGACAAAGTATCAATAAGTGAGAGGCCGGCTTTTGAACAAAGAGTGATCCGGATGAAAAACAACCCCGAAGAGATATCGAGGCTTGTTGGTGACGGCATCAAAAGAGTTCTGAGGGTGGAAGAGATCCTTTCATCAGCAGCGACTGCGGACGTGCATGCTGATTCTTCAGGTGCAGTTTCAACTAATATGCAGAATGTCTCAAAGAACAAGCTCCGTGAGTTCAAGGAAGCACTTGATGAGGGCTTGATAACTCAGGAGGAATATGAAAAAGCCAAAAAGGAATTTCTGGGAGCAATGAAATAATGCCAACTTACCAATACAGATGCGGCGACTGCGGGCACGAGTTTGAGGTCATACAGTCAATGAAGGAAGATAAACTGAAGACTTGTCCGGCATGCGGGAAGGAAACATTGCAGAGACTGATTGGGTCAGGAAGCGGATTGATATTCAAGGGAAGCGGATTCTATCTGACTGATTACGTGAAGAAGGACGCCGGGACGCCGAAACCCGCTTCCAAGGCAACTGACTCAAAAACCGCACCGGCAAAGGAAAGTACACCACCGGCAACCAAGGATCAGAGCAAGTCCGAATCTGCGCCTTCAACAGCAAGGAAGGACACGCCCGCATCTGACAAGAAGTGAAGAATCTACTCAGCTCCCCTGCTCTTGAGTAAGTACCTGTCAAGGCTGAAGTTCTCTCCGAGATAGTACTTCCTCACCATTTCATCCTCAGCAAGATCCTTTGCAATCCCGGACCTGAATATCTTTCCGTCAATCAGTATGTAAGCCCTGTCAACGATCGAGAGAGTTTCATGGACATTGTGATCTGTAATGAGGATCCCAATCCCTTCATTCTTAAGATTCTGCACGATCCTCATTATCTCCTCTGATGCTATCGGATCGATCCCCGCAAACGGTTCATCCAGCAATATGAACTTCGGATCCGAAGCAAGGCATCTTGCGATCTCAGTCCTTCTCCTCTCTCCTCCCGAAAGAACATATCCTTTGGAATCCCTGACCTTCTCCAGTTTGAATTCGGCAATGAGTTCTTCCGCTCTCTTTTGCCTCGCGGGCTTATCCAGATCGCTGAACTGAAGGATCGACATAATGTTGTCATAAACGCTCATTCTCCGGAACACCGATGCCTCCTGAGGCAGATAACCAATTCCGAGACGCGCCCGCCTGTACATTGGAAGAGAAGTGATCTCTTCCTTGTCCAGTTCAATAACGCCTTCATTGGGCTTTACGATGCCGCAAATCATATAAAAAGTTGTCGTCTTGCCCGCTCCGTTGGGGCCAAGGAGTCCGACAATCTCGCCCTGCCTGAGTGAAAGCGATACATTGTTGACAACTTTTCTCTTCTTGTATTCCTTAACCAGCCCTCTTGCTGTAAGCTCGCTTTTCAATTTCTCCTTCAGCGGTTGCTTCTTACTATGGAGAGCATGTCTTCCACTGCCTTGTGCAGTCCGGTAAACACGGCTCTCGAAATGATTGAGTGGCCTATGCTGATCTCCTGGATCTCAGAAATGTTCAGTATCGGATGTACATTTGTATAGTTTAAGCCGTGACCTGCGGTTACAACAAGCCCCTGCTCACTTGCCATTCTTGCAATCGAGCCGATCTTGCTTAATTCTGTGAGGATCTGTCTCTCGTTCCTGGCGTTGGCGTAAGTTCCGGTATGTATCTCAATAACCTGGGCGTTAAGTTCAATTGCCCCGTCAATCGCCTCCGGCTTTGGGTCTATGAACAAACTGACAGGAATCTCTTTCGATTGCAGTTCACCGATGACCTTTCGCAGGTTTTCCCTGTTTGCGTATATATCCAATCCGCCCTCGGTTGTAAGCTCCTTCCTCTTTTCGGGAACAAGCGTTACCAGATCAGGCAGTATTTCGATTGCAATTCCGAGCATTTCATCAGTAGCCGCCATCTCAAGGTCGAGCTTCGTATTGACAGTGTCCCGAAGCAGTCTCACATCCCTGTCATTTATATGCCTTCTGTCTTCCCTCAGGTGGCATACAATGCCGTCAGCTCCGGCAAGTTCACAAATTCCCGCGGCAATGACAGGATCCGGCTCGCGCTCTCCGCGCGCTTCGCGCAATGTGGCTACATGGTCAATGTTAATGGCTAGTTTCATGGAGGTCCTGTGTTTACGGATTTAAGAATAAGAAAACAAATCTCAAATGGCGCCTGATGATCTCAGGATTGAAAGGGAGTCAATTAACAGCATAACGATCCAGTGAAGTATCCAGCAATAAATGAATGACCCGCTTCTGAGGGCCTGCAATCCAAGTATTATTCCTGCGAAGATCGAGGCAAACAGTTCCAGTTCAGGCTTTCCTTTGTGCAAGATAAAGAACGGTATCATCTGTATAAATACCGAATAGTATCCGAACCGTGGCTTGAGGCCGAACAGCATGTAGCCTCTCCAGAAGAATTCCCATCCAAGCATGTAGATCAGAATGCAAAGCTCATAGATAACAAACATGCTGAGGCTCTCTCCGGCCTTCTTTCCTCCCTGTGGATAAGCATTCATGAATTCTTTTGTACCGGAAATGACAATTATAACAACTACCATTACCGCGAGAAACAAGACTGAGGTAACAACACCAAACCTGACATCTCCAAGCCTGAAACCGTAGTCACTCAGTTTTTCCTTAAGGACAAACCTGATGAGCACTGCCGGAATTGCAAACATTATGAAACCGTCTGCAAGAAACCAGTAGATCCTTGACAGAAGCTTGTCTGTACCGAAATGATCATAATAGAAAGAAGGGCTGCCGAATGCTATCGACACGAATGTGATCACTGCCGAAGTAAGCAGGATGAAGACCGTCTTGAAGTCAAGTTTCTTTAATTCCGACCAGGCGGTGAGAACTTCAGTTCTGAAGTATTCTATCAATGTCCGTCAAAATTTCTTCTTGATGATGTACTGCAGTTTCTGCGGCTCAGACTTAAGCAGAGTGGTTTCCTCGGGTATCAGAATCTGAGGGACTATGAAACCCAACGTATCCTCCTCAATGGCTTCAAACTCCAGGATGGCCGAAACATCTGTGGGAAGGATCCGGGCGAGCTGATCAACTCCTCCCCTGACAGACACACTGATCTTTGGCGGGATCACAAGCACCTCCTTATCATCCGGAACTCCGTTCACAGAGATAAGAACATCTTCAATTGTCTTCTCCGCAGAAAGCTGAATGTTGTACCTGAAGTCAACGAACTTGATGCCGTACTTCAGCGAGTTTGGCAAGGTATCTTTGAGAGCTATCGTACCTGACAGCGGTGCATTGACATTCTCAAACACCCTCACTTCCGTGGGTATGAACCTGATCTTGCTCACTACATTGGCGGCGCCGGAAATTTCAATGGAATCGGGAGTGAGTTTGGGAGTCCCGACAATTGCGTAGCCTTCTCTGAGATTTACCCTGATATTGTTTCTTACAGGAACCGTCTTTTCAAGGATCTTGTCAAACTCAATGTCAATTGTATCGGGATCTATGGAAACGAGAGATACATCCGGGTTGAGATTAACTCTTTCGCTGACAAGTTGTTCAGTGGCAATCTTCGTGTCACGCTTATACTTTGACAGGTCAAGCGTATATTTCAGATCCTTTGAGATCAGAACGCTGAGCAGATCCCAGCCTTTTCCCCTTACTGTTACATCTATCGAAGACGGCATATCTTCCGTAACCGCCTGAGACTTTCCTGTCCTGATCTCCAGAGGGATGGAGAGGTCGAGAGAATAGCTTTTGCTAAGACTGACGTATATCCATAGCGCCACGGAGAAGAGAAATGCAGCAATGAATATCGGAAGTTGTTTTTTCAAGATGCTCAGGGTTTAAGCTGATCTCTCCAGTTCTGATTCTGAAGTTCATTTCTGAAAGTGCTGTTAACGAGCCAGTAGACTCCGGTCATGGGCTGCAGTTCAACGAAATCACACTCCCCGCCGCCCTCAACATTGTCATACTTCCATACTTCATAGCTTTTGGTTGAAGTTTCAAAAGGATACCGTTCAATATCATCAGGCTTGCCGTAGATAATGTATATTCTTCCCCTGTCCGACTTCCAGCCTTCCTTGAATGACTCTTTGAAATTCTTGTTTGCCTCGTTCACCCTCTTCAGATATTCAAATCTCGTTTCGAGTATCTGTGTTTCCGGTTTCGCATCCCTTGACTTCCAGAAACTGTAAATGAACTTTCTTTTGTCATCCAGTGATTTAAGCACTTCGTACTGGTCGTATTGCTTTTCAGGCATGATATAGATCATCCGTTCGACTTCTTTCTCAAGATCTTCTTCAGACATCGCCGCAAACTCGCTCATAAGAAATCCGTCTGCCTTGTTCGGCTCATTCTTCGCTACCGTTTCCGAGAATATGTAGAACTTCTTGTCTTTAGCTGCCTTTTCGGTGCCGTCAGCGCCGATCACAGATGCTGTAAACAGGTAAGTGCCGCTCTGGAGAGTATCAACTTTGAAACTGCCGTAATCCGCCTTGGACGGTGCTTTTGTATTGAAGTTCTTTACATTGCGGATAATCGTATCGCCCTTGAGAAGCAGTACGGAATATATGATTGAGTATTTATCTCCCACATTCTCACTTGTCAATCCGTAGAACTCCAGGTAGTAGTTAGCATTGGGAAGATTCTTGCCAAATAGTCCGGATGGATTGGGAATGACTTCCAGAGTATTTTTGTAAAAAACACTCTTGTCGTTCGAGGATTTGGAAATCGCATTTGCCCATTCAATATCGCTTATCTCGCAATTTCCGGCGCTGTTGTTGTCAGCAATGAATTCCGTCTCATAAGTCTCAACTTTCTCTTCATTTTCAAAATCACTTCCCCTGAGCGTAAGGACATAGGTGCCTGGATTCAGGATGAAATTCAACTGTCCTACAAGATTTTGCATAGAATTCTTGTCTGAGGTATCACGAACCACAGAAGGTGTCTTGTAAGTATTGGTGTGTACAATACTTCCGTCAAGCTTATTCTTGATTTCCACTTCGATCTTAACTGAAGCTGAGAAGGAAGCATCATCCTTAGTGTATTTCAGAAGTCTTTGAGGTACTGAGTAATACACTTCAAGAATTGACGCACCGCCCGGATCGCGAAAGAGGGCGTAATCAAAACTGAAGAAAAGCTGACTGTTGTCTGCCTTCAGTACAAGGCTTGCCAATAGCAGAATGGCAGTGATGAGAGTTCGTAGTTTGGAAATCATTGTTTGCTTTAAACTCAAAAAGGTAATCAAATCAATGATTACCTTTTTGAGAAAATAGATTCGAGTTGTTGAGTTTAGAAGCCTACCTTCAGCGTGAAGAATTGGTTTGCATCAAATCTGTCGCTGGTAGGAAGCCTGTAAGCATAGTCAAAAGCAATATCAAAACTGCTGCTTACGCCATACCTTAGACCTGCACCAAAACTCGCACCTGTGAAAGCTCTGTCATCAGCATTATCCTGGCTGAACGCATATCCGCCTCTGAGGAAGAAGAGCTTGTCATAGTTGTACTCGAGACCAAGATTGTAATCATCGCCTGAGAAGCTGTTGTTCTGGAAGGTTCCGTGAGCGATAAGGTTGTTTCTCTTATCGAGCCTGAAATCGTAGCTCAGGCCAAGCGAAAGCGCTGTCGGAAGCTCTGCATCCTCAAGCTGGATGTTTCTCGGCTCCTGCGGAGTTCCGTTCTGCGTTCCCGGCGGCTGAAAAAACTGCTCAAGATCCGGTCCTGAGAATGTCATTGAAGGTCCAAGGTTTTTCAGCGCTACTGCAAACTGAAGTCCGGAACCGATAACGTTATAGCTCAGGCCAAAATCCATTGCAAATCCCGTTGCGTTTTCACGTGCGATCTTTTCATAGATCACCTTGGCTGTTGCACCGAAAGTGATCCTGTCAGTCATTTGCCTTGCGTATGACAGCCCTGTGGTGATGTAGGTCGGAGAGAAAGTCTCACCGGTTCCTTCAGGATTGCTTACTGTTGTTACAGGAATGTCACCAAAGCTAAGCGCTCTGACGGAAAGTGCAAATGTTCCGAGGTTTGGCACCTTGTAAGCTCCGGCAAAGTAATTGACGTTGATGTCTGCAATGTAGATCTGGCTTGAGAACATTGCTTCACCCATTTTGGTGTTCATATTCGCAAGTCCGGAAGGATTCCAGTGCAGTGCATCAACCCCTGATACGGTAGCCAGATTTGCTCCACCCAATGCCGTGCCAACGGAGCCAACAGGAATCAGCAACTCCCGAGCAGCGGACAACCCGTACTTGTTTTTCGGGCCTGCAAGCAGGCTGCCGGCGGTAACCAAGAGCAGCGCGACAGCTAGCAGGTTTGTGTACTTATTTTTCATCTTTAGTTGCTCCTTAAAATTATTTTTCATTTTACCACTGCCTGCGCCTTTGCAGGCGCAGGCAATGAGTGAATTAGAATGTTTGAATTCTTTCCGTCGGCGCGAATATCGCGATCTTCAATGTCTTTGCACCTATGGAGCCTGCATCAACATATGCGATATACATACCGCTGGCAACCGGAATTTGATTGGCATTCTGCAAATCCCATCTTTCGAGGGAGTTATTTGGATCGTTATTGTCTCTGACAATTTTCCTTACCAATATTCCGTCAAGCGTATAGATGTAGATCGTGCATTTTGGCGGAAGATTGCTGAAGTAAATGAACCTGTCAAACGGATCGGTCTCAAGACTGCTGCCGCCGAAATACGGGTTCGGGAATACTCCAACCTTGTCAATCTTCGAAGATGCGACTGCATCGTCATTGGTTTGAGTGCCCGTTACATTCCAGGAATATCTCATCGGATAGCCCGGAACGAAATTGGGTTTCGTGATCCTGTAAGGTGTAACTGTCAGTGTTCCTGAAATTGATTCCAGGGTCACACCGCTTCTGAGTCGCGGCAACCATCCGTACATAACGTCCATGGCCGGGAATCCAAGCGTCGGGCTTGCCAATCCCGGATTCTTGTTGGTATAGTTGTTGTCCGGATTCGGGTTATAGACAGAGGCAAGAATGTATGTGAACTCGTAGCCTCCGAGCTTCTCGAAGTTGTTAGCTGTTCCGCCCTTCGGATTCCAAGTTCCGCTGTTATCAGCATCCATAAAGGCAACATTCATTTGCCTTGGCGCACCGCCGGTTGAATCAAGTTCATCAACCATGAATGCGCTGAATGGAACATCAACCATGTTATTGTACGGAGTGTTCGTATAGTTCGTATCCGTCGGCACATACCTGTAAGCTTTTGATGTGAATTCCGGACCGAACTTTATCTGGATCTTTCTCAGAGGGCCTCCGTTCAGAATCGGGCTGGTGCCTGTCTGAACAAAATTTTGCCCGTTCGCTTTAACCCTGGAGGTGCTGTTCCTGAATGTACCGTTTGTCGGGAAGCTCATTCCAAGGCTTCGGCTCTGAAATTGCCTGTTGGTGATTATCTTTGCTGTCTTCACTGCATTTGTGTCCGGGCCAACGAACCATTCACCGCCGGGCGGGTCATATGTCCATGCGATTTGTCTAGATTTTGTACTGTCAGATGGAAGACCCGGATCAGGAACAAGACCAGAATCACTAATCACCTGATGAATCATCAGGAAGCCGTCAATTGTCCTTGCTGTATCCTGTGTTCCGGAGAAGTCATCAATGTTCTCATACAGCAATTCCCTGCTGCCGCCGCTCAATGTCCTGTAAAGCGACCAGGTCGGACGTGCATTGGTACCGCCGTAAACTGATTCATAGGCTGCGGACTTCAGATTCAGAGGCTCAATGATTATAGGCATTACGCCTAGGTCTCTATTGCTTGTGTAAACTGTATCACCCAAGCCGTAATTGACCTGTGTTCCCGCGCTTAATGTCTGCGGGATCACCTGAATCACACATGACTGGACAGGAGATTCATTTACCCTTGGTGTTATTCCGCCAATGGAATCGTAATAGTACGCCGTCACTGAATAATAGTAAGGTGTACCTGAAACTATGAAAGTGTTTGTGATGTAATCCTTGTCAAGTACTATGTACCTGGATATTCCATTGTTTGTCCCTTTTTGAACAACAATAACAGCATATGTACCATACTCGGGCAACAAGACACTGTCTTTAATGTCTCCAATACCATCTATAAGATCGTAGGTAGCAATCAGTGTTCTTTGCTCAGGAGTTGAACCATTAGTACCGGGCACAATCTGATACACGTTGTAACCCTGGAATCTGTAGACTCCGCCTGAAAGCTTATTGACAATGCTGTCGTTTCTTTCATTCTCATCGCCCCATGAGAGGTAAATTTTTCCGTTACCCGGAGCGTAAGATGATACGTTCGGACATTTGGCGGCATCCGGAACTGCGAAGTTGTTGTCGAAGATTCTTTGGGCCAAATCATCTGCCTCTTTCAATGCCTTAACGCTCTTGAGGTTGTTTTCACCCCTTGCAATTACCTGCGCAACAATGATTGACTGGGTATCACCAGGGTTCACTACCAAAGGACCGGAACATTGCATGAATCTTCTGTCTCCTCCGCTGGTTTCATTCCATCCACCACCGGTTGAAGGATCACCAGAGTAAGCAAAGGTTGTTGTATCTCCCCCCGGCGTAACCCATGGCGTTCCGTTCTTTTTGATGCCCTGAAGATTTAAATATGTCTCCCTGAAGTTTGATGGGTCACCTACACTTGGGTCACCGTTTGAGTAAGTGTTGAATGCTGAAACTCCAAGTTCTCTGAAGTTCGGCTTAACAATGAGATTGTTACTTCCCGGCGGCTGAAAATATCTGACGGTATCTCCGGGGCTTGGAACTATCGGTCCTCTGAAATAGTCAAATCCGACTGCCGGAGGTGCAACGCCGTAGTTTGGATCATTGTTGTCAAAATTATATGTTATTCCAAGGTCAAGTGTTGTATCAACAGCACACGCATCGTCGTTTGCATCACCAAGGTCATCATCAGTCCAAAGTGCAATATAGCACTTTGTCCACGGCTGATTACTTCTGTTAATGATCCTGAATTCCGAGAATGACATATTGCTGAGCGGACCGTTAACATTGTATGACCAGTTGGTCTGAAGGATTTGCGCTTTCAGCGGTGCCGTGCTTCCGGCATTGTTTCCGTGAGCGCTCGCATAACCGTCAGTGTAAGAGTAGAACATCGTTTGTGACCCTAGCAGAAGAGGATTGCCTGCGCTGTCAAGGTATGCACCCTGTCCGGCTGCAATCGTTCTCCATGGACCGTAATCCGATGTATCAGTTGAAGACAAATTATAGATCCTGTAGTTAGGATCATCATTTCCCTGTGGATTTCCGTTGTCGTCAACATATCCGGGGAGGTATTCATAGTCATATTCAGCGATACAAACAAGAGTGTCGCCGTCAACTACTGCGCCAATCCAGATGCCGGATGCATATCTGGCAAACTTTGACTGGCCTTTGGGCCATTCAAAGCCGGAGTTACCCGTAGATGGATCTCTGTTAAAGGATCCGTTTGACCTGAACCACGTGCTGATCTGGTTTACATCCAGTTTCTTGGAATCTACCGCACGCAGATTATCAGGCGTTGACATAATCCTGTAGGGAGTGTTTCCAGTGTTATCCTGGCTCCTTGTCGGCTTGTCTTTGGGTTTCATCCCATAGGCAAAAACCAGGACAATCGGGATTATGAAAAACAATACTTTTTTTATCATCTTGGTAGCTTTTTAATATTTGAAAATTGTGAACAGACTCATTCATCAACACCCGGGTGCCTCCCGGTTTCCGGGAAGCACCCAAGCTTATTTCGTTTAGAAGTTCAGTCTCAATCCAAATCGAATCTGTCTCGGAGGTCCGTAATTTATTACCGCTTTTGACCTCAACTCGTACCTTCTGACGTATTCCTCAGGAGTTACGCCCGGCCTGTTGAACGATTCAATCGTACCTTTTCCAGCTTCGGAATTAAGATAACCGGTTGTGCCCGGCAGTCCGCTTGATTCCCAAACGTCGTTGACGAGTTCCGAATTGAGAAGGTTGATCACATATATGTATGCATTCAGGTCAAGCTTCCAGATTGGGAAGGTCTTGTCCAGTTTGAGGTCCACTCTGTTGTTCCACGGACCGTATGCACCGTTGATAGGTGAAAGAAGCGGAGCTCCGACACCGGTGGCTGCAAACGGATCGATCGAATTTGACTTGATGGAATAAGGCCTGCCGCTGTTGAATGTGTAAAGCAAGTTCACACCGAATTGCGACAGCACATCACCCATCCAGTTCTTCGGTACGTCAGTTCTTCCGAACCTGTAGTCAAGATTCAGGACACCTGTCCATCTCTGATCGTAGTCAAGCGGTGAAGTGAGCTTTGGCTGTCTTTCTCCAAGCCATGCCGCTGTTGAAGCAGAATTCGGATCTGAACCGGTACCTGAAGCAAAAGCAATACCAAGAGCAACGTTTATCGCAAGCCTTGAAGTCCTTCTCATGTCAATGGAAAGGTCAACGCCGCGTAGTGTTCCGTAGTCTTGATTTTCATAAACCTGGATCTGATTCGGGAGCTGAGGATATTTCTTGATTCCGATAAGGTCTTCAGTTTCCTTGTAATAGGCAGTAAGGTCAAGCGAGAAGTTTGTGCCGACCTGCTGCTTCACGCCGATTTCATAAGACGTTGTCTTTTCCGGATTGAGGTTCGGATTTCCGAAAGATCCGCTGAATCCCGCACTGTTCACCCAGTATGAGAGATTTTCATATCCGTTGTAAAGATATTCAAGCGACGGAAGCTGAATGAACTTTCCGTATTGTGCATGGAAAACAGTATTGTTTGTGACAGGGAATGAAAGTCCGATTCTCGGGCTGAATGCCGATGTGGGTTCGCTTTCATCCGTGAAGTCTGCATCGTCAAGTACATTCGGATTTCCGAAGCTTGTGATTGCAGAAAGGTCTCTTACTCTCCATGAATTAGCATCAAGGTAGTCCCACCTTAAACCAACATTAAGCGTAAAGTCCTTGAACTCAACCTTGTCCTGTACATAAAGAGCAGCAATGATCGGGTGCTTTGCACCGTCACGGCCTTCGTCATTGTCCTGAAGCTCGATTTGTCCTATCGCTTCGTTATATACGGGTGCGTATCCGTAGTAATTTGCAAGTCCGATTCCTCCGTTAAATGCGGAAAGTTGTGCTTCAGCTCCTGAATTGATCGAGTTGTACATACCGGTCGGCCTCATGTCAACATACCTGATGGTATGATACTTGTATTCACCGCCGAATTTTATCTCGTTCTTTCCGGCCTGAGTTGTGAGGTTGAATGCCGTGCTCCAGTAAGAAGTGTTACTGGTTTCGTAGTAGTTCCTTACACGATTGTTCAAAGCGAATACTCCGTATTCATCAAGACCGATAGCACCGCCCGGTGTTGTAAGACCCTGGACGCTGTTCGGATCACCGTATCTGAAGAAATCACCAAGAAACTGTGGATCGCCTTCTTCATACTTGGTTCTGAAATAGTTGAACTGGACTTCGTAGAAAAGGTCTGACTTTACCTGGTGATTGATCTTTGCATAGTACTGATTCGTGTATTCCTTTATCAGAGGATTTCTTTCGGAGTTGAAGAGCAGATAAGACTGAAGGAATCCCCTTCTTGCAGTTTCAGCAAGGCTCATACCAAGCTTCAGCTGTACGGGAAGGTCTTTGTTCAGCTCCTGGAAATCAACATTAAGCTTTGCATTTCCTGACCATCTCTTCATGTCATAGTTAGGGATTACATTGTTGGGCTGCTGAAGCTGATCCGAAATCCAGCTCGGACTGTACACCAGAGAAAAGTCCCTTTCTGCTCCAACATAGAAATTAAGGAATCTTGAAAGGTCTTTGCTCGGAATGAGCGGGCCGCCAAATGCAAGGTTGTAAACATTATACCCCTGCGATACATCGTTCGAAAGCAATTCGTCGGTCAATACTTCAGCCGTACCTGAATATTTGTCGGTACCGCCTTTTGTCGTAACGTTGATAACACCGCTGAGAACGTTTCCGTATTCCGCGCTGAATCCGCCGGTCAGTACCGACATTTCTTCAAGCACGCTGTTGGAAACAAATGCGGTTGAGGTTCCGTCAAGCGGATTTGTGGTAAGAACGCCGTCAATGATGATGGCTGTTTCACCGTCCCGGCCGCCTCTGATGTTTATGTCGTTGCCTCTTTCATCCTGAATAACACCGGCTGTCGTTGAGGCGATGTTCTCAATTCCTCTGATACCGCTGTTGTCAATGAATTCCTGACCAATGATCTTTCCGCTTTGGTCAGGCTGAATTGCATTTCGCTTGCCGACAATCTCGATCTCCTCTGTGGTGATCTCACTCTGGCCTGTAACTTTGAGTTCAAAGTCAACACGTGTGGTAAGGTCAGCCGACACTTTCACGTCGGTGACTTTTTGATTGTCATAGCCAATGTATGATGCGGTCATTGAATATGTGCCCACATCTACGTTGAGGATTGTATACTCACCGTTATCATCGCTGATAGCTCCAAGGTTGGTGCCGTCAACTTTGACCGTTGCTCCGATCAAAGGCGCTTTGTCCTTTGCGTCAACAACACGGCCGGTGATTTTACCCGTTGTCCCCTGCTTGTCGAATGCAAATAAATTTGCTGCGGCAAGAGTCAGAATAACGAGCAGGGAAAGAGCGAAATTTGTAGCTGTCTTCATGTTTCCCCCTATTGTTTAAAAATTTGAAGGTTGATTAAAAAAACTGTTTCAAAAAAAACCCTCACACCGGATGAAATCCGAGAGTGAGGGTTGTTATTTTCTTTGGTGTTCAAAGAACGATTACTTAATAAGCATCATCTTCTTTGTTTCCCTGAAATCACCGGCGCTCAGCGTGTAGAAGTATATTCCGCTTGAGAGGTTATTAGCACCGAATGTTACTTCTTGTGTTCCTGCTGAAACAACTTCATTGTTGATAAGAGTTGCAACTTCCTGTCCCTGTGAGTTATAAACCTTCAGGGTCACATTGGCACTCTTCTTTATATCAAACCTTATTGCTGTGGTCGGGTTGAACGGATTCGGGAAGTTCTGATACAGGCTGAAGTCTCCCGGCACAACACTTGAAATAGTGTTCACACCGGTAAGAAGAACATCTGTGGTAATACCAACACCTGTGCCGTTTCCGATAGGAGCTCCGTTTACGTGTGTTCCTGCGAGCGAGTCACTTTGTACAAACATCTGTACCTTACATGTGCTTCCGGTAACATTGCTCGTAGGAGAAATGCTGAGGAACCTGTAGTCTCTCAACGGTGTCGGAGGAGTCATTCTTTCCGGCGTTGAGTATGAATTTCCGTTGTTTACTGAATAAGTGAACCAGCCTGCGAAATATGAACTTGTATCAGTTCCGGTTTGTCCGGTGGTGGCCAAGAAACCGACAAATATTCCGCCAAGCGTATTTGATCTGCCGATCGCAGGTCTGCAAATCGGGAGGAATGCATCCGAAACGCTTCCCTGATTCGGGAAGAACGGAACTGTTGCATCGCTGGCAACTACTTTTGCAACGCCGCCGTTTACGTCAGGCGACCATACCCTGATCTGTGACGGAAGTCCCGGGAAGAAACGGGTTGCCGTAAGGAGTGATGTATTGAAAGCAACATGAGGCTTGCTGTTGTTGTCAAACACCATCGAAACGCCTCTGAGACATCCGATTGAGTCAGTTGCTTCATTCCAGTCCCAGATCTTCTGCTTTGGTGTCCAGGTAAGACCGCCGTCTGCTGAACTTCTGTAGAACACATCGTTCGGATCAACATTGTCTGAACCGACAAATGCATGGCCGACTGTTCCGTTCGGAGCAAGCGCAAGAGAATAAACTTCAGCCTGGTCACCGTCAAAAGTCTGCCATCCCGAGAAAGTTCCGGGAGTCGCTATATCTGTGGCTTTGTTGGTATAAGAGAAGACCTGACCATTAATCGATGAAGCAAAAACGATGTTATTGTTCGGTAAAGCCAGCACTCTTGCCCAAATAGGATCGCCTTCAGTGGATACACCCGGATCAATTTCATTGAATGAACCAAAACCTGGGCCCTGATCATAAAGGATCTTTGTGTGAGTTGTTGATCCGTTTGTATTGTTGTGGTTTGCAATTACAGCTGCTCCGCTGACCAAACCGCTGATGGCCGGGAAACCGCTTCTTCCTGAACCCGGAACATCACCAAGGTTTTCAAATGAAGCTCCGAAATTTGTGCTCAACAGGTATGCGCATGCCCTTGTGGCAAAACCTGCTACTGTTGAATACATGAATGTGGCGTGAACGTTTGCTGGCACGAGTGGATCCTGCCATATTTCCTGAGGAACAGCGTTTGACTGAAGGTCATACACTGTTGCTACAGGTGTTGTTACCAGATTGAAAGTCAAACTTGAACTCTGATAAGGCGGTATGACCATCCTTGATGGGGTAACAGTGTATCCCGAGGTATTGTCATACTGCTCTGAACCGTCTGAAACTTTGTGTGTCCTTAGCGACCTGTTGTCTTTAGCCTGAACAGCTGCTGAAGCAACCAACAAGAGAATAACAAGAACAGAGAGTAGCTTCTTTGACATTTTTTTCTCCTTTTGTTTTATGATTATAAATCAGTTTCGTTGTTAAGGGTTGTAATTTTGCGTCAATATAGCAGTAATGTGAAATGTTGTCAATATAGATTTTAGTATGAACAAATCGTAAAGAAAACTCGGGCGGAAAACCTTACTGTACGGGCATTTGCGGTCGCAACGCCTGTGACATTATTCCGTTATCACAAGTTCTTTCAGTATCTTTCCGAACATTATCCGGGAAATGCGGTCTTTGCTCTCTTCCGTCTTTCCGGCAATGTGGTTTGTCATCAGTACATTCTTCAACTGTGAAAACGCAGGATTTATGTTTGGCTCGTTTTCAAAAACATCAAGGCCGGCAAATCTTATATTCCTTTTATCGAGCGCTTCCAGCAGAGCTCCCTCATCTGTCACGGCACCTCTGGAAGTGTTAATGAAGACTGCATCCTTCCTCATCATGCTGAACTGCTTTGCGCCCATGAATCCCCTGTTTTTCTTTTCAAGCGGAATGTGAACCGTTACAATGTCGGAATGATTGAGAAGATATCTGAGACTCCTGAATTCAAAATCCTTGTGACGAGACCTCACTTTGGCATCCGTATCATTCGCAATCACTCTCATGCCGAATGCATGCGCAAGCATACCGACATAACTGCCCACTTTGCCGAATCCGATTACTCCTATGTTCTTTCCATAGACCTCATTCCTTCTGAAGTCAACGTCACCGAAATTTCCGGAACGCACGCGGCCTTCAGCAGCAGTGATGTTCTTGTATATCGAAAGGATCATGGCGACAGTGTGCTCAGCTGCCGAGATATGATTTCCCTCTTCCGCATTCATGACCTTGACTCCAAGCAGTGACGCCGCCTCCGTGTCAATGTGATCTGTGCCCTTTGTGAAGGTCGCAATTATCCTGAGATTTGAGGAACGGAGAAATGAAGCATCAATTTTTCTAGTGCTTCTGATCAGCAGTACATCAAAATCCCGGAATTCACGCAAGATATTTTCATTTGAAATTCCGGGTCTTGATACGACGGTGAATTTTCCTTTTGGAAGGAGGTTTGCCCCGGCCAGGCTTACCGGATCGGCCGCAAGGATCTTTACTGCTGCCATTTTATGGGTGGATTGGATACGAAAAGCTGAAGCAATAATGCTCCAGCCGTCAATTGTCGAGGTAGTCCTCTACGAGCTTCAGAACTTCATTCTTTCCTTCTCCTGTGACTATAGAGAATGGAATGTAGTCAAGGCACAGATCGTCATTGTTCACAATTTTCGATGACCGGTAGATCTGCTTCTGCATCTTGTTGGAGGAGATCTTGTCTGACTTTGTAAGAACGATCACGAACGGTATTTCATAGTACTCAAGCCAGCTGACCATAAGCTCGTCAAGATAGGTCGGTTCATGCCTGGAATCAATGAGGACAAAAACCAGCTTCACATTCTGCCTCTCACTGATATAATCCTCAACGAGTTTTCTCCACCCAGCCCTTATCTGCTCGGGAACCTTGGCATATCCGTAACCCGGAAGATCAACAAGATAGAATTTCTCGTTGATAAGGAAATAGTTCAACTGCCTTGTCTTGCCGGGAACAGAGCCGATCTTTGCAAGCTTCTTCTTATTGCAGATTGTGTTGATCAGCGACGACTTTCCTACATTGGACCTCCCCACAAATACAAACTCTGAAAGTACAGAATTTGGAAGCGCTCTGAGATCGTAGATGCTCTTGATAAACTCCGCTGATGTGATTTTCATTTTTCCCTGTGTCTTCTTATTCTCAAAGAGAAAATCCTTGACAATCTGATATTACTCAAACTGAAAAGGATTTTCAAAAATGCTTCTTATATGTTAAGCTTTGGCTTCTGCGCCCTCTTTCTTCTTCTTTGGCTTTGCGGGCTTCTTTTCATCAGACTTTGCCTTTGGTTCGGTAGTCTTTACCTTCTTCGACGCTTTCTTTTCGTCTGATTTCTTGGTGTCTGCCTTGTCACCCTGGGCCGCTTCCTTTTCCTTCTGCTTCTCCTGCTTCTGCTCAACATAGTTGTAATCGACAAACTCAATTATCGCAGTCCTTGCACCGTCGCCGGCCCTGTTGCCGGTCTTGAGGACTCTGGTGTAACCACCGGGCCTGTCGCCGACTTTCACCGAGATCTCACCAAACAGAATATTGAGTGCATCTTTGTTCTCAAGGAATTTCCTTGCTTCCCTTCTCAGATGAACGCTTTTTTCCGGGGAGGAATCCCTGAGCCTGAGCGCCTTTCTTGCCTTCGTTACCAGCGGCTCTATGTAAAGTCTAAGTTCCTTGGCCTTTGCCTCAGTCGTCGAAATTCTCTTGTTAAGAATCAGCGAGGCCGAAAGATTTGACATGAGGGCTGACCTGTGGCTTGCGGTTCTCTTCAGCTTGCGCCCTTTTCTTCTGTGTATCATTATTCAGATCCTTTTCTGTTATCAGGTTTATACTATTTCGCGGTCTCTTCTTTCAGGTATTTGTCAACGTCCATTCCGAAAGTAAGCCCGAAGTTTTCTATCAGCTCACCAAGCTCGGCAAGTGATTTTCTTCCGAAGTTCCTGTAGTGGAGCATTTCGCTTTCGTTCTTGCTTACGAGGTCTGAGATAGTCTTGATGTTTGCAGACCTGAGGCAGTTCTGTGACCTGACCGAAAGGTCAAGTTCATCTACGGGCATCAGAAGTATCTTTTTGATCCTCTCAAACTGCTCATCCCTTTCCTGTGTGACGGGCTCTTCACGCCTCGGAGCCTGCTGAGGGTTGAGGTTGAGGAAAAGCTGTACATGATCCTGCAGAAGTTTTGCAGCATATACCAGTGCATCCTCGGGATTAATCGAGCCGTCCGTATTGATCTCAAGGATCAGCTTCTCATAATCAGTTCTTTTTCCGACACGCGTATTTTCAATCACGTAGTTTGCAAGCTTGACGGGAGAGAAAATAGAGTCAACGTAAATATACTCAATCGGCAGGGCAACATGCTTGTTGTCTTCTGCCGGCACATATCCTACTCCCGTGCCCATCCTGAGCTCAATGTTGAGGGTGGCATCCTTGTTGAGTGTTGCAATGTACTTATCGGGATTGAGGACCTCAAAATCACTTGTATTCTGCTGAATATCTTTGGCAGTGAATTTGTGCGGTCCTTTGAGTGTGAATTCGATCTTTGTGCCTTTTCCGGTAATGTCTTTGAACCTGACTTCTTTCAGGTTCAGAATGATCTCGGACAGGTCCTCCACCACGCCTTTCAGCGTCGTAAATTCATGCGGGGCATCGTTTACCTTGATGGCAATGACCGCACTGCCCGGCAATGATGAGATCAGTATTCTTCTCAGTGAATTTCCAAGTGTTACTCCGTATCCTCTTTCGAGGGGTTGAACGATAAACCTTCCAAATGTCTCCGTGTATGTTGATTCTTCCTTTAAGATAGCATCCGGCATTTGAAAATTGTTGATCTTCATTCTGATGACGTCCTTTTTTTAATTAACCCTATTTGGAATACAACTCAACAATGAGCTGTTCGTTCGCATTGAACGGTACATCGGATCTTTCCGGCTCTTTCACGAACACGCCCTTCATGTTTGCCTTGTCAAGCGAAAGCCAGGGCAGTATCATGTTGTCCTTTATTCTTTTCATCGAGTCGTGAATGACCTCAAGCTTCTTGCTCTTTTCCCTTACCTGAATGGAATCGCCTGATCTGAGCAGAAAGGACGGTATGTTGACAACCCTGCCGTTAACCGTAAAATGCCTGTGCGAAATCAGTTGCCTAGCCGCTTTTCTGGAAGGTGCCAGTCCAAGCCTGTAAACTGTATTATCAAGCCGCCTTTCAAGAAGCCTCACAAGGTTATCACCCGTAATGCCTGTCTTCCTTGATGCCTCCTGAAAGTACTTTCTGAACTGACCTTCAAGTACGCCGTAGGTCTTTCTGACCTTCTGCTTTTCCCTGAGCTGAACGGCATAGTCGGTAAGCCTCTGCCTCTTTGAAACGCCGTGCTGTCCCGGTGGGTAGTTGCGTGATTCAATCGGACATTTGTCGGTGTAACACTTTGTGCCTTTGAGGAAGAGTTTGGTTCTCTCTCTTCTGCACAGTTTACAGCTCGCGCCTGTATATCTTGCCATTTATAGTATAGCTTTTGCTGAATTAATGAAATTTGAATTACTGCCTTCTCTTCTTCGGCGGCCTGCAGCCGTTGTGCGGAAGAGGAGTGATATCCTTTATTGATGTGATCTCAAGCCCGGCCGTGTTAAGAGACCTTACTGCTGCGTCCCTTCCCGAACCTACTCCTTTGATCAGCACCTCTACCTTCTTGAGCCCCATGTCGAAAGCTGCCTTTGCTGCCGACTCGGCTGTAACCTGCGCTGCAAAAGGAGTGTTCTTCTTTGAGCCCTTGAATCCCATCTTGCCTGATGAAGCCCATGAGATCGTGTTGCCGTAAATGTCTGTGAGAGTGACGATCACATTGTTGAATGTTGCCTTGATGTGAGCAACACCGTTGGCATCAACATTGGATTTCTTCTTGGTCTTTTTGACGTTCTTTGCCAAATTATTGCAATTTGATTATTCTGAAATTCTGCCTCAGCAGTTGCGGGACTGCTTACTTCTTTGCCGCTGCCTTCTTCTTTCCGGCTACGGTCTTTCTCTTTCCCTTTCTCGTCCTTGCATTCGTCCTTGTCCTCTGTCCGCGTACAGGCAATCCTTTTCTGTGCCTCTTGCCGCGGAAAGTGCCGATGTCAACAAGTCTCTTGATGTTCATTGCTACTTCAGACTTCAGAGCGCCTTCAACTTTCAGATCAGCGCCGATCTCAGCCCTGATGTGATTCACTTCATCATCCGTAAGCTGTGAGACCTTCTTGTCTTCGCTTATCCCGGCCTTCGCCAGTATTTTTTCAGCAGTTGATCTTCCTATGCCAAATACGGAAGTGAGACCGATCACAACTCTCTTGTTCTTTGGCAGATCAACTCCGGCTATTCTTGCCATTTATGTTCAGTTAATTTTTTCTGAAAAATTTTTCTCAGCCCTGACGCTGTTTGTGTTTCGGATTTGTGCATATGACCCTCACAACGCCTTTGCGCTTGATGATCTTGCATTTCGAACACATTTTCTTTACTGAGCTTCGCACTTTCATTGGGTTGCCCTCTGATGTTTATTTTTACTTGTACCTGTATGTTATCCTGCCCTTTGTCAGGTCATAAGGTGAAAGCTCTACTGTTACCTTGTCTCCCTGAAGAATCCTTATGTAATGCATCCTCATCTTGCCCGAAATATGAGCCAGTACTTCATGCCCGTTCTCAAGCTTCACTTTGAAATTCGTGTTAGGAAGAATCTCGGTAATGATGCCATCAACCTTTATCGCTTCCTGCTTTGCCATCTTCTTTGTTTGTGTCCTATGTTAAGATTTCAGCTTTATCCTTTCCGATCAGCACAGTATGCTCAAAATGCGCTGAATCCTGCATATCCGCCGTAACTATTGTCCATCCGTCCTCTTCCTCATACACAACCTCTGTTCCGTAATTTACCATCGGTTCGATCGCGAGCAGCATTCCTTCAAACAGCTTCTGACTTCCTCCCGGAACGTAGTAGTTCGGTACCGAAGGTTCCTCGTGAAGTTTCTTTCCGATTCCATGGCCGACAAGTGTCTTCACCACATGAAATCCTGAACCCTCCACATAATTCTGAACCGCAGATCCGATATCGTTCACTTCATTGCCTTCAACTGCCTTCCCGATCCCTTTGTAAAGAGACTCTTCCGTGACTTTGAGCAGTCTCTGCTTTTTCGGAGATATCTTTCCAACCGCAAATGTGTAAGCGCTGTCTCCGAAGTATCCGTCCTTTTCTACTCCGACATCAATTGATACGATATCGCCGTTCTTCAGCTTTCTTCCGCCCGGTATCCCGTGAACAACTTCCTCATTGACCGAGATGCAGCTGCTTGCAGGAAAGATCCTTTTTCTGACCCTGTAGCCCTTGAAAGCGGGCCTGCCACCTTTTGAAAGTATGAAGCTCTCTATCAATTTGTCAAGTTCGCCGGTGGTCACACCTTCCTGAACGTAGGAGCCGATATATTTAAGAACGTCTGAAACAATTCTGCAGCTGTTCCTTACCTTTTCAATCTCAGCAGGAGATTTGACGAGAGCCACGCCTTACCTTCTGGATTTGATCTTGCCGCTTTTCATGAATCCGTCGTAATGCCTCATCAGCAAGTGTGATTCGATCTGCTGCAGCGTGTCAAGCGCAACACCGACAATTATCAGAAGGCTTGTGCCTCCGAAGAATGATGCCAATCCGGTTGTTACCCCAAGCTTCATAAGGAAGGTCGGAAGTATGGCAATTATCGCCAGGAAGATCGCTCCCGGAAGCGTGATCTTTGTAAGGATGTTGTCAATATAATCTGATGTCGGCTTGCCCGGCCTTACACCCGGAATGAAGCCTCCCTGCTTCTTCATGTTGTCTGAAACGTCCTTCGGATTAAATGCAATTGCCGTGTAGAAGTATGTGAAGAACACGATCAGCAATGCATAAATCGTTGAGTAGAACCAGCTTGTATAGTCAAAGTATTTTGCCACGCCCTGCATGAATTCACTGTTCGGAAAGAACGACAGGAACGTGCTTGGAATGAACATGATCGACTGTGCAAAGATAAGCGGCATTACACCGGCAGAATTCACCTTCATCGGTATGTACTGAGTGACTCCGCCGAACACCTTTCTTCCAACAACCCGCTTCGCGTACTGAACAGGGATCTTTCTCACTGCCACAGTTACGGCAATTACTCCTGCAATGATGAATACAAACGATGCGATGTATATCAGTTCGATAAGGAGATTTCTCGCTCCGGATGCAACAAGCTGATACTCATCAAAGACGGCATACGGAAATCTGTCTATTATGCCGACGAAGATGATAAGCGAAATTCCATTGCCGATTCCCCGTTCCGTGATCTGTTCGCCGAGCCACATAAGAAAGATAGTGCCCGCTGTCAGTATGATAACAGTTGAAACCGTAAAGAACCAGCTCGGGAAATCGGGACTGATTATGCTCATGTCGCCAACTGCCCTGCTCTTAAGCTGAACGCTCACCCCCCATGCCTGAAGTGCGGCAACGGGTATTGTAAAAAGCCTCGTGAGCTGATTGATCTTCTTCCTTCCCTCTTCACCTTCCTTCTGAAGCTTCTGAAAATAAGGGAACACCGCGCCGAGAAGCTGTATTATGATCGACGCGCTGATATACGGCATGATCCCCAATGCGAAGATGGCAGCATTCTTGAACGCCCCTCCTACAAACAGATCATAAAGACCGAACAGCGTGTTGTCTGTCTGATTCTTCTGAGCTTCGGACAGAAGTGCTGTATCAATCCCGGGTAGAGTGATATGAGCGCCGATCCTTACTACAACAAGCAGAGCCAGGGTGAACAGGATCCTGTTCCTGAGCTCTTCGATCTTGAATATATTCCTGAAATTCTCTACAAATCCGCTCATACTTTGATTGCCTTGCCTCCGCCCTTTTCTATTTTTTCGACGGCTGCTTTGCTGAATGAGTCTGCCGTGATCTCAACCTTTGACTTGATCTCCCCGTTTCCGAGGATCTTGAGCGGCTTCTGGGCTCCTCTTATGAGCTTTGCCTTCAGAAGGATCTCCTTGTCTATCTTTCCTGCGGCTAGCTTGCCCGAGTCAATGAGAGACTGCAGTTCATCAAGATTGATCGTGTTATATTCGGTCCTCATGTGATTCCTGAAACCGAATTTCGGCACCCTTCTCTGAAGCGGCATCTGGCCGCCTTCAAACCATGCTCTGAATTTTGCTCCGGATCTCGAGTGCTGGCCTTTGTGCCCTCTCGTTGCCGTTCCTCCGTGCCCTGAGCCCTGTCCGCGGCCGACTCTCTTCTTCTTTTTCCTCGACCCTTCCGCGTATTTCAGATTGCTTAGTATATCCATCCAGATTTATTCTTTAATGTCTTCCGGCCGGAGCCGTGAAATTGCTGATGCTTCAAGCATCAGAAAAGCTGTTTACTTTTCTTTGAAATTTTCTTCAACCTTCACAAGGTGCTTCACCACGTTTATCATACCGCGGATCTGCGGCGTATCTTCCTTCACAGTGGAATAGTTCGGCCTGCCAAGTCCCAAAGCCTCAATGGTCTGCTTCTGCTTCTTAAGCCTTCCTATTATGCTTCTTGTCTGAGTTATTTTAATCTTCATTGATCCGGGATTTTATTTTTCAAACAATTCCTGCAAAGAAAGGCCTCTTCTCTCAGCCACTGTCTTAGGATCTTTAAGCGAACTCAACGCCCTCATGGTTGCCTTCACAACATTATGCGGGTTAGATGAACCAAGCAGCTTTGTGAGTACATCCTGCACTCCGGCCGATTCAAGCACCGCCCTCACTCCGCCGCCGGCAATTATGCCGGTTCCGGGAGATGCAGGCTTGAGCATGACCTTTGCCGCACCGTACTTGCCGATTATCTCATGCGGGATTGTGCCCTTTACTATCGGAACCTCGACAACGTTCTTCTTTGCATCTTCAACACTCTTCCTTATAGAGTCCGTCACTTCATTTGCCTTTCCAAGTCCGATGCCCACATGGCCGTTCCCGTCGCCTACAACCGTAACTGCAGAGAAACTGAATCTTCTTCCGCCCTTTACAACCTTCGCAACTCTGCCGATTGATACCGGCTTCTCCTTAAGCTCGAGTTCTCCGGCCTTAAAAATTTTTTTCTTTGCCATTAAGTTTTTTTATTGTATCCGTTTTTTTTGTTCTCAGGGGAGGACTCGAACCTCCACATACGGCTCCAAAGGCCGCTGTCCTGCCATTAGACGACCCGAGAGTCATGCATTCAGCTAAGAATGCAGTCTTCAAAAACTCAGAATTTCAAGCCGCCTTCTCTGGCTCCGTCAGCAACGGCCTTCACCCTTCCGTGATAAAGGAAACCGTTCCTGTCAAACACTACCGTGGAAATGTTCTGCGATACGGCTTTCTCGGCCGCCGCTTTTCCAACAAGCTTGCTTATCTCAAGCTTTCCCTTTGCTTCCGCCGATCTTCCGGCAATATCCTTTGACTTTGAAGACACAGACAGCAATGTTCTGCCGTTAAGGTCATCCACAAGCTGTGCATAGATATGATTGGCGCTTCTGTAAACCACCATTCTGGGCTTGTCCGGTGTTCCGGATATCTTCTTGCGGATCTGATGTCTGATCCTCTCTCTTCTCTTTTGGCTTCTTGTGTTCTGATTCATCTCAAAAATTAGAGCTTTATTTTGCCGCCGTCTTTCCGGCTTTTCTTCTTACAAATTCGTTCTCATACTTGATTCCCTTGCCTTTGTAAGGCTCGGGTTTCCTGAATGACCTGATCTTTGATGCAACAAGGCCGACAAGCTGTCTGTCGATGCCGGAGATCACGATCTGATTCGGACTCGGAACATCTATGGTAATGTCATTCGGAGCAACAAATACTGTCGGATGCGAATAACCAAGCATCATCACAAGCGCATTGCCTTTCATTTCCGCTCTGTAACCGATACCGACAAGCTCAAGCTTCTTGGAGAATCCGTCGGTAACCCCGGTAACCATGTTCTGCACAAGTGATCTGTACAGGCCGTGAAGCGCCTTGTTCCTTCTTGTGTCGTCCGCCCTCTTGACATTGATCTCGTTTCCGTTCATTTCCACATCAACGCCGTCAACAAGCTCCACTTTCAGAGATCCCTTTGGGCCGGTAACTTCAATCAGTTTGTCAGTTCTGTTGATCTTGACTTTGTCGGATATTGCAACAGGTTTTTTTCCTACTCTGCTCATTTCTCTTAGTTGATCCTTCTGCGTTTATTACCAGATTTCACAGACGACTTCGCCGCCTATGTTGTTTTTTCTTGCCTGCTTGTCAGTCATCAGGCCTTTGGATGTTGAGATTATTGCTATTCCCATTCCGTTTCTCACCCTTGGAAGGTCTTCAGCGCCAACATACCTTCTGATGCCCGGCTTGCTTATCTTTCTAAGCCCGAGAATGACGCTGTCTCCGCCGTGATACTTGAGCCTGATGTTGAGCATCCTGAATTTCTTTTCGTTTTCCGCTACGCTGTAATCCTCAATGAAAGCCGAGTCCTTAAGTATGGACGTAATTGCCTCCTTGAACTTTGACGAAGGCATATCAATGCTCTTCTTACCCGCCTTTACAGCGTTCCTTATTCTGGTCAAAAAATCCGAAATTGGATCTGACATTGACATTATGCTGTCTCCTGAATCAGTAAGTTTAAAAAATTACCAGCTTGATTTGATAACACCGGGGATCTTTCCCTGCAGGGCAAGCTCCCTGAACATGAGTCTCGACAATCCGAACTTTCTGTAATATCCTCTTACCCTGCCCGTCATACTGCACCTGTTGTTCAGCCTGGTTGCACTGCTGTCGCGGGGAAGCTTCTGCAGTGCCGCATAGTCGCCTTTAGCCTTGAGCTCTTTTCTCTTTTCGGCGTATTTCTGAACCGTTCTCTCTCTTCTTTTCTGCTTGGCGATGAGTGCTTTTCTTGCCATTTATGCTTTGTTAATTTTTGGACTGTCTTGTTGCAAAGGGCAATCCGAATCCTTTGAGAAGCTCAAGTGATTCTTCATCCGTCTTTGCCGAAGTTACAAATGTGATATCCATGCCGGATATCCTGTTTACATTGTCAACGTTGATCTCCGGGAAAATGATCTGCTCCTTCACACCAAGGCTGTAATTGCCCCTGCCGTCGAAACTTTTGTCAGACAATCCCCTGAAATCCCTGATCCTCGGTATCGAAACATTCACAAACCTGTCAAGGAACTCGTACATTCTCGCGTTTCTGAGCGTTACCCTTACACCTATGTTCATACCTTCACGAAGCTTGAAATTCGATACTGACTTCTTTGCCTTCACTACCGCCGGTTTCTGCCCTGTGATTGCCTCAAGCTCTTTTACTGTTACATCTATGAGCTTCTGGTCCTGAGTTGCAGCACCTACACCGACGTTTATGCTTATCTTCTGAAGCTTAGGAGCCTGCATCACATTTTTGTATTCAAACTTCTTCACAAGTTCCGGTACAACCTTTTCCCTGTAAAGCGAAAGAAGCCTTACCGGTACTTTCTCCTCTACAAAATGCTCTGACTTTTTCTCCTGCTTGTCGCCCCCTTTTTTCGAAGACGCATCAATCTCTTTTTTTCTTTCCTGTTTGGTCTTTGCCATTTCGTTATTAGCTGATAATGATTTCGCCTGATTTCCTGCTGAGTCTCATGCGCGACTCTTTTCCGGTCTTCTCATCCTTTATTAACTTTGCTCCGACTCTCGTCGGCTGGTTCGTCTTCGGGCACATCAGCATTACGTTTGTAATGTTGATCGGAGCTTCACGCCTCACAATTCCTCCCTGAGGATTCTTCTGCGACGGCTTAGTGTGCCTGTGGATGATGTTAACACCTTCCACAATGAGCTTTCCCTTTTTTCTGTCAATGAAAAGCACTTTGCCAACGGTCCCGCGCGAGTTGCCCGATATCACTTTTACAGTGTCGTTCTTCCTCAGCCTTGTTTCGATCAGTTTGTTCTCTTTCATGGTCTTTAGATTCTATATGACTTCCGGTGCGAGCGAAATGATCTTCATGAATTGCTTGTCCCTCAGTTCTCTTGCAACCGGTCCGAAAATTCTTGTGCCCTTCGGCTCATTCTGATTGTTGATCAGCACAGCGGCATTCTCGTCAAACTTGATATAACTGCCGTCCTTTCTCCTTGTTTCCTTTGCGGTCCTTACAATCACCGCTCTTGAAACTTCTCCCTTCTTTACCGTGCCTCCCGGTATCGCGCTCTTTACGGAGACTACGATGACATCACCGACTCCTGCATATCTCCTGTCAGAACCGCCCAGGACCCTGATGCACCTTACTGATTTCGCCCCGGAATTGTCGGCAACAACGAGATTTGATTCTTCCTGTATCATCTTTGACTATTGTTAGAATGTTATTTTACTTTTTCAACAATTTCAACGAGTCTCCACCTCTTTGTCTTGCTCAACGGCCTTGTCTCCATGATCTTCACTTTGTCACCGATATCGCACAGATTCTTCGGATCGTGAGCGGCGAATTTCGTGGTCTTCTTAAAATACTTCTTATAGATCGGATGCATGATCTTCTTCTCCTCGCTCACAATGATAGTCTTGTCCATCTTATTGCTCAGGACTTTGCCGACCCTTGTCTTTCTCATTCCGGTATGAGATGTCTTCTTGCTGGTTTCCGTTCCGGAGCTGTTTGTAGTTTCTTCGCTCATTTAAAGCCGTCTTATTTTTTTGAAGATTTCTTCTTGGCAATTCCCAACTCCATTTCCCTGAGAATTGTCCTGTATCTGGCGATATCCCTCTTTGTGTTTGAGATCGCCTTGTAGTTTTCCAACTGGCCCGTTCCGTGCTGAAACAGGTAGTTTGTCAGTGCTTCGTAACTGTCAGCCAGAGACTGTTTTATGTCTTCGGCTTTCATGTCCCTTATTTGATACGCTTTTATTCCCATTAGTCTATCCTTGAGACAAATTTTGTTTTTATTGGAAGTTTGTGCGACGCAAGCCTCAAAGCTTCCTCAGCGATCTGCTTGTTTACGCCGTCGATTTCAAACATCACTCTTCCGGGCCTCACCACTGCAACCCAGAATTCGGGGGCTCCTTTTCCCTTACCCATTCTTGTTTCAGCCGGCTTCTTTGATACAGGCTTATCGGGGAAGATCCTTATGAATACTTTTCCGTCCCTTTTCATATATCTTGTCATTGCAATTCTCGCCGCTTCGATCTGGCGGTCGGTAATCCACGCCGGTTCCATCGCCTTAAGACCGAAAGTGCCGAATGAGACCCGGTGTCCCCTTCCCGCGTTTCCCCTGAGATGTCCTCTCTGAGCTTTTCGGTACTTGACCCTTTTGGGCATTAACATAGCCTAAATCTCCGATGTTTTTTAATTTCTTGAAAGTTTTTCGCCGCGGCATATCCACACCTTTACGCCGATAGCTCCGTAGATCGTATGTGACGTAACTGATGCATAGTCAATATCCGCTCTGATGGTCTGCAGAGGTATCCTTCCCTCTTTGTACTGCTCCGTTCTCGCAATTTCAGCACCGCCAAGCCTGCCTGCACACATTACCTTGATGCCTTCCGCGCCCATCCTCATGGTTGAAGTTATCGCGGACTTCATTGCCCTCCTGAATGAAACCCTGTTTGCAAGCTGAGAAGCTATGTTCTCGGCAACAAGGTGCGCATTGAGTTCGGGCTTCTTGATCTCCATCACATTGATCTTCACTTCCTTGTTCGTGATCTTCTTGATCTCGCTCTCAAGCTGAGTGATTTCCTTTCCGCTCTTTCCGATCACAAATCCCGGCCTTGAAGTGTTTATCGTCAGCGTTATCTTCTTCAGCGTTCTCTCTATATTAATGTTTGCAATCCCTGCCTTCTCAAGTCTCTTCTTCAGATATGACCTAATCACTGAATCCTCTACAAGCTTCTGTGAAAAGCTCTTATCGTCATACCAGTTTGAATCCCAGGTATTTATTACTCCTAATCTGAATCCGATGGGGTTAGTCTTCTGTCCCAAAAAAGCTCCTTGTGTTGTTATTTAGGTTTGTTGGAATTGTCTTCAAACTGACTTACAATGACCGTCAAATGCGATGATCTCTTCCTGATCCTGAAAGCTCTTCCCTGCGGAGCGGGAAGCACCCTCTTCATCGAAGGCCCTTCGTTAACATATATTTCCTTCACATACGCCTCATTCTGTCCGATCCTACCTGCTTCAGCCTTGTTGATAAGATTGCTGTACGCAGAAAGGAGCGTCAGTTCAACAACCTTTGCCGCGCTCTTGTTTGCATATTTGAGTATGCCGATCGCTTCGTCAACCCTTTTGTTTCTCACGAGGTCAACAACCAGCCTCATCTTTCTCGGTGAGGAACCTACGTATCTCTTTAATGCTCTGGCTTCCATTGATTATTTGCCCCCTGCCTTTTCTTCTTTTCTCTGTCCTGAGTGCGCCCTGAATGTTCTCGTGTGGGAAAACTCGCCGAGTTTGTGCCCGACCATATTTTCGGATACAAACACGGGTATGAACTTGTTGCCGTTGTGAACAGCAAATGTATGTCCTACAAAATCGGGAGTGATCGTGCATGCCCTTGCCCAGGTCTTTATCACTTTTTTCTGCTTCTGCGAGTTCAGTTTTTCAACTTTCTCCATAAGCTTAAAGTCAATAAACGGGCCCTTCTTAAGTGATCTTGACATTATTTCCTCTTTTTGACGATGAACTTATTGGTAATATTCTTCTTCTTTCTTGTTTTGTATCCCTTTGCAGGCAATCCCCAAGGGCTTACAGGATGTCCGCCGCCTGAAGTCTTTCCCTCTCCGCCGCCCATCGGATGGTCAACCGGATTCATTGCAACACCTCTTACATGCGGCCTTTTGCCAAGCCATCTGTTCCTTCCCGCTTTTCCGATGCTGATATTCTCGTGATCCGGATTGCTGACAATGCCTATTGTAGCCCTGCATTTATTAAGGATCATTCTGACTTCACCCGAAGGCAGTTTCACCTGCGAATATCTTGAGTCCTTTGCCACCAGCTGTGCCGAAGTTCCGGCACTTCTGGCAATCTGAGCGCCTTTTCCCGGCTTCAGCTCCACATTATGTATGAATGTACCTACCGGAATAGCCGAAAGTTCAAGGGTATTTCCCGACTTAAGATCCGCCTCGTTGGAAGATTCGATCTTTTCGCCCACTTTTATGCCGTCCGGCGCAATGATATAGTTCTTTGTTCCGTCCTCATACTGAATGAGTGCAATCCTTGCAGTCCTGTTCGGGTCATATTCAACTGCAAGCACGGTTGCCTCACCCTGCGAAACTCTCTTGAAATCAACGATCCTGTACCTTCTCTTATGACCGCCTCCTCTGAACCTTGTGGTTATCCTTCCAAGATTGTTCCTTCCGCCGGATTTCTTAAGGGGCGCAAGAAGCGATTTCTCAGGGGTCGACTTGGTGATCTCCTCAAACGAAGATATGCTGTAATATCTCGTAGAAGGCGTAACCGGTTTCAATTTCCTTAAAGCCATTGATGTCGAGTGTTATAATTGCAAATATTCAAGACAAAATTGTAGGGTGTACAATTTTTGGGAAAACTTCAAATTACGGAAAACGCTCTGGAAAGTCAATACAGGAAATCAGTCACCGAGGATGAATTTTCCTGTAAATCTGAGGACTATTCTCTCAAAAGTTCCGAGATAATAGATGTGACCGGCATACCGTCAGCTTCGGCATTGAAATTGGCTATCAGCCGGTGCCTGAGGACCGGAAGCGCGGCCTTGTCTATATCACTCCTTCCGGGCGAAAACCTGCCTTCAAGAAGGCAATTTGTTTTTGCAGCCAGTATCAGGTTCTGCGAAGCCCTCGGACCTGCGCCCCAGTTAATGTACTTTTTCACAAGAGGAATGGCATCCGCTGAACCCGGCCTGGTCTTGGAAACCAGCTTAACGGCATAGGAGATCACCTCGTCAGAAACAGGCACCCGCCTGACAAGGTCCTGAAATGCAAGTATCTCATTCTTTGAAAATACCTTCTTAAGGTCCGGTTCATAATTGCTTGTTGTCTTCCTTATGATCTCCAGCTCTTCGTTAAATGAAGGGTAATCAAGCCAGAGGTTGAACATGAATCTGTCGAGCTGAGCCTCGGGCAGAGGGTATGTCCCTTCCTGTTCGATCGGATTCTGAGTTGCAAGCACAAAGAATGGCTCGTCAAGCGAATATGTCTTCCCTGCTGCAGTTACCTTATGTTCCTGCATTGCTTCAAGCAGCGCAGACTGAGTCTTTGGCGGTGTTCTGTTGATCTCATCAGCGAGTATGATATTTGCAAACACCGGGCCTTTTACAAACTTGAACTTATCGCTTTTTTCATAACTCTGCTCCAGGATCTCAATCCCGGTTATATCTGAAGGCATAAGGTCCGGTGTGAACTGAATGCGGTTGAAACTCAGATCAAGCACCTCTGCCAGCGTTTTCACTATGAGGGTCTTTGCAAGGCCGGGTACGCCTATAAGAAGGCAATGTCCTTTGGCTAGTATCGAAATTATCAATTGCCGGATGATCTCATCCTGTCCGACGATCGCCTTTGAGATCTCCGATACAAGCAGATTGTACTTCCCGTGAAGTGCGTTTACAAGCTCTTTGTCAGACAGCTCAGTTTCGATCGTCTTCAATTCTGGTTGTCTGAAATGATTTCAGGTTCACCGAACTCGGAAACAAGCTTTGAAACAGCTTCCACATCCCCCGCAATGCTCATCACAAGCCTTCCGGGATGAAGGTATTTAGCGGCGGTCTCGTGGATCTCCTCGCTTGTCAGCTGATTCACTTTCCTTATATAAGTGCTGTAGTAATCTTCCGGGAGCCCAAAGAGCTTGAGATTTATGGCTTTGGTTGCCACGGAATTCGGGGTCTCTAACTGAAGTGGGAAATTACCCGAAATGAAGTTCTTCACATTCTGAAGTTCTTCGGAATCAGGCGCAACATCCCTGAGCATGTTCATCTCCTTCAGTATCTCCCTGATCGTGTTTGCCGTAATATCGGTTTTGACCTCCGTTATCACGGACAGGTCGCCGCCGTACCTGTGCGAACTGAGCGCCGATCTTGCCGAATAAGTGAAGCCGTGTACCTCTCTCAGATTCTTGTTTATCCGTGATGTGAAATAACCTCCGAGTATCGTGTTCATAACGGAGACATTCACAAAATCGGGGTCATTTCTGCAGATGCTGGTATGGCCGACTCTGAGTGAAGACTGAACTGCGCCTTCCTTCCTTGTCAGGAGTATCTTTGGCTCGTTAAGCGGCGGCGGTGAGAAGTTCTGCATTTCAGCGCCTTCCCCTTTCACGTCAGCAAAGCACTTCTCAAGTTTTTCGACGGCAGTCTCGGGTGAAATATCCCCGACAAAAGCTACTATCAAATTGTCAGGCGTGAAGTGCATTCTGTAAAATTCAACGAGATCCTCTGTGGTCATTCCCGAAACTGACTTCTCGTTTCCGTCAACCGAACTGCCGAGAGGGTTGGAACCGAATATACCCTTCTTATAAGCCCTTGATGCCAGATAGTCGCCGTCATCCTTCATAGCAAGGAAGCTGTTAAGTCTTTGCTCTTTGACCCTCGAGAGTTCTTCTTCAAGAAACGCAGGATTTCTGATCACATCCGTTGCGATCTCAAATATGCTGTCGAAGTGTTTCGTAAGCGAATAACAGCTCACATAGCTCGCATCAAAGTCCGCCCCTGTTGAAAGAGTGGCTCCGAGAAAATCGGTCTCCTCTGCGATCTTTGTAGCGGATCTGAGCGCTGTGCCTTTTGAAAGCATCTCCGATGTAACAGATGCCAAACCGCTCTTTTCAGCGCCGTGCAGAAAATCGAAATAAGCACCGCTCTTGAATACAAACCTTGCTGTCACAAGCGGCAGTCTCCTGTCTTCGATCACCAGTACCGTTATCCCGTTTGATGTCACTGTTTCGTAGAAGCTGGGGAAATTAACATCTTTTGGAAGTCCGGGAACCGGGGGTACTGACCTGTCAAGCTTGTCCGTCAGAATATTTATGTTCTTCATTTCTTTGGCAAATAATTTAGTGCAACTCTGCTGTTCTCATTCAAGTACTTTCTTGCTGTCTCGGCCAGATCAAACTTCGAAATGTCGAGGTAGTTCATGATCTCTGCATTGACCCTTCCGCAGTCATTATAATAGGTCTTCAGAAATGAGAACTTATCCGCAAGGCCTACTATGGACTGCCTGCCTGCGCTGAAATATGTTTCAATTCGGTTCTTCACTTTCTGAAAATCAGAATCATCAATATTGCCCGCCTTGATCTCTTCAAGCGCATGGTCCACTCTCTTTCCAATCTCATCAAGGCTCTTGCCCTTAAGCGCGAACGCCGATACAGCAAACACACCGGCATTCTCAAACCCGTAAACGGCCGTGTCTATCTCGTGAACAAGCTCCCGTTCATACTCGAGTTCCTTTACCAGCTTTGAACTTTCGCCGTCACTGAGAATTCCGCTGATAATGCTGAGTGCATAATAATCCCTGGATCCGATCTCCGGGACCCTGTAGAAAAGGAACCTTGCTTCCAGGTGAATATTGTCGTAAATGATTCCGGTACTCTCACTTGAAATTTCCTCGGCAGTAAAAGGCATTTTGCCCGGTTTCATGCCGGAAGTTATTCCTCCGTAATACTTCTCTATAAGGTTCAGTGTTTCATCATACTCTATGTCTCCAACAACAGACAGGACCATGTTTGACGGTACATAGAACCTCTTGTGAAACTCCATCAGATCTTCAAGACCGGCCTTGCTCAACTGTTCCATATCTCCGATTATCGGCCATTCGTACCCGCTGCCGGCAAACAATCTCCTGGAACTTTCCTCTTCAACAGAACCGTACGGCGAGTTGTCAACATAAAGAAGTTTCTCTTCCGCCACAACATCCTTCTGAACTTCGAGCGCCTCTTCAGTAATGCCAAAGCCGGCAATCCTGTCGGAATCAAGCCAGAAGGCCACTTCAAGATGAGTTGAAGGAAGGCAAATGAAATAACTTGTACTGTCCCAGGTTGTATAGGCATTGCTGTCTCCGCCGTTGTTATTGAGAATCTCATCAAACTTTCCCTTGGGGATATTGGGCGATCCTTCAAACATAAGATGCTCAAACAAGTGTGCCATTCCTGTCATGTTCGGGTCGTCATCCTTTGATCCGACGTGAAAGGTTGTATTCACGGCAACGTTCGGAATTTTGGTATTCCTGCTTAGCACTATTCGCAGACCGTTTTCGAGCGTGTGCTCAACATACTCAATTGACGGTATCGAGGTCAGTATTTTTTCCGCCGGCCTAAGCTTCATCTGCTTCAGTTTGACCCGTTCTTTGGTGTGTAATTGACAATTAGGTTATTGCTGTTGCCGAGATATCTTTGCGCTGTTTCTGTCACTTCCGCCCTTTCAACCTCGAGGTACCGCTCCGTCTCCTCGTTGATCCTCATTGCGTCATTGAAGTAAAGCATATTGAAGACAGTCTCAACAGCAATGTTCTGCACCTTAAGGTGCTTCGCTGTTGCACCAAACTCGAGGCCGTTCCTTACTCTTTCAAACTCCTCCTCCGTACATCCCTCATCCATGAAGCGATCCACTTCAAGCATGATCTCCTTCCTCACATTTTCAACATCATGACCGGGATTGACATAAGCCCTGATGACAAGCGCACCGGCATCACGCAAAGTGAAATTAGACAATCTGATCGCCTTAACCATTTGCTTCTCATAAACAAACTTCCTGTGAAGCCTGCTGCTTTCGGAATTTCCAAGGATCTCTGAAAAGTACTCCAGTGCATATGCTTCCCTTGTGCCCGCTTTCGGGATCTGGTAACATACATTTATTGCGGGAAGCTGAATATTGTCTTTCCTATCAATTGACTTACTCTCAGCAAGAGGAGTAATGATGTTCTCCATCCTGGGTATATCGCACTTGGTCCGCAGTCCGGTGAAATACTTCCTTATCATCGCTTCCGATTCTGCGCAGTCAATGTCACCTGAAACAACAAGAATGGCATTACACGGAGAGTAGAACTTATTGTGAAAATCAAGCGCACCTTCCACTGTAAAAGACCGGATATCTTCTTCCGTCCCGATCACCGAATGCTCATAACCCGAGCCAGCGAAAAGGTTGCCGAAAATGTCATTGAACAAATTTCCGTAAGGGGCATTGTCAAACACCTGCTTCTTCTCTTCAAGCACCACGCTCTTCTGATTCTCAAGATTCTCATGTGTTATGTCAAGAGAATTCATCCTGTCTGACTCGAGCCAGAGGGCAGTTTCAAGATTGTTTGAAGGAAGAGTGTCAAAGTAAACAGTTGCATCCTGCATTGTGAATGCGTTGCATGAGCCGCCGCATTTCATCACATAGCCGAAATGCTCGTTCTTGGCAACATTGGCCGAACCCTGAAACATCATATGCTCAAAAAGGTGTGCAATGCCGAAACTTCCCCTCTTTTCATCTTTAGAACCGACATTGTAACCTACTGTTACGCTGACAATAGGATTATTGTTATCCCTGTGCATAATACACCTCAGGCCGTTATCAAGTGTGAATTCCTCGAATCCGATCTTTATGTCAGTTACGGTTTTTGTCATCAGTTTTTGACGGTGAGACTTGAAATTATTCATTTGAATTCGTTTAAGGCCAGCATACTAATAACCGCTATCATTCAAGCAAAGAAAATAGCCAATTCAGTTTACAAAGTCAGCGGTAAAAACGTTCCTCTTCTAAGGAAATCAAACTTCAATACACTAATTGAATTAAGTTCATTGCTTATTCCATTGTACTTCAAAAGCGATTACTGCAAAATACAGAGGAGCCGGAACCATAATGGCTCTTAGCCAATTCCCGTGTCTGAATTCCGTTAACATTAAATCACATTAAACAATGAAGAAGAAATCCACAAATCTGATAGGGATAGAAACCGGCAAGGCGGAAGAACTAGCCGGGAAGCTTAACGAACTGCTTGCGAACTACTCCCTTTTCTATCAAAACACAAGAGGATTCCACTGGAACATCAAAGGCGAGAAGTTCTTCGAGCTTCATGTGAAATTTGAAGAACTGTACAACAACCTGCTTCTCAAGATTGACGAGATCGCTGAAAGGATCCTCACTCTCGGCTACTCACCGGAGCATAAGTATTCCGAGTACATCAAATCGTCCGGCATAAAAGAGAGCCGCCAGACTTCCGACGGCAGTAAGGCAGTTTCAGACATTCTGGGCTCTTTCTCAAGCCTGATCGCACTTCAGAGAGATATCCTTAAGCTGTCCGAAGAGGCGGGCGACGAGGGTACGAACGCGCTTATGAGCGATTACATCATGGAGCAGGAAAAGCTTGTATGGATGTATTCCGCCTACGCGGCATGACCTCATCTGCTGACCGAGTTAAAGGAAGCACGGCTCACTGAGGGCCGTGTTTTTTTTTGGAAATATGACATAAGTCATATGCAGTCAGCACGCACAATGTCTATATTTGTAACATGAAACTGACTATTGCTCTGATGATCTCGCTCGCAGTCTTTTGCCCGGTACGGGAGACCACCGCACAGCGTTCTGTATCAGGAATTGTGTCGGATGTGTTTACCGGAGAACCGGTTGAAGGTGTGTCGGTAAAGTCCTTGCTTTCAGGTGCGGAAACCACAACAAGCGCAGCAGGATTGTTCGTTCTGTCAATTCCGGTCAGCATTGCTGATACGGTAACATTCTCAAGGATCGGATACAGGGAGGAATACATAATTGTAACGGCAAATTCTGCCGGCAAGAACAATCTGCATATACGCATGTCGCAGGATGAGATACTGTCCGGAAATATTGAGGTTAACGAAGGGCGGATCATGACAGAACTGAGATATGCAACATTGCCATTATCAGTTGTGACTGAGAGCGAGATCAAGGGGCTTCCCTTCATAGCCGTACCTAATGCAATTCAGAATGAAACAGGGATCAGCTTACTGCGTGACGGAGTCTGGGCAAATGAGGTCTCCATCCGGGGACTGAGCAGGGACAATGTAGTGACACTTGTGAACGGGAACAGGATCGAAACTGCGAACAATCATGCCGGCAGGCTTGCATTGATTGACCTGAACACTGTTGAAAGAATTGAACTTATAAAAGGCGGGACATCCTCAATATACGGATCAGGTGCAATGGG
>JAIBBK010000089.1 GCA_019694675.1 Ignavibacteria bacterium
GCACGTCTTTGCGCGTGGAAAGATCAAGGATCAGATTGTAAGCGAGAATGATCAGAGTTATAACAAGGATCACCGTGTTCTGAAAAGCGCTTGCCCTGTTGCTGAAGAACTGCAGATAGATGAAGAAGATGAAGAGCATCCCCGCAGCTCCGTAGCGCAGCTTTATGAACCACTTGTTACGGTCGCTTACAAGACGGTAAAGATAATCGAAGTCCCTTGTATGTTCGGGGATGAGATTCAGCATAGCAACTTCTTCCGGTCAATGAAATATCAGGTGATGAACTTGCCCCTCTTCACATAGTGAGTATGAAGAAGCTTATGAGAGAGCTTGCCGCACGGTCCGTCAGAGAGGAACTTTTCATAGATGTATTTTATCCTCGGATTTTCATGTGACTTCCGTACCGGCAGTGATGCTTCTTCTTCATATATGGCTTTTGCCCTCAGCTTTCTGATCTCCTCGGAAGTGGGAATTGGTTGTCCGCCGCCGCCTATGCAGCCTCCCGGGCAACCCATTATCTCTATGAAATGATATCCTGCAAGTTCGCCGCGGTTGAACATCTCCATCACGGTCTTTGCATTTGCCGTTCCGTGAGCTACGAGAAACTTCAGTTCGACGCCTTCGAGGAAACTGAATTGATCCGTGCAGTTCTCCAGCTTGACTGAAGCTTCCTTGATCCCTTCCATGCCTCTGCATGGATTAATATTGAGTCCTTCAAACGGCACAGGCCTTCCGGTCACGAGTTCATAAACCGTTCTCAGCGCTGCTTCCATAACGCCGCCGGTTGCGCCGAATATCAGTCCGGCTCCGGAAGCTTCTCCGAACGGCTCGTCGAAGTTGGATTTGGGAAGGTCGGGAAGAACAAGCCCCGCCTCGCGGATCATCTTTGCAAGTTCGCGCGTGGTCAGTCCGTAATCAACGTCTTTATAGCCCGACGAATTCATCTCCGGCCTGTTGCACTCGAACTTCTTTGCAGAGCACGGCATAACGGCAACTGTTACAATGTCCTTGGGATCAATTCCCTGCTCGTTTGCATAGAATGTCTTTATTACTGCGCCGAACATCTGCTGAGGAGACTTGGCTGTTGAGAGATAGCTGAGATGTTCGGGATAGAAGTGCTCTATGAATTTAACCCAGCCGGGCGAACATGAAGTGAACTGCGGAAGACTGACACTTTCATCTTTTTCGACGATCGCTTTACGAAGCCGGTTCAGAAGTTCAGTACCTTCCTCCATTATAGTAAGGTCGGCAGAGAAGTTGGTATCAAACACCCTGTCAAATCCGATCCTCCTAATTGCAGTATTGAGCTGTCCCGTCATCGATCTTCCCGGAGGAAGCCCGAACTCTTCTCCTATTGCTGCGCGCGGAGACGGAGCGGTCTGTATCACAACATGCTTTGACGGATCTTCAATAGCTTTCCAGATCTCGTCTGAAGGATCATTCGCATGCAACGCGCCCGTCGGACATCTGTTGATGCACTGTCCGCAGTTGATGCAGATCACATCGGCAAGCGGCTTGTCCATGAACGTCCCGATCCTCGCATCATAGCCTCTGTCAATCGCTTCAAGCACTCCGACTTCCTGCAGGTCAATGCATGTTCTTACGCACCTGCGGCAGAGAATGCACTTGTCCATGTCCCTTACAACGGCATATGAAGATCTGTCCACTTCGAATCTTGATTCACAGACGTGGCCGAATTCATAACCGTCAACACCGTATTCTTTGGCAAGCGACTGCAGTTCGCAGTTGTTGTTCCTTACACAGCTGTAGCATTCGCCGTAGTGTTCGCTGAGCATGAGGTCAAGAATGTGCTTCCTCGCCTTCCTCACCTTGTTCGAAAACGTCTTTATCTTGACCGGGCCGGTTATCGGGAATGCACATGCGGCCTGTAGGGTCCTCATTCCTTCCACTTCAACGACGCACATCCTGCAGTTTCCCGCTATGCAGAGATCCTCGTGATAGCACAATGTCGGAATATGAACATTATTTTCGCGGCACACTTCAAGTATTGTCTTTCCCATCTGCACATGCAGTTTTTCGCCGTTGAGCTCTATTGCCACTTCAGCGCCAATTCCTTTTCTGTCTTTCACACTGGGAATTATGTGCGGCCTTTGGGATACCGGGCTTCTGAGTTCAGTTTTCATAGTCATACAGCTTCATTCACCTCCCTGGGATTGAAGATCTCATCCTTAAAATTTTCAAGAATACTGATGAACGGATTCGGGCTGGTTTGGCCGAGTCCGCATTTTGAGGCAACCTGCATTGTGCGCCCGAGGTCCTTGAGTTTCTCGATGTACTCGAAAGTGAATTCGCCTCTTTCGATCATTTCCACGCCTTCAAGCAGTTTAACGTTACCTATTCTGCACGGTGTGCATTGCCCGCACGATTCTTCGACAAAGAACTCCATGAAGCTCTTCAGCACATGGAGCATGTTCCTTGATTCATTGAATATCATGATCGAACCGCCGGTTGCTGCATCTTCATATGCAAGGCTTCTGCTGAAGTCCTTCTTTCCGAAGCAGATGCCCGAAGCTCCTCCCACCTGAACAGCCTTGGCATTTTCCGCACCGACGATCTTCAGAAGTTCCTTTATGGTGGTGCCCCACGGCAGTTCATAGACACCCGGCGAATCGCAGTCGCCGGAAACGGAGAACAGCTTTGAGCCGGTTGACTTATCCGTCCCCATTTCACAGAACCACGCGCCGCCGTTCATTATGAGGTGCGGCACGGATGCCAGTGTTTCGACATTATTTACAATTGTTGGATGTCCCATAAAGCCCGTATTGACCGGGAACGGCGGGCGGTTCCTTGGTTCGCCTCTGTACCCTTCGAGGGATTCTATCAGGGCGGTCTCTTCACCGCAGACATATGCGCCTGAGCCGAGTCTGATGCTGATATCGAAATTGAAGCCGTCTTTTCCGAGTATGTTCTTTCCAAGCAGTCCATTCGATCTCATGTCTTCAAGAAATTTCTCCAGGAAAGAAAGCATATAGAAATACTCACCGCGCAGATAGACGATGCCTTCATCAGCGCCGATAGTGTAGCCGGCGATGACCATGCCTTCGAAAACAAGCTCGGGATATTCTGTAAGAAGCACTCTGTCTTTAAATGTGCCCGGCTCGCCTTCGTCTGCATTGCAGATCACATACTTTTTGGAGTCGCTGGCGGCGGCCACTATCATCCACTTGGTTGAAGTCGGAAACCCCGCTCCGCCTCTTCCCTTGAGTTTGGATTCCCTCAGTTCGTCAAGAATATCATTCCTTTCCATGGAGAGGGCCTTCTTGAGACCTGAACCTTTTTCGTAAGTTCTGAACAAGACCGGCCCTGTACGGTCCTGTTTTTCAAAAGCCGTATTCATTTTATCTCCCTTATGATTTTACAAGCCTGTTCGGGATCGAGTCCGGAATAGACTCTTTCATTCACCAGCATGGCAGGACTCTTATCGCACATGCCGATGCAATTGGCATATTCAAGTGTGATCTTTCCGTCTTTGGTTGTCTCGCCGAAACCGATTCCCAGTTCCCTCTTCACCGCTTCGGCAACCGCCCTTGCGCCCGCAAGTTCGCAAACGATAGTCTTGCAGAACCTCACTATGTTCCTGCCGCGGGGCTTATCGTAAAGGAATGCGTAAAAGGAAATTACGCTGTAAACTTCAACGGGATGGATGTCGAGATTCCTTGCAACTTCCTGCTGTGCAAAGTCGCTGACATAATTGTACTTGTGCTGTATTTCCTGCAGGATAGGCAGAAGGGATGAACGCTGTCTGCCGTATTTTCGTGTCAGATCACCGATGAAGTCGCTAACCGCATTTTTCTCATGTACAAACATGGCATCAGCCCTTTTTTCCGTTTAGTAGTTTTCCGATGGCGCTGATCAGTACTTCCGGCTCCACCGGCTTGTCAATAAACTGATCAACTTTGACGACACTGCCTGAACCGAAC
>JAIBBK010000009.1 GCA_019694675.1 Ignavibacteria bacterium
ACGAGTGTGTTAAAATAATTGGCACACATCAGATCAGAATACTATAAGATGAACAAAACACAATTTCTATAACTAAATAAAAAGCCGCGGGATTCTTCATCCCACGGCTTCATGATTAATGACAGATAATTTACTTTCTGCCGGTTGTCTATTTCAGCAACGTCATTTTCTTTGTTGAAGTGAAGTTGCTTGCAGACAATGTATAAAGGTAAACGCCGCTCGGCAGGTTTGCCGCATTGAATTGCAATGTGTAATAACCTGCAGTCTTAAATTCGTTTACAAGTGAAGCAACTTCCTTACCTGCCATATCAAATATCTTCAGACTCACCAATCCGTCTGACGGAACATCATAGTTGATCTTTGTTGACGGATTGAAAGGATTCGGATAGTTTTGCGACAGGGCAAACTTTGTCGGAATACCAACATTGACTTCGCTGCTGAGATTGTAATATTCAAAATTACCGTTGAAGTCTATTTGCTTCAGTCTGTAATTATACTTCCCAGCTTCCAAACCTCTGTCTGTGAAAGAATAGTCTTGAGGTGTGCTCACTGTTCCGTTTCCGGCAACATTTCCAACCTTGATCCATTCATTTGTGTTTACAATTCTTCTTTCTACATCAAACCCTGCATTGTTGAGCTCTGATGATGTTGTCCAGTTAAGAATGACATCTCTTCCGGTTACATTTGAAATGAATGATGCAAGTTCTACAGGCAGTAATTGCTCTGTATATTCATAAGCGCCGATGGTTGGTGCAGTGGCGCTTCTTAATTCAGGATTTATGCAGGAATAAATGTCCAGGTTAACTCCGGGAATTGGTGCAGCAGCCATAAGTAACGGCGACCCTGTTTGCGGAATCAACGGATATGTAGTCGGGAGCAAAGTGAATAGCGGATCTGCCTGAATTGATAAGCCGTCCTGTGGTCCCGGTGTAGTGAACACAGGTTGCCACAAAGCTAAAGTCAGGAATGAAGAACCAAGCGGTGTAGTTGTTCCTATTCCTCCTGTTCTCATTTGAGTATTGGCAGCCGGGAAATAATAATCATTATTGTCACATCCGCCTCCGGTCCAGTTATAAGCTGTTGAAGGAGCTGCAATGCAGTAATGCAATAAAGAAATAGTTCTTGAAGTTACATCCATGTGAATGGCATTGTTCTTAAGAGTAAGTTCATTGCTGGCAGCAGTACTGTTTATTTTAATGCCTATGGTATGTTGTGTTGAAGCAGAACCCGGTTCCGGATCCGAAGGTCCTGCCATATAAACAGAGTTATATACTATCAGGTCTCTTTTTGCATTTACTGTAGCAGTTCCGCCAATATATCCAATACCAACTGCCTGATCAGGAGAAGTTCCGTTTGCTTTTACATTATAGATAACATTATTGCTGATCAGATTATTTGTTATTCCGCCATTCGTTGGAGCAGATGAACCACAGATTATTCCTACCGCAGAAAATTCACGCGTTTCCTGAACGTTGATGATCGTGTTTGCATTTACGACGTTGTTTGTCCCGACAAGTGTTGTTGTCGATGTTGTTGACCAGTTCTCCTGACCAAGACCAATACCGCATCTGTCAGCGCCCGGAGTAAGTCCTGCAACGTTATCATTTCGCCCTACATTCTGAATTCTGTTGCATGAAATGAGACAGTTATTCTGTCCATTAACATATATCCCGGCCTTTCCTATTTGATCAGATCCGTAAGCATCCGGACCGATTATGTTGCCCGAAATTACGTTGTTGTCATTCAGGTTGAAAGCAACTCCACCGCCAAGAAATATACCGTATCTGACTTTTATTATTCTGTTGTCAAGATACTGGTTATTGTCGTTATTTCTTGCGGCAGTTCCGATTCCTCCGGTAGCTAATCCACTTGTAATTCCAATAGCTAAGAAAGCGGTAGTCAATGAATTTTGATCTGCCCCGCAAGATAATTCAAGATTTCTTATAACATTGTTCTGACATCCGTTTGTATCACCCAGAGCCGGAATAATAGTCGATAGGAAAATACATGCTTGAGTTGTTACAGCTGAATTATTCCTTACGGTAAGGTTTCTTCCTGTGCCACCGATCCTTCCGTCTATCGTAACATTGTCAGCGCCTGCAAATCTGATTATTGAACCTGTCGTTGCACCGGCTAAAGTTCCTTCGATAGTTCTTGCTCCACCGGAAGGAGCCATGAAGATTGAGGTGTAGCTTGCTGCGCCTGTTCCGCTTGCGTTTAAAACCGCAGTTGCAGTTTCTGTTGTATTGCCAACTACGTCAATAGTCACTGCTCCTGTGTGGGTCCCTGCATTTATAGCATCAAATGCATCCTTCAATGTGGGGTAAGATCCACCGCCGGGATTAACATTTACGTTCTGTGAATTTACTGCGGATGCTGCAAAAAGCAAAAGAATGAAACCAAGCAGGAAATTAAATTTTCTCATGACTTGTGTTTTGGGTTTAGTTAATAAATAATGTGTAGACAGTTTGGAAGGCAAGCAGTTTCAAGGTGATTTACATTCTCGAATTTAAGCAGATGCTTTCAATTTGTCTTCCCTTGTGAAACAAGAACTGCGTTTCAGTAAACAAAAAATGATCGGTTGGTGCGTTCCGGTTCTTTGGGTTCCTGAAAAGATTAATGTGAACAAAATAGCAAATTGTATTTTAAATATAAAACAGTTTTTCGGGGCATGAGATTTTTGTGAATAGATCCGATTTCAATTCGTATAACCCAAGTTGTCATCTCTGCTAATTGCTGGACGTAACCGGAGTTCATGATTCAGCTCATCAGACGGGCAGGGATCTACTATACTAATGCAAAAGCCACTATGAACTTGAATCATCTAAACCTTTGGATTGAGAAAGATATGGGTTTTGAGACAACCTCTTCAAAGGGGCATTCTATTGTTTCGTGGGCAACTGGTGAATTGATGAAATGTGAAATATAAAAATGTGGAATGTGTAATCACAAAGAAAGCCCCAAGGGCTGACATGATTATAGAACCGGACACAACTAACATTCAAACCCCGAAGGGATGATATGGCCTTTCGAACAAATGTATGCGACCCCTTCGGGGTCGTTATCTCATCGCAACGATTTCATATAAACATTGAATCCCTTCGGGATTCGAATTCGCAATCGGATGCGGAAGGCATCATGTGTTTGTGGTTTCCAGAACAAAATTATGCGACTCCTTCGGGGTCGTCATATTAATGTCTTGAACTTCTATAAACATGGAATCCCTTCGGGATTCGCATTCGCAATCGGATGCGGAAGGCATCACGTGTTTGGGGTTTCCAGAACAAAATTATGCGACCCCTTCGTGTTGTTATCTCATCGCAACGATTTCCTATAAACATTGAATCCCTTCAGGATTCGCATTCGCAATCGGATGCTGAAGGCATCATGTGTTTGTAGAATGAAGAAATCTTTTGAACGGATGCCGAAGGCATCCAATGTTTATAGCAACGAACGTGCATCACCTCCCGACCCCGAAGGGGTCGAATGACAGATATTTTTCCCCTCGTTACGAATCTCTTGATTCGAAACGGTGGATGTTACGTTTCCAGTCGGGAGACTGGGAACGAGGTGTTAAAAGGCGGAAACACAGGCGCTATGCCTGCATCGCCGTATTCACCTGAACAAATCCAGATAAGGTTTAAAAGTGAATATCTGATAACGTGTCTGACCACTCACTTCCGTCAGGAATTTCTTCTCTGCAAATGCTCTAACAAGATCACCCGATGCCTTTACAGAAAGGCCGCAGACTCTCTGCACATCTTTTATTTTTACTACCGGGTTTTGAAACAAATGGTCTGATAAGGTGCGGGCCGAAGAGCTTCTTCTTTTCCAGGAAGCTGTCTCCTTATCAATTTCATCTTTCAGATCCAGTATCTTCCTGAGCGTATCAATGCTTTGCACTGAAACCTGTTCAATGCCTGTTAAGAAATATTTGATCCACTGCATCAGGTCATTTGCGGTTCTTACCTTTGTCAGATTGTCGTAGTAGAGATTTCTGTTCTTCTCAAAAAAATATGAAAGGTAAAGCAATGGCTTATCCAGCAATCTCTTTTCGACAAGGAAAAGTGTTATCATAAGTCTTCCGATCCTCCCGTTGCCGTCAAGATAAGGATGAATGGTTTCAAACTGATAATGTGCCATTGCTATCTTTATCAGCTGAGGGATGTTCAGTGAATCGTTATGTATGAAATTCTCAAGATCACCCATCATTCCGTTTAGCAGTTCATGAGAAGGCGGAATGAATACTGTATCAGAAAGTGATGAACCGCCAATCCAGTTCTGGCTCCGTCTTAATTCTCCGGGCTGCTTTCTCTCGCCTCTTACTCCCTCCAGCAGTATTTTATGAGCTTCATTCAGTAAGGGAGTTGATAACGGCAATGTTTTCAGCCGTTCAACGGAAGCGTTCAATGCCCGGGTGTAATTTTTCACTTCAATATAATCATCCCTGTGTCCGGGAACGATCTCCTCTTCAGGAAACACAGCTTCATCAATTTCCGTCTTCGTACCTTCAATCTTGCTTGAGATCACTGACTCCTTTATTATATGCAGATGTATGAAGAGGTCTATGCTCGGCACGAACCCTGCAAGTGAATTTAATTCACCCAACTTCAGTGAGGCCCTTTCAAGCAATACTGACAACGAAGAATCGGCCCATGTCCATTCGTGATTGATCTTTGACGGAACAAAATATCTGTTCCGGTATCCATCTTCATAATGCCCGGATATGTAATCCTCAATTTTCAATGTTTATTTAGAGTGATTTAAGTTTACTTTATGGCTTAAAAGTAAAATTAAACAAAACTAAGTTTACTTTACAGCTTAAAAGTAAATTCCCTCGTTAAGAATCTCCTGATTCGTAACGGTTGTTGCGTTCCCAATCGGGCAGACTGGGAGCGAGGTGTTGAAGAGTCTGATAAAGGCATCCGCCCCCGCCTCCGCCTTAATCCCAATTGCATGAATCGGACATTCTGATTATTTTGAGCCATTCGAATTATGCTGAAAGGAATGAACAACACCGAAAGAACATCCGTCACCGTTTCCGCAAAGATCAATGCTCCCGTAAAGAAGGTTTGGGAGCGCTGGACAAGCCCGGAACACATCACAAAATGGAACCATGCTTCGGACGACTGGCACTCGCCAAACGCCGTCAATGACCTGCGCGAAGGCGGAAAGTTTTGCTATGAAATGGCCGCTAAGGACGGAAGCATGAGCTTCGACTTCGAAGGCGTTTACACAAAAGTAGTGCCGCATGAGCTCATCGAATATATAATGGACGACGGACGGAAAGTGAAGATAACTTTTGAAGAAACCGGAGAGGGCGTGCTTGTCACGGAGACCTTTGATGCCGAACAGATGAATCCCGTTGAAATGCAAAGGGCCGGCTGGCAGGCAATAATGGACAATTTCAAAAAACACACTGAATCATAACATCATGGAAAGACTTCACTTCGAAACAGAGATATCCGCCGCTCCGGAAAAGGTGTTTGCGGTGATGATCCACCCGGAACATTATAAGGAGTGGACAAGCGAATTCAACCCCTCCTCGCGGTATGAAGGCACATGGGATAAAGGCGCGACGATCAGGTTCATCGGCGCTGATGAGAAGGGAAACACAGGAGGTATGATATCGAGGATCAAAGACAATGTCCCGGGCAGGTTCATTTCCATAGAGCATCTCGGCATTATCTCCGGCGATAAGGAGATCATGGAAGGGCCGGAAGTTGAAGGATGGAAAGGAGCTCTCGAAAACTATACGTTCGAGGATAAGGACGGAAAGACTCTGCTCAAAGTTGACATGGATGCAAACGCCGACTTTAAAAGCTACTTTCTTGAAACGTGGCCAAAGGCGCTTGCGCGGCTGAAGAGCATCTGCGAATCGTAAACATCAAAAAATAACTTATCTTACTTCATGGCAAGAACAAGCACTTATCTCAACTTCCCCGGCAACTGCGAGGAGGCGTTCAACTTTTACAGAAGCGTTTTCGGCGGTGATTTTGCGGGAGAGATTGCACGATATACGGACGTGCCGCCGTCAACGGAGTTTCCGCCACTGCCCGAATCGGATATGAACATGGTGATTCATGTTGCATTGCCGATCACCGGCGGGCACATGCTGATGGGCTCCGACGCTCCGTCATCAATGGGGTTTACGGTAACGGCGGGAAACAATGTGCACATCAACCTTGAACCTGATACCCGCGAAGAGACAGAGCGGCTTTTCAAAGCACTTTCCGAGGGCGGCAAAGTTACTATGAAACTGCAGGACATGTTCTGGGGAGCGTACTTCGGCAGTTGCATTGACAAGTACGGAATAAGCTGGATGGTGAACTGCGAGAATAAGGCCGGCTGATTCAGGATTCACGGGATTACCGGATTCTCATACGCAAAGCAAAAAAGATTCTGTGTGATCAATGATTGCCGAATAGTATTTGTGTGAATCCTGTTGATCCTCAATACGGAAAACCCTGATCAGGACATTTCAGAAAGTTTCAGCAGTGAAGAACTAAATCTCAAAAATATGAAGAACTTCAGGATCGAGATCAAGTGGGCCGTAATCTTTTTCATCATGATGCTTGCCTGGATGGTGATTGAGAAGCTGGCGGGTTTTCATGACAGGAACATAGAGAGCCATGCGGTGTTCTCCAACTTCATTGCGATCCCGGCGGTGGCTGTTTATGTGCTTGCACTGCTTGACAAGAAGAAGAATTTCTACGGCGAAACGATGACATTCCGGCAGGGATTCATGACAGGGCTTGTTATCACGATATTCGTCACCATACTCAGCCCGCTGACACAATTCATCACTTCCACATACATAACTCCCGATTACTTTATGAACGCGATCGAGTTCGCAGTGTCATCAGGCAATGCATCCCGCGAACAGGCGGAAGCGTACTTCAACTTGCAGAGCTACATTTTCCAGGGACTGATAGGAACGCCAGTGATGGGTGTGATAACTTCCGTGATTGTAGCATTCATTGTGAAATCAAAGAAGCCGGCTGAAGACAATACGGGCGCGGCCTGACATGTGCCGGAGTAATCAAGAAAACGTGAAAGGATCATGATCAGAAATTCCGGAAAGTTCATCTTTAAAATTTTCATTCTAATAATTTTCATGACTTCAACCTCGCAAGGACAGGAAGTGCTTACGCTCGGCGAAGACGGGACTCCCGGCAGCGGCTCGCTGGCCGATATTGCATGGATGAAAGGTTACTGGAAAGGCACGGGACTCGGCGGCACGTGCGATGAACTCTGGCTTCCGGGCTCTGACAGTTCCATGCACGGAATATTCAGGCTTGAGAAGGACGGCAGTATGCAGTTCACTGAGTATATGGTAATGACGGAATCCGAAGGCACACTCACGCTCAAACTGAAACACTACTCGGGCGACCTGACTGCATGGGAAGAAAAGGACAAATGGGTTGAGTTCAGGTTAGTGAAGCTTGAAGACAGCACGGCTTACTTCAGCGGCCTTACTTACAAAAGGACCGGCAACGAGCTGTATGTATGGCTCAGACTGAAATCGAAAGAGAAAACCTGGATAGAGGAGTTCAGGTTTGTGAAGGAGGAGTTGTAGTACAGATCCGGATTCGCAGGATTGACGGTAATCATGCAGATCCTGAAATTCCCGTTCAGAAATTTCTCAACTCCTGATCCCGGGCATTGTTCAGTCTCTATATATCATTTCAAACTCCTCAAACACCACCATCAGATCTTCGGTGAATTCTAAGTTTATATCTTTCAGCTCCCTTGTAAAGAAACTGATGTGCGCCTTTCTCCAGTACTCAAGCGACTTGTCACCTTCTCCTTCAATGAATGCAAGCTCCTCGCCAACTTCCCGGAACGGAAGCACCGTGACCTTCAGTGTCTTAATGATGCATTTGGCAATACCGTCCCAGTCTGTGATCACATTCAGATCGCCGGCCGCAGGAAGAACTTCTCTGCCCTGCTCATACCAGAGAAGAAGAGAAGTAGTGCCGCGCTTTACGCCTTGCATTACAATATCTGCAAGTTTGTCTGCGCAATCTTCCGTGTCGCAAAAATGCCATGCAGTGTAACTGCAGTCCGAATATTCCGGATTGGCTTCAGTGAACTTCTTCCAAAGATCGGTAACTGAGTGGTGATAGTTTTTCATTGACTTCGAATTTGAATTTTGACGGTCACGTTACGTCCGAATCAACCGCATTAAGCACCTTCCTGCCATAGAGTGATTCTGAAAATGTAATGACATCTCATCTATCAGAGTGCCGATTTTTTGTATTTCTTAGAGTCAGAAATCCGCCTAATTTACATATAATACAAGACGGCAACAAACCTATCCGCATCTGCTATGAAACACTTCTTCGCAACACTGCTTCTGCTGTTACTGACGGCTCACTCAGACGCGCAAATGCCCGAGCATTATTTCAGATTCTTATTGACACAAGAAACAGACCTTAACGTTCTCACAAAGGTCGTTTCCATTGACAATGTGGAGGATGGTTACGTTTACGCATATGCCAGTGAAGAACAATGGACAGAATTCAAAAAATTCGGAGTGCCGGTGGAAGAACTTCCGCATCCAAGTTCTTTGTATGATCATAAAATGAGCAGTGCCGGGCCTCAGGAATGGGACAGCTATCCGACTTACAGTTCATACAAGAATATGATGCAGTCGTTTGCATCATCTCATCCTGATATATGCATGCTTGACACGATCGGATACTCTGTTCAGAACCGGCTGCTTCTCGTTTTGAAAATTTCGGACAATGTAAATGAGAATGAAGATGAACCCGAGTTCTTCTACACATCTTCAATTCACGGCGACGAGACTGTCGGATTCATACTCATGCTGAGACTGGCAGATCATCTTCTTGCTCAGTACGGACAAAACACGGCTGAAGGTATCCGCGCTACGAAACTAGTCAACAGCCTGGAGATATGGATCAACCCTCTTGCAAATCCTGACGGCACATACCGGCTTGGCGGCGATACAACTGTAAACTTTGCGACCCGGAACAACGCCAACAGCAAGGACCTCAACAGAAATTATCCCGACAGGATATCAGACACGAATAATATTCTTACAGGCAGAGAGAGGGAAACTCAGGCAATGATGACGTTTGCCTCGAACAGGAATCTCACAATGTCGGCTAACTTTCACGGCGGAGCGGCCGTGGTCAACTATCCCTGGGATAACGGCGCTCCGAGCGGCCAGTATTCAGCATGCCCGGATGATGCATGGTTCATTGTTGCGTCAAAGGCTTACTCAACCACCAATCCAGACCTTATGAACGGAGGCTTTGCCAACGGGATCACAAACGGTTGCCAGTGGTACTCCGTCTTCGGCGGCAGGCAGGACTGGATATACACGTGGTACGGAGTGAGGGAGACAACCATCGAACTCTGGAACATCAAGAATCCTCCGGGCACGGCACTTCCCCAAAGGTGGAACAATAACAAGGAATCACTGCTGGCTTATATGGAACAATCGCTGTCAGGAATTCACGGCATCGTTATCGATTCGGCAACTGCGCAGCCTGTAAGCGCTATGATCTATCTGCAGAATCATTCAACAGCATTTGTAAAGACCGATCCCTCAGTCGGTGATTATCACAGGCCTCTTCTTCCGGGTACATACAATGTGATCTTCGTTGCGCCCGGATACATTACAGATACTGTCCGCAATATTGCCGTAGAGGATTCCGTTTCTGCGCGGCTCAATCATGTTATGCGGCGGGTACAGACAAACGTTTCTACCGTTTCGCTTAACTCTCCCGGTGGATTCCTTCTTTGGCAGAATTTTCCGAATCCTTTCAACCCGGAAACCGTCATCCGGTTTGAGATACCCGTGAAGGAACATGTGAGCATCAGGATATTCGACAACGCAGGTAAAGCTGTTGTAACACTTGTCAGCAGCCTGCTCGCACCGGGAGTCTATGAAACGAAATGGAGCGCAGAAAACATCCCAAGCGGTGTGTATTACTGCAAGCTGTTCACTCAAAGCCATACCCGGACAATTAAGATGATACTGATAAGATGACTGATGTTCGTTGTGGTAACAATACCTGAGGGCGTTTCTCGATGCGTTCGTGGCAAGATGATTTCGCGGAGCATTATCCTTGCCGTGAAAATGAAGATCATATTCCATATAATTACACTCAGTTCCCTCCCAACATAAACGGCTGTATTACAGTCAAAGCCATGGCAAAGAAATCAACAGGAATTTCTCAGAAGGCAAAGAGGATCCACTCCGAATCCAGAGTAATTGACATCCACTGCCACCCGTCCCTCAAGGTGAACCTTTACGATTACCGGATCTACGATAAGGAGCACCGGATCGGAATAGACATACCAAACTCGGACCATGACGAGATGTTTCAGATGCAGTATGACCTGTCCAACATGAAAGCCGGAAACATCTCTGCGATCTGGTCATCAGTGTATGTGATTGAGAAAGGGCTGATAAAGAATTCCAGCCTGAATATTCTCTCAGCCATAACAGACTTCTTCGGCATTGACAACATTAATAACGCTGTGGAGAGATGTGACTATCCTTGCAGGACAAAATGCTACGGGCCTTACACTCAGGCGCTGGAGGTGATGGAGAAGATGGAGAAGCAGGTCAGCGATGCCGCGAAGAAAGGAATGAAGGTGAGATTTGCAAGGAACTACACGGAGTTTTCCCGGGCTCTCGAAAACGGTGATGCATGCTTCATACATTCGCTCGAAGGTGCTCACATGCTCGGCAGAAATCTTTCCGCGGAGGAATACATCGCACACCTTGACACTCTGAAGCACCGCGGTGTTTGTTCCATCACCCTTGGACATTTCATGCCGAACAATGCATGCTTCCCCGCAAACGGCATCTCTCCGAAGACAAGAAAGACAATGAACTTCAGATACGATTACAGCGTCTTTGCGGACAACGGCATTCCCGAAGCAGGAAAGCTCATCTTCGAACACATGCTGGATACCGGGATCATACCCGACCTGAACCATGTGAACGTGAAGGGGAGGTATGAGCTGTATGAGATAAACAGGTCACGAGGCGGAAGAATGCGTCCGCTTGTTTTCACACACAATGGTGTCAAAGCGCTTTGCAAGCGCGAGCTTATTTCGGTTGACGATAATGAGATCGGCATAATACAGGAATGCGGGGGCGTGATTGGCGTGATACTTATGAAGTACTGGCTTTGCGGAAGTGAAAGCGAGCCCGATACCGGGATTGAACATGTGATCAATACTGTTAAGCACATTGCGAATATTTGCGGCGGAAGCTATGACAATATTGCTATCGGCACGGATATGGACGGCTTCACACAGCCGGTTGACGACCTTTATGTTCCTTCACAGATGATCCGCCTCACTCAGGCCATGCTTGATGCAGGGATCTCTGAAGAGGACATAAAGAAAGTTCTCGGAGAAAATGCAATGCGCGTGATGTATGAAGGCTGGGGAGATGCGAAAGGCTTCAGCAAAGAAAAAGGCGGCGAAGCCGGCGATGAACTGCTTAACTATTTCAAAGGCAACTCCGCAATTGAAACACATACGGCATTATCCAAATCGATGCCGGGGAAGAGAGCAGCCGGAAAGAAAGCGGGGCGCGCCTCCGGCACAAGAAAGAAGCCGAAGAAGAAGGCAAGTAAAGAAATGCCTGCTCTGGATCCGGAATCCGCAGGTGAGCTCAAGAAACGCTTTGAAGAAGATCCCGAAGGAACACTGAAATGGTTTCAGAGGGCGGTGGATACAAAGATCACAATGCAGAGACTCAGGGAGGCGATCTACGAAGCTGATGCAAGAGTGAAGAACATGCCGCAGGCGGCGCGGGAGATCGAAACGCGGCACGAATACCTGAAGAAATCCAACCCGCTTCCTCCGGGCTTCACTTTTCCGGGAATGGACCTTGCAAACATTCCGATCGACCCGGACAGGTATAAGTTTGAAACCAACGCTGACATTCTCGGCTGGATCATTTTCTCCGGCCCGAAGTATCTCTTGCCTTCCGACAAGTATCCCTTCCACAGCCATGACAATCATGCATATTCGCAGGGGGAAAATTTTATTGACACAATTGAAGACCCCGCACCCGGGAAGCCGCTTGATGTTGCTGTGTTCAGTGATTTCGGCACCGGCTATTATCACAGCCGATACATTGCAAAGCAGTTGAAGGAGGATAAGTTTCCCTATGCAGTTCATCTCGGAGATGTTTACTACTCGGGCACGCAGAAGGAGTTCGACGACAACTTCATAAAGGAGCTTGACCCGATACTTAACGACACGTGCCTGTTTACGCTCAACTCAAACCACGAAATGTTCTCCGGTTCGGTTCCTTACTTCAAGTACCTTGTAAAGAGATTGAGCAATCCGAAGCAGAAACAGAGAGGCAGTTACTTCTGCATCCGAAATACGAAGTTCAACATGGTGGGCATAGACACCGACTATCACGAAGCAAGCAGATACAGGAACGGCAAGCTGAAAGTGTGGCTTGAGAACAGGCTGACGGAAGGCAGGAATGCAGGGCAGGTCAATATACTGTTCAGCGCAAATGAACCTTACGAGCACAACGACAGCGACCTTACCGACCTCATAAACATTGATCTCAGAAAACTTCTCATAGACAAAAAGCTTGTGGATCTTTGGTTTTGGGGGAATGTTCACTACTGCGCATTGTATGACAGGAGCTCAAAACTTCCCTTCATCGGAAGCTGTGTGGGGCACGGCGGTTATCCATATTATACTCAGAGCAGTAACGAGGATTACAAATGTCCTGTAAGAGTAAGATTCCTTGAGACCAAGTCAAGATTCTGGAAGTGGCCGCAGATGAGGCAGGATGTGGGCAACAACGGATACTGCGTGATGAGGCTTCATCATGACGGAGCAATTGAGCTGAAGTACATGGACTGGATGAGAAACCTCAGGTGCAGATCAATGCTGAAGCTTGATTACAACAATGCGCTTCAGATAATTTCTGTGGAAGAGTTCTGATGATGAAAGCCCGGCATACGGATGAAATGCCGGGCTGTCAAATTCCGGAAGAATCTTACTTCACTGCGGAATTGTAAGTGTAAGGATTTCCGCTGATGCAAAGGATCGTGTTGCCTCCTACGTACTCAATATCCGACCTGTCAATTTTCTTATCCTGATTCATTTCGTAGATCGAGAATCCCGGATTCGGGCCGAAATTCTGCTCGATCGAGTTTACATCTGAAAGATCGATCATGTTGTCCCATGTGATCTGTGCGGACGGGCTGAAGTCAGACGGCACATCACCGCTTGCAATCGCCCACACCGTAGTGTAATCCGGCCCCTGAAGTTCGACCATCGGATAGGAAAGGTAAGAACTGTGTATGAGCGCCCGGGTCCACTCTTCCGTGAAGTTCCATTCGATCACCGTTCCTTTGGTTACGCGGAAACTCTTCAAAGATGTCCCGCCGTCTGACGCAACAACCGTAATGCCGTTGAACGTATGCAGAATAAGATTGTAGCTGATGTCCTGAGCAACGCTCATCGTGAACATTGCACCCGATACATCTCTCAGATTGCCGCCCCTGTCAAGATATCCGGGCCGGCAGTATGCGGTGCCGCTTACTGCATCTCTGAGTTCGACGTAAACCCATGCGATGAAGTCATCAGGCATTGCCAGCATTTTGAATTCAGACACGAGAGGCCACCACTTCGACTGCACCCTGTTTGAATGTCCGAACAATTCCTTGGGCCTTGAGGGAATCAAAGGGGCAAGGATGTTCTTCATTCTGCCGTCAGTTTGCGACCAATAGATGTCAATATAGCATTTCACACTCAGCGGTACGTTGACCGGGCGAAGCGGTTGTGTAAGTAAATTGCCGCCAAGATCTCTTACCATCACCTGAAGCATTTCGCCGCCTTCGGTCACGGAGCCTGAATTGTTCATGCTCATCGCGTTCACGTTTGTTTCCGCCCCGGGAAGATTCAAGACCTGCGAGGGCCTGAAGTTGAGCTTCCCGGTCCCGTTCACCGTAAAGGCGTAATTGCCCGCCCTTCCCGAGGATTCAGCGACTTCAACAGAGCCGGCTTCAGTCGGTAACTTCCCTTCGGATGTGGATTCGGTCTCTCCTGAAACAGCTTCAGGGTTCAAATTCTTTTCAGCCTGCTGTTCAGATCCGGGCCAGACCGGGTTGTGCTCACTGCATCCCGCAAAAAGAAGCGATGCCGTGAATGCTGAATAAATGAGAAGTCTGAGGGCTTCTTTGATTCTTACTTTGGTTCCTGTAAACATTGCTTTTTCTCCTTTCGTCAGGTTAATTATTTAACCTGTACAAAAGTGATGTAAATGCTTAAGAATCTGTATGGGGCATGTTTCTAAGTTTTTATGGGGGATTACACGGATGCATAATAGATGAATTCTTGAAGGTGATGCCTGGGTGTGATAATTTCAGGCGCGATCAAAACTATTAGATGAATGCGCTGTGATGAACGTTACAAGTGAGCAACTCAGCAAGGTCTTCGCTACTCCTCCAGCTACTCAACCGCAATGCGTCACTTCACCACAATACACTTCTTCAGCGCGCAATTCGCCCACGGATGAATCCGTGGGCTGAGTGCGAATGCTATTACTTCAGTACTACACACTTCCTCACCGCAATAAACTCTCCCCCGCTGCCGCTTACCGAAAGCCGGTAGAAGTATGCGCCTCCGGCAAGTCTCCGCAATTCGCCCACGGATGAATCCGTGGGCTGAGTGCGAATGCTATTACTTCAGTACTACACACTTCCTCACCGCAATAAACTCTCCCCCGCTGCCGCTTACCGAAAGCCGGTAGAAGTACGCGCCTCCGGCAAGTCTCCGCCATTCGACCACGGATGAATCCGTGGGCTGAGTGCGAATGCTATTACTTCAGTACTACACACTTCCTCACCGCAATAAACTCTCCCCCGCTGCCGCTTACCGAAAGCCGGTAGAAGTGTGCGCCGCCGGCAAGTTTCCGCCATTCGCCCTCGGATGAATCCGTGGGCTAAGTGAACTGCGCTTAATGATACCCGGCCGTCTTCACTTCATTCACAAGAGTCTTCACTTCGCGTCCGAGCATGTCATGCATTTTGAGCGTAACGAAGCGACTATTGGGATGGCCTGAGATGAACATAGTGGGCGGGGCTAAAACTCTCTTTGATTTCAAACGAGAATTGTCTGAACTTTGGAAACTCAAGATCAGCGTGCATAAAACAAAGCCGCCCCTCAATGCTGAAGGGCGGCCTGAAAGAAGTAATACCTTAGTGCTCTCCGAAGTTCGGCTATTCTCTTATGCCTCTTTCGGCTTTCTTCGTTGAAGCATCCTGAACAGGCGCATTATTCCCGTTGCTTACTTTGACCTGCGGTGTGCTTTCTTTCACCTGCTGTAATACAGGGTCCGCTCCGGGAGGCACTGATTTGCTTACAAAGTTGTATGCGTTATTGTCTGCAACGCTCACATCAGTCGCGTCAATGCTTCCGTCACCGTTCACATCCGTTGCAAGATATCCCGATGCGAAGTTGTATGCATCGTTGTCAACCGAGCTTACGTCGGTTGCATCAACCGTTCCGTCCTGATTCACATCTCCTCCGAAGAAGCAGTATTCGGAGCCTCTGAGGATCTGATTGCTTCCGTAAGACTGTGAGTTGGCAGTTGTGAAATCATAACTGAACGCAGAACCCTGAACATAAGATTCGCCGCCCGATTTGCTCCATGTTTCAATGGAGTTTCGGTGTCTTGCCTGCAGGTAGTAAGTTCCTGAAGGTGCAAATGCAAACAGGAATGAACCGGTATGTGTAAGGGAATCGAGTACGCCGGATGCCTGGTCCACAATTGCATAAGGCGGTGAGGTGTTTCTCAGATAAACCGTCACCGTATCCCTCATGTTCAGATTGTTAGGCCCTACGTTGAGGAATGCCTGAGGTATCATGGTAATGGAAGCGGGCAATGCCGAAGTTACATTGAGCTTCACGAGGACATTTCTCACCGGTGTTGAAGGATCGTTGCTGTTGATCTTCACATAGCCCGTGTATGTTCCCACGGAAAGCCCTGTGGAGTTGAATGTCACAATAACATTCTGATTCTGCGACGGATTGTTTACTCCCGAAGTCGGATTCTCATCAACCCATGCAAGTCCTTTCTCGATCTTGATGGCAAGATTGTTGTGGACATAATTTGCGTTGAATACAACCTGAAGTCCCACTGTTCCGGCTGAATTCTCCGAGCCGATGGTTGCCGAGTTAAGCGAAGTCAGCATATTCTGATACTGATAGTAGATCCTGCCGTCACTGTATATCATGATCTGGAATGTGTAAACACCTCCCGATGAATAGTGCGGCACGTCTTTGTACTCAACAATGTATCTGTTGTTCGGAGCATCATGATAATAGTAAACGCTTCCGGTTGTTCTGAGGTCAAGGTCATCCCAGAATCCGTAGAGCGTATTATTGGGAAGGCCCGTTGCGGGAATAGCCGTGTTTGTGAATGCTGTTGTGGTCGATGCAACATCAAAGCTTACCCAGCCGTTTGTGCATACCTTCAACTGAGTGTATGGCTGTTCGTAGTAAGTGAATGTGAACGGAAGATTTAGTGTGACGGATCCGTCGTCAGCCGTTCCGTTTGTCCATGTGTTGATGCGAGTTCCGAGCGATGATATCTCGAACCAGTTATAAACAGGTCCGCCCGGTTCGTCGCTGTCGATCCATCTGTAACCGCCTGCATCGGGACCGCCCTGTCCGTCGGTAACATCCTGTCCGAAGAATTCATCAGCCGCGCCTTTGGGAGCGTTTGCCATTCTCTTCAACTGATCTTCCGTGAATCCGTGTCCTGAGACTCCTGCATTATCCAGGGAAACTGAAGATTCTGATAAAGTCCAGTTGAGCGGAAATTCACCTGTGTTTCCGATTGTAAGATTCCTGTTTGTTGTGTTTGATCCAACAGGCAGGCTTACCACTATTGAGTCAGCCGAAGCTGTTACAGTCGGAGGATTGCCTCTTCTCAGAGTTACTGCATTTGTTTGTGATGAAGCTAGAGAGTCGCTTCCGCTGTAAGCGTAAACACGCCACTGTCCAACTGACGATTGCCCGATGCCTATGCCGATGCCTGCAAGCATGGAATCGAGCTGTGAATTTCTCAGTGTCAGCAGTGAGTCGAAAGCCGAGTTGTCTGACGGCTTAACGAACTTTATGTTAGCCTGCGAGCTGAAGTTTGGCGATGCATAGAACCATTTGTAAGTAACCGCTTCGCCTGACTTTCTCCAGTTGAAACTGAGAGGAGTCGTGATCGCAGACCAGGTCAGTACTGTTGAGCCGTTTGCCGGCGAACTCAGGTTGAATGCAGTAAGCGCGGGTTTCTTTCTTTTCAGTGTGATTGACCTCGGGCCGTTGGAAGATTTTAGCGAGTCGTTGGTCTGATTATTTCTGAACGCCCACACATCCCACTGTCCCACAAGTGAGTCTCCCTGAGCTACCCCGATTGCGGCAAGAAGATTATCAAGCTGTCCGGATGTCTGAGTAAGTGAGTTGCCTGTCGGCTGAAGCGTGATCAGTCTCGGAGTTGTAGTCGGGCTTCCGAATACCCATTTGTATGAAGCCGTTGATGCCGATGTGTCCCATGTGAATGTATTCTGGGTTGTATTGTTCGGCAGTGTTTCTATCCTTGTGCCGGCAGAAGGCGAATTGAGATTGAACGCATTCAGCGGGAAGGTCTCGATCTGAACGCCGGTTGTCCATGCCTGATAAATGCCCGTAATGTCGTCCATCCAGATCGGCCACAGCTTGCCCGCACCGGATGTAACGCCGATATAGTCACCTGCGTATCCGCCTGCAATGCCGCTTAGAGTGATCGGCTTTGGCTTGTATTTGTGATCGCTTACAAGCACATCGGAAAAAGTTGTGCCGCCGTCGAGCGATCTTGAAAGATAGATCTCTGCGGAGTCGGCTGTGGTCCTGTTGTCATAATACACAACGTTCACACCGCCTGCTTCGTCAACCCTGACAGCAGGGAACCATTGCACTCTGCCGTTGTTGATCGGATCCTGGTTCACTCTTACACCCGGAGTCCAGCTTGTTCCGCTGTTGGTTGACTTGTAGAGCAGAATGTCCGCATCACTGCCTGCGGGAGAAATATTTGCGCCGGAAGTGACCACATAGATCCAGCCGTTTCTTGCGCCGCCTGACCTGTCAATGCTGATACGGGGGAAACTGTTTGTCCTTATTCCCCAGCCGTTAAAGTTCGTTGACCTCACACCGTTCATATCAAATGCATTGTTGGTCACTGTCCAGTTCACGCCTCCGTTGGTTGATTTTGCAAAGCCTGCAAAGTCTTCGGTAAAAGGAGATGCTGAAGTTGGCGCGGCCCACACCACATAAACTTCACCGTTGGGTCCTACGGCCACATCGCATCCCTGTGAGTAGTGTCCGGAAACGGATGTGTTGATCTGGATCACAGATGACCAGTTCACTCCGCCGTTGCTGGTGTAAGAAATTCCGATCGGCGGGCTTGCAAGATTGAAAAGCGACCATACGACGTATGACCTTCCGTAATACGGGCTTGACGGTGCGTCATCGGTTCCCGCAAGGTTCTTGTCCTGCGAACCGGTTGTGATCGTATAATTTGCTGACCATGTTGCACCGTTGTTTGTTGAATAGTTCGCAAACATACCCGAAGTGCTGTAACCAAGGTGCGACATTATGAATGTGCCGTTCTTGTCGATCGTAATTCCCGGATCGCCGCCGTGATTGGTAATCGGCGCACCCTGCAGAGTATCTGTTCCGAACCAGCTTACGCCTCCGTTGGTGGTTACATAAACTCCTTCGCTTATGAACAGAGATCCGCTGTTATTGAAGGCATTCGATGAACCGAACATGATGTTCGGATTTGTCGGATGCCGTTTGATGTCAACTTCACTCTGCCAGCTGGTTGTTCTCGGAAGAACTCTCACATTTGGCGTAACCTCAATTACTTCGTACGGAGTGGTTACAACTCTTGTAACTGCGTTCGGATTGAAGTAATCCCTTACTTCAGGAAGCTTGTCCGAATAGACTGCGGACGGGTCATAGAGCCCGGTCTGCATCGGTTGATTCCATCTTGCCTCATCTGGAACATCCTGTCCTGTAAGGAGGAGAAAGCCAATGAACAAGGCAGGAAACAAGTAGAAGAGTCTCTTCATTTTACTGATTTCCTTTCGGATTTAGTTTGTGTGAATTGTTGATTAATGATGTTGTATATGGGAAGGATCTGTAACTTCTTATGGAAGGAAGTCTGCATTCGGTTGTTGCGGGAATTTTTGTTTTGGCAAGTTATTGCTTCAGTTCGTGAATTTCAATCTTTAATTGTATACAAGTAAGTTTTGACATGAATAGGTTCATTCTTGCAGTTTGCATATTCCTGACTGATGAACTACGAAGGAGTAATTTCAGTGTTCTTAATTTTGAGGAGATTTTTGAGTGCTTGTAATTTCATTATCAATGAAGAATATTTCTTTCTGCAGATTATGAATAGAGTTACCATGGAGAATGTGTGAATTGGCAGAATACATGTGACAGGTCCGGGACCAAATGTCTTGCCTATATTAAGGTGTAATTTGGTTGCAGGAATTTTCCCGTGACAGGCTTCTGACAGATATAGTCTTTATATTTTTAATGCTGTTATAAATCTTTGGAACAGATTCATTTTCACAAACCTCATTTTTTACCATTTGACAGGCCAAACGGATTTAAGTAATTTGTCAGCAGATATTCATTAAACCGTATGCTGAAATCAATCGCACGCAAATACCGGCCGGCTCTTGTGCTTATG